>NZ_JBEZEC010000004.1:0-172488 GCF_040648595.1 Micromonospora sp. NPDC049107
CCCCACCCCACCCCCCACCCGCCCCCCGTCCGGACGGAACGCGGTTGATCAAGAGGTTTGCGTCACCGAATGCCACTCTGCTGACGCAAACCTCTTGATCACGCTTCTCAGGCGCGGTTGGTTGGCTCGGGGAGGGGTTCGTTTGGGGCGCGGTGGCGGCGGACGGTGTGGGTGAGGAAGAGCACCCAGGCGACGGCGGCCACCACTCCGGCGAGGGTTAGCGCGGTGACCAGCAGCCAGGTGGAACCCCCGGCGGCGGCGAAGACGCCCTTGCGCGCGCCCGTGTCCAGTGCGGGGGCCGTCTCGCCCGTCGACAGGGTGTCCGGGGCGTCGTAGAGGATCACGTCCGCCCGCTTGGCACCGTCGTCGGCCACGAAGTCGCCGTGCCAGGTGCAGCTTCGACGGGAACACTCCTCCGAGACGGCCGTGAAGGTGCCCGCGGTGCCACCACCGCCCTTCGCCTGCCAGGCCGGTCCGAGGTCACCAACGCCCAGCAGCAGACCGATGCCGGCGATGACAGGCAGGCCGACCCAGACGAAAACCTTGGCCCGCCAGTCGCTGATCTTGTTGAAGATTTCCACGGCGGGAGACACTAACGGCAGGCAGCCGCTCCCGCCGCCCCGTTTCGACGGTCCCCGCGCGGCACGCGTCCGCAGGCCCTACGGCTGCCGCCGCTCACCCTCGTCGGACTGCTCGTCCTCGCCGGCCAGGGCGGAGCGGAGGCGCTCCTTCTCTGCCTTGCGACGAGCCGTGGCCTCGGCCATCTCGTGGGCCATCTCGTCGCGCCAGCCGCGCAGCAGGAAGAAGGAGAGCGCGGCGGAGAACGCCAGCGCCAGGATCAGCTTCAGGAAGATGTCCACGTCGACCAGCCAGAGGGCCGCCAGTACGGCGACGAACAGCCCGATCCGGCCCAGCGTGTACTTGAGCGCCGCGCTCACCTCATGTACTCCTTCTCCGCGCCCGATGGGCGGGTCACTCAGCCCGTCCGGCGGGCCAGCCAACGGACGCCGGGGAACCAGATCGTCGCGTACGCCACTGTGAACGCCGCCGCCGCCAACGCGCCGGACAGCAGCGGCGGCAACCCCGCGCCCAGCCCGGCGACCAGCAGCCCCACGAACACCGCGACCGCCGCCGCGACGAGCGCCGCCACCACCCGGGCAGCCCCGAACCCCCAGGCGCGGAAGTCGTCCCAGAACAGCCAGGCCGGCAGGATCACCGCGAGCCAACCGTTGGTGTGCCCGAAGTCGGCGGCGCCGAACGAGGCGAACGCCCACTCGAACAGCACGAGCGCCA
This sequence comes from Micromonospora sp. NPDC049107, assembly GCF_040648595.1. Lineage (NCBI taxonomy): Bacteria > Bacillati > Actinomycetota > Actinomycetes > Micromonosporales > Micromonosporaceae > Micromonospora > Micromonospora sp. NPDC049107. Next base: position 1,294 of record NZ_JBEZEC010000004.1, read on the forward strand.
GCACACCGATGACCAGGCCGGCCAGGCACACCCCGAGCAGGTCACCAAGCGTACGGACGCGCCCCTCGGCGTCTCGTCGGGGGAAGCCGCCCTGCTGCTCGGCGCTGCGCTGCTCGGTCATCGACTGCGAGGGTACGTGGTGTCTCAGGCCCAGACCTGCTGCGGCTCGGCGCGGCGCTCGGCCAGCGACGGCGCCCGGTCGTACTCCCGGACGACGTTGTAGCGGGTGTCCCGCTCGACCGGCTGGAAGCCGGCGTCCCAGATCAGGTTCAGCAGGTCGTCGCGGTGCATGGTGTTCGGGGTGCCGTACGAGTCGGCGTCGTGGGTGATCTTGTATTCGACCACTGAGCCATCCAGGTCGTCCACGCCGAAGTTCAACGAGAGCTGGGCCACCGACAGGCCGTGCATCACCCAGAAGTTCTTCACGTGCGGCACGTTGTCGAACAGCAGCCGAGACACGGCGAACGTCTTCAGCGACTCGGCCGGCGAGGCCATCGTCGTGCGCGCCTGGATCCGGTTACGGATCTTGCCGTCCGCCGAGTCGACGAAGTCGTGCTGGTAGCGCAGCGGGATGAAGACCGCGAAACCGCCGGTCTCGTCCTGCAACTCCCGCAGGCGCAGCACGTGGTCGACGCGGTGCCGGGGCTCCTCGATGTGGCCGTACAGCATGGTCGCCGGGGTCTTCATGCCCTTGCTGTGGGCCAGGGCGTGAATGCGCGACCAGTCCTCCCAGTGGCACTCGTGGTCGACGATGTGCTGGCGGACCTCCCAGTCGAAGATCTCCGCGCCGCCACCGGTCAGCGACTCCAGGCCGGCGTCCATCAGCTCGTCGAGAATCTCGTCGGCGCTCAGGCCGCTGATCTTCTCAAACCACTGCACCTCGGTCGCGGTGAAGCACTTGAGCTTGACGTTCGGCAGCGCCGCCTTCAGCTCGCGCAGCACCTTCGGGTAGTAGCGCCACGGCAGCGTCGGGTGCAGGCCGTTGACGATGTGCAGCTCGGTGAGCTGCTCATCCTCCATCTCCTTGGCCTTGCGGACCGCCTCGTCGATGCGCATCGTGTACGCGTCCTTCTCGCCCGGCTTACGCTGGAACGAGCAGTACGCGCAGGACGCCGAGCAGACGTTCGTCAGGTTGAGGTGCCGGTTGACGTTGAACATCACCCGCTCACCGTTCAGCTCGGTGCGCTTGTGGTGCGCCAGCCGCCCCAACCAGGTCAGGTCGTCGCTGTCGTAGAGGGCGACGCCGTCCTCCCGGGTCAGCCGCTCACCGGCGTACACCTTCGCTTCGAGCTCACGCTTGAGTCCGGCGTCCATGGCACGTCCCTTCCACCTGCGGTCTTTCCCGAGGGTACGTCGACCCCCCGGTGGGCCGGGCGGCACGGTCCGCGACAGCGACCCACTTCACCGGACTCTCAGCCTCCCGTAACCCGCCGATGCATCGACATCACTGCCGCCGTGCGGTAAGACAAGGTGGGGCGGAACTCACACACTGGTACCGTCCCGACGGTCGCGCCCACCGAGCGCGACGACGAGCACCGGACGGGGAGCGGAATGGTCGACAGCGGGCGCGGGCGACGGCAGCGACGACGGAGCCCGGTGATCTCGCCGGTGCTGCGGCCGAAGCTCTGGGCCGCCCTGCTCGGCGCGATCGCCGCCGCCGTGCTGGCCACCCCCGCGTACGCCGAGCCAACCGTGCCCTCGACCGTGCCGGACACCGGCGCGCGTCCACCGGCCATCGGTGCCCCGCAGGTGCCCGGCAGCCCGCCCCTCGCCGGCGTCCCGGCCCCCCCGGTCAACCTCGGCAACGGCCCGCTGGCCGCCCAGATCGCCGCCGCCGAGAGTCAGGTCGGCCTGCTCGGCGACCAACTACTGCTGACCCGACAGAAACGTACCGACGCGCAGGCGCAGCTCGTCGCGGCCGGCAAGGTGCTGGCGACCACGCAGGACGCTCTCCTCCGCGCCCAGCAGGCAGCCGACTCCGCAGCCTCGGACGCGGTCAAGGCGGCCGCCGCCCTGCCGCCGGGTGACTTCGTCGACGACATCCAGGGCCTGAGCCGGCTCCAGCGCATCAACCGTGGCGAGAAGGTCGAGGGTGCCACCACCGCCGTGACCGGCGAGTTGGCGCGGGCCCGGGCCAGCGAACAGACCGCCTACCAGGCACACACCGCGGCCAAGGCGGCCGTCGACGCCGTCGAGGCGGAGTTCGCCACCGGCGAGAATGCCCTGCGCACCGCCGAGGCCAGCCTGCTCAAGCTCCGCAAGGACAACGCCGCCCAGCTGATCCTGCTCGAACGGCAGCAGGAGGCCGCCGAGCAGCAGTTCGGATCGGGCTACGTCGCCGGCCAGAGCACCAGCGGCATGTCCGCGCACCCGCGGGCGCTGGCCGCCGTCCGGTACGCGCTCGCCCAGCTCGGTGACCCGTACAAGTGGTCCGAGGAGGGGCCGGACCAGTTCGACTGTTCGGGTCTGATGTGGGCCGCGTACCGCTCCCCGGGCGCCGACTACTTCGATCTGCCCCGGGTCTCCCGCGACCAGTACGCCGCCACCCGGTCCCGCACCGTACGACCCAGCGAGGCGCTCCCCGGCGACCTGATGTTCTTCGCCTCCGGCAGCAGCTACACCACGATCCACCACGTCACCATGTACATCGGTAACGGCAAGATGGTGCAGGCGCCCACGACCGGCGACGTGGTCAAGGTCTCGGTGGTCAACTGGTCCCGGCTCTACGCCGTTACCCGGGTGATCGGGGCGGTGCCGACCCCGAACGTGCCCCTTCCGCCGGTGCCGCCGCCGGCCACCAGCAAGCCGACGCCGCCCGCGAAGCCGACGCCCACCCCCAAGCCGACCCCCACCGGCAAGCCGACCACGAAGCCGCCGACCCCGCCGACCGGCACGGGTACGCCGAAGCCCACCGGTACGCCGACCGGTACGCCGGAGCCGACCGGCGGCACCTCGCCGACCCCGACGGACAGCCCGACCAACACGCCGACGACGCTGCCGCCGCCCCCCACCACGGCACCGGCCAGCTCATCGGCCTCCGCCGCCAGCACGCCGTCCACCAGCCGGAGCGGGACGACCAGCGACAGCCCGAGCGCGGGACGCTGATCCGCCACCGGGGCTCCGGCTGTCCGCCTGGGACGATCTGTGGCACGGTGACAACCAGGCACACCCGGTCCGACGTCACGGGCCGGGTGCGAGCGTGGCGCGGAGGGCGGAGATGGCCGAGCAGAGAGATCCGGCGGAGAGTGTCGACGTCGGCCGGGCCGCGGGGCTGACGACCGCGGATCCGACGACCGCTGATCCGACGACCGACGCCGGCTCGCCGGCCGGTGCTCCCAGCGCCACGCTGACCAGCGCCGACCGGGACACCGCGCTCACCGACGCCGCGGTGCGGGACGGGAACGCCGCGCTCGACGGCGACACCGGCGACGGGGTCGCGGAGTCCGATGGAAAGGCCGCCGGCACGTACGACGCGACAGCCGGAGACGACGCCGCGGGCGACCCCGTCGACGACGCGCACGGCCACGGGGCGGACGTCGAGCCGTCGGAGGACGCCGCCGCTGATCCGACCGCCGCCCCGGTGCGGGCGCGGGCCAGCGTCGCGACAGCCCACCCACGCCCCGGTGATCTGCCGGTGAGCGCTCCAGCCACCGCGACCACCTACCGGGCGGCCGGCTCGGCCAGCACACTGCCCGCGCAGCGGGACATCTCGCCCGCACCGGCATCGGCCGACACCTCGACCGCCCCGGCGCGCGCCAGCGCGACGGCGTCGGTGACCGCCAGCGCCACCGCGCCGACCAGCGCCACCGCCACCGGCCCGACGCCGACGCAGGCCACGGGCCCAACGCCAGCGCCCGCCACCGGCTCGACGCCGACGCAGGCCACCGCCACGGGCACCGCCACCGGCCCGACGTCGGCGCGGGCCAGCGCCACGGTCCCCGGCAGCAGCCGGGTCGCGGCCGGCGGCGGGGCCGCGCCGGAGCCCCGGGCGAGCACGTCCGCCGTCTACCGGTCGGGACCGGTGAATCCCGAACCGCCCGAGCCGGCGCAACCCCCGGAGCCGGCGCAGCCGCCCGCGCGTCCGGCCCCGGAACCGACACCGCCGGGGCCGGGCGAGCCGGAGCCCGCACCGAGCCCAGGGCCGTACCCGCCCGGTCCGACGCCGACGCCGGGCCCCTTCCCCACGCCCCGACCGGACCCGGTGCCGCCGGTTCCGGGACCGCCCGTGCCACCACCCTCGCCGATGCCGCCTGTCCCGGGGCCGCCGACGCCACCCGTCCCCGGGCCGCCGATGCCGCCGCCTGGCCCGCCGGTGCCCGCGCCACCGCCGCAGCCCGGCCCGATGCCGGCGCCACCGTTCCCGCCGCCTCCGGCGACGACCGGCACGCCGGGCGCACCCGCCACGGGTTCGGTCTCCGCGCCGCCGGCCACCTTCTCCGGATGGACCGCCGCGCCGCCCGCCCCGGGCAGCGCCTGGGCCGGGACACCCGGGTCCGCCCCGCCGGTGGTTCCCGCGCCCGCGCTGCCGACGTGGCCGCCGTCCACCACCCCCCTGCCCGGCGGTACGGACCACCGGACGACCACCCCGCACGGCGGGCCCGAGCGGCGAAGCACGACGGCCGATGGTCGTACCGGAGCCCGTGCCGGCGGCGCTGACCAGGCGGGCACCGTCTACGCCAGCGGCGACGGGCCGGGTTTCACCACGATCGCCCTACCGGCGAACGCGGCGGTGGAGAATTCCGGCTCGCTGACCGGGCACATCCTCGCCCAGGGCTGGTCGGACACCCCGGCGGAGCGCTCCCGGAACACCCGCGTGGTGATCGTCCTGATCGCCGCGTTGGGGCTCCTGATCGGGATCAGCGTGCTGGTCGTCCTGCTCGCCAACAACGCCCTGGACGGCCTGATGGGCGGCATGCTCGACGGCTGATCGACACCACGGCTGCGAGGGTGAGTCCGCCCACTACGGTCGGTCAACCGGCTGGCGACTCCGCCGAATCGCCGTACACTGGTCGGGATCACTGACCTGGCGCGCCCGATGTGCGCCCATGGGCGATCTTGCGGGCGATCCGGCGGCACAGCCGCGGCAGGCCATCGCGAAGATGCGCCCCGCTTGAAAGGCATTTGTTGACCACCTCTGCTGACCCCAGCACCGTTCCGTCCGTTTTCGATTCCGCCACGACGGCGGTCGACGCCCCCGTGACGTCCGACGCCCCCGTGACGATCGACGCCCCCGAGACGTCTGACGCCGTTTCGGCCGAGACCGCCGAGTCGATCGACTTCGCCGGTCTGGGCCTGCCCGAGCCGCTGGTTCGCGCTCTGGCCCGACAGGGCATCACCGCACCCTTCCCGATCCAGCAGGCCACCGTCCCCGACGCCCTCGCCGGGCGGGACGTGCTCGGTCGTGGGCAGACCGGGTCGGGCAAGACCCTCGCCTTCGGCCTCCCGCTGCTGGCCCGCGTCGCCGCCGGGCGTCCGGCGCGTCCGATGCGGCCACGCGCCCTGGTCCTGGTACCGACCCGCGAGCTGGCCATGCAGGTCAACGACGCGCTCCTGCCGTTGGGCAAGGCGCTCAACGTGTTCCTGAAGACCGCCGTCGGCGGTGTTCCATACGACCGCCAGATCGACGCGCTCCGGCGGGGCGTGGAGATCATCGTGGCGACCCCGGGCCGGCTCGGCGACCTGATCGAACGGGGCATCTGCCAGCTCGACGACGTCGAGGTGACGGTGCTCGACGAGGCCGACCAGATGGCCGACATGGGCTTCCTCCCCGAGGTGACCGAACTGCTGGCGAAGACGCCGGCCGGCGGTCAGCGCCTGCTCTTCTCCGCCACTCTGGACGGCGACGTCGACGCGCTGGTCAAGCGATTCATGAACGACCCGGTGACGCACTCCACCGCGCCGTCCACCGCCTCGGTGTCCACCATGGACCACCACGTGCTGCTGATCCCGCCGCACGACAAGTTTCCGGTGACCGCCTCGATCGCGGCGCGGGACGGACGGACCATGGTGTTCGCGCGTACGCAGATGGGCGTCGACCGGCTGGTCGACCAGTTGGCCGCGGTCGGCGTGCGGGCCGGTGGGCTGCACGGCGGCAAGACCCAGCGGATGCGGACCAAGACCCTCGCCGAGTTCCGTGAGGGTCGGATGAACGTCCTGGTCGCCACCGACGTGGCGGCCCGTGGTATCCACGTCGACGGGGTCACGCTGGTGCTGCACGTCGACCCGCCGAAGGACCCGAAGGACTACCTGCACCGTGCCGGTCGTACCGCCCGCGCGGGCGAGTCCGGCGCGGTCGCCACGCTGGTGCTGCCCAAGCAGCGCCGTACCACCCTCGCGATGATGGAGAAGGCCGGCGTCGCGCCGGCCGAGACCCGCGTCCGGGTCGGCGACCCGGTGTTGGCGGAGCTGATCGGCGCCCGCGAGCCCAGCGGCGTTCCGGTTCGTGTCGAGGCGGAGCCGCGCGGCTTCGGTGACCGCTCCGGCGGTGGACGACGGTTCGACGACCGCTCCGGCGGCCCGCGCCGGTTCGGCGACCGGCCGCAGGGCGAGCGCCGGTACGGCGACCGTCCCCAGGGCGAGCGCCGCTACGGCGACCGGCCCACCGGCGACCGGCAGTACGGCGACCGCCCGCAGGGCGAGCGCCGCTACGGCGACCGGCCCACCGGCGAGCGCCGCTTCGGCGACCGGCCGCAGGGCGACCGACAGTACGGCGACCGTCCCCAGGGCGAGCGCCGCTACGGCGACCGGCCCACCGGCGAGCGCCGGTACGCCGATCGCGACAGTCGCGGCTACGGCGACCGCCCGCAGACCGACCGGAGTGACCGACCGGCCGGTGAGCGCCGCTTCGGCGACCGCCCGCAGGGCGACCGGCAGTACGGCGACCGGCCGACGGGCGAGCGCCGCTACGGCGACCGCCCGCAGGGCGACCGACAGTACGGCGACCGCCCGCAGGGCGAGCGCCGCTACGCCGACCGGCCGACGGGCGAGCGCCGCTTCGGCGACCGCCCGCAGGGCGACCGCCCGCAGGGTGACCGGCAGTACGGTGACCGGCCGACCGGCGAGCGCCGCTACGGCGACCGGCCGCAGGCCGACCGGGGTGAGCGGCGCTTCCCGGACCGCGACAGCCGGGGCGGCTACCGCTCCGAGGGCCGTGGTCGGGACGACCGACCGCGTGATGATCGGCGGGGTTTCGGCGGGCGGCCGCCGGCGCGTACCCACTGATCTTCTGATCCACGCCGAACGCCGTCGCGGAGCTTGTGCTCCGCGGCGGCGTTCCCGCATGCGCTGCCGACCGCGTCCGGGTCGCGTAACGTCCGGCTCATGGCGACCATGACCAAGTCGATCTTCTGGTCCCGGACGGACACCGCCGGCAGCGAACATGCCCTGCTCGACGACGGCGACGCGTTGTCGGCGCGCGGCACCGTGCTTGCCGTCGATCCGATTCCGTTCACCGCCCGCTACCGGCTGACGACCGCGCCCGACGGGAGCACCGCCCGGGTCGAGGTCGAGGCCGAGGGGTCGGGTTGGCTTCGGCGCGTGACCCTCGAGCGGGCCACGTCCCGGTGGCGGGTCACCACCGCCGAGCAGGGCGACCTGGATGCCGCACTGGTCGGGGCCGGACACCCGCGCGCCGGCTTGCCCGGCACCGACGACCCGGATCGCCTCGCCGACGCGCTCGACGTCGACCTGAGTGGCTCGCCGCTGTTCAACGCCCTTCCGGTACGCCGGCTCGGGTTGACCGGCGGACCGGCCGACATGCCGCGCCGGATCACGGTCGCGTGGGTGCTGCTGCCGGGCCTGGAGGTGGTGCCGGCCGAGCAGATCTACACCGGGCTCGGTCCGGGCCGGGTACGGTTCGCCAGCGGCACCTTCACGGCCGACATCGACCTGGACGCCGACGGGTACGTGGTGCGCTATCCCGGCCTTGCCGAACGGATCGACCCCCGCTGACGGCTGCGCGGGCCCGCCGTCGGACCGGACAGGCAGCTCAGGCGGGCCAGTCGCCGCTGCTCAGGAAGCGCTCGACGGTCGCAGCGTGCGGCGTCAGGTCGAGGCCCTGGGCGGCGACCCAGTCGTCGGAGTAGTACGTGTCGGCGTACCGGTCACCGGCGTCGCAGATCAGGCTGACCACCGAGCCGGTCCGCCCCTCGGCCAGCATGCCGGCGATGAGGCTGAACGCGCCCCACAGGTTGGTGCCGGTGGAGCCGCCCACCCGACGACCGAGCACCGTCGAGCCGGCGCGCATGGCGGCCAGCGAGGCCGCGTCCGGCACCTGGACCATCCGGTCCACGACCGAGGGCAGGAAGGACGCCTCGACCGTGGGCCGGCCGATCCCCTCGATGCGGGAGCCCTTGCCGGTGCGTACGGACCAGTCGGCGGCCACCCAGGCGGGGTAGAAGGCGGAGTTCTCCGGGTCCACGACGCAGAGCTTGGTGGCCAGGCGGCGGTAGCGGGCGTACCGGCCGATGGTGGCGCTGGTGCCACCGGTGCCGGCGCCGACCACGATCCAGGCCGGGATGGGGTGTCGTTCCAGCTCCAACTGCGCGTAGATCGACTCGGCGATGTTGTTGTTACCTCGCCAGTCGGTGGCCCGCTCGGCGTACGTGAACTGGTCCATGAAGTGGCCGCCGGAGTCCTCGGCCAGCCAGCGGGCCTCGACCACCACGCCCGCCGGGTCGTCCACCAGGTGGCACCGGCCGCCCTGGAACTCGATCTGCGCGATCTTCTCGGGCGAGGTGGAGGCGGGCATCACGGCGATGAACGGCAGGCCGAGCATGCGGGCGAAGTACGCCTCGGAGACCGCCGTGGAGCCCGAGGACGCCTCGACGATCGTGGTCTGCGGCCCGATCCAGCCGTTGCACAGGCCGTAGAGGAACAGTGAGCGGGCCAGCCGGTGCTTCAGCGAGCCGGTCGGGTGGGACGACTCGTCCTTGAGGTAGAGGTCGATCCCCCACGCCCGGGGCAGCGGGAAGGGCAGCAGGTGGGTGTCGGCCGAGCGGTTGGCGTCGGCCTCGACGGCGGCAATCGCCTCGGTCACCCAGCTACGGCTGGCCTCGTCGCACCGGTCGAGATGAGTCACGCCCGGAAACCTAGCAACCAGCTCAGGTGGGCTGCGGACCGACCGCCTGGGGGCGGTTCTCCCACTTGGTGGAGAGGGCGATGGCGGTGCGCGTGGAGGCGACCCCGGGGGTCCGGTTGAGCCGCACGATGAGTTGCTCCAGCTCGGCGATCGTGCCGACCCGGGCCTTCAGCAGGAACGACTCGACGCCCGCCATGAAGTAGCAGGACTCGATCTCGGGCAGCACCCGCAGCGACTCCAGCATGTCGTCGGAGTCCGCGCCGGAGTCCTCGACGATGCCGATCAGCGCGGTGACGCCCAGCCCGATCGCCTCGGGCGCCACGTCCGCCCGGTAGCCCAGCACCACGCCGCTGCTCTCCAGCTTGCCGACGCGTTCGTGCACGGCCGGGGCGGAGAGGCCCACCTGTCGGGCCAGCTCGGCGTACGACAGGCGGGCGTTGCCGCGCAGCAGGTCGACGAGGCTCAGGTCGATGGCGTCCACGGAGAGTGACCTTAACGCGTTGGGCGTAACGCGAGGCCTTCGGCATCCGTTGGTCAGAACAGTGAGTAACTGTTCATAAACTGACGGTCTAGGTAGGGGTTGCACCAGTACCATTTACTAACTTCCCAGTCAGTGCATTTTTCGCGTTTGGCGGACAGGCCAGGTCCCTGGTGCTGTAATTGCCATACGTCCCTCATGACGGCTCTGGGCTCGCACCAGCCGGGGGCAGTGTGTTCAGCCAGGGGCTTCGTCGACGCGAGGAGGGGGCTGTGGACACTGGAGATCGCCTGCTGACACCGGGTGAGGTCGCCGCGCTGTTTCGGGTAGACCCGAAGACTGTGACGAGATGGGCGGCGGCCGGCCGGATAGGAAGCATCCGGACTCCAGGCGGGCATCGCCGGTTTCGGGAATCCGAGGTGCGAGCCCTGCTTGAGGGGGAGGGCATGCTGGACGAGGTGGACGAGGTCGGAAAGCCACGCAACGTGGGTCCGGCCGCCTCCACCGGGCCGGGTCCGGCCAACGCCGGCATGTACTGAACTGGTGCGGACAATGTCAGGCGGACCGGACACCTGTCCGGTCCGCGCACCACTGCAACCCAGGTGACGGCTCAGCTCCGGGCCGCGCCGAGTTGGCCGGACCACCGGCGGAACAGGGTGTGTGGCACGCCGAGCGCGTCCAGCACCTTGCCGGCCACGAAGTCGACCAGTTGCTGCGCGCTGGCCGCCGCGCCCGCGCCGTAGAAGCCGGGGCTGGCCGGCAGCACGACCGCGCCGGCGTCGTGCAACGCGATCAGGTGCTCCAGGTGGCTGCGGGTCACCGGGGTCTCCCGGGGCACCACCACGACCGGTCGGCGCTCCTTCAGGTTGACCTCCGCGGCACGTTGCAGCAGATCCTTGGAGAGCCCGATCGCGATGCCGGCGCAGGCCGCGGTGCTGGCGGGTACGACGGCCATTCCGCGTACCCGGTAGGAACCGCTGCTGGGTCCGGCGGCCAGGTCGCCGGCCGGCCAGTGGCGTACGTCCGCTCCGGTCAGGTCCCGGCCCAGCCAGGCCGCGAGGTCTTCGGCCCAGTGCGCGTCGCGGAACGAGCGCCCGGTCTCGTCCAGCAGGGTAAGCCGGGCCGCCCGGGACACGATGAGGTCCACCGGCTCGCCCGCGTCGAGCAGCCCGCCGACGACGGCCGCCGCGTACGGCGTACCGGAGGCCCCGGAGACACCGACCACCCATGGTTCCCGCATGCCCCCAGCCTGCCTGGTCGACGCCGCGCGCCGCTGGGCACCCCACGATCCGCCGCGCCGCAGCCGCCCGACTTGTCCGGCCGGGTAGGTGGTTATCCCGCCGACCTGCGATGCTGCCGATGGCGATTCGCACCGGGAGCAGTTCGCACGGGAGGCATCGGTGACGACCGGCGAGGTCCTCTGGGCGCTGCGCGCCGAGTGCCCGATCCCACCCCGGCTCTCGCCGCACGCCGACCAGGTCCAGCAGTGGCTCGTCGACATCCTGCCCGAGCTGGGCATGCCGCTGGACGACGCCGCGCTGCACCGGCTGGCTCGGGGCGGCTTCGCCCGGTACGCGGGACGGCTCTACCCGGACGCCAGCGAGGCCGACCTGCGGGTGCTGACGGCCCTCTTCACCTGGTTCTTCCTCGTCGACGACGCCTGCGACGGCCCGCACCGGCTCAGCCCGGCGCAGATCCGGGCGCTGCGCGACGGGACGTTGGCACTGCTGCACGACGGTCCCCGCCTCCGGCACGGTGGGTTGACCGGGCCGCTGCGGCGACTGCTGGTGCTGGCCTGGCGGGAACCGCGCAGACGGATGCCGTCCCGGTGGCGGCTACGTTTCGCCGACGCGGTGGGCCGGCACCTCGACGGCACCTGGCGGGAGGCGGCCAACAAGGAGGCCGCCGTCCGACCCGGCGTGGACGAGTACGTCGAGCTGCGACGGGCCACCTCGGCGGCCGAGGTGTCGTATCCGCTGGTGGAGTTCGTCGGCGGCCGGCCCCTGCCCGATCCGGTCTACCACCATCCGCTGCTGCGCCAGATCGCCCGCACCGGCAACGACCTGCTCTCCTGGTACAACGACCTGGCCTCGCTGGAGAAGGACCGGGCCACCTCGGGCGGGCACAACCTGGTCCTGGCGACACAGGCCGAGTGGGGCGTGTCGTCGGACGAGGCGGTACGGCGGGTGGCCGAGCGCTGGCGCGAGTCGATGCGGCGGTTCGTGGCGCTCCGCGCCGCCGTGCCGTCGTTCGGGCCGGCGTTGGACGAGGCCGTCACCGACCATCTCGACGGGGTCGCGTACGCCGTGCGCGGCACCATCGACTGGACCCTGGAGAGCGGCCGCTACCCGACGGCCGCAGCCGGCTAGCTAGGGCCGCAGGCCGAGGCGGATCACCAGGTCGAGCAGGGCGAAGACGAACAGCGCGATGCCGACGAACCCGTTGGCGGTGAAGAACGCCCGGTTGACCTTGCTGAGGTCGGTCGGGCTGACCACCAGGTGCTGGTAGGCGAACGCGACGGCGGTCAGCGCCAGGCCGACCCACCACAGCCAGCCGAACCCGATCAGCGCCCCGAACCACACGAACAGCCCGAAGGTCACCACGTGCGCGAGCGTCGAGGCGTGCAGCGCGAAGCGGCGACCGTACCGGGCGGGCACGCTGTGCACGCCGATCTGCTGGTCGATCTCGGAGTCCTGGCAGGCGTAGATCAGGTCGAAGCCGCCGATCCAGAGCCCGACCGCCGCGCCGAGCAGCCAGGCCGGCCCGGAGCCGGCCAGGGTGCCGGTGACCGCGAGCCAGGCGCCGACCGGGCCGACCGCCTGGGCGATGGCGAGGATGGCGTGCGGCCAGTTGGTGAACCGCTTGCCGTACGGGTAGACGACCAGCGGCACCACGGCGAGCGGCGCGAGCACCAGGCAGAGCGGGTTGAGCAGCGCGGCGGCGGCGAGGAACACCACGAGCGCGACGGCCGCGCCGGTCCAGGCCGTCCGCACGCTCACCGCCCCGGTGACCAGTTCCCGTCCGGCGGTACGCGGGTTCCGGGCGTCGATTTGCCGGTCGAGGATCCGGTTGGCGGCCATCGCGAACGTCCGCGCGCCGACCATCGCCACGGTGATCAGCAGCAGGTCGAGCCACCGCACGTGCCCGCCGTTCACCTGCATGGCGGTCAGCGCCGACAGGTACGCGAACGGCAGCGCGAACACCGAGTGCTCGATCGCGACGAGTTTGAGGAAGGACTTGACCCGGCCCGGCTTCTCCACGGGTGCGTCGAGGACGGCCATCAGATCCCGTACTCCTTCCAGCGCTTGTCGACCAGGGCCGCGACTTCCGGGGCCATGGTCATCTCCTCCGGCCAGCCTCGGGTGTAGCCCTCGGTGGGCAGCTTGCGGGTCGCGTCGACGCCTGCCTTGCCGCCCCAGAACTGCTGGTACGACGAGTGGTCGAGGTGATCCACCGGCCCCTCGGTGAGCAGCAGGTCACGGGCGTAGTCGACGTTGCCGAAGGCGCGGAAGGCCACCTCGTTGTAGTCGTGCACGTCACAGTCCTCGTCGACGATCACGATCAGCTTGGTGAGCGACATGAGGTGCGCGCCCCAGATCGCGTTCATGACCTTCTGCGCGTGCTTCGGGTAGCGCTTGCGGATCGACACGATCGCGCAGTTGTGGAACACCCCGGCGGCCGGCAGGTCGTAGTCGACGATGTCCGGGATCATCAGCTTGAGCAGCGGCTGGAAGATCCGCTCGGTGGCCTTGCCGAGGCCGTGGTCCTCCTGCGGCGGCTTCGACGTGACGATCGAGTGGTAGACCGGGTTCCGCTGCATGGTCATCGCCTCGATGTGCAGCACCGGGAACGGCTCGACCGGCGTGTAGAAGCCGGTGTGGTCGCCGAACGGCCCCTCGGGCAGCCGCTCGCCGGGCTCCAGGTAGCCCTCCAGGACGATCTGGGCGTGCGCCGGCACCTGCAACGGGACGGTGAGGCAGTCGACCATCTCCACCCGCTCGCCCCGCAGGAACCCGGCGAACAGGTATTCGTCGATGTCGCCGGGCAGCGGCGCGCTTGCCGCGTACGAGACGACGGGGTCGCAGCCGATCGCGATCGCGACCGGCAGGCGCTGGCCGAGCCGCTCGGCGACCGCGTGGTGCGCGGTGGAGTCCTTGTGGATCTGCCAGTGCATGCCGAGGGTGTTGCGGCCGTGCTGCTGAAGCCGGTAGAGGCCCAGGTTGCGCTTGCCGGTCTCCGGGTGCTTGGTGTGGGTCAGCCCGTAGTTGTGGAAGATCCCGCCGTCGCCGGGCCACACCTGCAACCCCGGCAGCCGGCCCAGGTCGACGTCGTCGCCCCGGTAGACGACCTCCTGGCAGGGCGCGGTCTTGACCTTGCGCGGGGGCACCGACTTGAGCTGCATGACCTTGCCCAGGCCCTCGCGGATGCCGGACCAGCCGACCGGCAGCTCCGGCTTGATCAACGCGCCGATCCGCGCGCCGACCTCGTCCAGCGAGTCGACGCCGAGGGCCATCGCCATCCGCTTCTCGGTGCCGAACAGGTTGATCGCCACCGGCATCTCACCCCGGGTGGGGTGCTCGAACAGCAGCGCTGGCCCGCCGGCGCGCACCGTGCGGCTGACCACCTCGCTGATCTCCAGGGTCGGGTCGACGGGGACGTCGACCCGACGCAACTCCCCCGCGCGCTCCAGCGCCGCGAGGAAGTCCTTGAGATCGGTGTACGGGAAGCCACGAGCCATGTCGCCCAGTCTCCCGCACCGGGTGCGGCGCGGCCCACGCCGGGTGCTGTGACACCCGCGACGACCCCGGCGAGCCCCGGCCTTGATCCACCCGGGTTTCCGGAAGTCGGGGTGTCCGGCGGCCGGGGACGGCCCGACTTCCGGAAACCCGGGTCGATCAACGTTCGAGCGCAGTGTCGCAGGCATGCGCGGCGCGCGCAGGCATGGCCGCCGGTCGAGCGGGTAGCCGGGCAGCCGGCAGACGGGGGCGGCGGATGGGTGGCGATCGGGTTCCGGCGGGGTTCACCGAGCAACGGGCACGGGTCGGTCGGATGACCATGAACTATGTCCGTGGTGGCAGCGGCCCACCGCTGGTGCTGCTGCACGGGTACCCGCAGTGCTGGTACATGTGGCGGCACCTGCTGCCCGAGTTGGGGCGGTCCTTCGAGGTGGTCGCGCCCGACCTGCGCGGCTTCGGGGACAGCGACGCCCCGGTCGACGGGTACGACAAGAAGAGCGTCGCCGCCGACCTACACGGCCTGCTCGACCAACTCGGCCTGGTCAGTGACCTGCGAGTGGTCGGGCACGACCTGGGGACGATGGTGGCGTACGCGTACGCCGCCGCCCATCCCGACCGGGTGAGCCGGCTGGCGCTCACCGAGGCGCCGATCCCCGACGAGAGCATCTACACGTTTCCCGCGCTCACCGCGGCCGGGCCGGCGGTGTGGAACTTCGGCTTCTTCACGCTCGACAACGGGCTGCCGGAGGAGCTGGTCCGTGGGCGGGAGTCGCTCTGGGTGGACCGGTTCACCGACGCCCTGATGGTGCACAAGGGCAGCATCAGGGCGTCGGACATCGAGGAGTTCGCCGGCCACCTGCGCGACCCGGCGCACCTGCGGGCGAGCTTCGCCCACTTCCGGGCGTTCGACCGGGACATCGCCGACAACGCGACGTACCGGGCCACGAAGCTCACCATGCCGGTGCTGGCCGTCGGCGCGGCGGCCAGCCTCGGCGGCCAGGTCGCCGAGCAGGTACGCCGGTACGCCGACACCGTTCGCGGCGAGGTGATCGACGACTGCGGGCACTGGCTGTACGAGGAGCGCCCGGACGTGATGCTCGCCCTGCTGCGCGACTTCCTCGCGGCCTGAGCCCGAGCCCGGGTTAGGTCAGTGGGTGCGGACCACGCGGCCTGAGCAGGAGCCCTGGGGTCAGGGGGTGCGGGTCAGCTCGACGAAGGAGCGCCACGCGGCCGGGCTGAAGGTCAGCACGCCGCCGTCGCGGTCCTTCGAATCGCGGACGTGCACCCGGCCGGGCAGGTTGTCGGCGACCTCGACGCAGGCGCCGCTGTTGTTGCCGCTGCGGGTGGACTTGCGCCACTGAGCTCCGGTCAGATCCATGGCTTCACGATCTCCTCGAGCAGGTCGATGGACTGCTGCCGGGGCAGCGCGTCGCTGCGCAGACTCTCCCACCTTCCGAGCAGGGTCGCCACCTCGTTGTTCTCGTCGACGGCGGTGCCGCCGGTCTGGTTGTCGAGAAAACCGAGCCAACTGCCGTCGGCGGTGCGGCCCAGGATGAACGGCCCGAACATGCCGGCGTGCAGCCCGACCGCCTGGGGCAGCACGTGCACCCGGATGTGCGGGCGGCGGGCGCACGCCACCAGGTGCCGGAGCTGGCCGGCCAGCACCCCGGCGTTGCCCTCGGCGAAGCGTCGCAGGGCGGCCTCGTCGATCACGGCGGTGAGCTGCGGCGGGTGCTCCCGGTCGAGGATCGTCTGCCGTTCCAGCCGGGCGGCCACCAACTCCTCCACCCGCTCGGCGGTGAGCCCCAGGTCGAGCCGGAACACCGCGCGGGCGTAGTCGGCGGTCTGCAACAGCCCGGGAACCATCGTCGCTTCGAAGCACCGCAACTGGGTGGCCACCCGCTCGACCTCCAACCAGGGGCGGAACCACACCGGCTCGGCGTGCCGGCGACCCAGCTCGCGTAGCGAGACCAGCAGGCCGCCGGTGTCGAGCACCTCGTCGGCCCGGGTCAGGTACGCCAGGTTGGGCACCGTCGAGCCCACCTCGACCGAGGACACCATGGACGGTGAGTAGTGCGCCCGTTTGCCGTACTCCTCCTGGCTGAGCCCGGCCGCGAGCCGGGACCGCCGGAGCTGGTCTCTGATCATTTCCGCTGTGGACAGTGTCGTGGTCACCGCGCCTCACCTTCCGCTGCCGAGGAGGCCCATCGGCCCTTCTGGCGCAAGGTAGCGGAACCGCGACCCTGAGTCAGCCTCTGCCGGCATGTCGCGGTAACGCGGCTCGCTCAGGACACGGGCGGCGTCCAGGCGTGAGCGGCCAGCGGCGGGTCGAGCGGCGCGCGGGTGAGCCGGTTGGCGAAGGTGGACATGGTGTACGCCCCGACCCCGAGCACCACGTCCAGCGCCTGCCGGGGCTGGTAGCCGACCGCCAGGAAGGCTTCCAGTTCCTCGTCGGGCACCGCGCCCCGGTGCTTGAGCACGGCCAGCGTGAACTGGCGCAGCGCTTCCAGTCGCGGCTCGGGCAGCGTCGTGCCGGCGCGCAGCGCGGTGATCAGCGCGGCGCTCGCGCCGATCTCAGTGATCTTGCCGGTGTGCAGGGCCACGCAGAAGTGGCATTCGTGGGAGGTGGAGAGGGCCATGATGACCACCTCCCGCTCGACGGGCGCGAGGCTGGTCTGTTCGAATCCCGCACTGGCGGCGAGGAAGCCGTTGAGTAGCTGTGGCGACTCGGCAATCAGAGCCACCGCGCTGGGGAGCCAGCCGAATCGGCCGCGTACTCCCTCGATGGCCCGGCGTGCGGCGGCGGGTGCGGTCTCGGCGGTGTGGGTGGTGAAGACGGACATGGTTGCCTGCCCTAAGATAGTCAACGTGGTTGACGAAATAGTAAACGTGGTTGTCGAACATGGCAACCCCTGAGCCGTCCCGGCCCGGCTTCCAGCTCCCGCTGCTGCTGCTGGCCGGCTTCCGCACGCTGATCGACGACCTGCACGCCGAGTTGGCCCGCGAAGGGCACCCCGAGCTGCGCCCGCTGCACGGGTTCGTGCTCCAGGCCGTGGGCGTCGACGGCACCACCGCCAGCGAGCTGGGGCAGCGACTGGGCATCTCCAAGCAGGCCGCCGGCAAGACCGTCGACCGGCTGGTCGCCGTCGGCTACCTGGAACGGGTCGACGACCCCGCCGACGCCCGCCGACGGCTGGTCCGGATGACACCGCGCGGCGTCGACGGGCTCCGTCGCTCGGCCGAGATCTTCGATCGGCTACGGCAACGGTGGGCCGCGACCCTGGGCGAGGAGCGCGTGGCCGCGATCGAGGACGACCTGCGCACGATGGCCGCCACCAACTGGTTCCGCCTCGACATGCCGGGCTGGTTCGGCGGCTGACCGCGACCGAGCCCGGTTCGGCCGTTGATCGTGATCGACGGCCCGCTCGCGTGGGTGGGCCGTCGATCGTGATCGACACCGGATCGCCGATGTGGCGGCATCCGACGCCCGGCATTGCCCCCACGTCGGCGATCTGGAGTGGATCAAGGCCATCCGACGGTGTCCGCGCACCGATCGACTGATCGAAAACTGTCATAGGCGATCTCTAGGATCAGGGGTGCCGGTCGGGCTGAAGTGACGCCGACCGGTCCCCCTCACCAAGGAGATCGATGAGATCTGTGCGTGTATCACGGGGCAGGCTCCTGCGCGGCTTCACCGCGCTGGTCGTGGGCGCCGCGACGGTCGGTGTGGCCGCCACGCCGGCCCTGGCGCAGGACGATCCCGGCTGGGTCGAGGCCCTGCTCTACGACGCCACCGTCGGCGGCCCGGACGCTCCCGCTCGGACGGTTCCGCTGACCCTGACCAGCACCGGCGCGGCCCAACCCCGGGTGACCCTCGACCTGACCGGCCTGGCCGGCGTCGCAACGGCCACCTTCCCCACCGCGTGTGTCACCGAGGGCACCTCGGTCACCTGCCCGATGCCGGCCGACGCCACCGAGGAGTTCGGCACGGTCACCGGCACGGTGCCGGTGGTGTTCCGGGCCGCGCCCGGCGCGGTCGACGGCGCGACCGGCACCCTGACCTACACCGCGCTCGGCGAGCAGACCGAGGTGTCCACCCAGCAGGCGACGATCACCGTGCGGTCCGGGCCCGACCTGCTCGACATGGTCGACGAGTACGTCGACGGCGTCGACGTGGGTGACACCCGCGCCGCCCCGGTGGCCGTGGTCAACGCCGGCGACCAACCGGCCGTCGACCTGCGGCTCACCATGCGCTTCCCGGTCGGCCTCGTCCCGGCCAGCTACCGCAACTGCCGCTACGGCACCGACCAGGTGCTCGCCACCGTGGTCGTCTGCACCGTGCGGGGCACGTTCGCGCCCGGCCAGCGGCACGAGCTGCGCGGCGGGCTCGCCACCACGGTCGGTCCGGCCACCCTCGGCGACAAGCGGATCACCCAGATCGTGGAGCCGCTGG
Source organism: Micromonospora sp. NPDC049107 (assembly GCF_040648595.1). NCBI lineage: Bacteria > Bacillati > Actinomycetota > Actinomycetes > Micromonosporales > Micromonosporaceae > Micromonospora > Micromonospora sp. NPDC049107. Next base: position 20,040 of record NZ_JBEZEC010000004.1, read on the forward strand.
CGACCGCCGGGCCCCTTCCGAGCGGTGTGCGACTCACGCACCGCGAGAGCGACCAGGCACTGCGGCTCCGGCCGGTCGGAAAGCCGCTCGGCGTGATCCCGGTCGAGGTCGACGGCGTCGGCGGGCAGACCTACCTGCGTGCGGTGCACGGCGCCTTCGACATCGTCGCCCAGGGCGCCGCCGTCACCGGTGCGGTCGGCGACACCGTCCAGGTCACCGTGGGCATCCGTAACGAAGGGCCGGGCGTGCCGGACGGCACGATCTCCGGCGACACGGTCGGCGCGTTCTACTTCACCCCGCCGGCCGGCATCACCGTGCTGGGCAGCCCGCGCTGCTCACAGACCGGCAGTGAGGAGGAGGAGAACGGCGACGACGCCCCGAAGACCTGGTACTGCGACGGGGGAAGGGCCGTGTTCACCGCCGGGACCAGCAACACGGTCACCTTCGACCTGCGCATCGACAGCCTCTCCGGGACGCCCGGCGAGGTCCAGCCGTACGGCCGCTACCCGCGGGTGGACGACAACCCGGGCAACGACGTCGCGCCGGTGACCGTCGGCTGACCGCACACGCCCTGACGACGCGGGCCGGTCACGGACGATTCCGTGGCCGGCCCGCGCTGTGTTGCCAGGTCAGTTCAGCCCGCCGTACGAGTGCAGGCCGGTGAAGAAGATGTTCACGCCGAACAGGTTCATCAGCATGGTGAGGAAGCCGAGCACGGCGATCCAGGTGGCCACGTTCCGCTTCACGCTGGGCGTGGCCCGCGCGTGCAGGTATCCGGCGTAGACCACCCAGGAGATGAACGCCCAGGTCTCCTTCGGGTCCCAGCCCCACGGCCGACCCCAGGCCGCCTCGGCCCAGATCGCGCCGGCGATCACCGCGAAAGTGAAGATCGGGAAGGCGAACGCGTGCAACGCGAACGTCAGCCGCTCCAGGCTGGCCGCGGCGGGCAGCCGCTTGGCGAGGGTGTACGGGAAGCTCCGCTTGCCCTGCTCGAACCCGTTGCGCATGAGGAAGCCGACGGCCGGCACCGCGCCGAGCAGGAAGATGCCGGACGCGAACACGATGGTCGAGACGTGGATGACGAACCAGTACGAGTTCAGCGCCGGCACCAGCGGCACGATCGGCACGTACAGGACCAGCTCGGCGGTGGCCACCAGGAGCACCATGACCAGGGTGAGGAACAGCCCGAGCTTGCGCAGCGACGGCCGCTTCCAGAGCACCACCAGCCAGGCCGCGACCCCGATGAACGTCACCGTGAGCACGAACTCGTACATGTTGCCCCACGGCATGCGGTCCGCCGCGAGACCGCGGGTGACCAGCGCCCCGAGGTGCAGTACGGCGGCGAGGGCGGTGGCACCCACCGCGACCAGCCCGGCGATCCGCGCCCGGTCGGCCGAGCCGTCGACGGACGGCGGCACCGGTCCGGACGGCTCGGCGGTCACGCCGCCGGCACCGCCGACCCCGGCACCCACCAGCTCGCGAGCGGGCGACGCCACGGCGGCCCGGGTACGCGCGTTGCCCAACGCATACTCGACGGCGTGGCTGATCATCGCGATCAGATACGTCAGGATCGCGAAGGTCACCAGATTGTCGGAGAGCGCGGACATCACTCGGTCCCTTCTCGCACACCGGCCGGGCCACCGGATTCGGTGTCGGCACCGGCCCGCTCGGCCGCCCGTTCGTCACCGTTCACGGCGGCGACCAACTGGGCGAACTCGTCGGCGAACCCTGGATAGTCGGTGCGCGGCAACCCACCGGCCTCCATCAAGCTACTACCGCCTGTCGGAGATCCATCAGCGGGGTCGGCCGGCAGCACCCGGAACCACACCCGGCGACGCCGCCCGAACAGCGAACCCATCAGCCCGACCAGCAGCACACCGCAGCTCACCAGCAACGGTGTCGAACCGGGATCGTGCCGGACGGAGAGCGTCACGTACCGCTCAGTGCCCAGGAACTCGACGGTTGTGCCGTCGTCAAGCGTCCACTTCTCGCCCTTGCGGAGCAGCTTGCTGCCGACTTCCTTGACCTTGCCGTTGCGCACCTGCCGCTGGTCGAGCTGGTAGACCGAGCCGGGGATACCGGCGTCCATGCCGAGGTTGCCCCGGTAGGCGACCAGGTTCAGCGCCGGGTTGCGCTCGGTGGGGTACTCGGAGCGGACGAACGGCGGCTGCTGCGGCGCGGTGGGCAGGTAGATGCCGGTGAACGCCACCTGCTCGCCCGGTACCCGCTTGCCGGTCGCCGGGTCGACGTTCGCGTCCGGGAAGGCGGCCAGCCCTTCGCTGGTCAGGCCCATGTCACCGGTGGTCAGGAACGGCTCGTCACTGACCTGGCTGTTGCCGTACCGGTCGGTGTAGCGGATCACCGGGGCGTACCCGTGGCCGAGCAGGTAGACGCTCGCGTCGGCGAGACGCAGCGGCGAGTTGACCGAGAAGTCCGCGCTGCGGGTCGGCTCGTCGGGGCCGTCCACGGTCACCCGGGCGTTGAAGAACTCCGGCTGGCCGGACGGCAGGAACCGGGCCTGGAAATCGTCCAGCCGCAGGCAGAAGCGGGGCAGGTCGGCGCTGTCGACGCGGGGGCCGAGCTTGGCCTCGGCGTACTGCTGGCGGGTGTTGCAGAACGCGTTGTCCGCGCCCGCCACCAGCAGACGGTTGCCGCTCCACCCGTACCAGGAGCCGAGCGCGACGCCGATCAGCACCGCGATGAGCGAGGTGTGGAACAGCAGGTTGCCGGTCTCCTTGAGGTAGCCCTTCTCGGCGGAGACCTCGTTCCCGCGTACCTCGACCCGCCAACGGCGCTTGCGCAGCACCTCGGCGACGGCGTCCACGCCGCCGGCCGGGGCGGGCAGCGTGGTGTGCTGCGGCAGCCGGGCCATCCGCCTGGGCGCGACCGGTGGCCGGGACCGCAGCGCCCGGAAGTGGTCGCGCAGCCGGGGCGTGATGCAGCCGATCAGCGACGTGAACAGCAGTAGGTAGATGGCGGAGAACCAGACCGACCCGAAAACCTCGAACGCGCCGATCCGGTCCAGCCGAGGCGCCCAGTCCGGGTGGTCGACGAAGTACTGGTTGACCTTCTCCGGGCTGATCCCGCGCTGCGGCAGCACCGATCCGGGGATCGCGGCGATCGCCAGCAGGAAGAGCAGGATCAGGGCCGTACGCATGCTGGTGAGCTGCCGCCACGAGTTGCGCAGCAGGGCCAGCAGCCGGCTGGGCCGGCGGCGCGGCGCCGGGGCCTCGGCCTCCGGGCGCTCGTCGACGACCGTCATATGCTCACCTCGCCCACCCCGACGGTGGTCTGCAACCAGATCACGAAGCTCTGCCATCCGCCGGTGACCAGCGCCAGGCCGATCAGGATGAGCAGGGCGCCGCCGACCCGGGTGACCCAGCGGCTGTTGCGCCGGATGGCGCGGAAGACCCCGAGCAGGCGCTGGAAGCCCAGCCCGAAGACGACGAACGGTATCCCCAACCCGAGGCAGTACGCCACGGCGAGCACCACGGCCCGGTCACTCTGCCCACTGGTGGCCGCCATGCCCATCACCGCGCCGAGGGTCGGCCCGGTGCACGGCACCCAGCTCAGCGCGAACACCGCCCCGAAGACCGGCGCGCCGAGCAGGCCGGCCGACGGCAGCCGGGAGATCCGGAACTCGCGTTGCAGCGCCGGGATCATCCCCAGGTAGCCCAGGCCGAGCACGATGATCAGCACACCGACGACGATCTCCAACTGCCGCTCGTAGTCGAAGAAGACCCGCCCGATGCTGGCGAACAGGATCGCGGTGGCCACGAAGACCACGGTGAAGCCGGCGATGAAGAGCAGCGTCCCGGCGAGCACCCGGCCCTTGACGGCGACCGCCGCGGTCCGCTCCCGTACGGCAACAGCTCCACCCCCGCCCGCCGAAGTGAAAGGAAGGGCCCCTTCCTCTACCGCAGGCGGTAACAAGGTGCCCTTCCTTACACGGCCTTCGAGGTTGGCGCCGGCTAGGCCGGTGACATACGAGAGGTAGCCGGGGACGAGTGGGAGCACGCACGGGGAGAGGAAGCTGACCAGGCCGGCTAGCGCCGCCGCGCCGATGGCGAGCACCAGCGGCCCGCTCTGGGCCAGCTCCTTGAACGTCTCGCCCATCAGTTCGACGCCGGCTTCTCGGCCGCGATCCGATCGACGACCGGTCGCAGGCCCTCCTGCGTGACGGCCGCCCGGATCACCACGGCGACCCGGCCCTCCCGGTCGAGCACGACGGTCGCCGGGACGGTGTTCGGCGGGATGTCCAGGGACAGCGCCAGCTTGCTCGGCGGGTCGAACAGGCTCGGATAGGTGACCCGTCCCTGCTCGAACGCCTTGGCCTTGTCCCGCGAATCCTGCACGTTGACGCCGAGGAAGCTCACCCCGGAGCCCTTGGTGGCCTGGTAGACGGCTTCCAGGTCGTCCGCCTCGGCCCGGCAGGGCGGGCACCAGGAGCCCCAGAAGTTGACCACGACCACCTGGCCACGGGCCTCGCTGACGTCGTACGTGCCGCCGGTGAGCAGCTCACCGGCGAGCTTCGGCGGCGCGGAACGCTGGTCCGGCGCGCACTCGATGATGCCGTCGGAGGTGGTCGAGCAGGTCTTCTCCTGCCCCTTCGACGCCGTACAGCCGACCAGCGCCACCGTGGCGACGGCGGCGAGCAGACCGGCGGTCCACCTCCGGGTGGTCATCAGGCCCCCTTGGCCGTCCGGGCTGTCGCGGAGAGAGCGACGAGGTGCGCGGCCGGCTCGCTGTAGCCGATGCCCACCACCTTCGCGTCGTCGAAGTGGAACGACGTGAGGCTGGCCAGCCCGCACTGGCGCTTGCGCGGGTCGTGCCAGAGCCGCTTGCGCTCGACGTGACGACGCAGCGTCCAGATCGGGAGCTGGTGCGACACCAGCACCGCCTCGCGTCCCTCGGCGGCGACCCGGGCGGCGTGCACGGCCGCGAACATCCGCTCGGCGATCGCCCGGTACGCCTCACCCCAGGACGGCGTCACCGGGTCGCGCAGCACCCACCAGTTGCGCGGGTCGCGGAACGACCCGTCGCCCGGGGAGACCTTCTTGCCCTCGAACCAGTTGGCGCTCTCGATCAGCCGCTCGTCCACCCCGACCGGCAGCCCGAACTGGGCGGCGATGGGCTCGGCGGTCTGCTGGGCGCGCTCCAACGGGCTGGCCACCACGTGCACGATCTCCCGCTCGGCGAGACCCTGCGCGGCGGCCTTGGCCATCTGCACGCCCAGCTCACTGAGGCGGAAACCGGGCAGCCGCCCGTACAGGATCTGGTCGGGGTTGTGCACCTCGCCGTGCCGGAGCACGTGGACCACCGTCTTCGCCACTGTCTACTACCCCCCGTGACCAGCGGCTGCCGCCGCATTCGCCGCCGTCGGCAGCGCGGCGGCGATGTGCTCCAGAGCGGCGTCGTCGATCGCCGCCGACACGAACCACGACTCGAACGCGCTCGGCGGCAGGTAGACGCCGGAGGCGAGCATCGAGTGGAAGAACGCCTTGAACGCCGGCACCTGCTGGGTGCGCGCGCTGTCGTAGTCGACCACGTCGGCGTCCGTGAAGAAGATGGAGAACATGCTGCCCGCGTACGACAAACGGTGCGGGACCCCGGCGGCGGCCAGCGCGTCGGACGCGAGCTTGCCCACGACGGCGGCCGTGTCGTCGAGCCTGCGGTAGAGCGCGTCGTCGGCGAGCCGCAGGGTCGCCAGACCGGCGGCGCAGGCCAGCGGGTTACCGGAGAGCGTCCCGGCCTGGTAGACCGGGCCGGCCGGCGCGAGACGCGCCATGATGTCCGCGCGCCCGCCGAACGCCGCGGCGGGCAGGCCACCACCCATGACCTTGCCGTACGTCCACAGGTCCGCCTCGGAGGCGTCGAGGCCGTGCCACCCGGCGCGGGAGACCCGGAACCCGGTCATCACCTCGTCGACGACGAGCAGGGCGCCGTGCGCGTGCGCGATCCGGGCCAACTGCTGGTTGAAGCCGTCGCGGGGCGCGACCACGCCCATGTTGCCGGCGGCGGCCTCGGTGATCACGGCGGCGATGTGCGGGCCCTCGGCGGCGAACGCCTCCTCGACGGCCCGGATGTCGTTGTACGGCAGCACGATCGTCTCGCTGGCCGCCGCGCCGGTGACGCCGGGCGAGTCGGGCAGGCCGAGGGTCGCCACACCGGAACCGGCGGAGGCGAGCAGCGCGTCGACGTGCCCGTGGTAGCAACCCGCGAACTTGACGATCTTGGAGCGGCCGGTGAAGCCGCGGGCCAGCCGGATCGCCGACATGGTCGCCTCGGTGCCGGAGTTGACCAGGCGGACCTGCTCCACCGGCGTCCGGTTGACGATCTCGGCGGCCAGCTCCACCTCGCCCGGGGTGGGCGTGCCGAAGCTGGTGCCCCGGGCGGCGGCCGTCTGCACGGCGTCCACCACCTCCGGGTGGGCGTGCCCGAGGATCAGCGGACCCCACGAGCACACCAGGTCGACGTAGCGGCGACCGTCGGCGTCGTACAGCCACGGGCCCTCACCACGGACCATGAAGCGCGGGGTGCCGCCAACCGCCTGGAAGGCGCGCACGGGGGAGTTGACCCCGCCCGGCACGATGGCGCGGGCGCGGTCGAACAGGGCCTCGGAGGCCGGCGCGTCGGCCGGGTAACGGCCAGATCCGGCGGAAACGATGTCGGTCACGATGCCGCCATTGTGTCAGCGCCGGACGGTCAACCAGCAGCCACCCCGGGCGAGGGTTACCGGGCTCACCCAGCTCCGGTGCCCGATGGACCGGCTCGTCGCCTCGACAGGCCGGGTCGGCTGGATCGCGCTAGGCTGACCGAGTGGATCGTGCCGAACTGTCCATCACGCTACACCGGACGGGCGACGAAGCAGTGCTTCGCCTGGCCGGTGAGATCGACATGCTCACGGCCGCCCAGCTCAGCACCGTGGTCAACGAGGTGCTGACCGATCCGCCCCCGCGGATCGTGCTCGACCTCGGCGGCGTCACCTTCTGCGACTCGCAGGGCCTGGGCACACTCGTGGTGCTCAGCCGCAAGGCCAGCCACGCGCAGAGCCTGCTGATGCTCACCCACGTCGGCGACTTCCTGATCCGCGTCCTGGACATCACCGGCCTGCGCAGCGCCCTGATGATCAAAAACGACCAACCCACCGGCTAACCCCCACCCCACCCCCACCCCCAACCCCACCCCCACCCCCACCCCCCACCCCGCGCACGACCTCGACCACCCTGTTGATCAAGAGGTTTGCGTCAGAAATCGCGCTTCCGCTGACGCGAACCTCTTGATCAACGCGTGCTTCAGGGGGTGGGGATGTCTCGGGTGTGGAAGGTCTTCAGGGCCAGGGTTAGGAGGGTGGCTGCTGCTGCGCTCAGGGCCAGCAGGGGTAGCGGGGTCCAGTTGTTGTTCAGGACCTGGGGCGTGTGGGTGAACGGGGAGATGTCCAGGACCCACTGGCTCAGCTCCAGGATCGCGCCGATCTGACCCAGCAGCAGGCAACCGGCGAGCACCGCCCAGGCCGCCCACGAGAACCGGGGCAGCCACCCCACCAGCAGCGCCGCCAGCCCCGCGAGGACCCACGCCGCCGGAACCTGGACCAGCCCCACGCCGAGCATCCGGGGCACCTCGCCGCCGACGTCACCGACGCTGAGGCCGTACGACAGTCCCGTCGCCGCCCCCGTCACGGCCAACACGACCACCGGGCCGAGCAGCGCGAAGACCAGGTGCGCCGCCAGCCAGCGGAACCTGCTCACCGCCGTGGCGAGCAGCGGTTCGGCCCGCCCGGCGGTCTCCTCCGCCCGCGCCCGCAGCGCGGCCTGGATGCCGTACCCGGCGGCGGCCAGCGCGGTCAGGCTCAACGTGCTGCCGAGGTACGCCTCGGCCAACGTCGTCGACCCACCCAGCCGGGCCAGCAGCTCGGCGACCTGCTCGTTGCCCTGCACCGCGTCGCCGGCCGCGTCCGCCGCGCCGCCCAGCACCAGACCGAGCAGCCCGAAGCCGACCGCCCAGCCGAGCAACTGGCCCCGGTGCAGCCGCCAGGCCAGGCCGAACGGTCCGGCCAGCGCGCCGCCCGCGGTGGCCGGGCCGAGCCGGGGCGGCAGCACGCCGGCGCCCACGTCCCGGCGTACCGAGACGGGGTACGCGACCAGCGCCACCGCCACACTGAACAGCACCGGCAGCAGCAGCACCCACCAACGCTCGCCGGTGAAGGCCCGCCCCCGGGGCCCCCAGCCGAGCGGGGAGATCCAGCTCAGCCATTCGGCACGTCCGCCGCTGCCACCGGAACCTCCGGCGTCGCCGCCGAGGCGCAGCGCGAACGCCAACCCGAGCACGCCCAGCCCGATGCCGCGCGCCCCGCCGGCGCTCTGGGTGAGCTGCGCGGCCAGGCCGCCGACCGTGGCGAACGCGATGCCGGTCAGGGCCACGCCGGCGCCGAAGAGCAGCGATCCGGCACCAGGCAGGCCCGCCGCGACCAGGCCGCCGGCGATGAGCAGGCCGAGCAGCAGATTCGCGGCGTACGTGACCAGCAGCGCCGCGGTCAGCCCGGCGTACCGGCCGAGGACCGATGCGCCCAGCAACTCCCGCCGGCCGGCCTCCTCCTCGGTGCGGGTGTGTCGTACCACCGTCAGCACGCTCGCCAGGGCGGCAATCATGGCGAACAGCCCGGCTCGCTGGACGGTGAGCGCGCCGATGCTGTCGCCGTACACCGGACCGAGCAGCGCGACGATCGACGGGTTGCTCGCCGTGCTGGCCAGGTAGGCGGCCCGCTCGGCGGCGGTCGGATAGAGGCCGGTGAACGCGCCGGCGTAGCTGGCCGGCAGCACGGCCAGCGGAAGGATCCAGATGGGCAGCACGATCCGGTCCCGCCGCAGGATCAGGCGCATCAGGTGTCGGGTGCCGGTGAACGCGGTGCCGCGCAAACCCGGCTCACTCCTCGCGGTCACGAGCGCACCTGCTCGCCCTGGTAGTGCCGCAGGAACAACTCCTCCAGAGTCGGCGGTTGGCTGACCAGGCTGCGTACGCCGATCTCGGTGAGTCGACGGAGCGCGCTGTCCAGCGCGGCGTCCTCCACGTCGAAGCGCACCCGCTGCCCGTCCACCCGCAGGTCGTGCACGCCGGTGAGCTGACCCAGCCCGTCCACCGGACCGGTCAGCTCGGCCTCGATGGAGGTGCGCCGCAGGTGCCGCAGCTCGCTCAGGGTGCCGGTCTCCACGTCCCGCCCGTTGCGGATGATCGTCACCCGGTCGCAGAGCGCCTCCACCTCGGCCAGGATGTGGCTGGAGAGCAGCACGGTGCGGCCGTCGGCCTTCGCCCGGCGTACCCAGTGCTGGAAGACCTCCTCCATGAGGGGGTCCAGGCCGGACGTCGGCTCGTCCAGGATGAGGAGTTCGGCGTCCGACGCGAGGGCGGCCACCAGGCCGACCTTTTGCCGGTTGCCCTTGGAGTACGTCCGGCCCTTCTTGCGGGGATCCAGCTCGAAGGAGTCGAGCAGTTCGGCTCGGCGGGCCGGGTCGAGGCCGCCGCGCATCCGGCCGAGCAGGTCGATGACCTCGCCGCCGGAGAGGTTGGGCCAGAGCGTCACGTCGCCCGGCACGTACGCCAGCCGGCGGTGCAGGGCCACCGCGTCGCGCCACGGATCGCCCCCGAGCAGGCGGACGGCCCCCGCGTCCGTCCGCAGCAGACCGAGGAGCGCCCGAATGGCCGTCGACTTGCCGGCGCCGTTCGGCCCGAGGAACCCGTGCACCTCGCCGGCGCGGACATTCAGGTCCAGACCGTCGAGCGCCCGGACGCGGCCGAAGGTCTTGACCAGGCCGGACACTTCAATCGGAGTTTCCATATATCGGAAGCTACACTCGTTTCACAAAGTTGTGAAGACAGTGTGAGCGCGGCACCATCGGTGCCCACAAACCACACGGGAGGGGCAGAGATGGCAGCGGCCGACGGCCACGACCCGGTGCACCTCTTCGTCGAACGGATGGCCCTCACGTTCGCCGAGGTCGGCTTCCCCCGGATGGCCGCTCGGGTGCTGTTCACCGTGATGAGCGCGGACGATCCGCTGACGGCCGCCGAGATCGGCGAACGGCTCGGAGTCAGCGCGGCGGCGGTCAGCGGCGCGGTCCGTTACCTCACCCAGTTCGGCATGCTGATCCGCGAGCCGGTCCCCCGCTCCCGCCGCGACCGTTACCGGATGCCGGAGAACCCCTGGTACGAGGGGACCATCACGAAGACCGCGATCTACAAGACGTTCATCGACGTGGCCGAGGGCGGCATCGGGGCGCTCGGCGCGGAGACGCCGGCCGGCGAACGGGTGGCCGAGATGCGCGACTTCTTTATCTTCGTCCAGGAAGAGATCGACTCACTCGGCGAACGCTGGCGCGTCCGCCGGGCCGCCACCGGCCACCTCCGACCCGGCGAAGCCTGACCCGCAGGCCGGCGCCGCGAGCGTGAGCCGGCCCGGCCCCAGCCACGAGCTGCCGAACGCGGCTGGTCAGGCCGTGTTGCCCCAGCGGGCCTGTTCGAGGAGCCCGACTGCACGGTCCCGCGCCTCCCGGTCGTCCGAGCGCAGCAGGGTGGTGGCCTCGTCGACCGCGTCGGTGAGTCGCCGCCACTGCGCGTCGCGATCCCGCACCAGGTCCGACTGGGCGGCCAACTGCCGGGTCTTCACCCACAGCTCGACGAAGACCGACACCTTGGCCCGCAGCACCCACGGGTCGAACGGCTTGGTCAGGTAGTCCACGGCGCCCACCTGGTAGCCCCGCAGAGCGAGCTGGGCGTCCCGGTCGGCGGCGGTGAGAAAGATGATCGGCACGTGCCGGGTGCGCTCCCGGCGCTTGATGTGACTGGCCGTCTCGAAGCCGTCCATGTCCGGCATCTGCGCGTCCAACAGGATCACCGCGAAGTCGTCCACCAGCAACTGCTTGAGGGCCGCCTCGCCGCTCTCCACGGCCACCGACTGGACCGGCAGGCCCTGGAGGATCGCCTCCAGGGCCATCAGGTTCTCCCGGCGGTCGTCCACGAGCAGCGCCTTGGCCATCTGGGTCACGAAGTCTCCTCGGTGCGGCTGCCGCTGATCCAGGACGACATCAGCTCGATCAGGTCGTCGAGGTCGACCGGCTTGGTGATGTAGTCGCTTCCTCCGGCCGCGAGCGCCGACTCGCGGTCGCCCGGCATCGCCTTCGCGGTCAGGAAGACGACGGGGAGGTCGGCGAACCGGTGGTTACGCCGGATCTGACGGGTCGTCTCGTACCCGTCCTGGTCGGGCATCATGGCGTCCATCAGCACGATGTCCACCTCCGGATGCTCGGCCAGCAGGCGGACGCCGTCCGCCCCGTTGTCCGAGTACAGCACGGTCATGCCGTGCAGCTCCAACGCGCTGGTCAGAGCGAAGACGTTACGCACGTCGTCGTCCACGATCAGCACCGTGGCCCCGTCCAGCTGCCGGGTGGCCGGCGCCTCCGGCCGCTCCGGCAACAGCTCCAGCGGCGGCATGAGCAGCGACGACGGCAGGCCGGCGCGCTGTGGCGACGGCGACTGCGGCGCGACGACCGCGTCCGGAGCGAGGACCTGGGGTACGAACAACGTGAACGTCGAGCCCTGGCCGGGCGCCGACGAGACGGTGATCGTGCCACCGATCAGTCGCGCCAGGTCCCGGCTGATCGACAGACCCAGACCGGTGCCGCCGTAGCGGCGGCTGGTCGTGCCGTCCGCCTGCTGGAACGCCTCGAAGATGATCGACAGCTTGTCGTCGGAGATGCCGATCCCGGTGTCGATCACCGTGAAGGCGATCACCTGCTGGGCGTTCGTCAGCGCGGGCACGTCGAACACCGCGTTCGGCGCGGCCGGCGCGATCCGCAACGTCACCGCGCCGTTGTCGGTGAACTTCACCGCGTTGGAGAGCAGGTTGCGCAGGATCTGCTGCAACCGCTGCGCGTCGGTCACCAGCGCCGGCGGCAGATCCTTGCTGACGCGTACCTGGAAGTCGAGATTCTTCTCCTCGGCCTGCGGCGCGAACGCCTGCTCGACGAAGCCGCGCAGCTCGGTGAAGCGGATCTCGGTCGGCTCGACGTCCATCCGGCCCGCCTCGATCTTGGACAGGTCGAGGATGTCGTCGATCAGCCGCAGCAGGTCGGAGCCGGAGCCGTGGATCGTCCGGGCGAACTCGATCTGCTTCGGGCTGAGGTTCTGCTCCGAGTTCTCCGCGAGCAGGCGGGCCAGCAGCAGCAACGAGTTCAGCGGCGTACGCAGCTCGTGGCTCATGTTGGCCAGGAACTCCGACTTGTACGCCGACGCCCGGGTGAGCTGCTGCGCCTTCTCCTCCAGGCCGAGGCGGGCCAGCTCGATCTCCCGGTTCTTGGTCTCGATGTTGCCCTTCTGCTCGGAGAGCAGGGTGGCCTTCTCCTCCAGCTCGGCGTTGGTGCGCTGCAACTCCGCCGACTGCTCCTGCATCTCGTGCGCCAGCCGCTGCGACTGGGCCAGCAGCTCCTCCGTACGCCGGTTGGCCTGGATGGTGTTGACCGCGATGCCGATGGTGAGCACCAGCCGCTCCAGGAACGACAGGTGCAGCTCGGAGAAGGCGGACACGCTGGCGAACTCGATCACCCCGAGCAGCTCCCCCTCGAACAGCACGGGGAGCACCACTAGGTCGGTCGGGGGTGTCTCGGCCAGACCGGAGCGCAGCGTGAGGCGGCTGTTCGGTGGGGCGCTGACCCGGATCGTCCGGCGCGAGAGGGCGGTCTGCCCGACCAGCCCCTCACCCGGCCCGAAGGTCACGTCGTGCCCCCGCGCCACATAGCCGTACGACGAGGTCAACCGCAGCCGCATGCTGCCGTCGGTGTCGTCGGCCAGGAAGAACGCGCCGAGTTGCGCGTCGACCAGCGGCGTCACCTCGGTCATGATCATCCGGCAGACCTCGCCGAGGTCGCGCTGGCCCTGCAACAGGCCGCCGATGCGGGCCAGGTTGGAGTCCAGCCAGCCCTGCTCGGCGTTCTTCTTGGTCGTCTCCCGGAGGGTGACGATCATCTGGTTGATGTTGTCCTTCAGCTCGGCGACCTCGCCCTGCGCCTTGACGGCGATCCGCTGGGTCAGATCGCCCCGGGTCACCGACGTGGACACCTGGGCGATGGCACGTAGCTGGGTGGTCAACGTCGAGGCGAGCTGGTTGACGTTCTCGGTGAGGTCGCGCCAGGTGCCGGAGACGCCCTTGACCTGCGCCTGACCACCCAACTTGCCCTCGATGCCGACCTCGCGGGCGACCCGGGTCACCTCGTCGGCGAACGACGAGAGCTGGTCGACCATCGTGTTGACGGTCGACTTCAGCTCCAGGATCTCGCCCTGGGCGTCCACGGTGATCTTCTGGCTCAGGTCGCCCTTCGCCACCGCGGTGGTCACCGAGGCGATGTTGCGGACCTGGCTGGTCAGGTTCGACGCCATCGAGTTCACGTTGTCCGTCAGGTCACGCCAGGTGCCGGACACGCCCTTGACCTGGGCCTGACCGCCGAGCTTGCCCTCGGTACCCACCTCACGGGCCACCCGGGTCACCTCGTCCGCGAACGACGAGAGCTGGTCCACCATCGTGTTGACGGTCGACTTCAGCTCCAGGATCTCGCCCCGCGCGTCCACCGTGATCTTCTGCGACAGATCGCCCTTCGCCACCGCCGTCGAGACCTGGGCGATGTTGCGGACCTGGGCCGTCAGGTTCGACGCCATCGAGTTCACGTTGTCGGTCAGGTCGCGCCAGGTGCCGGCGACCCCACGCACCTGGGCCTGACCGCCGAGCTTGCCCTCGGTGCCCACCTCACGGGCCACCCGGGTCACCTCGTCCGCGAACGACGAGAGCTGGTCCACCATCGTGTTGACCGTCGACTTCAGCTCCAGGATCTCGCCCCGCGCGTCCACCGTGATCTTCTGCGACAGGTCGCCCTTCGCCACCGCCGTGGTCACCGAGGCGATGTTGCGGACCTGGCTGGTCAGGTTCGACGCCATCGAGTTCACGTTGTCCGTCAGGTCACGCCACGTACCGCTGACGCCCTTGACCTGCGCCTGACCGCCCAGGTTGCCCTCGGTACCCACCTCACGGGCCACCCGGGTCACCTCGTCCGCGAACGACGAGAGCTGGTCGACCATCGTGTTGACGGTGTTCTTCAGCTCCAGGATCTCGCCCTGCGCGTCAACGGTGATCTTCTGGCTCAGGTCGCCCTTCGCCACGGCCGTGGAGACCTGGGAGATGTTGCGGACCTGGCTGGTCAGGTTGCCGGCCAACTGGTTGACGTTCTCGGTGAGGTCACGCCAGGTGCCGGAGACGCCGCGTACCTGCGCCTGACCACCCAACTTGCCCTCGATGCCCACCTCACGGGCCACCCGCGTGACCTCGTCGGCGAACGACGACAACTGGTCCACCATCGTGTTGACGGTGTCCTTCAGCTCCAGGATCTCGCCCTGCGCCGCCACGGTGATCTTCTGCGACAGGTCACCCCGCGCCACCGCCGTGGAGACCTGCGCGATGTTGCGGACCTGGGCGGTCAGGTTCGACGCCATCGAGTTGACGCTGTCGGTCAGGTCCTTCCAGGTGCCCGCCACGTTCGGCACCTCGGCCTGCCCGCCCAACTTGCCCTCGGTGCCCACCTCGCGGGCCACCCGGGTCACCTGCTCGGCGAAGAGCCGCAGCGTGTCCGTGAGGTAGTTCATCGTGGCCGCCAGCTCGGCCACCTCACCGCGCGCGCTGACCGTGATCTTCTGCGACAGGTCGCCCTTGGCCACCGCCGTCGCCACCTGCGAGATCGACCGCACCTGGCCGGTCAGGTTCGACGCCATGGTGTTCACCGAGTCGGTGAGGTCCTTCCACGTGCCGGCGACACCCCGCACGTCGGCCTGGCCGCCCAGCTTGCCCTCGGTGCCCACCTCACGGGCCACCCGGGTCACCTCGTTGGAGAACGACGAGAGCTGGTCGACCATCGTGTTCACGGTGCGCCCGATCCGCAGGTACTCACCGCGCAGCGGCCGACCGTCGATCTCCAACGCCATGTGCTGGGACAGGTCGCCGTCGGCGACCGCCACGATGACGCGGGCGATCTCGGTCGTCGGCCGGCCCAGGTCGTCGATCAGCGAGTTGATCGCCCGCTGCCCCTCCGCCCAGGAGCCGTCCAGCCCCTCGTCATCGAGCCGCTCGGTGAGCCGACCGTCCCGACCGACGATCCGGCTGATCCGCCGCAGGTCCAGGTACTGACGCTCCTGGACCGAGACCACCTCGTTGAAGGCGTCCGCGACCTCGCCCGCCTTGCCGGCGCGACGGGGCAGCCGGACCTTCAGATCACCGCGACGAACCCGTCGCAGCGCCTCGGTCAGCTCATCGAGGAGCGCGTCCTGGTCGGGCGCGGACGGATCCGCGTACGACTGCTTCGCCGTGGTCATGATGCCTCGCTCACCTGGGGGGGTCCGTGCCCGTACAGACACACCGGCACCCCATATTGTGCCCGCGTCGGCCGTAGTGCCAGGGTGCGCGACCCGCCGATCGAACCCGTCGGCCCCCGGGATCCTCGCGGCGGTACCCAACCGGACACAGAAGTCGCCCAGTGGCGCTCGTCACGTTGGAGACGCCGCGCCGCCCCCACCGATCACCGATCCGCTTGGCACCCGGCCGGGGGACGGTAGAGGATACGGGGGTGTCAGCCGAGGCGGGGCCCGCGACGGCCGGGGCCCGGAACGGGGCTGTCCGGCGTGTCCGTCTGCCCGCCGACCGCCGTACGCCCGCCGCCGCCCGCGCGGTCGTCCGCTCCGTCCTGGCCGAGGCGCACCTCGACGACCTGGTCAACGAGGCGCTGCTGCTCACCACCGAGCTGACCACCAACGCCGTCGAGCACGCCGGCACCGAACTGGACATCGAGGTCGTGGCGGACGATGTCGGGCTCTCCGTGACCGTCTCCGACTTCGCGCCCAGCTCCGGCAACGACGAGCTGACCGTCGGCACCCGCAACGACACGAGCGAGATCGACGAGGTCTCCGAGCGAGGTCGCGGACTGCTGCTCGTCGACCACTTCGCCAGCCGCTGGGGCACCACGTACCTGCCGACCGGCAAGGGCGTCTGGTTCCGCCTGGACCGGCCCGGCACCGAGCCGGGCGCCGGCGCCAGCGCCGGCGGCACGTCGGTGGTCGCCGGCCCCGGGGCCGGCGACGGCTCGGCGCCGAGCGCGGGCGCGATGAGCGAACTCATGCAGACCGCCCCCGACATGTACGCGGACGACCCGCTGCCGGACTTCGCCGCCAGCCTGCTCAACCGGGTCGCCGAGATGGTCGGCGCGGCCGGTGGGGCCGTCCGCCTCGACCGGGGCGACGGGCAGGGCCGACAGTTGTTGGCACGTTTCGGCCGGCAGCCCCGCCCCGACAGCGAACTGCTCCGGGTGCCGCTGACCGTGCACCGCCCGTACGCCGGGGAGTTGGAGCTGGACGCAGCGCCATCGGCGTACGCCCGCCCGTTGGCGGTGCTCACCGCGGAGCGGCTGTCGCTGCACCTGGAGAACGACCGGCTGCGCCGGGCGGACGTCCGCCGGCAGGCCTGGCTGACGTTCCTCGCCGAGGCCAGCGAGCTGCTGGCCCAGTCGCTGGACGTCGAGCTGACCATGGCGTTGATTCCGCAGTTGGTGGTGCCCCGCCTGGGCCAGTGGTGCGCCGTGCACACGACCGACGAGTGGGGGCGGCTGCGGTTGGCCGCGACCAGCCACGCCGACGAGTCGGTGCTGCCACAACTGCACCGGGTGCTGGCGGAGACCGGCCCGGATTCCATCCAGGCCCGGCTGCGGGAGGCGTCCCGGAGTGCGGCGCAGATCCCGCTCGGCGGCCCGATGGAGGGCTTCGCGGTTCCGCTGATCGCCCGCGGCCAGCGTCTCGGCACTCTCGCGGTGGGCCGGCACCAACGGCACCGGCACGACCCGGACGAGGTGGCCGTCCTGGAGGACGTGGCGCGGCGGGCCGCGCTGGCGATCGAGAACGCCCGGATCCACGCCGAGCGGCGACGGGTGGCGCAGACGCTCCAGAAGTCCCTGCTGCCGCCCGTGCTGCCGGTCGTGGAGGGCATCGGCTTCGCCGCCGAGTACGTACCCACCGGCGATGACGCCGAGGTGGGTGGCGACTTCTACGACGTGGTGCCGCTGCCCGACGGACGCTGGCTCGTGGTGATCGGCGACGTGTCGGGCAAGGGCGTCCAGGCGGCGGCGGTCACCGGGCTCGTCCGGGACGTGATCCGGGTGCTGGTGGGTGACGGCAAGCCGTTGCCGGAGGCGCTGGCCCGGCTCAACGAGACGCTCGTCGAGCGGGGCGGCGGCCGGTACTGCACGTTGGCACTGGCCGCGGTGGGGCCGGGCGACGGCGACCACCTCGACGTGTCGCTGCACCTGGCCGGGCACGACCGGCCGGTGCTGCTGGCCGGCGCGGGTGGCGCCCGGTTCGTCGGTGCCGGGGGCACGGCGCTGGGTCTGCTCGACACCATCACCTCACCGACGACGGAGATCACGCTCACCCCCGGCGACTCGCTGATCTTCTATACCGACGGGGTCACCGAGCGGCGGCACGGTCGGGAGCTGTTCGGCACCGACCGGCTGCGCGACGCGGCGGCGCCGCTGGCCGGCTACTCCGCCGACGTGGTCGCCGCGCGCCTGCGCGCCGCCGCCATCAACTTCTCGGTCGAGCCACCCCGGGACGACATCGCCGTCCTGGTGCTCCGCAACGACGCGGTCTGACCGGCGCAGGCTCACCCCGCCGGCGTTGCGTCACGTCCGCACCGGCCGGGGCAGCCTCACAGGCCGCCGGGGAGGCGGCCGGGGGCGAGGCGTCGCTCCGGGTCGAGGTGCTCCTTCGCGGCGCGGAGCTGGACCAGGCCGGCCAACTCTCCCCACAGGTCGACGGCCTGTCGGACGGCGGCCGGGGCGGAGACGACCACGCAGCGACCCTGCCGGGCCAGCAGCACCCCCCGGACGGCGGCCAGGATGGACGCCACCCGGTCGGGTGGCACCGCGCCGGGCAGGGCCGCGTGCACCACGCCCAGACCGGCCGAGCCCCGCACCGGCACGGGAGCGCCGGCCGCGTCGCGCAGCGCGTACACGGCGGCGTGCAGATCGCTGATCGGCACCTCCAGCCGTAGTGCCGTGTCGCCGGGCGCGAAGGGGTAACGACGCCACCACGGCGGTGCCGAGTGGGTCACGGTCGCCTCGCCGTGCAGCAGGCCAACCAGCCGTTCGGCGCGTTCGTTCACCTCGGCCGGGCCGCCTTCGAGCAACACGACGAGGCTGCCCGCCCGGGACGGGGCCCCGGACCGGCCGGACATCGACGGGTGGCGCTCGCGGGCGGTGGCGGACGGATGGCCCGGCGGGTACACGCTGCGTGGCCGGGGCAGGCCGCCGGGCAGGTCCAGCTCGATGGCCGCCGGGTCGAGGCGGGCGGCGAGGATCGACCGGATCAGCTCGTGGACCTCCAGCGGGGTCCACACCGGCCGGGACACCCACAGCCGGCTGGCGGGCACCGGCTGCACCCGCAGGCTCGCCGAGACCAGCACGCCGAGCGCGCCCTGCGAACCACAGAGCAGCCGGGCCAGGTCGAGCCCCGGCGCGCCGCCGCCGGCGCTGACCAGCTCACCGTCGGCGGCCAGATAGCGGACGCCGACGAGCTGGTCGCACGGGCTGCCGTGGCGGTGCCGCAGTGGACCGGCCTCCCCGGCGGCGAGCACCCCGCCGAGGGTCGCGCCGGGCGAGGGAGCGTCCATCGCGAGCCGCTGCCCGGTGCGTTCCAGAGTGGCCTGTACCGCCCGCAGTGGAGTGCCCGCGCCCACCTCGACCACGGGGGCGCCCACCGGCTCGTGGCCGATGCCAGCCAGCCGACCCGTGTCGAGCAGGATGTCGACCTGCGTCGGGGTGGCACCCCAGTCGATCTTCGTGCCGGCGCCCCGGGGCACCACCGTCAGATCGTGGACGGCGGCCAGCCGCAGCACCTCGGCCGCGGCGTGCGGCCCGCCGGGCACCGCCACCCAGCGCGCGGGCCGCCCGGCCACCTCGTCGGCCGAGCCGGCGAGTCGGGCGAACGGCGGACCGCAGATCGCGGTCAATCGCCGGGTGATCTCGAGGGCTCCGGACCGGCCGAGGGAACTCGCTGCTGCCGCCATGCCGGCAATCGTACATGTGTACGAAAGACGGGGTGGGGATGTTCGGGATGCCGCTGGTCCGGCACGGAGGGTGAGTCGGCCGGTAACGTGGCCGCCGTGACCACCGAGACTGCCCCGCCCGCGGCGAAGCGGGTGCCCACCGAGCGCACCCACCACGGCGACACCGTCGTCGACGAGTACGCCTGGCTCGCCGCCAAGGACGACCCGGAGACGATCGCCTACCTGACCGCCGAGAACGCGTACACCGAGGAGCGCACCGCGCACCTGGCCGCCCTGCGGGCGGAGCTGTTCGAGGAGACCCGCCAGCGCACCCGCGAGACGGACCTGTCGGTGCCCACCCGCAAGGGCGGGTACTGGTACTACACCCGCACGATCGAGGGCCAGCAGTACGGGGTGCACTGCCGGCGCGCGGTCCGCGACGGCGAGTCCGAGCCACCGGTCAGCGCGGACGGCGCCCCGCTCGACGGCGAGGAGGTGCTGCTCGACGGCAACCTGCTGGCCGAGGGGCACGACTTCTTCTCGCTGGGCGCGTTCGACGTCAGCCCGGACGGGCGCTGGCTGGCGTACTCGACGGACTTCTCCGGCGACGAGCGCTTCACCCTGCGCGTGAAGGACCTGAACACCGGCGAGCTGCTGCCCGACGAGGTGCCCGACACCTTCTACGGCACCGCCTGGTCGGCCGACGCGTCGGCGCTGTTCTACGTGACGGTCGACGACGCCTGGCGGCCGAACCGGGTCTGGCGGCACACCATCGGCTCCGCCGCCTCCGACGACGTGGTGGTGCACCAGGAGGACGACGAGCGGTTCTGGGTGGGCGTCGAGCTGACCCGGTCGGAGAAGTTCATCCTCATCGACATCCACAGCAAGATCACCAGCGAGGTGCTGGTGATTCCGGCCGGCAACCCCACCGGCGCGCCGGCCGTGATCGCGCCCCGCCGGCAGGGCGTCGAGTACGCGGTGGAGCACCACGGCCACCGTTTCCTGATCCTGCACAACGACGGCGCGGAGGACTTCGCGCTGGCGTTCACCTCGGCGGACACCCCGGGCGACTGGGTTCCGCTGATCGAGCACACCCCGGGCACCCGGCTGGAGGCGGTCGACGCGTTCGCCAACCACCTGGTGGTGTCCCTGCGTACCGACGGCCTCACCGGCCTGCGGGTGCTGCCGGTCGGCAGCGACGACGGGTACGACATCGACTTCCCCGAGCCGCTGTACAGCGTCGGGCTGGACGCCAACCCGGAGTACCGCACCGGGCAGGTCCGGTTGCGCTACTCCTCGCTGGTCACCCCCGACTCGGTCTACGACTACGACCTGGTCACCCGGCAGATGGTGCTGCGCAAGCAGAAGCCGGTGCTGCCCGGGCCGGACGGCCGGCCGTACGACCCGGCCGAGTACGAGCAGCACCGCGACTGGGCGCTCGCCGACGACGGCACCCGGGTGCCGATCTCGCTGGTCTGCCGGGTCGGCACGCCCCGGGACGGCTCGGCGCCCTGCGAGCTGTACGGCTACGGCTCGTACGAGGCCAGCATGGACCCGTGGTTCTCGGTGGCCCGACTGTCCCTGCTGGACCGGGGCGTGGTCTTCGCCGTGGCGCACACCCGGGGCGGCGGCGAGCTGGGCCGACGCTGGTACGACCAGGGCAAGATGCTGGCCAAGAAGAACACCTTCACCGACTTCGTGGCCTGCGCCCGGCACCTGGTCAAGGCCGGTTGGACGGCCAGTGACCGGCTGGTGGCCCGGGGCGCGTCGGCCGGCGGCCTGCTGATGGGCGCGGTCGCCAACCTCGCTCCGGACGCCTTCACGGGGATCGTGGCGCAGGTGCCGTTCGTGGACGCGCTCACCTCGATCCTCGACCCGTCGCTGCCGCTGACCGTCACGGAGTGGGAGGAGTGGGGCAACCCCCTCGACGATCCCGAGGTGTACGCGTACATGAAGTCGTACACGCCGTACGAGAACGTCACGGCGGTGGACTACCCGGCGATCCTCGCGGTGACCAGCCTCAACGACACGCGGGTGCTCTACTCCGAGCCGGCGAAGTGGATCGCGCGGCTGCGGGCGACCGCACCGCAGGGCGACTACCTGCTCAAGACCGAGATGGGCGCCGGGCACGGCGGCCCGAGCGGCCGGTACGACGCCTGGCGCGAGGAGGCGTTCATCAACGCCTGGATCCTGGACCGCCTGGGCCGCGCCTGAGCGGTCCGGCCTGGCCGTGCCGGCGGGCCGCCGCCGGCACGGCCGCTCAGGCCGTCCGCAACTCGTCCACCGCCGTGCTCACCCGCAGGAAGAGCAGGCCGACACCGACCGTCACCAGCACCGCCGCCAGAGCGCCGGCGCCGAGCCAGGCCAGGTGCTCCAGCGGTACGGCGACAGTCCGCTCCTGCGCAGCGGTCGGCACGAGGTGGGTGTACTGGTCGCGGGTGGCCGGGTCGTCGCAGAGCGCCGCCGTGGCGTCGCACACCGTCGTCGACGATGTGCTCGTGGTGACGCTGGGAAAGAGTCCCCTACCGAGCAGCACGCCGACGGTGAGCGCCAGCAGGATCGCCGGCACCGCAGGGGCCAATGCCTGCCAGGCCACCGATCCGCTGAGCGTGCTGCGGGGCACGCCGGTGGCGACCAGCGCCGCGTACGCGCGACGGCGGGCCACGATTCCCTCGACCAGCGCGACGAGCAGACCGCCCGCCGCGATCAGCACCGCGACGGCGACTGCGGCGTCGACCAGGTCCATTGTCGACAGGTAGAACGGGTTGACGCCGCCGTCGTCCACCCCGGCGAGACGGTTCTGCTCCCGTTCCAGCGCGGCCTGGGCAACGAAGTAGGCACGCTGGACCGCCGCGCCGGCACCGAAGATCATGGCGGCCAGCAAGGCGGCGAACGTCCGGCTGCCCGCCCACGGGTCGGCCATCAGCCGGCCCGCCGCGAGTAGCGCCGCCGCGCCGCGGGCATGTCGGCGCAGCAGACGCCCGCAGGTGTACGAGATCCAGCCGACGCCGACGACCACCCCGATCATCGCGGCGAGCCCGCCCGCCAGGAAGAGCAGGGGCACCAGCCAGCCCCGCACCACGTCGTTCCCGTCGACCCATCGGAGCATCGGGCGCGTGGCCGCGAAGCAGGCCAGACCGAGGCCGATCAGCACTCCGGCCCAGGGGCGTGGACCCTGCTCGCGGGCGGCCTTGCGACTGACCCCGAGCGGGCTCGTCGTGACGGTACGCAACATGAGGGCGGTGGCCAGCGCCGCGATCACCGGCAGACCCAGCACCACCGCGGCCAGCGCGGCGACCGAGGGCAGCACGTCGGTGGGCAGCGCCAACCGGCCCTGGTCGTCCGGCCGGTGCAGCAGCTCGCGGCCGACCAGGTAGACGCCCAGCCCGACACCGGTGCCGAGCAGGCTGGCCAGGCCGGTCTCCAGCACCGCCAGTCGGGTGACCTGACCGGGGGTCGCGCCGGCCAACCGGAGCGCGGCGAGTCGCCGGTCCCGGGCCGGAGCGCCGAGCCGGGCACACTGGCCGGCCAGCGCCAGCACCGGTACGGCCAGCATCAGCAGCGCGAAGGCGGTCCCGCCGCGCAGTCCCGGTTCACGCAGCAGCGCGTTGCGGTACTGCTCGGACTGCGCCCAGGCGTCGCCGGCCGGTTTCTGGATCGCGAGCACGGTGAGCGCCGCCAGCCCGGCCAGCGCCGCCAGCAGCGCACTGAGCGCGGTCAGCACCACGCGTGCCGTGTCGGTGCGGTTGCCGGCCAACGCGAGTCGCACCAGCGTCGCCGGCCTCACCGTGCGCCGCCCGCCAACGGCACGTCCAGCCCCAGGCCGGTGTGGTCCGCCAGGCCGTCGCGCAGCACGATCTCCCGATCGGCGTACGCGGCGATCCGCGGCTCGTGGGTGACCAGCACGACGGAGGTGCGTTGCTCCCGTGCGAGCCGGACCAGTTGGGTGAGCACCTGCTCGCCGGTGAGCGTGTCGAGCGCGCCGGTCGGCTCGTCGGCGAAGAGCACCCGCGGCTCGGTGACCAGTGCCCGCGCCGTCGCACACCGCTGCTGCTGGCCGCCGGACATCTCGCCGGGCCGCAGGTCGGCCAGGTCGGCCACCCCGAACCGCTCCAGCCAGGTGAGCGCGGCCGTCCGCGCCTCTCGCCGCCCCGTGCCGGCGAGGAGCAGGGGCAGCGCCACGTTCTCGGCCGCCGTCAGCTCGGCCACCAACTGCCCGAACTGGAACAGCACCCCGAACTCGGTACGCCGTAGCCGGGACCGGGCCGCCTCCGACCAGGTGTCGAGCCGGTGGCCGCGCCAGGTGACCTCGCCCGCGTCGGGCCGGAGGATCCCGGCCAGGCAGTGCAGCAGGGTCGACTTGCCGCAGCCACTCGGCCCGGTGACCGCGACGATCTCGCCCTCGGCCACGTCGAGCGTCACACCGCGCAGGGCGGGCGTCGGGCCGTACGCCCGAACCACGCCGCGAGCCTGGAGTTGCGTCACGCGTGCACCTCCCGGTGCCAGTCGGCGACCCGGCCCAGCGTGGTGTGCAGCCACCGCAGGTCGGCGTCGAGATGGGCGATCGCGAAGTCGGCCGCGACCACGTCGTTGAGGGTGGCGGCCGGGTCGGTCTTGACCGCCGTCAGCTCCCGCAGCCGCGCGGTGTGCGCGGCACGCTGGGCGACCAGGTACGACCGCGCCCGGTCGACGTCGGCGACCAGCAGCGCCACGACGACCTTGGCGAAGAGCGTGCTGGCCACGTACGGCATCGGCGACTCCACCGTGGACAGCCACCGATCCAGGGTGGAGCGACCCTCGTCGGTCAGCGCGTACGCCGTGCGGTCCGGCCCGGAGGCGCGGTCCTGACCGGCGGCGGCCACCAGACCGTCCCGTTCGAGGCGACCGAGGGTCGCGTAGACCTGCCCGAAGGCCAACGGTCGAGCCCGGGGCAGCCGCTGGTCATGCGCACGCTTGAGCTCATACCCGTGCCGACTCCCCCCAGCCAGCAACCCAAGCAGAACATGCGGCGTAGACACCGCCCCACTATTCACCCAGCGAATACCCCCGTCAACACCCCCCACCCCCACCCCCCACCCACCCCCACCCCTTCACCCGCGTGATCAAGAGGTTCGCGTCATCGACAGGGCGAAATTTGACGCAAACCTCTTGATCACCGGAGCAGAGAGGGGGCCGGGGGGCCTGGGGGGGCGGAGGGCCGGGGGGTGGGGTGGGGGTTTAGTGGCGGCGGAGGACTACTACGGCTACGTCGTCCTGGATCTTGTCGGGGGCGAGTTCGACCAGGAGGCGGGCGCAGAAGTCGTCCAGGTTGTCGTCCACCGTGGTCGACACCGCCGCTAGCGCGGCCAGCCCCTCGTCGATGGTGGCGTCCCGGCGCTCGATCAGCCCGTCGGTGTAGAACACCAGCGTGGCGCCGGTCGGCAGGACGAACTCCAGGTCGGCCGGTCGGGGCGCGCGGACGCCGAGCAGGGGTGCCGAGTGCTGCACGAACTCCACCTTGCCGTCCCGGTGCAGCAGCGGCGGCAGATGACCGGCGCTGGCCAGCCGGACGTGACCGCTCGGCGGGTGCAGCAGCAGGACGCAGAGCGTGGCCAGTTCGTTCGGCAGCAGGGTACGCATCAGCTCGTTGACCCGGTGCAGGATCTCGCCGGGCTGGTGCCCCTCGACGGCGTACGCCCGTACCGCGTGCCGCAGCTCGGCCATCACGGTGGCCGCGTGCAGCGAGTGGCCGGCCACGTCCCCGATCGCCAGCAGGAGGTGCCCGTCGAGCATCACCAGCTCGTAGAAGTCGCCGCCCACCTCGGTCTGCGCGCTGGCCGGCTCGTAGCGCACCGCGAAGTCCAGTCCGGCGACCGTGGGCAGGCTGCGCGGGAGCAGACTGCGTTGGAGGGTGACGGCGATCCGGTGCTCCTCGTCGAAGGAGCGCTGGGCCTCGACGGCCGCCGCGACGGCCTGGGCGAGCTGCACGAGCACCGGCGTCCGGGCGGTCTGGGTGGCGGTGGGTACGACCACGTAGAGCGGCGCGCGGTCCTCCCGCAGCCGGGCCGCGGCCACGGTCACCGTGTCGTCCGCGGGCCAGGTGAGCAGACCCCAGTTCTCCGGAGGCTCCACCCGCACGGTGGCGCCGGTGGGCACTCCGGTGTCGTCGACGACCCACGGCACAACGGCGGCTTCGGCGCCGGGGCCGGCGCAGACACCGGCGATGCAGTCACCGTCGAACGTCTCGGCGATCACTGCGGCGGGGCTCTTAAAGATCTGCGCGGCCCCCTCCGCGGCGACCTCGAGGAGCCGCCCGAACGTCGCCGCGGCGTGCACCGCGACGGTGGTGTCGGCGAGGCCGAGCAGTCGCTCGGCGAGCAGTTCGGCACGCTGCCGGGCCTGGTAGTAGCGCAGCACCGCCCGGGTGGTGGCGATCAGCTCCTCCGGCTCGATCGGCTCGGCCAGGTACGCGTCCGCCCCCCGGGTGAGCCCCTGGGCGCGGTCGGCCACGTCCACGGCGTGCGCGGAGACGTGAATCACCGGCAGCGCCGGGTGGGCCGCCTTGATCCGCTCGCACACCTCGTAGCCGCTCAGGTCGGGCAGCCGGACGTCCAGCACCACGAGGTCGATCCGCTCCGTCTCGACCCGGGCCAGCGCCTCGGTGCCGCTCTCCGACTCGAGCACCGTGTACCCGGCCCGGCTGAGCCAACTGACCAGCAGGTAACGCTTGGTACGGCTGTCATCGACCACCAGGACGGTCGTCGGTACGGCGTCCACCGTCACGCTCCGCCGATGGGCAGTGAGACGGTGAAGGTGCTGCCCCGGCCGGGCTCGCTGGCCAGCTCCAGCGTGCCACCGAGCAGGGTCACCAGTCGCCGGGCGTACGGCAGGCCGAGGCCGGTGCCGCCGACCCGGGTCGCGCCGGGCACCTGGTAGAACTCCTCGAAGATCCGATCGTGCAGCTCGGGGGGGATACCCGGGCCGGTGTCACTGACCTCGAAGCGCCACCGGTCGTCGCGGCGTCGGGCGCGCAGCCGCACCTCGCCGCGCTCGGTGAACTTCAGCCCGTTGTGCAGCAGGTTGCGCAGCACCTGGCCGAGCAGCACCTCGTCGGTGCGCAGCACGGCCGGCACGGTCGGCTCCTCCACCGTCAGCTCCACCCTGGGCCGGGTGGCCAGTGCCCGCATGGTGCCGCGCAGTTGACCGAAGACCGGGCGCAGGTCCACGTCCGCCCAGTCGGGCTCGATCCGGCCCGATTCGGCCTTGGCGAGGTCCAGCAGTTCGTTGACCAGACCGAGCAGATCCTCCGCCGAGGAGCGGATGAGGCCGACCTGACGGACCTGCTCGGTGGTGAGAGGGTCGGAGGAGGAGTCCGCGAGCAGGCGTCCCAGCCCGATGATCGCGGTCACCGGGGCGCGCAGCTCGTGGCTCACGTTCGCCAGGAACCGGCTCTTCGACTCGCTCGCGGCACGCAGTTGGGCCGACTTCTCGTCCAGCTCGGCGTAGAGGGCGACGACTCCCCGGTTGGTCGCCTCCAGCTCCTCGGTGAGCTGGTTGTAGAGCGCCACCACGCCACGGTTGGTCTCGGCCAGCTCCTCGTTGAGCACGGCCAGCTCGTCGCGTTGGCTGCGCACCTCGTCGAGCGCCGCGATGAGCTGGCCGTTCTGCACGGTCAACTCGTCCAACGCGCTGCCCGGCGCGGTGCGGCCGAGTTCGGAACGGAACTCGGCCAGCCGCTCCGGGGTCGGGATCGGCGCGTTCGCCGGGACTCTGCGGGACATCCTTACGACCGTAACCCCCTCGGCGGTCGTCACGCTCAGGGAGTCGACCAGGCGGGACACCGCACCGGACTGCGGCTCGTACCGGCCGTCGGGTAGCGGCCCCACCGGCGCCAGGTCGGCGCGGAGGTGGAAGCGGCCGTCGGGCCGCCCCTCGAGGTGGAAGATGACGTCCGCGCCGCCGGTCAGCCGCAGCAGGTCCCGGGCGACCTCACTGAGAGCGGTGGCGATCCGCACCTGGTCCTGGTGTTCGAGGCCCACCACGCCGGCCACCTCGCGGCCACGCTGGCGGATGACGAAGATGTCCTGTTCGACGCGGAGCGCCATCTGCAGCAGCGGCACCGAGGCCGGATCAACGCTCATGCCCGGACCTCGCCACCAGGACACAGGCGTCGTCGCGCCGCGTTCCGGCGTCGCGCAGCAGGGTTGCCGCCAGCACCAGCGGGGACCGTTCGACGAGGCCCGGGTAGTCGGCCAACCGCCAGCGGTCGACGACGCCGTCGCTGTGCATGACGAGCCGGGAACCCGGCCCGAACGGGTAGTCGTAGCCGCGTACCGTCGGCCGTTGGTGCCCGGCGATGCCGGGCAGCGACACGAGCCCGCGGCGTTGGCCATCGTCGTCGACGATCACGCCGGAGATGTTGCCGAGCCCGGCGTAGTGCAGCACGCCAGGTGCCAGTTCGGCGACCGCGAGCGCCGCGCCACGGGTGTGCGACATGCTCCGGTGCAGGTGGCTCACCACCGCCGCCGGGGCGCCGGCCGGCGCGTTGCGGAAGGCGGCGAGCGCGGCCTCGGTGGCGGCGGCGGCCAGCGGGCCGTGCCCCAGACCGTCGCTGACGAGCACCTGGTGCCGGCCGTCGACGAGCCGGACGGCGTACCCGTCACCGCTGACCGTCTCGCCGGGGATCGGCCGGGTGAGACCACCGGCCCAGGACGGTGTCGCCGGTTCGGCCGGCCAGACCTGGACGGCGAAGACGGTCCCCTTACCGGGCAGGGAGTAGCCGTCGAACCAGCTCGCCTGCCGGACGATGGCGCCGAGGCCGATGCCGAGCGTGCCGGTGGTGGAGTGCCCGTCCCGGGAGGAGACGGTGAGGTCGGCCATGCCGGGCCCGGAGTCGATGGCGACCATCTCCACGCCGGCCTGCCCGGCACGGCGGACCGGCCGCAGCAGCAGGACGCCGTTGTCGGCGTGCTTGACGAGGTTGCTGGTCAGTTCGGCGGCCACGATGGCCAGGTCCGCGATGCGGGCCGCACCCATCTCGATCTGCTCGCCGAGGCGTTCCGCAGCGCGTCGTACGGCGCTGGCGGTACTGCCCGCCTCCACCCGGAACCAGATGCCGCTGTCGGTGACCGGGTCCCCGTTCACCGGGCCCACTTGGTGACCGTGATCCGGGTGCCGGCCTCCGCCGACGTCTCGATCTCGAACTCGTCGACCAGCCGGCGGGACCCGCTGAGGCCGAGGCCGAGGCCGCCGCCGGTGGTGTACCCGTCGGTCAGGGCCAGGTCGAGGTCGGCGATGCCGGGGCCGGAGTCGGCGAAGACGATCCGCAGGCCCTTACGTCGGCCGTTGTCCACGGTCGCCACCTCGACGGTGCCGCCGCCGCCGTACACCAGGGTGTTGCGGGCCAGCTCGCTCGCGGCCGTGACCACCTTGGTCTGGTCGACCAGCGACAGCTTGACGGCGACCGCCACCGACCGGACCAGTTGCCGGACGCGTACCACGTCCTCGTCGCTGCGGACCGACTGCGCCTGCGGGTGGCCCAGGTCGATGCCCGTGGTCACGGCGTGGCCGTCTCGGCGTCCGGATCGTCGTCGAGCTGGTGATCGAGCTCGTCGGCGTTGGCCGCCGCGATCAGCTCCATGCCGCGCTCGACGTTCAGCGCGGTACGGATGCCGTTCAGCGACAGCCCCAGTTCGACAAGTGTGATGGCGACGGCGGGGCGCATGCCGACCACCACCGTCTCGGCGTCGAGGACCTTCGAGATCGACGCGATGGTGGAGAGCATCCGGCCGACGAACGAGTCGACGATGTCCAGCGCGGTGATGTCGATGATGACGCCGTGGCAGCCGGTCGCCACGATCCGCTCGGCGAGATCGTCCTGGAGCTGAACCGCCGTCTGGTCGGACATGTCGAGCTGGATGGAGACCAGCAGGATGTCACCGATCTTGAGGATCGGTACGCGTTCCATCAGGCGTCCCTGCGGGACTGGCGACGGGCGGACTCGATCCCGGTGAGCCGCAGCACGTGGCGCAGCGCGTCGGCGAGGCTGGCCTTGGTGGCGATGTCGCCGAACTCGATGCCGAGCGCCACGATGGTCTGCGCGATCTGCGGCCGGATGCCGGAGATGATGCAGTCGGCGCCCATCAGTCGGGCGGCCACCACGGTCTTCAGGATGTGCTGGGCGACCTGGGTGTCCACGGCGGGGACGCCGGTGATGTCGATGATCGCGTACGGGGAACCGGTGTCGACCAGGGTCTGCAGCAGCCGCTCCATGACCACCTGGGCCCGGGCGGAGTCCAGGGTGCCGACCAGCGGGACGGCCACCACGCCCTCCCACAGCTTCACCACCGGGGTGGAGAGTTCGAGCAACTGCTCGGCCTGGTCGGCGATGAGGCTCTCGCGGGTACGCACGAAGCTCTCGAAGGTGAACAGGCCCAGCTCGTCGACGAGCTTGGAGTAGGCGACGAAGTCGTGCAGCGCGTCGGCCCCGCCGGACTCCTGGAGCAGCTCGGCCAGTACGTCCTTGAGCGCGAAGACGCTGATCGTCGTCTCGGTGGCGGAGAAGCCCTGCCGGGCCCTGCCCCGGGACAACTCGGAGAGCGTGGCGCGCAGTTCACCCGTGCTCTCGGCGGACAGGTCGAAGCTGCCCTGCTGGGCGACGCCGATGATGGCCTGATGCAGATCCTCGACCTGTCGGCGCAGCTCGGCGTGGCTCAGCCGGCCCCGCAGCGAGCCGGCCACGATGTCGGTCCACCGCTGCGTGATCTGCTCGGCGTGGCCGCCCAGCAGCGCGGCCAGTCGGCCACTTTCCTCGGCGTTCAACGCCATCGCGAAAACCCCCCTCGACCTGGACCGGCCGGACTCTATCACCGGGGCCTGCACAACTACTTGCTCCGTAGCAATGGAATGACGGGGACCACCGGATGCCGGCTCCCGTTCTGCGTGCGACCCCGGTCGTGGGATACCGTTCCCCCGATAACAGGAGGTCTGGCGAATGTCCCTGACGGTGCACACGGAACAACGCGGCGACGTGGTCGTCGTGTCGGTCGCGGGCGAGCTGGACATGGCAACCGCACCGCAGTTGCAGGACCAGATCACCGACCTGCTCGACAAGGGCCGCAACCGGCTGGTGTTCGACCTGGCGGACGTCTCGTTCTGCGACTCGACCGGTCTGTCGGTGTTCGTTCGCGCCAAGAACAGCTGTGACGAGGCCGGCGGTGTGGTGCGGCTGGCCGCTCCGCAGCGTGGCGTGCTGCGCATCCTCGAGGTGAGCGGGCTCGTCGAGGTGCTGCACACCTACCCGACGGTGGACGAGGCCGTCGCCGGCGAACCGACGCCGGCGTCCTCCTGACCGCTGTTTCGACCTACTCGTCCTCGACGTAGCGGGGACGGGCGATCGCCATGCCCGCCGCCGTCTGCACGGCGAGCGCGGCCAGCAGGAATCCGATCGGCGCCGTCCAGCCGCCGGTGATCTCGTAGAGGATGCCGACCGACAGCGGGCCGAGGGCGGCGATCACGTACCCGGTGCTCTGCGCGAAGGCGGAGAGCGCGACGGTCCCGTCGGCGGTCCGCGCGCGCAGACCGATCGTCGTGAGGATCAGCGGGAACGCGCCCTGGCCGAGCGCCAGCAGGGTCACCCAGAGCAGCGCGGCGCCGTGCGGTGCCAGCGCCAGCCCCAGGTAGGCCAGCGCCGACGCGCCGGTCAGGCCGAACACCAGCGGGCGCAGGGTGGCGAGCCGGCCGGCGAGGGTGGGCATCAGCAGCGCGATCGGCACGCCGAGCGCGGTCACCCCGGCGAGCAGCAGCCCGGCCGACTCGGGCCGGTAGCCGGCGTCGCGGAACAGTTGGGCCAGCCAACCCATGATGGCGTAGCCGCTGAGTGACTGCGCCCCGAAGTAGATCGCCATGGCCCAACCCAGCCGGGTCCGCGCCGGCCGGACCCGCGCGGCGACGGCCGCCGTCGGGGTCGCGCGCCGCGCGCCCCGGCGGGTCCGCAGCGCCAGCGGCACCCACGGGAGTACGGCCACCGCGGCCAGCCCGGCCCAGACGCCCAGCCCGGCCCGCCAGGACCCGAAGGCGTGCGCGATCGGCACGGCGGAGGCCGCGGCCACCGTCGTGCCCAGGGTCAACGCCATGGTGTACGCCCCGGTGACGAGGCCGGTCCGGTGGCCGAAGTGCTGCTTGACGAGCATGGGCAGCAGGATGTTGGCGACCGCGATGCCGGCCAGTGCCAACGCGCTGGTGAGCACGAAGATCCAGGCCGAGTCGGTGGCGGCCCGGAGCACCTGGCCGACGGCCAGGACGATCATGGCGACCACCAGTACCCGGGCCGGGGCGACCCGGCGGACCAGCCACGGGGTGAGCGCGCCGAGGCCGGCGAACGCGATGGTCGGCAGGGTGGTGACCAGTCCGGCCATGACGCCGGAGAGCCCCAACCCGGCGCGGATCTCGTCGAGCAGGGCGCCGAGGCTGGTGACCGCCATGCGCAGGTTCAGCGCGACCAGCAGCATCCCGACCAGCACCAGCGCGCCACCGGTCACCGGGTGCGTCCGCCGGGCCGTGGTGCCGTCCGCCGGGCGGGTGTCGACGGCGAGGACGGGTGCGGGCGGGGCCGGAGCGGCGGCGGCTGGCGGGGTCATGACCTCTAACCTACAATCATGGGATGAATTTCAGGCCGGTGATGTAACCAGTGCCACCGTCGGTCGATTCCCCCGCCGCGCAGCCAGCCGCGCCTCCCCGGGGGCACCGCGTCCGCCAGACCATCGAGCAACTCCGGGCCCGGATCCTCGGCGGCGAGTGGCCGGTGGGCGGCCGCATCCCCACCGAGCCACAGTTGGTCGCCGCGCTGGGCGTCGGGCGCAACACGATCCGCGAGGCCGTCCGCGCCCTCGTGCACGCCGGGGTGCTGGAGTGCCGGCAGGGCTCCGGCACCTACGTGGTGTCCACCGACGAGCTGGCCCCGGTGGTGGCCCGTCGACTGGGCGACGACCGGATGACCGAGGTCATCGAGGTACGCCGTGCCTTCGAGGTGGAGGCGGCCCGACTCGCCGCGCTGAGGCGTACCCCGCAGGACCTGGCGGCGCTCGACGGCGCGCTCGCCGACCGCGAGGCGGCCTGGCGCGGCGGCCGGGTCGACGCGTTCGTGGAGGCCGACGCGGCGCTGCACGTCGCGGTGGTCGCCGCCGCGCACAACGCGATGCTCGCCGAGCTGTACGCCTCCTTCGGCGCCGCCCTGCGCAGCACCGTCGCCCAGGCGATGGGGGGCGCGCTCGCGCCCGAGCGCTACGTCGACCACACCCGGCTGGTCGAGGCGATCCGCGCCGGCGACGCGGGCCGGGCGGCGATCGAGGCCGGTGCTTTTCTGGAGCCGGCCGACGGGGCATAGGTTGTCCGCGACGGAAAACCGGACACCTCGGGAGTACGGATGCTCAAGGGCTTCAAAGATTTCATCATGCGCGGCAACGTCGTCGACCTGGCGGTCGGCATCGTGATCGGCGCCGCGTTCACCGGCGTGGTCACCCAGCTCACCAAGTCGTTCCTCGAACCGCTGATCAAGGCGATCGGCGGAGGCACCGCCCTCAGCGCCGGGAAATGGAAGCTCACTGAGGGCAACTACGTGGACTGGGCGGCATTCATCAACGCCGTGATCACGTTCCTGCTCACCGCGGCGGTGCTCTACTTCTTCGTGGTGTTCCCGATGAACAAGCTGGCCGAGCGGCGGCAGCGGGGCGAGGAGCCGCCGCCCGCGGCCCCCAGCGAGGAGGTCAAGCTGCTCACCGAGATCCGGGACGCCCTGGTCTCCGCCGGTCACACGACCCCGGGCCAGCAGCGCGGGGCGCTTGACGACGTGCTGGGCCGCCGGACCGAACCGCCGACGCAGCGCTGACCCACACGGATGCACATCGGCCCCTGCGGGATTCCCGCAGGGGCCGCATCTTCTCGTACGTGTGTTCGATAGAGTCCGGCCATGGAGCAGCGCAAGCACTGGTGGAACGGGAAGTGGGGGCGGCTGGCCCGGCGGGACGTCTTCCTCCGGGTGGACGCCGACCGGTGGCACGTCGAGCAGCGGGCCGGCGGCGCCGAGGGCATTTCCCGGTTCTACGAGTACGGCAGCGCCGACGAGGCCGAGGAGACGGTCCGGGCGCTGCTCGACGGCACGGACACCTGGCGGGAGCTGTCTCCCCGCCCACCGGGCGGCTGGACCCTCCCGAACGGCTGAGCGCGCGGCTCCGGAGGCGGCGTTTAGCGGCGGGCCGCCTCGGGAACCGCTGAGAGATGGACCAGCAGGACGCGCAGCAAGCGACCATCTCGCGGATCACCACCGGGATGCCGGTGATCGACGTGGCCGGCACCGAGGTCGGCACCGTGGACCTCGTCCAGCGGGGCGACCCGAACGCGGTGACCGTGCAGACACCGACCGCCGACCCGGGCAGCAGCCTGGACGAGCTGATCGAGGCGACCGCGGTCGAGGAGCCGGACGTGCCGGCCGACCTGGCGGCACGTCTGCTGCACACCGGCTACCTGAAGGTCTCCACCGAGTCGGCCGACGGAGCCGTGTACGTCCCGGCCGACCGGATCGGCTCGGTGGCCGACGGCCGGGTCCTCCTCGCCGTGGGCATGGCCGACCTCCCCCGCGAGGAGTAACCCGGTCGCCCTGATCGACTCGGCTTCCCGCAAACAGCGGCATCACCGCACCCCGGACACCCCGCCTTCCAGAAGCCCGAGTGGATCAGGCCGGGAGCCGTCGTGCTGGCTCGGTCGAACTCTCCGACGAGGGCGGGACGGGCGCGGGCGGGACGGGCGCGGCCGGGCGACGGAAGAGCAGCAGCATCAGGCAGCCGGCGATCAGCCCCCAGAACGCGCCTCCCACGCCGACCAGCGTCACCCCGGACGCGGTCACCACGAAGGTGACCACAGCGGCTTCCCGGCCCTCGGGGTCGGTCACCGCCGCCGCGAGCGCGGTGGCGAGCGCGCCCAGCAGGGCCAGCCCCGCGACGGCCTCGATGAGGATCGGCGGCGCGACCGCCACCAGGGCCGTGGCGACGCCCGCGCCCAGCCCGAGCAGGGCGAGCCCGACGCCGGCGGTGACCGAGGCGACCCACCGACGCTCCCGGTCGGGATGCGCGTCGGGGCCGGCGGCCAGCGCGGCGGTGATCGCCGCGAGGTTCACGGCGTGTCCGCCGGCGGGGGCGGCCAGCAGGCTGGCGAGCCCGGTGGCGCGCAGGGCCGCGCCGAACGGCGGACGGTAGCCGTAGCCGACCAGCACCGCCATGCCCGGTACGTTCTGCGCCGCCATCGTGACCAGGAACAGCGGAAGGGCCAAGCCGACCAGCGCGGACACGTTCCAGGCCGGCACGGTCACGGTGACCGACGGGATCAGCGCGGTGCCGCTCAGCCCGGCCGGGGGCGCGGTCAGCGCGAGCGCCACCACCGCCACCAGCAGCGCCCCGGGCACCGCCCAGCGGCGGGCGAACCGGTGCAGCAGCAGCCAGCCGACCACCACCGGACCGGCCACCCGGGGCAGCTCGACGAGCGCCCGGACCGGTGCGGTGCACAGGGGCAGCAGCACTCCGGCGAGCATCGCGCCGGCCACCGGCTTGGGGATGGCGGCCACCGCCCGGCTCAGCGGCGGGAAGAGACCGGCCGCGACGATCAGCAGCCCGGAGACGAGGAACGCGCCCACCGCGACCGGCCAACCTCCGGGCGGCGGCCCGGTCGCCACCAGCAGCGCCGCGCCCGGCGTCGACCAGGCGACGCTCATCGGGATGCGGTGCCGCCAACCCAGCCACACGGCGGCGAGCCCGCACGCCACGCAGAGGGCGAGCAGGCCGGAGGCGGCCTGCGCGTCCGACGCGCCGACCGCCCGGAGCCCGGCCAGCACGACGGTGAAGGAGCTGGCGAAGCCGACCAGCGCGGTCACCACGCCGGCCAGCACCGGTTGCGCGCGTCCACCCATGTCACCACCCCCGGAGCGTTCCGTTTACGGAACGGCAGTGTGTAGCACCATAGTCGGATGCCGCAGCCACCACCAGCGGGCCGTCCCGGCCTCGACGTGGACCCCGTCGTCGTCGGTCGGCGCGTCCGCGCCCTGCGCGAGGAGCGGGGCATCTCGCTGTCCACACTGGCCCGGCTCGCCGGCATCGGGAAGGCGACCCTCTCCGGACTGGAACACGGCACCCGCAACCCGACCCTGGAGACGCTCTGGGCGGTCACCGCGCAGCTCGGCGTACCGTTCACCGCCCTGCTGGCCGACCCGACCCCCGGGCCCGTCGTGCACGGCGCCGCCGTCACCGCCACCCTGCTGGAAGTGTTCACCGACACCGACGCGACCTACGAGCTGTACCGGATGCGCGTCGCACCGGGCGTCGTGCAGACGTCCCCCGCCCACCAGCCGGGCGTCACCGAACACATCACCGTCTTCGGCGGAGTGCTGCGGGCCGGCCCGGCCGACGCGCCACTGACCGCCCCGGCCGGCGGTCACCTCCGCTGGGTCTCCGACGTGCCGCACACGTACGCGGCGGTGGGCGACGAGGAGGTCGCCGCGAGCCTGCTGCTCCGCTACCCCCGCAACTGAACCCGGCTCAGTCCACCGGGGCGGGGACCGGCAGCCGTCGGCGTACCGCCCAGAGCGCTACCTCGGTCCGCGACGCCGACCCGGTCTTGCGCAGCAGGTTCGACACGTGCACGGTGACCGTCCGCACCGAGATGCCGAGCGCCTTCGCGACCTGCTTGTTCGACATACCGCTGACCAGGCAGCCCAGTACCTCGACCTCCCGGGCGGTCAACTCCACGTCGACCGCCTCGACCGGGCCGAGCGGCGTACGCGGCCCGGGTAACCGTCGCAGCAACGCGTCCGGCCCCTCCCCGGCGTACGCGGCCAGCAGCTCGGTCAACGCGTACGGATTGCCGCCGGTGTGTCGCCAGACCGAGGTGACCAGCCGGTCGGACGGCGGCGCACCCTCGTACACCTGGGTCAACACCTCGGCGACCTCGGCCGGGCGCAGCGGACCCAGATGCTGGCGGACGACGCCGCGTACCCCGCAGAGGCGGGCCAACGCGCGGCGGGTGAGGTCCGGGGCCACCGCGTCGGCGGCCGGCCGGCTGGCGACGATCAGCAGCGCCGGCAGCTCGGCCACGGTGGCCAGCTCACCGACCAGGTTGACGCTGGCCGGGTCGAGCGCGTGCAGATCGTCCACGACCAGCACCGCCGGGCCGGGGCCGACCAGCAACTGGACGGTACGGACGGCGAGGCGCAGCAGGGTGCCCGGCGCGTACCGTTCGCGCGGCGCGGTGGGCTGCTGGGCGAGCCACGCCAGCGCGTCCGGCGGCAGGGCGAGCGAGCCGGTGTCGCGGCCGGTGAGCACCGACGCCAACCAGTCGTACGGGGCCGGACCGTACACCCGGGCGGCCCCCGAGAGCACCACGGACGGACGCGGCGTGAGGGCATCCACGGCGGCGGCGACCAGCAGACTCTTGCCCACGCCGGCCGCGCCGGTGAGCACCGCGACGGTCGGCGCGCGACGCTCGGCGGCTGCCACGGACGACCACGCCCGGTCGAGCTCGGCGAGCTCGCCGGCGCGTCCGACCATGGACACCGGCATCATTTCTCAACCCTACGCAGTAGTGCGTAGAGACGAAGGCGGGGTGTTCTTGGCAAGCTGGCACCATGACGCTGATCCTCCGCTCGGCCATCCTCAACGACATCGGCCTGGTCCGCACCAACAACGAGGACTCGGCCCTCGCCGGTGACCGCCTGATCGCCGTCGCCGACGGCATGGGTGGCCTGCCCGCGGGCGAGGTGGCGAGCGAGATCGTGATCCGGATCCTGGACGAGCTGACCCCACCCACCGAACCGGACGCGGCCGCGGACGCCCTGCGTGCCGTGGTCAGCACCGCCAACCAGCGCATCCACGCCGCGATCACCGTGGACCCGGCGCGCGAGGGGATGGGCACCACGCTGACCACCGCGCTGCTGGCCGGCGAGACGCTGGTGCTGGCCCAGGTCGGTGACTCCCGCTGCTATCTGCTGCGCGACGGGGAGCTGACCCAGCTCACCCGGGACGACACGTTCGTGCAGGCGCTCGTCGACCAGGGCACCCTCTCCCCCGACCAGGCCCGGCACCACCCGCAGCGCTCCCTGGTGACCCGGGCCGTGCAGGGCGCGGACACGCCGCCGGCCGTCGGTGTGCTCACCGTGGCGCAGGGTGACCGGCTGCTGCTGTGCAGCGACGGGCTCTCCGACTACGTCGAGGACGACGCCATCGCGGCGGCGCTGGGCATGTACTCCGACCGCCAGCAGTGCGGCGAGCAGTTGGTGAAGCTGGCCCACCACGCCGGTGCTCCCGACAACGTCACGGTCGTCGTCTCGGACGTCACCACCCGCTGACCGATCCGGCCCGCTCGACGGTCCCATGAGGGCCGCCCGATCGGGTCCAGTCACCTCAACTAGGTGGTTGTGCCATCTAGGTTGCGGCACTAGTGTCCCGGCTGTGGATTCCGACCGGCGCGGGCAGTGGCTGCGGGGGGTGCTCGACATCTGCGTCCTGGCCCTGTTGGCCGAACGCGAGTCCTACGGCTACCAACTCGCCCAGGCGCTCGACGCGGCGGGCGTCGGGCCGATCCAGGGCGGCACGCTCTACCCCGTCCTGCTGCGCCTACAGAAGACCGGTCTGGTAACCGCCCAGTGGCGGGAGGGCACCGCCGGGCCGGCCCGCAAGTACTACCGGCTCACCGACGACGGGCAGGCGGCGCTGCGCGAGGGCGGCAGCGCCTGGCTCACCTTCGTACGGCCGGTGAACGACATCGTCACGAAGGGGGTTGCCGGGTGAACGCCAACGACTGGCTCCGGACATTCGCCGCCGAGCTGCACCAGCGCCGGGTCGCGCCGGACGCCGCCCGGCACGTGGTCGCC
The DNA here is from genome assembly GCF_040648595.1 of Micromonospora sp. NPDC049107. Classification (NCBI taxonomy): domain Bacteria; kingdom Bacillati; phylum Actinomycetota; class Actinomycetes; order Micromonosporales; family Micromonosporaceae; genus Micromonospora; species Micromonospora sp. NPDC049107. The sequence continues at coordinate 58,046 of NZ_JBEZEC010000004.1, forward strand.
GAGGCCGCCACACACCTGCGCGACTCCGGCGGTGATCCCTGGGTCGTCTTCGGTCCACCCCAGCAGTACGCGGGCGCGATCGTGGAGAGCATCGGCACCGCGCCCGGGCCACGCCCCGGACCGGTCCGGCTGCACGCGGCGGGCATCACCAAACGGTACGGCCGGCAGACGGTGCTGCGGGACGTCTCGCTGACCGTCCGGGCCGGACAGATCGCGGCGGTGGTCGGCGCGAACGGCTGCGGCAAGAGCACCTTCCTACGGATCTGCGCCGGGCTGATGTCGCCCGACGCCGGCGAGGTGACCGTCAACGGTCGGCTCGGCTTCTGCCCGCAGTCCGGCGGCACCTCCGACTTCCTGCTCGCCGACGAGCACTTCGTGCTGGTCGGCGCCGGCCAGGGCATCGCCCGTGGACGAGCCCGCCGCGCCGGCCGGGCGGCGGCCCGACAGCTCGGCTGGGAGGCGGGCGGCACCGTGCAGGCCCGGCACCTCTCCGGCGGCACACGACAGAAGCTCAACCTGACCATCTCCACCCTCAGCGAGCCGGACGTCCTGTTGCTCGACGAGCCGTACCAGGGCTTCGACCAGGGCACCTACGTCAACTTCTGGGATCAGCTCAGCCGGTTGCGGGACGGGGGCGCGGCGATCGTCGTGGTGACCCACCTCCTGAACCAACTCGACCGGGTGGACACCGTGCTCGACCTGACCCCGGCACACCAGTCCGGGCGGGTCGCGCCCGGTGTTCGAGGAGGCCGCCCGTGAACAGGCTCGTCACCGTCGCCGAGATGACGCTACGGGAGCTGCTGCGGCGTCGGGGCGTACTCCTGTTGCTGTTGTTGATGCCGTTGACCTTCTACCTGATCCGGCGGGACGCGTACCTCGGTCAGTCGGTCCGGTCGCTGCTGCTCGGCGTCTGCTGGGCGGTGAGCACCGCGGCGCTCTTCGCGACCACCGCGGCGCGGGAGTTGGAGCCGAGGCTTCGACTGGCCGGCTATCGTCCGCACCACCTCTACCTGGGCCGGATGCTCGGCCTGTGGGCGGTGGGGCTCGTCATCTCCGTACCCTTCTTCCTCCTGCCGATGCTCGACGGCGCGGACCTGCGCTACGGCGGCCTGGTCGCGGCGCTGCTGTGTTGCGTCGCGGTGGCCGCGCCGTTCGGGGTGCTGATCGGCACGCTGCTGCCCCGCGAGATGGAGGGCACGCTGCTGCTGCTCACGGTGGTGACCGTGCAGATGCTCATCGACCCGGCCGAGTCGGGGGCGAGGTTGACGCCGTTCTGGTCGAGCCGGGAGATCGCGACCTGGGCGGTGGACCACACCGACGACGGTTACCTGACCCGGGGTGTGCTGCACGGCCTCATCGTCACCGCCCTGCTGGTTGTGGGCGTGGCCACCGTGGCCAGTGTGCGGCTGCGCCGCCGCCGGCACCTGCGCCACCTACCCGTCGGCTGAGCGGATCTGGTCAATCCGGTTGCTGTCGCAGGCCGTGCGGGTTGAGATGAGCGGATGACCATCCGCCGGGTGACCGCCGACGACCGTCTCACCACCAGCTTCCCGCTGGCCGCGTACGCGTTCGACTCGTCACCGCTGGGCGCCGCGCGGGTCGAGCAGTTCCGTGACTACCTGCCCTACAACGAGGGCAACACGACGCTCACCGTCGAGGAGGACGGCGTCACGCTGGCCGCCGCCTCGGCCATCCCGATGCGGCAGAACCTGCGCGGGGTGGTGCTGCCGATGGCCGGCGTCGCCAGTGTGGCCACCCATCCGCTGGCCCGCCGGCAGGGGCACGTACGGACGCTGCTGCACCAACTGCTCGACGAGATGCGCGACGAGGGGCACGCGCTCAGCGCGCTCTACCCGTTCCGACCCAGCTTCTACGCCCGGTTCGGCTATGTGGGGCTCCCCAAGCCGCGCACGGTCACCTTCACCCCGGCCGACCTCGGGCCGCTGCTGCGCGCCGAACTCCCCGGCGAGGTGGGCTGGGAGCGGATCGGGGCGGGCTACCCGGCGTGGCGCGCGTTCACCGAGCGCTGCCTGCGGGACCGGCACGGCTTCTCGCTCTTTCCGGACTACCGGGCGGTCGGGCTGCGGGACCGCGACGAGCACTGGCTGCTCACCGCCCGGGTGGACGGCGAGGTCACCGGCGCGGTCACCTACCGGATCGACGAGCACGGCGGCACGCTGCACGGCAACGAACTGCTCGCCACCGACCCGCTCGCCCGGATGCTGCTGCTGCAGTTCCTCGCCCGGCACGTCGACCAGGTCGGACGGGTCAGCGTCCAGGTGCCGCCGGACGAGCTGCCCGAGCTGTGGCTCACCGACCTGGACGTGCACGTCGAGGCGCGGGCGGGCCGCCCCGGGGCGTCCGCGCCGATGGCCCGGCTCCTGTCGCTGGACGCGCTGCGCGGGCTGCCCGCCGGGCCGGGTCGGGTCCGCGTCGAGCTGACCGACGACCGGTGGCTGGCCGGCACCCACCTGCTGGACGGCACGACCGGCAACCTGGAGATCGTTGCCGGCGACCGCGGCCCGGCGCCGACCGCGACGCTCACCGCGGCCGGGCTCTCCGCTCTGGCGTACGGGGTGCTGGATCCGTCCGAGCTGCCGTTGCGAGGGCTGGGCGAGGTGCCGGTCGACGCCGCCGCCGAGCTGCGTGGCATCTTTCCGCGCGCGGTCCCGTACCTCTTCGCCGACTTCTGAGCACGGTTTGCCGCCCCCACCACCCGGGGTACGGTCCCGGGAATGCCGGAGTGGTTGCAGGCGGGCGGATGGGGACTGCTGGCCGGGTCGGCGCTGCTGATCGGAGCAGCGGTCGGCTGGTTCGCGCGGGTGCCCCAGCGGCTCATCGCGTCGGTCATGGCGTTCGGCGCGGGCGTGCTGCTCTCCGCCGTCTCGTACGAGCTGATCGAGGTCGCGCACGACCAGGGCGGGATGCTGCCCACGGTGATCGGCGCGGCCGGCGGCACCTGCGCGTACACCCTCGCCAACGTGGGCCTCGCCCGGCGCGGCGCGCGACACCGCAAGCGCTCGGGCGGTCAGCAGCCCTCCGAGGACGAGCAACCCGGCTCCGGGTCGGCCATCGCCGTGGGGGCGCTGCTGGACGGCGTACCCGAATCGGTCGTGATCGGCGCGAGCCTGCTGGCCGGCGGCGCGGTCAGCCTGGTCACGGTCGTGGCGGTGTTCCTCAGCAACATCCCGGAGGGGCTGTCCAGCGCGGCCGGCATGCGCCAGGCCGGCCGGACCCGCCGGTACGTGTTCCTGCTCTGGACCGGGATCGCGCTGATCAGCGGACTCGCCGCGCTGGTCGGCAACACGCTGCTGGGTGGCGCGCCACCGGAGGTGCTGGCCGCCATCACGGCGTTGGCGGCCGGGGCGATCCTCGCCATGATCACCGACACGATGGTCCCGGAGGCGTTCGAGAACGCCCACCTGCTGGTCGGTCTCATCACGGTCGCCGGCTTCCTGACCGCGTTCGCCCTCTCCCACGCCTGACCGTGGGTCGAGCCTTAGCCAGGGGTTAAACCTGGCCCGGCGGATTCGGCGGCGCGGCGTCGCGACTCCTAGAGTCACGGGGTGCGCATGACGTCGCTTACCGCCCTGCTCGTCCTCGGTGTCGCCACCGCGACCCTGCCCGCGTGCGCGTCCGACGCGCCGACGCCGAACGCCACGCCGTCCGCCTCGCCGCAGGCCGTGGCGACCGGCGACCAGGACGTCGTGCCGGCGGGACGCGACGGCCTCGGCGGTCCGGGGGCCAGCGCCAGCCCGAAGCCGACCACTTCGGCAGCCAAGGCGCTTGCGGCCGGCAACCCGAACGGCCACGCGAGCGTGCCCACCGAGGCCCGTGCCGTGGACACCTCGAAGCCGACCCGGACCGTCGGCACCGGCACCCCGGCGAGCTGCACCTCCGCGGCCGTGGTGAAGGCGGTCGCCGCCGGTGGCGTCATCACGTTCGACTGTGGACCGGCCCCGGTGACGATCAAGATGGCCGCGACGGCGAAGGTCCGCAACGCCAACGGGCCGAAGGTCGTGCTGGACGGCGGCGGCAAGGTCACGCTGAGCGGCCAGGGACAGCGCCGCATCCTCTACCTGAACACCTGCGACGAGGCCCAGGGCTGGACCACCTCGCACTGCCAGAACCAGGACCACCCGCAGCTCACCGTGCAGAACCTGACCTTCGCCGACGGCAACTCCACGGGCGACCGGGCCGAGGGTGGCGGCGGGGGCGCGATCTTCGTCCGCGGCGGGCGGCTCAAGATCGTCAACTCACGCTTCGTTCGGAACCGCTGCGACCGTACCGGCCCGGACCTGGGCGGCGCGGCCGTGCGGGTGCTGAGCCAGTACGAGAACAAGCCGGTGTACGTCGTGAGCAGCACCTTCGACGGCGGCTCCTGCTCGAACGGAGGGGCGCTGAGCAGCATTGGCGTGTCGTGGACGGTGCTGAACGGCCTGCTGCGGAACAACGAGGCCATCGGCAACGGCGCCAACCCGGCCAAGTCGGGGACGCCCGGCGGTGGCAGCGGCGGCGCGATCTACTGCGACGGCAACGAGTTCGCCGTCCGCATCGCCGGCACGATCATCGAGAACAACAGGGCCAACGAGGGCGGCGGCGCGATCTTCTTCGTCAGCAACAACCGCACCGGCACCATGAAGATCGAGAACTCGACCCTGCGCCGCAACCCCAGCGGCAAGTTCGAGACCCCCGGCCACCCCGGCATCTTCTTCCTGGGCGCCGCGCTCACCTGACCCCCCTTCTGAACTTCTGGCCCGGTGATCAAGAGGTTTGCGTCAGATTTCGTCCGTCTGGTGACGCGAACCTCTTGATCACCTCAGTAGGGGTTTCCCTGGCCTGGGGGACGGCCCGCCAGGAGGCCGGTGGGGCGGCCGGGCTGCCGGGATGCGGCGGACAGGGGCGGGCTGGGGGTGTGTTCGCCACCGGCCATGCCGGCGAACAGCTCCTTCAGCGCGGTCAACGCGTCGATCTTCGGAGTCCAGCCCAACTCGGTCTCCGCCCGCTCGCTGGACATCAGCGGCGCGTTCAGCCCCAGCTCGACCCAGCCCGCGTCGACCGGTTGCAGCCGCGCCCGCCACGTCAGCGCCGCCGCCACCCGCAGCACCGGTGCCGCGACCGGCACCGTCCAACCATGGAAGTGCCGAGCCACCAGCTCCGGCGTCAGCACCGGGTCTGCGGCGACATTGAAAGCGCCGCGGGCATCACCCAGAACCGCCCTGGCGTACGCGTCAGCCACATCGTCGGCATGCACCGCCTGCATCCGCAGCCGCCGGTTCGTGGGTACGAGAGGAATCCGACCGAAGCGCAGCAGTCGTACCGGCGCGAACGGGCCGAGAAAGTACCGGGTGATCTCCACGCCGGCGTCCCTCTGGAAGATCAGACCGGGTCGCAGCCGCACCACCCGCAGGGCCGGGTGCTCCCGCTCCAACCCGTTCAGCAGCGCCTCGACCTCGGCCTTGTGCTCGCTGTACGACGAGCCGGACACTCCGGTGGCCGGCCACCGCTCGCTGATCGGGTGGTCCTTCGGGCCGGGCGCGTACGTGCCGACCGACGACGCGTACACCAGCGCCGGCACCCCGGCCCGCGCCACCGCCTCGAACACCGCCCGGCTGCCGTCGACGTTCGTCCGCCGCAGGATCCGTTGATCGTGACTGGGCTGGATCTGCCAGGCCAGGTGGACCACCGCGTCCGCGCCCGCGAAGATCTCGGCCAACTGAGCCGGGGCAGCCGGCGCGCCGATGTCGCAGGAGTGCCATTCGACCTGGTCGTACGGCGTACCGGCATCCGGTCCGGGCAGCCGCCGGGCCACCCCGGCCAGCTCCACACCGCGCTCCCGGCGCAGCCGCCGCAGCACCGCCGTACCGACGTTGCCGCTCGCCCCCACCACCACGATCCGCATGCCCGACCCCGTACCCGCCCAGGACCAGCTCAACCACCGTGTGTCCCGCCGCGGCCTTCTTGATCGACTCGACTTCCCGGAAACCGGGGTGTCCCGGCCACTCGGATACCCCGACTTCCCGGACGGCGAGTCGATCAAGGGCGAGGTGCTCTGACGAGGCATCGACGGCCGGCCGGAAGCCGAGAGCCGGCATCGCTGACTGTCAGGTAACCTAAGCGCGCGGGCCGCTAGCTCAATGGCAGAGCTGTGGACTTTTAATCCATAGGTTCAGGGTTCGAGTCCCTGGCGGCCCACTCTCGCGCAGGTCAGCGACACTTAGAGGCCGCTGTTGCCGTGCGTCGGGCCGGTACGGCAGATGCCAACCGTGCCGACTTCGATGGCGGTCCTGGCCGCGAACTGCCGTGTCGCTCATGCCGTCCGCCCAACCGCTCTTTCAACGGCCCGATGTGCGCCAGGCCGTCGGGCGCCGAACAGCAGCGACCAGGGACGACCCTTGGCGACGACGTTTGTCGAGGTCACGCTTGATCGACAGCCCACGAGGGTCGGTGCCATGATGGGGCCATGCCGAGCGACGTCTGGGTGTCGTTGACCTCGCTGGGCGGGGTGGCACTGGGCGGGGGCTTGTCGTTCTGGGTCCAACGCATGACTCAACGGTCGGCTGAGCGAGCAGAGGAACGACGGCAGGCCATGGCTCTTGGCGAGAGCCGCCGAACGGAACGGCTGGCCCAGTTGCAGAGTTTCATCGAGGTCACGGCCGAGGCTGAGCGATGCGCATTCACGCGTCCATTCAGCTGGCAGGACGGCGATGAGTGGCAAGTCCAAACGCAAGCGATCATGAACCGTGTATGGGTGGCTGAGCGGATGATCCGCCTGACGTTTCCACTTCCGGTTCATACGGCGGCTCGGGCCTACTTCCTTGACCTCAACCGGGCTGTATGGGAAGTGCTACCCGACGGGCAAAGCGTAAGGGACTATTTGGAAGATCATCGGCTAGCCTTCCTCGACGCCGCTCGGACGGCCGTGGACTAAGCGGTTAGGCCACGACGAACCTCGGGCTCCTCATCGGGGACGTACCCGGCTGCCGACGCCTCGGGACAGCCATCCACGGAATCGAACCGCCGCCGACGACGACTGTCGACAGCAAGGGTGACAGCCACATCCGTGGATGACAGGTCCGGCTGGCCGAAATGATGCTCGCTAAAACTCGAAAGGAAGATCAAGCTGCATCAGCGGCGGCCGACTCACGCGTTGACCGTACTGCCCGCCGGGACTCCCAACGACCTGCCAGCCACACCAGGTTCCCCCAGTAGCTTTCGACCCGGTATCTGTGCCGCAGCTCGGCGATAAGCGGGCTCGCTATCTCGCGGATCTCCAGGATGGACGCTCCCCAGTTGTCGACGATGAAGTTCTCGTCGGCCATATTGGCACGAACGAACATGCCCGCCACATCGAAGCCGTTACAACGGACCATGACTGCCGTCTTCTGCTCCTCGGTCCACTGACTGTAAGGAACTTCGAGGACCGACGGCAGCACCCGGGCGGCGGACCGCATTTCGGGCGAGGTGATCAATTTGACCACTTCCATCGTGCCTTGAACCTCTTGTGAACGGTATGCCGCCTCGACCTGCCGCCCAGCGTGCCGGGCCTGGCGAGCTCCGACCAGCAACGCCAGGGCGACGATCAAAGTGGAGACGACCTGGGAGATGGCGATGACAGTGTTCACGCCGCCGATCATTGCTCATACCCGGCAATAGATCGAGTGCGCTCAACTCGACATGCAGGCCGCTGAGCCGCCACCCGAGCCGCCCCCCGAGCGCCGAACCCCGTCACGCATAACCTGACGGATCAACGAGCCCGGTTTCTCCGGCGATCCGGCGCGGTGTTGACGCTCGATCAGGACGCCGACTGCCCCTGCTGTGACCCGCGTCAGGCGATGGACACCCTGCACACGATCGCCAGGGCGGTCCCTCCGACCGGCAGGCGCGAGATCCAGGCGATCGTGGATCCCCTTGCTGAGCGGTACCGCGCCCGCACCCTGCACGATCCGAGCTGGCCACAAGACGGCCAGTGGTGGTGGCGACGCATCGCCGATCGCTGAGTGACCGCGAGACCACTGCGGCGCGGGTCGGCGCTTCCGTCACTCGCGTCGGGCGGCTCCGCGCAGCGCGTACGCCACCACGCCCGCGACCGCCAGGACGGCCGCGACCACGGCCGCCGGCCGGCTGTCATGGGGTTGACCCGGCCAGGTGGCGAGCGTGCCCCACGGGCCCGGTTGGGGGAACATGGCGGCGGCGATCGCCCAGCCCACGGGGAGGAACCAGGCGCGGGCCGCGCCCGCGACCGTCGCGCAGAGCGCGGTCAGGCCCAGCAGGCCGGCGGAGTCGCGGACCAGCAGCGCGGTGGGGCCGAAACGGGCGCCGGTGGGTTGGGTGGCGAGCAGCACGACGAGTACGAGCGCCAGCGCGGCCAGCAGGTGCACGGCTCGCCGCCACGGCCAGCGCAGTGCGGCGGTGCGTTCCAGGTCCTCGTCGGGGGCGGCCAGGGTGGTCGACAGGGTCGCCACCATCAGCGTGACCGTCAGGACGACAAGCAGGAGGATGACGTCGCGCTCGGTGGACAGCGTCAGCCACAGCGCCCAGATCAGGACGGCGGCGCCGACGGACGCGGCCAGTGCCACGGGTACGCGTCGTGCGCGTAGGTGCAGCATCATCGCGACAGCAGTCCGGTGGGGTCCTGGCAGGCCAGGATGGCGTCGCGTACCGCCGTCACGCGGGAGAGCGCCTCCGGTGCGGGCAGCTTCTGGAGGTCCCGCCACAGGGTGACCGCCTCGGCGTTGAGCTGCGGATCCTCCTCGATCATTTCGGGGATGACGCCGACGTCGGAGACCGGCTCGCGGCCGAGCAGGTGGTATGCGGCGGCTCGTTCGACCGCGCCGTTGCGCTCGCAGTCCGGGCCGCCGTATCCGGTGCCCAGGCCGAACACCATCTCGGGGACCACGGCGTCGGGATGAGCCAGGCCGCCGTGGTCGTCGATCCGAACGTCGATCGTGACGGTGTCGGCGTCGCGGAGGGGCACGTCCCCGATGAGGTAGGCCCTCGTGTCCTCGTGCGCCTGGGTGGGTGCGTCCGGCATCTTGGCGAGGGCGGCCAGGCCCTGGCGGGCGAGCGGGGTCAGCGTGTCCAGCACATTGGCGTTGACCCGGGTGACGCAGACCTTCGGGGCGTCGTCGGTGCAGACGAGTTCGCGGGCCACGGGATCGATCGGCGCGACGAGGGTTGCCTCGTCACGGGGGACGAGCGCCGCCGCGACACCGAAGCCGAGCAACACCGGCAGCACGGCGGCCACCGACGTACGGGGACCTTGCGCGACCAGCAGGAGTACGCCGGTCAGCGCCAGCCCGCCCAGGAAGATGGCGAGCACGGCGGTGACCCGGGGGTCGATGGTCTGGAACGGGTAGAACGTGCTGCTGCCGTACGCGGGAGACAGGATCGCGCCCATCCAGTCCGGCCGCATGATCGCGGTGAAGAAGACCAGCAGCACACCGGCCACGGCGAGCACGGGCGCGGTCACCAGGGCGGGTAGCAGCCGCCCGATGCCCAGGCCGAGCCAGGCCGCCGCGACCAGGGAGAACGCGCCGACCAGCGTGATGGCGACGACGTCCGGCGGGAAGTACGCGGCGGTGGACGCGATCCGCATGCCGCCCGCGCCGACCACCAGCAGGAAGGCGAGCCCGAGCGCGGCCCCCATCGCGACGAGGACCGGAAGCATCCGGCGGGCGCGGGATCGGGGTGTGGTGGCGAACAGTTCCCCGACCTTGGCCCGGTGTTCGCGGCGGCCCTGCCACGCTCCGGCGGCGAGGGCGATCGGCCAGAGCAGGAGCAGGTACTCCTTGACGGCGAGCGTGAGGGACATCCACCCCTCCGACCAGCGGCCCGGGGCGAGGTAGAGGGCGGCGACGCCGACCGCCACCACGAGGAGCGCGGCGCCGGCTGCGGCGGAGCGCCGGAGTTCGATCCGCAGGACGCTCATCGGCTGGCCGCCTCGTGGCGACGGAGCAGCGCCGAGTAGCCGCGCTCGGCGGGGCTGTCACCCGGATGGCGCTCGTCGCCCTCGGCGGCCAGACCGGCGGGCGTGCCCTGCCACACCAACCGACCCTCGTTGATCAGCACCACCTCGGTACAGGCGGCGACCACGTCCTCGACGAGGTGGGTGGAGACCAGCACGCAGGCGTCCGTACCCAGGTCGCGCAGCAGCTCGCGCAGGTCGAGGCGCTGCTCGGGGTCGAGGCCGACGGTCGGCTCGTCCAGCAGCAGCACCCGCGGATCGTTGACGATGGCCTGGGCGACGCCGGCCCGGCGGAGCATCCCGCCGGAGAGTGTGCGGAGCCGGGCGTCGGCTTTGGCGCTGAGCCCGACGCGGTCGATCGCGCGCTGCGTGGCCGCTGGGATGTCGGACTTCGGCATCTCCTTCAACCAGGCCAGGTACGACACGAACTCGCGCACAGTGAAGCGCGGGTAGTAGCCGAAGTGCTGCGGCAGGTAACCCAGCGAACGCCGGGCCTGGCGCAGGTCGGCGCGGCCGTCCACCGAACTGCCGAGCAGGGTGAGCCGGCCGCCGGACGGCTTGAGCACGGTGGCCAGGGCACGCATCAACGTCGTCTTGCCCGCGCCGTTGCGCCCCAGCAGGCCGTGGACGCCGGTGCCGAGGCTCAGGTCGAGCCCGTCGACGGCCAGGTGTCGGCCGGCCCGCACCTTCAGCGCCTCGGCGTGGATGGCCCAGGGGTGGATGGTGGTGGCCGTCTCGGCCAGGCTCACCGCTCGCATGGTGGTTCCCTTCAGAACGAGGTGAGGCGCCGGAAGCTGTTGGCGCGCAGGAGGGTCAGGGCGGCCAGCACGACCGTGACGACGGCCCACCCACCGATGGCCGCCGGTTCCAGGAGCACCGGCAACTCGGCGGTGGCGAGGCTGGGTGCGATCACGGCGGCGGCCCAGGCGGCCATCAGCCCGACTGCGGCGCGGCGGACCCCGACGAGGGAGCCGAGCAGCAGCGTGGCGGCGGTGAAGGCGAGGCACGGCAGCAGCATCAGCGCGGGGTTCACCCGGCTGGCCCCGTAGGCGGCGAGCACGGCGAGCACCGGGATGACGAGGACGAGCACCCCGGCGGTACGGCGCAGGAGCATCGTCAGACCGGCCGAGGGGGTGCCGACGACGAGTTCCCAGGCCGGGTCGCCGCGTCTGCTCCAGGCCGCGGCGACCCCGGGCAGCGGCGCGAGGGGCGCGAGCAGCAGCACGATCGACGGCAGCTCGGACAGGAAGTACGTGAGCACGGCCGCGGTGCCGAGCACGCCGGCGGTCATGGCGACCCAGGGCAGCAGCGCCGCCACGAACCAGCGCTGCCGCAGCGGCGTACGGAGGAAGGCCCTTGATCGTGGGGTGGGGCCGGCGGCGATCGCGCGGTCGACGGCTGCCGCGACCTCGGCGACCAGGGCGCGCGACTCGATGGTGGTGCTGCCGGCGAGGCGGGCGCGGCAGTCGGCGCAGCTCTCCAGGTGCACTTCGATCGACCAGACGGTCGCCTCGTCGAGACCGGGATCGCCGTCGGCGTAGCGGTCGATGTCGTTCAGGGTGGGATGCGTGGTCACGACAGGGCCTCCCGCAGGACGATCCGGGCGCGGCGGATCCGGGACTTGACGGTGTTCTCGGGTACGCCCAGCAGCACGGACGTTTCGCGGACGGTGAAGCCGTCCAGGACAGTGGCGCGGAGCACCGCGCGGACCTCGGGCGGCAGCACGGCGAGGGCCTGTTCGAGTTCCTGCCCGACCCGGCCGGCGAGCGCCTCGTCCTCGGCGGCGGGCACGACCGTCTCGACCGGATGCACCTGCGGCACCCGGGCCTGCCGCGAACGACGCCGGAACGCGTCCACCAGGCGGTGCGCGGCGATGGTCCACAGCCAACCGACGGCGCTGCCGCTGACCTGGTCGCCGGCGAAGCTGCCGGCTGACCGCCACACCGTCAGGTAGGTCTCCTGGAGGACGTCGGCGACCACGTCCGGGTCCGCGCACCGGCGGCGCAGGCGCACCTCCAACCAGGGCGCGGTACGCCGGTACAGCTCGTCGAAGGCCCGCCGGTCACCGCGGGCCACGCGACGGACGAGCTCCTGCTCGTCCGTCGTGTCCAGGCTTCGTCTCACGTGAGGTAAGACGACCGTCCCCGCGCGATCGGGTCCCCCACTCCTGTGACCGTCGTCACTCTGCTCGGCTATCTGATGCCGGCAGTGTGGCCAGCGCCTTGGCGCTGCGGCTGCCCGGTTCGGGCGTGCCGACCAGCAGTTGCTGACCGGGAGCGTCCCGGACGTCGAAGGTCTGGTAGGTCAGCTCGATCCGCCCCACCTCGGGGTGTTGGATGACCTTGAACATGCGGGTCAGGCCCTGCGCTGTCTGGTCCGCCCAGAGGGCGCGAAACTCTGGCGAGTCCCGTCGCAGGTCGCTGACGAGCGCCTCGATCCGGGGGTCGCCCGGGAAGAGACCGGCGTTGAGTCGCAGGGCGTGTACGACGTTCTCGGTCAGGGTCGGCCAGTCGGGAAAGACGGTACGGGCCTGCGGATGCCGGAACAGCACCCGGACCATGTTGGTCGGGCCGGTGAACGGGGACAGCAGGGCCGCCGCCACGCCGTTGGTGGCCAGCACGTCGAACGCGGGACTGAGCACGTACGCGGCGGAGATGGGGAAGGCGTCCAACAGCCGCAGTAGGGCGGGGTGGACGGACGCCCGAGCATTTTCCGGGCCGGGGCGCGGATGGAGCCCGGCGAGCCGGAAGAGGTGACCGCGCGCCTCCTGGTCGAGGCGTAGGGCCCGGCCGATCGCGTCGAGCACCTGTGCGGAGGGATTGCGCTCCCGGCCCTGCTCCAGGCGGGCGTAGTAGTCGGCGCTCACCCGGGCCAGGACCGCGATCTCCTCGCGGCGCAGTCCCGGTACCCGGCGGTCGCTACTCCCGAGCAGCCCGACCCCTTTCGGGCCCACTCGGGCGCGGTTGGCCCGAAGGAATTCCCCAAGCCGGTTTGAATCGGACATGTCGACCAGCCTAGAACCCGGCGACACCGGGCCAGCCGCCGGCTTCGCGGGGCCGGTCGCCGCGCCGTACAGCTTCCGGCCGAGGGCGTACGGGACAGAGCGGACCGAAGTTGAACGAGGACGTATGCGCCGCCGAGGTGTCGCGCACCCAGGAAGCCACACCCTTCCGGGGGTCGTGCACGGGCCGCATCGTTGAGCAGCGGCGCTCGGCCGCAGGTCCGAAGCACGACGGGGGAAGCAATGGCAGACAGCACCGACTCGAAGATCATCCTCATCACCGGGGCCAGCAGCGGCATCGGCGCGGCGACGGCTCGCCGACTGGCCGCCGACGGCCATCACGTCGTGCTGGGCGCCCGGCGGGTGGACCGGCTCGCCGCGCTCGTCGACGAGCTGCGCGCTGCCGGTGGCGCAGCCGACCACCACGAGCTGGACGTGACGAGCCGGGACAGCATGCTCTCCTTCGTCAAGGCCGCTCACGATCGGCACGGCCGCGTCGACGTACTGATCAACAACGCCGGCGTGATGGCCCTCTCCACCCTCGACGCGCTGCGGGTGCACGAGTGGGAGCAGATGGTCGAGGTGAACCTGCTCGGCACCCTCTACGGCATCGCCGCCGCGTTGCCACTGATGCGGGCGCGCGGTACGGGACACATCATCAACATCGGTTCGACAGCGGCGTACCGCGTCGACGCGACGGCGGCCGTCTACTGCGCCACCAAGTACGCGGTCCGGGCCCTCACCGAGGGGCTACGCCAGGAGAGCCGGGACGTCCGGGTGACGCTGGTGAGCCCCGGCTACACCCACTCGGAGCTCACCGAGCACGGCGGCTCCCCCGAGGTGCGCGCCGCCGTCCACGCGGCGGCCCAGGAACTGGGGATGCCGGCCTCGGCGGTCGCCGACGCCATCGCCTACGCGATCGCCCAGCCGGACAGCGTCGACGTCAACGACATCACCATGCGATCCACCGTGCAGGGCTGAGCGCACACCACGAGGAGGGCACCCATGAGCGAAGCGCTCGAGATGACCACGTTCCGGCTCGTCGCCGGCCTCACCGGCGCCGACTTCGTCGACGCCAACGAGGACATCAACGAGTACCTGCGACGGCAGCCCGGCTTCCGGTGGCGTCGGATCATGCAGGCCGACGACGGCACCATCACCGACATCGTCGCGTGGGACTCGGCCGCCGACGGCCGGCGCAGCGCCTCGGAGATCATGACCGAGATGGCCGGCTCCCCGGTGCACGCCACCATCGACCAGGCCACGGTCGACTTCCGGATCGTCCCGGTGCTGCAACACACCAGCTGACATCGACACCTGACGCCACCTTCCGGAAGTGCGCCGCGGCGCGCCCGGAAGGTGGTGCCTGCCGTCCCCGCCTGGTCCGGAGCCTGGCGCGGACGGCTCACGTGGCTATCCTCTTCAGGTGCTGGTCCGTGTGGAGATCGTTGACGCGGGTCCGGCATTTCGAAGGGACTAGCGACATGGCCCGTGTGGTACCGGCAGTTATCCGCGCACTCGACGTCCTCGAACTGTTCCTGGACTGCCCCCAACTGTCGGCCCGCCAGGTGATGGAGCGGCTCGACCTGCCGCGCACGACCGTCCACGAGCTGCTCGTGACGCTCGAGGCTCGCTCGTACCTGATCTCCGTGCCGGGTCAACCGGTGCAGTATCGGCTCGGGATGCCGCTGTTCCAGCTGGGCGCGGCGTTCGCGGGTCGGCTCGATCTGGTACGCGAGGCGCAGGGTGTCGCGCGGGACGTGGCCGCCGCCTGTGACGAGGCGGTTCACGTGGCGGTGCTGGACGGCGCGGATGTCGTCTACCTCGTCAAGTTCGACAGCATCCACCCCGTTCGGATGGTGTCCGGAGTCGGGTTGCGGCTGCCCGCCCACTGCACGGCGGTCGGCAAGGTGCTGCTGTCGGCCCTCGATCCGGAGGACTTGGACGCGGTCCTGTTGAAGGATCCCCTGCCGGGCATGACGTCGGACAGCATCACCGACCCGGACCTCCTGCGGGCGCATCTCGACCAGGTCCGGGCGGAGGGCGTCGCGGTCGACGTCGGCGAGTCGGACAGCGCGATGCGCTGCGTCGCGGCGGCGATCCGGGATCACTCCGGGGCCGTCATCGCCGCGATGAGCCTGTCCGCGCCGATCATCCGGTGGACGCCGCAGGTGCAGGTGGAGTGGACCGGGTTGGTTCGCGAGGGCGCGGCAGCGCTGTCGACGCGCATGGGCTATCGGGCCCAGTCCCGGTAGCAAACCTCCCGCTTTCGGTTCGAAACAGCATCGAAACATTGACATCGGTGACCGGGCTGCTCTAGCGTCGCACCACTCGATGCGGTATATCGAACCTAGTTCGAAATCTCGAACGGCGGTGGTCTCGTGACACGACCGAACCGGAACGTCAGCGCCCCTGTCTCGACCCTGTCGCCGACCGCCTCGACCACGTCGCGCCATCCGAGGTGCGGCACCCGACAGATCTCGGGTGGCTCGGACGGAGCACGCGTGAGCGGACGTCCCGCGGCGGCCGGCTGGCCCGCTCGCCGTGACGGCGACCGACGAGCGAACTGATCTCGACAGGCGACCCTCCGTGGTCGCCACCACAGAAGCCCAACTGGAAACACGACGATCGCGGCGTTCGCCGGGTACGCCTTCGGCGTGCGGCCGTGCGCGGCGAGATGAAGGAGGCGGGTGTCCATGGAGGACAAATCGGGTTGGTCTCGACGCGGCGTGCTGGGGATGGGGGTGGGAGTGCTCGGCGCGGCGGGTCTGGCCGCGTGTGGGGGCACCTCCGAATCGCCGACCAAGGTGCAGGCCGAGGTTCCGCAGGAGCTGATCGACGCCGCCGCGTCGATGAAGGGCTCCTCGATGGGGATGTTGTCGCAGAAGCTGTACTCGACGGCGGCGAACGACGCCCTCGACAGCTCGATCAAGAAGTTCGCCGACACCACCGGCACCAAGATCGAGAACAGCCTTGTGCAGGCCGACGCGGGCGACGTGGTCGCCAAGATCGATGCCGAGGTCAAGGGCGGGGTGGCTCGTGACCTGGCGTTCATGACCGACTCCCGGTTCGTCGCGCAGTTCCAGGCGCTGGGCGACCTGGAGGACGTCACGGACGTCGTCCAGGCGCTGACCGCCAAGTACGGCGAGCCGTGCGCGGAGGCCAAGAACTACTGCGTCTTCGACGGCAAGTGGTTCGCGATCCCGTACCACTTCATCGGGATCGGGTCGTTCCTGCGCAAGGACTGGATGCAGGACAAGGGCATCACGCCCAAAGACATCTACAGCTGGGAGGAGCTGCGGGACGTCTGCCTGGAGATCTCCGATCCCGGCAAGCGCCGGTTCGGCTGGGGCATGACGATCAACCGGTCCGGCGACGCCAACGGCATGATCGAGGCGCTGATCAACGCGTACGGCGGGTCGATCGCCTCCAACGACGGCCGCAAGGTCACGTTCGAGTCGCCGGAGACGGTGCAGGCGGTGACCTTCCTCGGCGACATCTACACGAACTCCAAGTACAAGCCGATGCTGCCGCCGGGAATCGCGAGCTGGACCGACACCAGCAACAACGAGAACTGGCTCGCCGGCATCCTCGGCTACACCCGCAACCAGTTCAGCGTCTACGCGGACTCGCGGACCAAGAAGAACCCGGTGCACGCCAACACCCACGTGTTCTCCGACTGCATCGGACCGGCCACCAACAACCCCCTGCTGCTCGGCCAGTCACAGGGCTTCGTCATCTTCAAGGGCGCCAAGAACCCCGCGCTCGCCAAGCTCCTGGCGCAGTACCTGGTCAGCGCGCCCGCGCTGCTCGGAGTGGCGAAGGAGGCACCCGGTCTGGTGATGCCCGCCTGGGAGAAGGTCTGGGACGCGGACCCGTTCTTCACCAGCGGCGACCCGGCGTTCCCCATGCTGCGCAAGATCACCCAGTTGCAGCTGCCGTTGAACACGAAGAACGGCCTGACCTTCCCGCAGAAGGCCAGCGCCGGCCAGCAGGCCGTCGGCTCGGCCTACGTTCTCACCGACATGATGCAGCAGGTCGTGCAGGGCACCGCGCCCGCGCAGGCCGTCAAGGCGGCCCACACGAAGATGGTGCAGATCTTCAACCAGCAGGGGCTGCCGCAGTGAGGACGCTCCGTCCCGCGCGGGTCCCGGCGGCGAGGGCTTCCTCGCCGCCGGGATCCGGCTCCCTCACGCCGACCCAGCGCCGGCTGGGTCGTGACTGGCGAATGGCGGCGCTATTCCTGACGCCGATGGCCGTGCTGGTCGGCGGCCTTGTGCTCGTACCGATCGCCCGATCGATCGTCACCAGCACCACCGAACGGCACGGGCAGGAGTCCGTGTTCGTCGGCCTGGACAACTATCTGCACCTCGTCGGCGACGACCAGTTCCACACGGGCGTGGTGAACTCGTTCGTCTTCACCGCGTACGCCGAGATCTTCAAGGTCGTGCTCGGGCTGGCCGCGGCCCTGCTGCTGCACCACCGACGCCGCGGGCGGGCGGTGCTGGCGGGGTTGCTCCTGGTGCCGTGGGTGGTGCCGACCGTGGTGACCGCGTTCAGCTGGCGCGCGCTGCTCGACCCGATCTTCGGCAGCGTCAACAACCTGCTCACCGCCACCGGAATCGGGCCGCTGCTGGTCGACCTGCACCTGGTGGACAGCTGGCCGGCGGGCTGGCTGTCCGACCCGTCGCTGGCGATGCCGTCGGTCATCATGGTGAACGTCTGGAAGGGGGTGCCCTTCTTCACCGTGTGCTTCCTCGCCGGCCTGAAGGCCATCCCGGCCGACCTGTACGAGGCGGCGACCATCGACGGCGCGTCGGCGTGGCAGCGGTTCGCCAACGTGACGCTGCCCGGCCTGCGCCACGTGATCACCGTGACGGTGACCCTGTCGTCGATCTGGACGTTCAACAACTTCGACCTGGTCTGGCTGCTCACCCAGGGTGGTCCGGGTGACGTGACCGCGCCGTACGTGCTCGTCGCGTACTCGAAGGCGATCCTGCAGTTGCAGTACGGCGCGGGCGCGGCGGTCACGCTCGTCATGCTGCCGGTCATCGGCGGGCTGGTGTTCTTCCTGGTCCGGCTGCTGCGCCAGGATTCGGGGGCGAAACTGCCCCGGGCACGACGCGCGACGCTGCGGGTCGGTACGCGGGCGCGCAAGGCCCTGCCGTGGGTGATCACCGCGGTGGTCACCGGGCTGCTGATCTGGGCGTCGCCGGAGATCTTCTGGAAGGCGGCGGTGATCCTCGGGGTGATCCTGCTGATCGCGGCGGCGGTGGGCCGGGTGGTGTCGACCCTCCAGTCGCGCGGCGGTCGCCGGGCATCCTCGGCGGTGTCGGGCTTCGGCTCCTGGGTCGCGCTCGCCGGGCTGCTCTTCTTCGTGCTCGGTCCGCTGTACTGGATCGGCGTCACGGCCTTCAAGTCCGAGGGCCAGGTCGTCATGCGTACGGACGACCTGTGGCCGACGCCGTGGACCACGGAGCAGTTCACCGGGCTCTTCGCCAACCAGCCGTTCGGTCGCTGGTACCTCAACACCCTGCTGGTGTCCGCGGCGTCCACGGCGGTGGCGCTGGTCTGCGCCGCTCTCGCGGGTTACGCGCTGGCCCGGCTGCGGTTCCGTGGCGCGCAGGGGTTCACCGTCACCGTGCTGCTCACCTACGTGATGCCGGGCGCGCTGCTGTTCATCCCGCTCTACCAGATGCTCATCGGCGTGCGACTCACCGACTCGTTGTGGTCGCTGGTCGTGACGTACCCGACGTTCACACTTCCGTTCGCCACGTGGCTGCTGGTCGGCTACTTCTCCTCGATCCCCGTGGAGCTGGAGGAGGCCGCGCTCGTCGACGGCTGCACCCGCCTACAGGCGTTCGGCCGGGTGGTGTTGCCGCTGGCCAAGCCCGGACTGCTGGCGGTCGCCCTCTTCACCCTGACCAACGCCTGGAACGAGTTCCTCTTCGCCTTCGTGTTCATCACGAAGGACGAGTACAAGACGTTGCCGGTGGGGATGCAGTCGATGATCGCCGGAGATGTCGTACCGCAGGGACAGCTCGCCGCGGCCTCGCTGCTCGTCAGCATCCCCGTGGTGATCATGTACGCGCTCGGGCAGCGCTTCCTGACCGAAGGGCTCACCGCCGGGGCGGTGAAGGGCTGACCGGCGGAAATCAGGTGTACGCGAGCAGGAAGTCGACGGTGCCCGTACCGCCGGGCTGGCCCTGCGGGGTCTGGAGTGCGGGCTCGCTGTTGATGACGTAGAACCCGCCGTTGCCGACCAGGCGAGGGGTGACCGCCATCGCCTGGTTGGCCATGTTCGCCCCGGTCGGGCGTACGACGAAGTCGCGCAGCAGCGTGAACAGGTTGTCGTTCAGATTCGACACGTGCAGCACGCGGTAGGAGCGGGGGGCCGGGGCGCCCCCGCTCGTCAGGCCCCAGATCGGGACGATCTGGTTCCGCCAGTTCGCCGGGTTGTTGCTGATCACGTTGTCGTACGAGTTGAGCTGGGTCTGAATTCCACTGTGGATGCCGGCCAGGTGGATGTGCAGTTGGTCCTGCTGGCGGGCGTCGGCCGAGTTGATCCCGAGCCCGATGTGCGGGTACACCACGTGCGAGGGCTGCCCGGGCTGCGCGTTGATCCAGGCGTCCAACCAGTAGTTCGGCGCGGCGGCGGTGGCGATGAACGGGCACTCGATGCCCTTCACCCGGCAGGTCGGCACGAGCAGATAGTTGTGGGTGTTCGGCGGCGCGCCGTTGAGCACCACGTAGGTGGACGTGGTGCGCAGGCAGTTGGTCGGCGGTGAGGTCCGTGTACCCAGGCAGACCTGGACCCGGTCCCAGAGGTCGAACCGGCCGCCGGTGTCGGTGGGATAGCCGCACAGCGCCGACGGCGTCGGGCAGGCCGTGCCACCCGGGTTCGGCGGTGGCGGGGGTTGGGGTGTGCCGTCACCACCGTCGGCCATTCCGCCGTCCGCCCCGGCCAGGGTGAGAAGCCCGCCCGCGCTGACGGCCCCGGACAACTTGACGAACTGCCGTCGGGCCATCTGATCGATCCGTCTGCTGCCGCTCATCGCCACTCTCCACCCAGGCCGGTCCGAGGACGCTGCCCGACCCGAAGTCCCTGGTCAGGGTTCGGACGGGAAGGTTGGAACGTGCCGAGATTAGGACAAACATTCACACCTCAGAGGGTCGCCGACGGCGGAGTCCCCTGATCGTGTCCTGACCACTCCCCCCGGGGCCGGCCGCCGAAGGCGAGAGCGGGTCAGCGGCGGACGCCGACCCCGGCGTACCCGTGCGATTCCACGACCTCGGACTCCCCGTCCGGCCGCCACCGGGTGGTCTCCACCAGACCGGGCTCCACCAGGTCGTACCCGGCGAAGAAGCGCAGCGTCTCGGCGTGCGTGCGGGGCACCAGCGGCGCGCTGCTGTTGCGGTACACGGCCTGACCGCGCTCGGCCAACTCTGCCGGGATGCCGTCCAGCGTCAGGTGCGACAACGCCAGGTGGCTGCCGGGCACGGTCGCGTCGCGCAGCCGGGCGACGGCCCCCCACGGGTCGTCCCCGTCCGGAACGAAGTGCAGCACCGCGAGCAGCAGCACGGCCACCGGGCGGTCCAGGTCGAGCGTGCCCCGCACGCCCGGGTCGGCCAGCAGGTCGTCGGGCCGTCGCAGGTCACCCTGCACGACGGCGGTGCCGGGCACGTCCGTCAACAACCGCCTGGCGTACGCGACGGCCACCTCGTCGTAGTCCACGTAGACCACCCGGGCGTCCGGCGTCACCGCACGCACCACCTCGTGCACCGTGCCCTGGGTGGGGAGCCCCGCGCCGATGTCCAGGAACTGGTGTACGCCCTGCCCGACGGCGTACCGGACGGCCCGGCGCAGGAACTGTCTGTTCATCTGGGCGGCCGCCGCGGTGTCCGGGAAGATCTCCAGCACCCGCTGGGCGGCGGCCCGATCGGCGGCGAAGTTGTTGCTGCCACCCAGGAAGTAGTCGTACATCCGGGCGACGTTGGGGCGGGCGGTGACGTCGGTGGTGTCGGGTGCCGGCTGCTCGGTCACGAGGGATCCCTTCGACGCACGGTCGGATCTCGATGTGTAGCAGCTGAGCCGACGACCCGCCGCCCCCTCGTGTCGTTGATCCGGCTGCACCCCTGGTCAGCGCCGACCACGGTGGGGGCACCCACTCACGAGGAGGGACGCCGATGACCAGTCAACGGGAGACCGTACGGGTCGAGAAAGACCTGTTCCGCGCCGTGTACGACTCGCCCGCGTCACTGCCCGGCCGACACCGGTGGACCACGCCGGAGTCGGATGTCCGGCGTCTGGAGAAGCTGCTGGGTATGCCGACGCGCACCATCGGCGCCCCGCTCTGGGTCAGCGGCGACGAGCCGGACTGCCCGAAGTGCGGCCGGCGGATCACCTGGTACGACATCGTCTCCTCGGCGGTCACCGGACTGCACGACAAGGGCATGATCGCCGAGGTCATCCTCGGCGACCACAAGTACGTCAACACCGAGGTCCCGGACGCCATCGCGGGGGTGCACTGCGCCGACTGCCACACCGCCATTGAGGGCCTGCGCAGCTTCAAGTGCCACAACTGGGCGTACGCCTTCGAGGCGCTGGAGGCCGCCCGGGAGCGCATGGCCGGCGGCCCCGGCCCGACCCAGCGCGTGGCCGAGGGACCCGCGTCGACCTGAGCCCCGGTCAGCCGATCGCGCGCTGGACCCACCTGCCCCACGTTCGCGTTTCCAAGATGTCTCCAAGGTGAACGCGGTATGAACGTGTGGAGAGGTGATTCATGGCCGACAACGGCAGTACGGACGTCCCAGAGATCAGCGCCGAGTGGTACCGCGACATCGTCGATGCCGCCGCCGGCACCCCGCACCCGGTGCAGTGGTTCGTCGGGCACGCCACCGAGGGGGTGATCCTGCTCCTCGGCGCGCTCCTGGTGGTGGCCGCGCTGCGCCGACTGGCCGGCGGCCCGCACGACCGGGCACTCGCCCTCGTCGCGCCGCTGCCGACTCTCCTGGCGTACGCGGGCAGCGAATTGCTCAAGACCGTGGTGGACGAGGACCGGCCGTGTCGGACAGTGGGCCGGGCCATCATCGCCGGCACCTGCCCACCGCCGGGTGACTACTCGTTCCCGAGCAACCACGCCACCCTCGCCGGCGCGCTGGCGGTCACCACGCTGCTGCTCTCCCGGCGGCTCGGGCTGCTCGCCCTGCCGCTGGCCCTGCTGGCCGCGTTCTCCCGGGTCTTCGTGGGCGTGCACTACCCGCACGACGTGGCCGCGGGCCTGCTGCTCGGCGCCCTGGTCGCCCTCGTCGCGACCCCGCTGCTGGCCCGCCCGGCCGCCGAGGCGCTACGTCGCCGCACCGACGCCCGCCGTCGAATACCCGACCTGGCCGGCCGACCCCGCCCGTAACCCTCAGGTCGCCAGGAGGGCGCCCGCCGTGCCGAGGAGCAGGAACGGGCCGAACGGCAGGTGGGTGGTCCAGCGGACCCGTCGGGCCACCAGCAGCCCCAGGCTCACCAGCGCGGACAGCCCGAACGTGAGCAGCAGCCCGAGCACGAGGACGGGCCACCCGTACCAGCCGAGCAGCGCGCCCACGCCGAGCGCCAACTTGGCGTCGCCCAGCCCGAAGCCGCGGCGACCGAGCAGCAACGTGCTGGCGGCGAAGAACAGGGCCAGACTCGTACCGGCGGCGACGGCCCGCACCCACGGACCCGCCCCGGCGCCGGCCAGCGCCGCCACGCCGAGCAGCAGCCAGGTTCCGCCAGCGGCGGGCAGGGTGAGCCGGTCGGGTAGCCGGTGCACGGCCAGGTCGACGAAGACCGCCGGTAGCGTCCAGCCCAGCCACCAGGCCAGGGCCGGCAACGCGCCCAGCGGCGGGCCGACGAGCACGAGCAGCGCCACGGCGGCCAGGGCCGCCACCTCGATCGTGCCGGGCGGCGGCCCGACCCGGGCGCGGCACCGACCACACCGGGCCGCCGGACCGAGCGCGGGCCACGGCCTGGTCAGGCTGATCGCGGCCCCGCAGGCGTCGCACCCGGTCCGGCTGGCGGCGTCCGAGGGTACGGCGTGACGCACGACGGCCAACCGCGCCAGCGGGGTGACGAGCAGGGCTGCCAGCACGGGTGCGAGCCGGAGACGACGGGTACCCGGCACCGGCCCCACCTCGCTGACCGCAGGACCGCCGGAGGCGGACGGTTGGTCGGTCGGTTCGGCCGTCAGCGCCACGTCGACCCCGCCGAACGTCGCGCGACCGCCCCGAAAGGTGAACACGGATCGTGACTGAACGTTCGCTCGGGTGTAGCGGATGGCGCGGAAAGCGACGTCCCCCACCGACTCCGTCCGCCCCGGATCGGCCCGCACGATGTGCGGTCGCCGCCGAGCCGCGACGCTGGCCACATGCCGGCTTCCGGTTGCGATGTCCCATTCTCGTAAGGGGCGTAGGGGTCAGGACGGATCGGCCCGCGCCAACGAGGCCGGGCCATTGGCGACCCCTCGACCGACAGCCATCCGAAGCGCCGCACGGACACCTGCCACCACCACCCATCATCACTCAGAGTGTTCGCATGAATTGCCTCTGTTGCATCGGCGAGCGTGAGCTTATGCTCGCCCCTTGAGTGTGACGCAAGCCTCACATCGATGATCGGACAACACAGGACCTCGCATTTGTAGAAGATCCGCAACGGTGAATGCAGAAGCGCCAATGAACGGCCGGATGAAGTGATCCGGGCGCGCTTTCGCATGCTCGACACCGGCGCTTCGTCGCCACGTCGGGCTGTCACGAGGAGGGTTCGGCGGTGGTCGGACGGCAGTTCAGGCGAGCAACAACCTGCCTGCTGGCGATCGTGGCGACGGTGGCGGCCACCGCCTGCGGCAGCGGGCCGGAGGTGGTCGACCGCCCGACGTCGGAGCGTGCCGACGGGGTACGGGCAGATTCGGATGTCGAACGCGGGGCCGCCGAAAAGGCGGCGCTCGAGGCGTACTCCGGATATCTCGCGGCCTCGCGCACGGCGAGTGGGCGCGGCGATCCGCACGCGCCGGAACTGTCCAGATTTCTCGCTGATCCACTGCTGACCCGGGTGCAATTGTCCATTCGCGACGCTAAGGAGCACGGCGCGATGCGTACCGGGACCTTGCGATCCGATCCCACCGTGATCGCCGTCGACCTCGACTCGGACCCGGCCACCGTGGAGATCCAGGACTGCCTGGACGCGACCGGCTACCGGCTCGTCTACACGAAGGACCAACGGGTGGTGCCGGGCAGCGGCGGCGGCAAGCACCTGGCGACCGCCACCGCCACCCGCTATCCGGACGGCCGCTGGCTGATCAGCTCCGGCGTCGCGCACCAGGACCAGCCGTGCTGAGCCGCCGGCTCCTCGCCGGGGTCGGTGTGGCGATGCTGCTGGTGGTCGGCACGACCCTGCCGGCCTCCGCCGCCCGCCGTGCGGGCCCGGGGGTGGAGTGCCCGCCCGGCCAACCGGACTGCAACGTCTGGGACGACGAGCCGGGCCACCCCGGCGACCCGGGGGGCGGCGGGGACAACGGCGGCGGAGACTCCGGCGGCGGCGGGGGTGGCGGCGTCTGCCAGTGGGGCGGCCGGACGATCCCCTGCTACGACGACCTGCTGGGTTGGTTCAACAACGGCGACGGCTGCTACTACAAGCTCGCCGTGCCGCAACCGTCGGCACCCGAGGGCCAGCAGTGGTACGTCCAGACCTGCAACGGCGGCGACCTCGGCGCGCAGCGAACCTTGCCGCTCGACGGGCCGCCGGCCGGCTTCGGCGCTCCGCCGGACCCGGAGGAGCTGGCCCGCCGGGCGCTCGCGTCGATCAAGCTGCTGCCGGCGCGGCTCAAGGTCGCCCCCCGCAAGGACATCGGCCCCGGCCTGGTCGGCCTGCCGGTCTGGATGTGGGCCACCCCGAGCGCCAGCTACTTCGGGCCGCTGAACGCCTCCGCGACCGACCGTGGGCTGACCGTCTCGATCGAGGCGAAAGTCAACCGGATCGTCTGGAGCATGGGCAACGGCGACACGGTCACCTGCACCAAGCCCGGCACCCCGTACGACCCGAAGGGCAAGCGCGCCGGCCGCACCTCGCCGGACTGCGGCTACGACCACGGCTACCCGAAGGCGGGCACCTACCGGGTGGGTGCCACCACGTACTGGACGGTCCGCTGGTGGACCGACAACGGCGTGGAGGGCGACCCGATCGCGCAGACCCGGACCAGCGGCACCGTGCCGGTACAGATCAGGGAGCTCCAGGTGGTGACCAGGTGAGTGACCCGGTTCTGCGAGCACCCCAGCCACGAATGGAGATCGAACGGTGAGTGTGGCGACGCGTAACGCGACCGGACCGGTGGACGCGCCGGTCAGCCCGCCCAAGGTGGTCCGGCAGCGCCGCGTCCGTCCAGGCTTGCTGGGTCTCGCCGTACTCCTGATCGCCCTCGGTGGGCTGGGGGCCGCGTTCGCGGTCACCTCGGTCCGGGCCACCGGCAGCTACCTCGCGGTGGCCCGACCGGTGGAGGTGGGCCGGGAGGTCACCGCCGCCGACCTGATCACCGTGCAGGTCGCCGGCGGCCAGGGGCTACGCCCCGTGCCGGCGGGCCGGCTGGACGAGGTGGTCGGCAAGCGGGCCGCCGTGGCGCTGGTGCCGGGCACCCTGCTCACCCTCGGGCAGGTGACCGACGACCCGCTGCTCGGCCCGGGGCAGCAGCAGATCGCGCTCGGCCTGAAGACCGCCCAGGTGCCCGCCCGCGCGCTGCACCCCGGCGACAAGGTGCTGCTGGTCAGCACCCCGGACGACGACGCCACCGGGGCGGCCGCCACGGCGGGCACCCGGTTCACGGCCACCGTCATCGACATGGTCAGCCCGACGGACGACGAGAAGGTGCTGTACCTGGCGCTCCTCATCCGGGACGTACCCGCCGTGGTGGCGCTCGCCGCCCAGGAGCGGGTCGCCGTCGTGCTGATCGAGGCGGCCTGACCATGGCGATCATCGCGTTGGTGTCCGCGAAGGGTTCGCCCGGCGTGACCACCTCGGCGTTGGCCTGCGCCCTGACCTGGCACCGCCGGCTGGTCCTCGCCGAGTGCGACCCGGCAGGCGGGTCGATCCTCGCCGGCTATCTGGGCGGCCAGTTGGACGGTCCGCGCGGCATCGGGGAGTTGGCCGTCGGCGAGCTGCGCGACGGCAACCTGGAGACCGCGTTCTGGTCCCAGTTGGTCGACCTGGACGCGCCGCGCCGGGAACGGCTGCTGCTGCCCGGTCTGGTCGACCCGACGCAGGCCGGCAGCGTCACCCCGCTCTGGCAGCGCTTCGCCGACTACTTCAACGCCCTGGACCGGGGCACACCCGGCTACGACGTGCTCGTCGACTGCGGCCGACTGCACGTGAACGGCCCACCGTGGCCACTGCTGCGGGCCGCCTCGGTGGTGCTGCTGGTGACCCGGGCGAACCTGCCCGACCTGTCCGGGACGCGGGCGGTGGTCACCACGATCGAGCGGGACTTCGCCGAGCACCGGGTACCGCCGGGCACCCTGCGGCTGCTGCTGGTCGGCGACGGGCACGGGCGCGCCGAGATCAGTCGCGGGCTGAGGCTGCCGGTGATCGCCCGGCTGCCGCACGACCCGCGTACCGCGGGGGTGCTCGGCCTCGGTGGGACCGTGCGGGCCGGACGGCCGCTGCTGCGCGCGGCGACCGCGCTGGAGGTGCCGGTCGGGGCGCTGCTGGAACGGCGACGCGCCCGGCTGGCCTGGCCGGTACAGCAGGGGGTGCCGGATGCGGTTTGAACCCGTCTCGGCCGACCCCCGCCAGCAGCCGCCGGGCGCGACGTCCACCGCGCCACCGCTGACCCCCGCGAACGGCCGGCACCACCACGTGCCGCCGATGCCGCAGCCGACGCCCACGCCGCCGCCCGAGACGGCCCCTCGACCCCGGATGGACTTCCAGGTGGTCCGGGAGCTGCGCCGGGAACTCACCGAACGACTCACCCTGTGGCAGCGCGGCCGGGAGTTCACCGCCGACGAGGAGGACACCGAGCGGGCGCGGCTGGCCGTCCAGGTGGTCGCCGAGTACGCCGACGCGGTCCGCCGGGCCGGCACGCCGATGGCCGCCGGCGAGGAGCGTCTGCTGCTCGACCAGGTGACCGCCGAGCTGGTCGGACTCGGCCGGCTACAGACCCTGCTGGTCGACGACACCATCGAGGAGGTGCACATCCTCGGCTGCGACCAGGTGCGCATCACCCGACACGGCGGCGGGGTGGACTGGGGCGAGCCGATCGCCGACAGCGACGCCGAACTGGTCGAGATCCTCCAGGCGGCGGCGCGGCGGGCCGGCGCGACCGAGCGGTCCCTGTCCACCGTGAAGCCCACCCTCGACCTGCAACTGCCCGACGGCAGCCGGTTGGCGGCGGTGTTCCTGGTCAGCCACCGCCCGTACGCGGTGATCCGCAAGCACAACACCCTGGACGTGAGCCTCGACGACGTCGCCGGTAGCCGGGGCGACCTGGACGAGATGATCGACCCGCTGCTGCGTGACTTCCTGCGCGCGGCGATGCGCGCCGGGTTGAACATCATGGTCGCCGGGCTGGCCGGCGCCGGAAAGACCACAATCATCCGGGCCTTGATGAACGAGATCCCGCCCGACGAGCCGTACGTGCTGCTGGAGGAGAGCCGGGAACTGCTGCCGGCGCGCCGCCGCGAACGGCACCGGGCGGTGATGAGCTTCGAGGCGCGGGAAGGGCACGGCGAGCGCGGCTTCGACGGCCGTCCGGCGGGCGAGGTGACGATCGCCGACCTGATCCCGCTGTCGCTGCGGATGGGCGTCCTGCGGATCATCGTGGGCGAGGTGCGGTCCCGCGAGATCGTGCCGATGCTCCAGGCGATGACCACCAGCCGGGGCTCGATGTGCACGATCCACGCCCGTACGGCCGCCGGTGTCGGCGAGCGGATCGTCGAGTTGGCGTTGGCGCACGGCCGCGAGATGACCGTCGACCAGGCACGTCGGATGGCCGGCAACGCCCTCGACCTGATCGTCTACGTCACCGTCGAGGACGAGAGCGCGATCGGCGGACGTAAGCACCGGTTCGTCTCGCACGTGGAAGAGGTGATCGGGGCCGGCGAGGCCGGACGGATCACCACCACCACCGTCTTCGGTCCCGGTCCGGACGGCCGCGCGGTCCCCCGGCACCTGCCGGAACGCGTCCGCGACCAGTTGCTCCGCGTGGGGTACGACTCCCGACTGCTGACCCGGTGGATCGAGGCCGGTACGGGCGCGTGGCGGCGGCCCCGACAGACCCGACTGGCCCGGCGGTGACCTGATGGGGAACAGCCTGGAGTTGATCGCGGTGGTCTCCGGGGCCGCCTGCGTGGCGGGGCTCCTGCTGGCGGTGGTCGCGCTGGTCGGCACCCGTCGACCCCCGGGCCCCGGCCCGGGAGCGGGGCCCGGCCTGAGTCGCCTCTGGCGGGGCTCCGGCGCCACGCCCGCCGAACGGCGGTCCTACCAGGCGCTGTTGCTCGCCGCGGTGGTCGCCGGGGCGTTGGCGTTCCTGCTGACCGGGCTACCGGTGGTGGGGCTGCTCGTGGCGGTGGCGGTACCCGGTACGCCGTGGCTGTTCGCGGTGGGCAAGGCCGAGCAGCGGGCGATCGCCCGGATCGAGGCCGTCGGCGAGTGGACCCGCCGGCTCAAGGACGTCTCCGGTACGGGCCAGGGCCTCCAACAGGCGATCATCAGCACGATCGGCAGCGTGCCACCCGGCATCGAGGACGAGGTACGACTGCTCGCCGCCCGGTTGCAGGCCGGCTGGCTGGCCCGCTCCGCGCTGCTGGCGTTCGCCGACGAGATCGGCGACCCGGTCTGCGACCAGGTGGTGGCGGCCCTGATCCTGCACCTCACCGACCGGGGCGAGCGGTTGGGCGACGTACTCGGCTCGATCGCCGGCGCGGCGTCCGCCGAGGTGGCGACCCGCCGGGAGATCGAGGCCAAGCGCACCCAGCCCCGGTTCGCGGTCCGGTTCCTGACCGGGATGACGCTGGCGACGCTGGCGTACGGCCTGATCAACACCGAGTACATCGAGCCGTACGGCACCCCGACCGGTCAGGTGGTGATGGCCGCGCTCGGCATCGCCTTCATCGGCCTGCTGGCCTGGGTCCGCTCGATGAGTCAGCCGCAGCGACCGGCCCGGTTCCTGCCGGCGCCCGACCCACAGGAGGTCGTCGCGTGAGCGCGAGCGCCACGGTGCCGGCAAGAGGCCCGCGATGATCGTCAACTGGCTCCTCGGCGTCGCCGTCACCGGCGGGGCGGCGATCGGGTTGGGCCTGTTCCTGGTGATCCGCGAGCTGGTGCCGGCCACTCCCGCGCTCGGCCCGGCGCTGCGCCGCCTGCACCAGCCGCCTGGTACCGGCCGGGCGGCCACTCCCGCCTCCCGGCGGTTGGACTGGCTCAGCGGGCTGTCCCGCTGGCTACGACCGCCGCACCGGCAGCTCGCCCTGATCGGCCAGACCCCCGAGCAGTACGCGCTGTCGGTGCTGCTGTCCGCGCTGATCGGACTGGCCACGCCGACCCTGCTCGGGGTGGCGCTGTTCGTCCTCGGCATCTCGCTGCCGCTGGTCGTACCGGTGCTCGGGGGCCTCGGCATGGCGTTCGTCGCCGGTCTGCTGGCGCACCGGTCGGTCCTGACCAAGGCGGACGCCGCCCGCGACGAGTTCCGCCAGGCCGTCTGCACGTACCTGGATCTGGTGGCGTTGCAGCTCTCCGCCGCGCACGGGCCCGTGCAGTCGTTGGAGCGGGCCGCGGCGGTCTGCGACGGCTGGGTGTTCGACCGCCTTCAGGAGGCGCTGCGGATCGCCCAGATGCAGATGCACGCCCCCTGGGACGAGCTGCGCGACCTCGCCGACAAGATCGGTATCCCGGAGTTGGGCGACGTCGGCGCGATCATGCGCTCCTCCGGCAGCGAGGGCGCGCAGGTGCACGAGACCCTGCGCAGCCGGGCCGACTCGCTACGCGACCAGATCCGCACCGACAACCTGGCCCGCGCCGAGGGCGTGACCAGCAAGCTCGACATTCCGGGCGCGCTCCTCGTCTTCGTGCTGCTCGGTTTCGTCGTCTACCCGTTCATCGCCCGTGTCTGATCCGACCCCGAGAAGGAGTACGCCATGTCCATCCTCACCTACCTGCACGTCGTGGTGACGACGCGCTTCGCCGAGCTACGCCGGGACGGCGAGCGGGGCGACAGCCCGGTACCGACCGCGGTGATCATCTTCGGCCTGGTCTTCGTGGCCACCATCGTCACCGGCCTGGCCCTCGGCAAGGCCAACGACTGGATGAAGGCCATCCCGGGCCACACGAACCCGAAGTAGCCGGCATGCGCCGAGTCACGTACCCGAGGTGGCGCCGGGCGGTTTCCGCTGCCCGGCGTCGTCTCGTGACCGGCGACCGGGAGGGGGGCGCGAATCCGGTGGAGCTGGCCGTGGTGATGCCGCTGATCCTGGTGCTGCTGTTCGCGTCGCTCCAGGTGGCGGCCGTCTTCCTGGCTCGTGCCACGGCGTTGAACGCCGCCCAGAGCGGGGTCAACGCCGAACGGCGGTACAACGCGTCCGACGGCGCCGGAGTAGCCAGCGCCAAGCAGTTCCTGTCCACCAGCGGTAGCTGGCTGCTGGGCTGGGACAAGGCCGGCGGTCCGAGCTGTGTGACCAGCGAGGTCGACGTGACCTGCACGGTCACCGGCCGGTCCCTGTCGGTCGTACCCGGCATGGACTTCGAGATCGGGCAGACCGCGCACGGGCCGGTGGAGCGGGTGACAGCGCCGTGAGCCGGACCACCGAGCGCGGCTCGGTCTCCATCGAGGTGGCGGTGCTCGCGCCCGCGTTCATCGCGCTGATGGTGCTGGCGGGCGTTGCCGGACGCAGCGCGGTGGCGGCGGAGGCTCTCGACGCCGCCGCGCACGACGCGGCCCGCGCCGCGTCGATCTCCCGCGACCCGACCGACGCGAAGGAACAGGCCCGCAAGGCAGCCCAGGAGCAGTTGGACTGGCACGGACTGGACTGCGGAGCCGCTCCGACCCTGACCTTCGGCGGCAGGGTCGGCAACAGCGACACCGGATTCGACGACGCCTACCGCAGCGCGCTCGGCCAGAACGCGACGGTCACCGTCACGGTCGAGTGCCGGGTGTCGTTCCGCGACCTACGGCTCAACGCCCTACCGGGCATGCCCACCGAGAACAAGATCGAGGCCAGTTTCACCTCGCCCCTGGACCGCTACCGGAGCCGACGATGAACCTCCGTACGCTCTCCGGCGACCACGGCCGGGTCAGCATCTTCCTGGCCGTGGCGATGATCGGCGTACTGGCCATCGTGGGGCTCTCGTTCGACGGCGCGGGCCAGCTCCGCACGCTGCAACGCGCCGACAACCTGGCCGCTGAGGCGGCCCGCGCGGGCGGGCAGGCCATCGACCGGGCCACCGCGATCGAGGGTGGGCCGACGCGGATCGACCAGCCGCAGGCCCGCGTGGCGGTCGCCGAATACCTCACCGCCGTCGGCTCCACCACCAGCCACACCGTGAGCTTCCCGCAGATCGCCGGGGAGGTCGTCGTCCGGGTACGCCTCACGATCACCTACCGCCGCTCGATGCTCGGCCTGTTCGGCTTCGCTGACCAGGTCACCATCACCGGAGAGGCGACCGCACGGGCCATCACCACAGCCCCACCCCCGGTCCCATAGGAAGGAAGGCAGCCATGTCCGCATCGGGTCGGTCCGTCGTACGGCGGACGGGACGCGTCCTCACCGGCCTCGGCGCGCTCGTCGTGCTCTGCGCCCTGGTGGCGGGCGCGCCGGTCGCGCTGCTCGCTTTCGCCGGCAATCCCCTGCCCGACCATCTGCCCACCCTCGCCGAGGTGGGCACCACCCTGACCAGCCGGGACGACGGGCAACTCTTCCTTCGGGCCCTGGCATTGGCCGGTTGGTTCGGCTGGGCCACGTTCACCTTCTCCGTCCTCGTCGAGTTGGGCGCGCAGACCCTGCGCCGGCCGGCGCCGAAGCTGCCCGGAATGAGCCGCCAGCAGAAGGCCGCCGCCGCGCTGGTCGGTTCGGTCGCCCTGATCCTCGCGGCCAGCCCGGCCGCCGCCAGCGCCGCCGCGGTCTACGTCGGTCCGGCGTACGCCCAGCCGAGCGCGTCGGCCACCACCACGCGGCTCACCGAGAGCACCCCGCTGGGCCTGGCCGCGAGCGGGCCCCGCGACGCCCTGGGGAGCGGGCCGCTCGGACTTGTCGCGCCGGGCGGGCCGAGCCCCGGCGACCAGGCTGCGCCGGTGTACCGCGTTGCCCGGGGCGACTACCTCGGCGAGGTGGCCGAGCGGTACCTCGACGAGTTCGACGACTACCGGCAACTCGCCAAGCTGAACCGGCTGGACGACCCGGACCGGATTCGTCCCGGGCAACTGCTCCGGCTCCCGGCGGAGGCCACCGACCAGGGCGCACGCTCGCACGCGACCGGCAAACTCGTCGGTCGACCCGCCGCGCCCACACCGCCCGCGCGACCGGCCCCGGAGCGGTCGGCGCCGGAGCGCACACAGCAGGCACCACCCAGCGGTACGGAGTCGACGGGTGAGGCACCCACGATGACCGTCGGCGCGGCCCGGGCCGGAACCACCGACCGGGTGAACCGACCGCTGGCCGTCTCCGCCGTCCTGGCCGTGGCGAGCATCGTCGGCGCCCAGATCGGCGCGGTCCTCGGTCTCCGCCGTCGGCCGGCCACGGCCGGCGCCGCACCCCGGCTGACTGCGGCCGCCCGTACCCCGCGACGCCGGTCAACCCGGGTCGGCGGCAGCTCCACCACCGAGAGCCGCGCCTCCCGGAGCGGCAGCACTGGTCGGAGCGGCAACCCCGGTCGGAGCGGCAGCACTGCTCGGAGCGGTGACGCGGGTCGGAGCGGCAGCCCTGGTCGGAGCGGTGAGGCGGGTTGGAGCGGTGACGCGGGTCGAGCGGGCAGTGGCGCCGCCTGGGCCGCCCGTCGTGCGGCGGCGGCCACCGAGACGCCCGCCCCGCCCACTGGCCCTCCGACCGGCACGCCGCTGGCCCTGCCCGGTCGTAGCGCCGGAGCGGTCGGCGAATGGGACGACGACGGCGTCCAGGGCGGTCGGCACCGGCGGGGTTGAGCCGGCACCCGCACGCGTAGGTCGCAGCCCCGCTCGCCGAGTTCCGCTCGAACGACGCCCGGGAGCTGCGGCCCACGCGCGGCCAACGCCCGAGCGCCATGGCCCACACACAGCCGACGCCCGAGCGCGAGTGGCCCACGCGCGGCCAACGCCCGAGCGCCGTGCCCCACACGCGCCCGGGAGCGGACACCCCGGACAGACTGATGCCACATAGTCATCAAGATGACTATGTGGCATCAGTGCGTCGAGGGCGGCCGGTCATCGTCGACCCCGCAGCACGCTGTCAGGGGAGACGGGTCTGGAGCACGCCGTCCTGGATGCGGGTGGGCAGGATCTGCTGGTCATTGCCGGAGGGACCTTGCATGACCTCGCCGCCGTTGAGACGGAACGCGCTGCCGTGCCACGGGCAGACCACGCACGCGTGGCCGTCGATCTCCTGGACCTCGCCCTCGCCCAGCGGCCCGCTCTGGTGCGGGCACCGCTCCAGCATCACCGTGACCTCGTCACCGTGGCGGTAGAGGATCACCGAGATGTCGTCGTCTACCTCTCGGGTGATCAGCGTGCGCTGCGGCAGGGTGGCCATGTCGGCCAGCGAGTGCCAGCCGTCGCTCATCCGGTGCAGCTCGGACACGCTCTGGTTGACCTGGGCGCCCTGCTTGTACGCCAGATGCCCGCCGATGTACGCGCCGAGGCTGACGGCGGAGAGGCCGAGGAACCCGAGCGCCCTGCCGACGCCGCTCCGCCCGGAGAGCCGCGCCGCCAGTGAGCCGGCGTAGAGGCCGACACCGACGGTGTTCGCGGCCGCGTGCACGAGGCCGACCCGGCGCTGGTCCCGGGAGAGCGCCGCCCAGTCGTTCAACCCGGCGACCGCCGCCGGCAGGGCGCTGACCGTCCCCAAGCCGACCAGCACGGTCGCCGGTCGGCGCTGCCCTGGCATCAGGTCCAGCACGGCGGCACTGATCCACGCCCCGACCGGCACCTGCACCATGGCCGGGTGCAGCGGGTGCCCCAGCGTCACGCCGTGCAGCAGGTCCCGCAGTCGCCGCGGTCGCAGCGTCCCCAGGACAGCCTTCTGCAACCGGTCACCCGCGCGGTCCAGCCGGGAGTCCTGCTCAACTTTCGTCAATAGCGCTCGCACGAGTACCGACTTCCCGGCGATCCCCCTCCCAAACCGGTCGCTGACGACAAACCTGCCGGGGGCGGGCATGCTGGCGGGATGGGTGTGCGGGTGGAGCGCAACGGGGCTGTCACTACGGTGATTCTGGATCGGCCGGAGGCGCGGAACGCTGTCGACGGGGCTACCGCTCGGGCGTTGGCGGATGCCTTCCGCGCCTTCGAGGCTGATCCGGACGCGGCGGTCGCCGTGCTGTGGGGGGCGGGCGGCACGTTCTGCGCCGGAGCCGACCTGAAGGCCATCGGCACGCCGAGAGGCAACCGGGTGGAGCCGGAGGGGGACGGCCCGATGGGTCCCACCCGGATGGTGCTCAGCAAGCCGGTGATCGCGGCCATCTCGGGGTACGCGGTGGCCGGCGGTCTGGAACTGGCGCTCTGGTGTGACCTGCGGGTCGCCGAATCCGACGCCACGCTCGGAGTGTTCTGCCGCCGCTGGGGCGTACCGCTGATCGACGGCGGCACGGTCCGGCTGCCTCGACTGGTCGGGGAGAGCCGCGCGATGGACCTGATCCTCACCGGGCGGGCGGTGCCGGCCGACGAGGCGTACGCCATGGGGTTGGTCAACCGGGTGGTGCCGACGGGCCAGGCGCGGGCGGCGGCCGAGGAACTGGCGACGGCGATCGCGCGGCACCCGCAGACCTGCCTGCGCAACGACCGGGCGGCCCTGCTGGCCGGCGTCGGACGGCCCGAGGCGGAGGCGCTGGCGACCGAACTGGCGTACGGGATGGATTCGCTGGACACCGACGCGCTGGCCGGCGCGGCCCGGTTCGCCGCGGGCGAGGGCCGGCACGGCACAACGCCGCCGGGAGGGTGGGACCTCCCGGCGGCGTCGGCTACCGGGTGAATCAGTTGCGGTTGATGGTGAAGGTCGTCGTGGGGTTCTGGATGTCCACCGCGTTGTTGCTCAGCCGCAGGTTGGTGAAGGTGACCGACCCGACGGCGGGACCCTGCCCGGACTCCGGCATGGGGTTGGCCCAGATGCCGAAGCCGGACTTGGCGTCGTAGGCGTCACCGCTCTTGCGGGCGCCGCTGATGGAGATGTTGGTGAAGACCGTGTCGGTGATCGGGTTCTGCGGCTGCCCACCGACGTAGTTGGTCTGGAACATGATGCCGCTGTAGGTCGGATCGACGATGTCCACGTCGCTGACGCGGATGCCCTGGAACACCTTCGAGGCGGAGAACACCCAGATCGCCGGGAAGGTCTGCCCACCCCAGAAGTGCCCACCGGCTCGCACGATCGAGATGTTCTCGAACTTCGTCGGCGGGCTCGCGCCGAAGCCGTTCATCGGGTAGCCGAAGTCGAGCGAGCTGATGGTGATGCCGGAGTAGACGAGCGTGTCCGCGATGTAGATGTTGCGGAACGTGTTGCCGTAGCCGCCGTAGACGGCCACGCCGGCGGCCCGCCAGGTCAGCGTCGACGTCAGGTTCTCGTAGACGTTGTCCTTCATGTCGGCGCCGCCCGCGTCGATCGCCGAGAACAGCGCGAAGCTGTCGTCGCCGGTGGCCCGGGCGTCGTTGTTGCTGACCAGGTTGTTGGTGCTGCCGTTGGTCATGTTGACGCCGTCGGCGAACAGGTTGCGGATCCGTGAGTTCCGGATCGTCATGTAGTCGGTGTTGGCGCCCCAGTAGAGGCAGACCTGGTGCTCGGCCCAGATGTTGTCGATCACGATGTTCGACACGTTGGAGAAGTCGAACACCTTGCCCGGACCGTCGATCCGCGAGGTGTAGTTGCCGAAGTACGCGAAGTTCTTGAACGACGAGCCGGCCGCCGAGTTCTCGGCCCGGAAGCCGATATCGGTGTTCTCCTGGCCGGACGGTGCGTTGAACCGGGTGTACCAGGGGCCCGCGCCGGTCACCTGGACCGCCTTGCCGTACACCTGGAACTTGGACGAGGTGGAGTAGTTGCCGGCGGGCAGGTACACCCCGATCAGGTTGCCGGTGGTGTCCATCCGGACCCGGTCCAGGGCGTTCTGCACGTCCTGGTGGGTGAAGCCGGTCGGCGTGGCGTACCGCGCCGAGTCCGGGTTGGCGATCGGCGACACCTGCTCGGTGTTGATGAAGTCGATCGCGTACGTGGTGGTGTTGGCCGCGTCCTTCTGCAGGCGGATCTTGCTGCCGGCCGGCACGGTCGAGTTGAGCATGACGTTGGCTTCGTCGTAGATGTGGCGCGGTCCGCCCGCGCTCGGAGTGTTCCCCGGGCTGGTCTCGTTGCCGTACAGCCAGGCGTAGCGGGACGTCAGGTCGATGGCCTTGTGGAACGTGCCGTTGACGTAGACGTTGAGCGTCGAGTTGATGCCCCCGCCGCCCGCCGCGTCCGGGATGGAGAAGCGGGTGACAAGCGTGTTGGTGCTGGCCCGGGTGGTGAACTCGACGTAGGCGCCGGTCGAGTTCAGGGTCACCGCACGCCGGCCGGACGCCTCACCGGCGACGTCGCCGACGGTCCGGTTCGGGCCCACGACGTTCGCGCCGCCGCCGACCACGCCGTCCTCGGCCTCGTACATGTCGTACGGCATGTTGGCGCCACGCCCGACGAAGAGCGGCTGGTCGGAGGTGTTGTTGGTCTGCTTCACCGGCAGTTCGTTGGCGTCGGCGGCGAGCACGACCCGGACGGTGTACTTGCCGTTCGCCGCCGTCCAGGTGCCCAGGTTGACCGGGCCGACGGTGGCCCCGGCGTTGATCACACCGGAGTACGAGCCGGTCAGGGTACGGACCACGGTGCCGGAGTCGTTGAGAACGGTGAGCGTGATGCCGTGCGAACCGGACGCCGACGCCACACTGCCGGCGTTGCGGATCGACACCGAGAACGTGACGGTGTTGCCGGCCGACGGGTTCCCCGGCGACCAGGCGACCGAGGAGGCGACCAGGTCACTGGTGGCGACCGGGCTGACGACCAGCGGGCTGGGGTTGGAGTAGCTGTTGTTGGTGTCGTCCTGCTCGACGACGGTGTTCGACTCGTCGACCTTCGCGCTGAGCGGGTAGCTGCCCGCGTCGCGGGTGCCGATGCTGGCGCTGACCGTGGTCGACG
This sequence comes from Micromonospora sp. NPDC049107, assembly GCF_040648595.1. Classification (NCBI taxonomy): domain Bacteria; kingdom Bacillati; phylum Actinomycetota; class Actinomycetes; order Micromonosporales; family Micromonosporaceae; genus Micromonospora; species Micromonospora sp. NPDC049107. The sequence continues at coordinate 95,353 of NZ_JBEZEC010000004.1, forward strand.
CGCCGGCCGCGAGGGCACCGACCGACGCGGTGCCGACCCGGGTGGAGCCCAGGTAGAAGTTGACGTTGGTCGCGGCGGAGGCCGCCGATCCGGCGTTCCGCACGGTCGCCGAGAGCGTGACGGTGCTGGTCTCGACGGGTGCGGACGGGCTGAACGACATGCCGGTGACGGTGAGGTCCGGGTTCGGCGCGGGGGTGCCGAAGACCTGGAACTCGGCCACCTGACCGGCCGGGGCGCCGGTGTTCGAGGCGATCGAGAGGCGTACGTCGGCCGCCGCGCCGGAGACCGGGATGGTCACCGTGTTGCCGCTGCCCGGGTTGAACGTGTAGTTCGTCGCGCCGACCAACGTGGTGAAGCTCGACGAGCCCTGGTCCCGGCCGAGCACGGTGATGTTCTGGGTACGCGTACCCCACGCCGAGTCCGGGTTGAGCTTCAGCACGATCTGGCTGAGGCTGGCGTTCGCGCCGAGCTGCACGGTCAGCGTGCTCGGGTTGCCGTTGCCCTCCCAGTAGGTGGCCACGTTGTTGTCGTTGGCGTTGGTCGCCACGAACGTGTGCACGTAGCCGGAGGCGGTGATCGGCTTGCCGACCGCCAGGTTGCTCCCGGTGGGCGGGTTACCGGTGCCGGTACGGGTCACCGTGTTGCTGTTCGACGACTGGTTGCCGGCCGCGTCCTTGGCCCGCACGTAGTACGAGACCGTGGCGCTGTCCGCCTGGCTGTCGGTGTACGTCAGCGTCGAGCCGCTGACGCTGCCGCGCAGCGCGCCGTTGGCGTAGACGTCGTACCCGGTCACCCCGACGTTGTCGCTCGACGCCGACCAGGTGAGCCGGATCTGACCGCTGGCCGGCTGGGTGTACGCCAGGTTGCCGGGGGCGCTGGGGGCCTGGGTGTCGGTGCTGCCGCTGGATCCGTACACCTCCACTTCGGAGAGCTGCGCGGCCGGCCAGCCGGTGTTGCCGGTGACCTGCACCCGGACGTAGCGGGTGCTGGCGGCGGTGAAGCTGACGGTCGCGGTGTTGCCGCTGCTCGGGTTGAAGGTGTAGTCGGCCGACGACTTCAGGGTGCTGAAGGTCGAGCCGTTGGTGGAGCTGAGCACCGACAGCGTCTGCGTACGCGTCTGCCAGTCCGACGACGGCGGCAGCTTCAGCACGACCCGGTCCACGCCGACCGTGGCGCCCAGGTCGGCCTGGATCCACTGCGGGAACGCGTTGTTGGCGCTCTCCCAGTAGGTCGAGGCGTTGCCGTCGTTCGCGTTGCTCGCCACGTAGTTCTGGTTGTAGCTGCTGGCGCTCATGGTGGCCGAGAGCCCGGCGAGCAGGGCCGCGCGGGCGGAACCCGCGGGTGCGGAGGCGGGCGTCGCCGCCGGGGCCGCGGTCGCGGGGGTGACGGCGGGAGCGGCGGCGAGGAGCAGTCCGGCGAGCGTGCCGGCGAGCAGTCGGCGGCGGGCCGGCGATCGGTCGGCTCGGACGGTCGAACCGGGCGAGCCGGTTCGCGGGGTGCCTCGGGTGGGGCCGTTTCTGGACATCGGTCGCTACACCTCTTTCGGGGGTGGTGTGGGGTGCGTTGCCCGGTGACGGGCGCAGGGGTACGCCCGTCGTGCCGCGACAGGTGGGGGACGGTGCGGTGGCCCCCGCCCTGGTCGGGCGGGGGCCGTCGGCCTAGCTGGAGTAGACCTCGAACTCGCTGAGCTGACCGGCGGGCCAGCCCGTGTTGCCGGTGACGGTCAGGCGCAGGTACCGCTGGCTGGTCGCCGTGAAGGTCACGGTGACCGTGTTGCCGCTGGACGGGTTGAAGGTGTAGCCGGCGGACGCCTTGAGGGTGTTGAACGACGAGCCGTCGGTGGAGCCGAGCACCGCCAGGTTCTGCGTGCGCGTCTGCCAGGCCGACGACGGCGGCAGCTTCAGTACGACCCGGGACACCGTTCGGGTCGCGCCCAGGTCGACGGTCAGCGACTGCGGGAAGGCGTTGTTGGCGCTCTCCCAGTAGGTGTTCGCGTTGCCGTCCACCGCGTTGGACCCGGCGTAGACGTCGGAGTGGCTGGTCTCGGTGATCGACCGTCCCGCCGCCAGGTTGCCGGTGGGGGCCGGCGTGGTCGGGGGCGGGGTGGTCGTCGGGGGCGCGGTGGTGGGCGGGGCCGTGGTCTGCGTGCCGCCGTACACCTCGACCTCGCTGAGCTGCGCGGCCGGCCAGCCGGTGTTGCCGGTCACGGTGACCCGGATGTAGCGGCGGTCACCGGAGGGCAGCCCGATCGACACGGTGTTGCCCGAGCCGGGTGCGAAGACCCGACCGGCGGACGACGCCAGCGTGCCGTACGACGAACCGTCCGTGGAGCCGAGCACCGACAGTGTCTCGGTGCGCTGCTCCCAGCCGGCGGGCAGCTTGAGCACCACCCGGTCGACCGAGCGGACCGCGCCCAGGTCGACGGTGACCGACTGCGGGAAGGCGTTGTTGGCGCTCTCCCAGTAGGTCGAGGCGTTGCCGTCCACCACGTTGCCCGCCGTGTAGCTCTGGTTGGTGCTGGTCGCGACCGTCGACCGGTTCAGCGCCAGGTTCCCACCGGTGGGCGGCGGGGTCGTCGGAGGCGCGGTGGTCGGCGGCGCGGTGGTCGGCGGCGCGGTCGTGGGCGGCGCGGTGGTCGGGCCGGTGGTCGGCGGGGTGCTGGGCCCACCACCCCACTGCGGTTCCGGCCACGGGCCGCAGTACGGGGTCGAGGTGTACCAGCCCGAGTTGCCCGAGCCCTGGGTGATCTGGAAGCCGCCACCCACGCAGTTGTGCATCGGGTTGCTCTGGGCGATGTTGGTGGCCCGCACGTTGGTGAACGACACCTGGCTGGGTGCCTGCACCTGGAGCGCGTACGTGCCGGCGCCGTCGATCCGGACGTTGGTGAGGTTGATGCCGCTGGTCTGACCCTCGATCCAGTGCAGCGCCGCGTACGAGCTGTCCAGGATGTCGGTGTCGGTGATGTTGATGGTGGCCTGCTGGAACGCCTCGTTCAGGGCGGAGAACCAGATCGCCCCGACGCCGAAGTTCCAGTTGTAGTCCGAGTTGCCGTTGCGGATCAGCGTGTTCCGGGCGATCGTCCAGGTGCCCCGGACGGCGGTGTCGCCCTGCACACCCGGGTAGCGGTTGGCGACGTGGATGCCGCCGCCGTTGGTCAACGAGTCGGCCGTCACGTTGTCAGTGATCTTGATGTCCCGGCCGCCGTAGCTGACCAGGTGGTTCGCCAGCAGCGTCACACCGATGGTGTTGTGCGTGAACGAGTTGTTGACGTTCGGCACGCTCTGCGCCCACATGGCGAGCGCGTCGTCGCCGGTGTTGCGGACGAACGTGTTGGTCACCGTCGAGTTGGTGACGCCGGTGTGGAAGTTCACCCCGTCCGCGGTCTGGTCGAGGATCCGGCTGTTGCGGATGGTGAAGTTGTCCATCGGCCCGTCCATCCACGCGCCGACCTTGGTGTTCTCCAACCAGAGGTTGTCCACCACCGAGTTGGTCATCGCCCCGCCCAGCGCGTTGACCTGGTCGTCGTCCACCCGTTCGCGGATGTCGCCGATGATGGCGAAGTCCCGCAGGGTGACGTTGCGGCTCGGCCCGTTCGCCTCGTGCGACCGGATCTCACCGGTGTAGCCGCCGCCGGGGACGTACTTGCCGTAGATGCCGGCAGCCCGCTTGCGGTCGGTGGGGTGCCGGCCGCCGAGCACCGAGTACCAGGGGCCGGCGCCGCGCAGGGTCACCCCGTCGACCACCACGTGGTCCCAGAGGGTGAACGTGCCGGTCGGGATCCAGACCGCCCGGCCCTGGGCCTTGCCGGCGTCGACCGCCGCCTGGAACTTAGCGGTCGAGTCGGTCGCGCCGGTCGGGTCCGCGCCGAAGTCGGTGACCACATCGATGACACCGGAGGGCTTCGCGATCGGCGCGACCACCTCGAAGTCGGCCAGGTCGATCGTGAAGGTGGGTGACTGGGCGGTCGAGGAGACCTGCAACCGGATCTTCGTGCCGGCCGGCTGGGTGCTGCCGAACAACGCCCGGGTCTCGTCGTAGAAGTGGTGCGGGTTGGTGTCGCCCGGGTTGTTGTTGAAGGGGTAGCCGCCGTAGTACCAGCCGTACTTCGACGTGACCGGGACCGACTTCAGCAGGTTGCCGTTGGCCCGCAGGTCGATGGTGGCGTCCCGGCCCGTGCCCGAGGAGTTGTCCGGCAGGCTGTACCGGAAGGTGACCGCGTTGGCCGGAGCGGTGAGCGTGAACTCGACGTACTCACCGACGGCGTCGAGGGTGACCGCCTCCCGGCCGGACGCCTCCGACGGCAGCGTGCCGTAGCGCCGGTCCGGGCCGATCTTCGTGCCGTTGTGCGCGGCCTTCTCCGCCTCCTGCTCAAGAAAGGGGACGGTGGCGCCCCGGCCGGAGATGTCGAAGGGGGACAACCCGGCCGCCGAGGCCGGGGTGGCACTGCCGGTGACCGCGAGGGCGGTCAGGGTGGTGGCCGCGAGCAGGGTGGCGGCGATGGCGGCCAACCCTGCCCGGGCCGGGTGTCGAAGGTGGGGCGGAGTGCCGGTGGTGTGGTTGGCCATGAGCTGCGCTCTCCCTTTCGTCAGGCAGGCCAGGTCCCCCGTGTCGGTGCGGTGTGGCGGTCCCTCGTACTCCCTTCGTGGGCGCGGTGGGCGGGTGGTGTGGTGGCGGGGGGGGGGGGGGGGGCCCCCCCCCCCCCCGGGGGGGGGGGGGGGGGGGGGGGGGGGGGGGCGGGGGGGGGGGCGGGCCCCCCCCCCACCACGTCGGGTCGGATCAGGTCAGGGCGGCGGCGTCCGCGCGCGGTCCGTCGGCCTCGTCGGGGGTACGCAGCCAGACGGCGGTGTCCGACGGCAGCAGCCCGTCGTCGAGGGGGCCGCTGGCCAGCAGCACCTCCCCGTCGACGGGCATCGGCACGGCCGCGTCGGTGAGGTTGACGAGGCAGTGGAAGCCGCCGCCGCGGCTGAAGGCCAGCACGCCGTCCGGGGCGGGCAGCCAGGTCAACTCGCCGTCGCCGAGCGCCGCCTCGGCGCGCCGGACGTGGATGGCCTCCCGGTACAGCTCCAGCATCGAGGCCGCGTCGCCGGTCTGCGCCAGCGCCGTCCGGTCCTTCCAGTCGGCCGGCTGGGGCAACCAGGGCGCCGCCGAGCCTTCCGGGCTGAACTCGAAGGGCGGCTCGTCACCGGCCCAGGGCAGCGGCACCCGGCAGCCGTCCCGCCCGGGGTCGACCCGTCCGGAGCGTTCCCACATCGGGTCCTGCCGCATCGCGTACGGGATGTCCTCGACCTCCCAGAGCCCCAGCTCCTCGCCCTGGTAGACGTAGGCGGCGCCGGGCAGCGACAGTGACAGCAGCGCGGCGGCCCGCGCCCGCCGGGTGCCCAGCTCCAGGTCGGTGGGGATCCCCTCGCGCTTCGCGGCGAAGCTGAACGTGGTGTCCGCCCGGCCGTAGCGGGTGACGTGCCGGGTCACGTCGTGGTTGGAGAGCACCCAGGTGGCGGGCGCGCCGACCGGCGCGTGCGCGCTCAGCGTGCCGTCGATGCTCTCCCGCAGCGCGGAGGCGTCCCAGGCGCAGCCGAGGAAGTCGAAGTTGAACGCGGCGTGCAGTTCGTCGGGGCGCAGGTAGTTGGCGAACCGTTGCCGGTCCGGCAACCACACCTCACCGATCAGCGCGCGGTCGGCGTACGAGTCGGCGACCCGCCGCCAGCCCCGGTAGATGTCGTGCACCCCGTCGAGGTCGTGGAACGGGTGCGGCCGGTCCGGCTCGACCTCGGGCAGCGTCCCGTCCTTCACGAGCAGGCCGGCGGAGTCGATCCGGATGCCGTCGACGCCCCGGTCGAACCAGAACCGCAGGATGTCCTCGAACTCGGCCCGTACCCGGGGGTGGTCCCAGTTGAAGTCCGGCTGCTGGGGGGCGAAGAGGTGCAGGTACCAGTCGCCGGGCGTGCCGTCCGGGTTGGTGGTGCGGGTCCACGTCTCGCCGCCGAACTCACCCACCCAGTCGGTGGGCCGCTGGTCGCCGTTCGGGCCCCGCCCGGGGCGGAACCAGAACAGGTCCCGCTCGGGCGCCCCCGGACCGCCGGCCAGCGCGGCCTGGAACCACGGGTGCGCGTCGGAGCAGTGGTTGGGCACCACGTCGACGATCGTCCGGATGCCCAGCTCGTGCGCCTCCGCGATCAGCGCCTCGACCTCGGCGAGCGTGCCGAAGACCGGATCGATGTCGCGGTAGTCGGACACGTCGTACCCGGCGTCGGCCATCGGCGACGGATACCAGGGACTGAACCAGATCGCGTCGATGCCAAGCGCGGACAGGTGGTTCAGGCGGGAGCGGATACCTGCGATGTCACCGATGCCGTCACCGTTGCCGTCGGCGAAGCTGCGTGGGTACACCTGATAGATAACGGCTCCACGCCACCACGGACTGCTGTCTGCTGTGGACACGAGCACCTGCTTTCTGCGTCAGTACGTCGCCGGGTACGCCGGTGGCGATTGTGTGTCGGACGAACGGCCGTTGTTCGCTCCGCTGTCTTCGGTGGTGGCTATCCCTTGATGCTGCCGGCGGTCAGGCCAGACATGATGTTCCGCTGGAAGATCAGGAAGACGATAACGGTCGGGATGGCGGCGATGACCGACGCGGCGATCACGATGTTCATGGGCGTACCGCCCGCGAAGGAGTAGATGCCGACACTGACCGTCCGGGTCTCCGGTGAGGGCATGACCAGCTTCGGCCAGAGGAAGTCCTTCCAGACCGCCGTCATGGCCAGGATCGCGACGACGCCGAGGATCGGGCGGGACATCGGCAGGATGATCGACCAGAGCGTCCGCAGCGACGTCGCCCCGTCGACCAGGGCCGCCGCCATCAATTCTTCGGGAATCGAATCGAAGAATCGCTTCAGCAGAAAGATGTTGAATGCGTTCGCCACCAGCGGCAGCCAGATGGCGAACGGCGAGTCGAGCAGGTTGATGTGCAGGATCGGCAGGTCGATCACGGTCACGTACTGGGGGACGATGAGCACCATTGCCGGAATCATCAGCGTGGCGAGCATCAGCCCGAGAATCACGTTGCCGAAGATCGGTCGCAGTTTCGACAACGAGTACGCGGCGGCCGCGTCGAGGACAAGCTGGAACAGCACCGCGCCGATCGCGTAGTAGAACGTGTTGAACAGCAGCTTGGCGAGTTCCAGGTTGTTCCAGGCGTCGATGTAGTTCTGCGGCTGCGGGTCCTTCGGGAACAGCGTGGGTGGGGTCTGCGCGATCTCCTGGCCGGACTTGAGCGCGCCGGTGACCATCCAGTAGAGCGGCCCGATAAAGACGAGCGTGAACGCCGTCACGACGACGACCAGCAGCGTCCAGTAGATGACCCGCCCGCGCCCTCGGCTGATCTGGGCATGCGAGATGAGGGTCCGGGTTCCGGAGTCCTGTGCCATTGCGCGCCGTCCTAGTCCTGTTTCGCAGTCAGCCGCACGTACACGGCGGAGAAGCCGGCCAGCACCACGAGCATGAGCACGCCGAGTGCGGCCGCGCCGTTGAGGTCGTTCTGGAAGAACCCGTGCTGGTAGATGAGGTACGCCACGGTGGTCGCGGAATCCTCCGCGCCCGCGCCGTTGGCGAGGATCAGTGGCTCGATGAAGAGCTGCATCGTGGCGACGATCTGGATCATCGCCAGGAGCGCGAGGATGAGCCGGGTCTGCGGGATCGTCACGTGGCGGATCCGCTTGAAGATCCCGGCGCCGTCGAGCTCGGCGGCCTCGTACAGTTCGCCGGGGATGTTCTGCAGTGACGCCAGGTAGATCAGCACAGCGCCGCCCATGTTCATCCAGGTGGACGCGATCACCATGGCCGGCATCGTCATCTCCGGCGACTGCATCCACTGCGACGTCGGCAGGTGCAGCGCCTTGAGGATCGCGTTGAACAGCCCGGCCTCGCTGGGGTCGTACGCGTAGAACTTGAAGAGGTACAGGGCCGAGGCCGGCGGCAGCATCACCGGCAGGTAGACCAGGATCCGCAGGTAGCCCTTGGCGTGCCGGAACTCGTTGAGCAGGATCGCCACGAAGAACGGCACCGCGTACCCGAGCACGAGCGCGAGCAGCGTGAAGTAGAAGGTGTTCTTCCATGCCGGCCAGAAGCTGGGGTCGGCGAGGAGGCGGGTGTAGTTGTCCCAGCCCACCCAGGTCGTCTCGCCGCGCCGGGTCCGCTGGAAGCTCATGACGACGCCACGGACCATCGGGTACCAGGAGAAGACCAGGAAGCAGAGCACGGCGCCGATCAGGAAGGCGTGCCCGGTGAGGTTGTCCCGTACCTTGCGGCCGAGGCTCGTACGCTGCTTCGGCCCTGCCGCGTACGACGGCATCGGGCGGCCCGGTTTCCCGGGGGCCTGGGGGGCGGCGGTGATCGCCACGGCACACTCCTGCGGAGATCGGTGGGGCGGACGGTACGGCGCCGGGGTGTGGGGGCCGGTGCGACGGCCCCCACACCTGCGGATCAGCTCTCCGCGGCGAGGAGCTGGTTGACCTTTTCTTCGGCCGTCTTGAGCAGCGCGTCGATGTTCGCGTTCGGGTTCGTCAGCACCCCGGACATCGCGGCGTCGAGCACCGCGTAGATCGCCTGGGCGTTACGCGGCTCGCCCTTGATCGGCACCGGGGTCGCCTCGAAGAGGGCGAAGTTCGTGGTGTCGACGTTGGCGTTGGCCTTGCGCAGCTCGAGTTCCTGCTTCTGCACCTCACTGCCGTTGGCGAACAGCAGCGGCTGCGGCAGACCCACCGGGTAGTTCTGCGGCTTGGCGCGCACGTAGTCGAACTGGCCCTTGCCGGGGGTCAGCTTCTGGTACGCGATCCACTTCAGACCGGCCTTGACCTGCTCGGGAGAGAGGTCCTTCTTGAAGAAGTAGCCCTCGCCACCGCCGAGCGTGCCCTTCGCCGGACCGTCCTGGCCGGGCAGCGGGCTCATCGCCCAGTCCTGGAACTTGCCCTGGAACTGGCTGACGATCGCCTGGGTGGCGTCCGGCGCGCCGATGAACATGCCGACCTTGCCCGCGCCGGCGTTGGTGAGCAGGTCACCCCACTGGAGCAGCTGACGGGAGCCCATGCTGTTGTCGCCGTACCGCATGTCCTTGATGTTCTGCAGGACCTGCTTACCCATCGGGTTGTTGAAGTCGGCCTTCTTGCCGTCGGCCGTGAGCACCTGGCCGCCCTGCGAGTAGAGCAGCGAGGTGAAGTGCCAGCCGCCGGTGTTGCCGGCGCTGTACTCCGAGTAGCCGGCGATGCCGTTGCCGAGCGCCGAGATCTTCTTGGCGGCGGCCCGGACCTCGCCCCACGTCTTGGGCGGGTTGTTGACGTCCAACCCGGCCTGCTGGAACAGGACCTTGTTGTAGACCAGGCCCATCGAGTAGTTCTTCACCGGTACGGCGTAGAGCTTGCCGCCGTCGGTGAAGACCTCCTTGAGCGCCGGGTCGACGCTGTCCCAGGTGGAGATCGTGTCCTTGTTGACGTACTGGGAGATGTCCATCGCCTGACCGGAGTCGAGCACCTGCTGAAGATCCGTCATGTACCCGTAGAACACGTCGGTCACGGTGCCGCCGGCCAGGCGGGCGGTGAAGTCCGGCGGGTTGTTGCACTGCTCGCCGACGCTCACGCTCTTGATGACGATGTCCGGGTTCTGCTTCTGGAACTCGGCAACGTCGTCGTTCCAGTTCTTCAACAGCTCTTTCTGCGCGCCGACCGGCTGGCAGTCGACGGTGATGGTGACCTTGCCGCCGGCGGTCGAGTCCTTGTCGTCACTCTTCGTGGAGCATGCCGTGAGGCTGAACCCCAGGCCGGCCACGAGCGCCAGCGTCGCAGCCCTTCGGTATTGCGGTACGGACATCTGTCCATCCCTTCGGGAACGGGTGTCTCCATGAGATGCGCTGATCTGCGGTGATACGACCTGACGCCCTGTAGCTGCGCCGAAGCCAGGTGTGAGTGGAGTCACTGTAACGAGCACGACTCATTTCAGCAAGGTGTCGACGAGGTTTTGAAAGGACTCGACATCGGGGCGACAGACGACGACAGGATGCGGGATTGCGCCCGTTATGCGGCTACTTGCGCACCAAAAAGGCCGTCGACCGCGAGAGCGGTCGACGGCCTTCGGGGAAGGTCGGTCAGTGGGCCAGGAGCGCGATCACCGGCGGGGTGCGGGCGCGGTCGAGCCGCGGACCACCAGCTCCGGCTCGAACAGCAGCTCGTCCTGCAGGACGCCGGCACCCTCGATCTGGGTCACCAGCAGGTCCACCGCCGCCTGTCCCATCGTCTCGATCGGCTGCCGGACAGTGGTCAGCGGCGGATCGGTGCAGGTCATGAACGCGGAGTCGTCGAAGCCCACCACCGAGATGTCCGTCGGCACCGCACGACCCAGCCGCCGGGCGGCCCGGATCGTGCCCAGAGCCAGGACGTCGCTGGCGCAGATGATGCCGGTCACGCCCCGCTCGACCAGCTTCGTCGCGGCGACCCGGGCGCCCTCCATCGAGAAGCTGGAACGCTCGACGCACTCCCGTTCGGCGTCACTCCAGTCGGCGGCCTGCACCATCGCGTCCAGCTTGCGGCGGGACGGCACGTGCCCCTCCGGGCCGAGCACCATCCCGATCCGCTCGTGGCCGAGCGAGCGCAGATGCCCGTACGCCTGCTCCACCGCCACCGCGTCGTCGGTCGAGACCCGGGGAAAGCCCAGCTCGTCCACACCGGCGTTGACCAGCACCACCGGGAGGCCCCGGTCGGTCAGCCGTCGGTAGTGGTCGTGCCGGGCGTCGGCGAGCGCGTACGAGCCGCCGGCGAAGATCACGCCGGACACCTGGTGGTCGAGGAGCATCTCGACGTAGTCCATCTCGGACACGCCGCCGATGGTGCGGGCGCACAGGGCCGGCGTGTAGCCGCGCTGGGCGAGCGTCCCGGTCACCACCTCGGCGAGCGCTGGGAAGATCGGGTTCTGCAACTCGGGCAGCACCAGCCCGACCAGCCGGGCACGCTCACCGCGCAGCTTGGTCGGCCGCTCGTAGCCGAGCACGTCGAGCGCGGTCAGCACCGCCGTCCGGGTCGCCTCCGAGACACCGTCCCGACCGTTGAGCACCCGGCTGACGGTGGCCTCGCTGACGCCCGCCTTCTTGGCAACTTCAGTCAACCGCTTGGTCACGGCCGCAATCGTACGTCACAGAAATGAAAGAAATGAACCGTGAAACGGTCAGATTTTGCGGTGCAACTGTCGCAGCTCGCCAGGCTTCAACCGGTTCGTCGTCAGGACAGATCGCGCAGCGCGTCCTCGATGGCACGGTGGAACGTGGGGTACGCGTAGATCATGTGCCGCAGTTGGCTCAGCGGCACGGCCGCGTGCACCGCCACCACGAGCGCCGACAGCACCTCGCCACCGGCCGGGCCGACCGACGTCGCGCCGATCAGCACGCCCTGGTCGGCGTCCGCGACGAGCTTGATGAAGCCCTCGTCGCCGACCCGGTGGATCCAGCCCCGGGTCGAGCTGCTGAGCTTGGTGAACCCGACCTGCACGTTGATCCCGCGTTCGCGGGCCTGCCGCTCGGTCAGCCCCACGGCGCCGACCTCGGGATCGGTGAAGGTCACCCGGGGCAGCGCGCGGTAGTCGGCGCGCGGGACGGTACCGGCCGAGCCGCTCGATCCGCTGGCGGCCAGCGAACTGGAGGAACCCATCGCACCGCCGACCACGCTGGCGGTCCCGCTCGCGTCCGGGCCGGCGGTCGCCTGCCGGTAGTGGGCGAGGACGTCGGACACCACGATGGCCGCCTGGTACATGGCGATGTGCGTGAACGCCCCCTCGCCGGTCAGGTCACCCACCGCCCAGATGCCCTCGGTGACGTGCATCCGGTCGTCCACCGGCAGGTAACGCTGCTCGGCGTCGACGCCGACGGTGTCCAGCCCCAACTCCTCCAGGTGCGCCCGACGCCCGGTGACGACGAGCAGGCGCTCGGCGGTGAACTCCGCCCCACCACCGCCGTGCAGCGTGAAACGGTCACCGTCATGGTCGACCCGTTCGGCGCGTACCCCGGTGTGGATCTCGACGCCGTCGGCGCGCAGCGCGGCGGCGGCAACGTCGGAAGCCTCCGGCTCCTCCACGGCCAGCACCCGGTCCAACGCCTCCACCACGGTGACACGGACGCCGAAGCGCGCGAAGACCTGGGCCAGTTCCAGCCCGATCGCGCCACCACCGAGCACCAGCAGCGACTCCGGCAGCTCCTCGACCTCGATCGCCTGGTGGTTGGTCCAGTACGGCGTGTCGGCCAGGCCGTCGATCGGCGGCACCGAGGGCCGGGTGCCGGTGCCCAGGACGATGCCGTGCCGGGCCTGGAACACCTGGTCGCCGACGCGGACGCGCGCCGGGCCGTCGAGCCGGCCACTACCCCGGACGAACCGGCCACCCTTGCCGGTGAACCGGTCGACCGCGACCTTGTCGTCCCAGGTGTCGGTGGCCTCCTCGCGGATCCGCTTCGCCACCGGCGCCCAGTCCGGCTGGACCTGCGCCGTGCCCGCCAGCCCGTCGACCCGACGCGCCTCGGCGAGCGCGTTGGCGGCCCTGATCATCATCTTGCTCGGGATGCAGCCCCAGTACGGGCACTCGCCGCCGACGAGGTCCCGCTCGACACCGACGACGCTCAGGCCGGCCTCGGCGAGTCGCTCGGCCACCTCCTCGCCGCCCACCCCGAGGCCCACCACGACAACATCCACCAGCTCCGGCTCCGCCACCGGAACAGCATCCCCCAACGGCACCGTCCCGACCACCGGGGTCCGGAAAGTCGGCGGGCGTACCGCTCCGGAGCGCCTACGGTGATCCGATGCACGCACGCTTCGCCCCCGTCCGGGACTGCTTCCACGACCTGCTGACCGCCGGCCGGGAGACCGGTGCCAGCCTCACCATCTGGTACGACGGCCAGCCGGTGGTCGACCTGGTGGGCGGGTTCCGCGCCGGTGACGGGCCGTCCGGCCAACCGTGGCGACCGGACACGCTGGTCAACGTCTACTCGGTCGGTAAGCCGGTGGCCGCGCTGTGCCTGCTGCTACTCGTCGACCGGGGCCGGGTCGACCTGGACTCGCCCGTGCAGCGGTACTGGCCGGAGTTCCGTACCCCGGCCACCGTGCGGCACGTGTTGTCGCACACCGCCGGGCTGCCGGCGTTCCCGGTGCCCCGGCCGGCCAGCGCGGTCGCGGACTGGGCGCTGCTCGCCGGCGACCTGGCCGCCGCCGAGCCCGAATGGCCGCCCGGAACGCTGGCCGGCGAGCACGCCTGGACGTACGGCCACCTGGTGGGCGAGCTGGTCCGCCGGGTGGACGGCCGCAGCGTGGGCCGCTTCCTCGCCGACGAGATCGCCGGCCCGTGGCAGCTCGACCTCGGGTTCGGGCTGGCCGAGACGGACCAACGGCGCTGCGCGGACCTGCGCTACGGCGACCCGGAGTGGCCGATCCGCAAACTGGGCGAGCCGGAGACCCTGCGGGCGAGGGCGTTGGGCAACCCGGCCGGTGGGCTGGACCTCGCCGTGCTGAACAGTCCGCTGTGGCGGGGTGCCGAGATGCCGGCGGTCAACCTGCACGCCACCTCCGTCGGCCTGGGCCGGCTCTACGCGGGTCTGCTGGCCGGCGGCGTCCTGGACGGCGTACGGCTGTTCAGCCCCGCCCTTCTCGACGAGGCGACCCGGGTCCAGTACGACGGCCCGGACGTGGTGCTGGACCGCCGGGTCCGGTGGACGCTGGGCATGCAGTGGGAACCCGACCTCAGTTGGGGCATGGGCGGGCTCGGCGGCAGCAGCGCCTGGGCCGACCCGGTACGCGGCTACACGCTCGCGTACGTCACGGCACAGCTCGCCGAACACGACCGGGTCGACGAGTTGGCCGAGGTGCTGCACTCCTGCCTCTGATCAGCGCAGCCAGACCGGATCGGTGCCGGGCACGGTGAGCGGCGGCGGATAGTCAAGCGCGCGGCGAAGGTCGTCGGGCAGCTTCCACGGCTGGTGGATGGCCTTGCCCGACACCTGCGCCAACTCCGGCACCCACCGGCGTACGTAGTCGCCGGCCGGGTCGTACCGCTCGGCCTGCCGGACCGGGTTGAACCCCCGGTACGGCTTGGTGTCGTTACCGGTGCCGGCGACCCACTGCCAGTTGCCGGAGTTGTTGGCCACGTCGCCGTCGAGGAGCCAGCGGAAGAAGACCTGTACGCCGGCCCGCCAGTCCTGCCCCAGGTGCTTGGTGAGGTAACCGGCGGTGATCAGCCGGGCCCGGTTGTGCTGCCAACCCTGGGCCCGCATCTGCCGCATCCCGGCGTCCACGATCGGCATGCCCGTCCGGCCCTCGGCCCAGGCCGTGCGGGCGTCATCGTCGTAGCGCCACTCTTCGGTGGCGCCCCGCCGGTACGCGGCCGTCGAGATCTGCGGGAACGCGGCGGTGACCTGGTAGTAGAAGTCGCGCCAGCAGATCTGCCGCACGAACGGACCGGACCGGTCGCCGGCCCGGTTGGCCACCGACATCGGCGACACGCAACCGAAGCGCAGGTACGGGCTGAGGCGGGAGGTGTCGTCGCCGGCCATGTCGTCGTGCTGGTCGTCGTACCGGCCCAGCTCGGGCAGCCAGTCGGCGAGCCGCTGCCGGGCGACGCGTTCGCCGCCGACGGCCGCGTCCGGTGACTCCCCCGCCGGCAGCGCCGGCAACCCGCCCACGCTCACCCCGTCGGGCAGCACGATGCGGCGCGGCGCGGCCAACTCCTCGCGCCACCGGGCGGCGGCCCACGCCCGGTGGTAGGGGCTGAACACCCGGTAGTGGTCGCCTCCGCCGCCGGGCCGCAGGGCGCCCGGCTCGACGACCGTCAGCCCCGGAAAGAGCCGCAGGTGCAGCCGGTGCCGCTCGCACTCGGCCCGCAGTCGGCGCTCCCGCCGGCGGGCGTAGTGGCTGACGTCGGCGGAGAGCGCCACGGCGGTGGCACCGACCTTGCCGGCCAGCCCGATCGTCTCGGCCACCGGGTCGCCGCGCCGCACCACCAGGTCGCCGCCGCGCTCGCGCAGCGCGTCCCGCAGGTCGGCGAGCGCCTGGTGCAGGAACCGGGTGCGGTTGGCCGACAACCCGGCCAGGGTCGGGTCGAGCACGTACAACGGCACCACCCGGTCGAACGCCGCGCAGGTCGTCGCCAGCGCCGGGTGGTCGTGTACCCGCAGGTCGCGGGTGAAGAGCACGACCGCGGTGCCCCCGCTCACGGGGCCGCCGGCTGGACCGTCGGGCCCGGGATCGTGACCGGGGTACCCGTCGACGTCAGCAGAGCACGCGCGGCCACCGCCATCCGTCGCCGCTGCGGCACCAGGGCGCGACGGGCGAACACGTCGTAGTCCTGCGCGGCCACCTCGTCGAGGATGCCGCCGTAGAGCGCGTACGCCGTGCGCATGCACGCCTGCGAGGCGGGAGCGAGCATGGTGATGCCGGGCGCGGCGGCGGCGTAGTGCGCCTGGGCCCGGGTCACCTCGTACTCGATCAACTCGCGGGTGCGGGGCGTGCCCTGCCCTCGGTCGCGGGCCTCGATCAGCTCCTCGCGGGTGACGCCGAACTTCGCCAGGTCCTCGTCAGGGAGGTAGGTGCGGCCCCGGTCGAGGTCCTCGGCGACGTCCCGGATGAAGTTGGTGAGCTGGAAGGCGAAGCCGAGCTGCCGGGCCGGCTCGCGGGCCGCCGCCGGGTCGGAGCTGCCCAGGATCGGCAACATCATCGTGCCGATCACCGCCGCCGAACCCTCCATGTAGTCGAGCAGGTGGTCGTATGTCGGGTACGAGGTGACCGTCAGGTCCATCGCCATGCTCTTGAGAAACGACGCGAAGTCGTCCCGGTCCAGATCGAAGATGGCGATCGTGTGCAGCACGGCCGGCAGCAGCGGGTCGTCAACCGACGCGCCGTGCAGGCCAGCCACGAACCGGCTGGCCCAGTCGTCGAGCAGGGCGGCCCGCTCGGCAGGTGGGAGGGCCTCGGTGCTGTCGACGATCTCGTCGGCGTACCGCGTGAATCCGTAGAGGGCGTGCACGTGTCGCCGTTTCCACGCGGGGAGCAGCCGGGTGGCGAGATAGTAGGTGCGGCCGTGACGTTTGTGCAGCTCACGGCACCGGTCATAGGCAGCGGTGAGATCGGTGTCCACGGGCCCTCCTCAAATATCGACGCACCAATCGACGCAACTCGTACCCTAGGGTACGCTCGTCCACATGGCCAACGACGCAGTTGCGGGCAACGCGGTACGTGTGGCGCCGACGGAGCCAGGCGAGCGGGACGACCCGGTCCGCGCTGTCCTGGCCGCTTACACCCAGGACCTGATCACTGCGGTCGACGAGACCCTCTCCACCTTCCTCACCGCCGAGGTCGACACACTCACCGAGATCGACGCAGCCATGGGCGGATTCGCGTCCGCCGCACGCGCGGCCGTGCTGTCGGGCGGAAAGCGGATCCGGTCCACGTTCGGCTACTGGGGCTGGCGCGGGGCCGTCGGTGGCGACGAACCGCTCCCCGCAGTCCTGCCCGCGCTGGCCGCGCTCGAACTGCTGCACACCTTCGCGCTGGTCCACGACGACGTGATGGACGCCTCCACCACCCGTCGCGGCCGGCCCACGGCACACGTCGCGCTCGCCGCCCAGCACGTCGCCGCCGGTCACCGGGGCGACCCGGACCGGTTCGGCGAGGCCGCCGCCGTGCTGATCGGCGACCTCTGCATGGTCTGGGCCGACAAGCTGCTCGCCCGCACCGCCATCACCCCGGCGAGGCTGTTCGAGGTCCGCCGCTGCTACGACCAGATGCGGGTCGAGACGGTCGCGGGGCAGTACCTGGACGTGCTCGGCGAGAACGACCCGGAAAGCTGGTCGGTCGATCGGGCGCTGCGCGTAGCGCGCTACAAGACCGCCAGCTACACCGTGCAGCGACCGCTGCTGTTCGGCGCCCGCCTGGCCGGGGTGACGGTCGACGACGCGCTGGTCACCGCGTACACCCGCTACGGCCTGGCCGTCGGCGAGGCGTTCCAGCTCCGCGACGACCTGCTCGGCGTCTACGGCGACCCGGAGTCGACCGGCAAACCGGCCGGCGACGACCTGCGCGTCGGCAAGCCCACCACGCTGCTCATGCTGGCCCGCCAACTGGCCACGCCGAGCCAGCTCCGGGCGCTGGAGCAGACCGACGGCGAACCCGTCGAACGGCTCGCCGACGTGGTCGCCGCGACCGGTGCGGTGGCCCGGGTGGAGCGGATGATCGCCGAGCGGGTCGGCGATGCCCTGGCCGCGCTCGACAGCGCGCCCGTGGACCGGACGGCGCGTACCGCGCTGACCGGGTTGGCCACCGCTGCCACCAGTCGGCGGGCCTGATGACCGAGGATCTCGAGGAGGTGGTCACGTGCGGACGGTGACGGGACGGACGGACCGGGTGGTGGTCGTGGGCGCCGGGCTGGGTGGGCTCGCCTGTGCGCTGCACCTCGCCGGCAGCGGCCGGCAGGTGACGGTGCTGGAGCGCGAGCCGGTCCCCGGCGGGCGCGCGGGCCGACTCTCCGTGGACGGGTACGAGTTCGACACCGGCCCGACCGTGCTCACCATGCCCGACCTCATCGCCGAGGCGCTCGGGGCCGTCGGCGAGGAGCTGCGCGACTGGCTCGACCTGACCCCGCTGGACCCGGCGTACCGGGCGTACTACCCGGACGGGTCGACCCTCGACGTACGCACCGACACCACCCGGATGGCCGCTGAGATCTCCCGGGTCTGCGGTCCCCGGGAGGCCGACGGCTACCTGCGCTTCGTCGACTACTCGCGCGAGCTGTGGCGGCTGGAGCGGGCCGACTTCATCGAGCGCAACCTGGACGCGCCGACCGATCTGCTCACCGGCAACCTGCTCAAGCTGCTCACCGGTGGGGCCTTCCGCCGCCTCCAGACCAAGATCAACCAGTTCTTCCGGGACCCGCGCACCCAGCGGATCTTCTCCTTCCAGGCGATGTACGCCGGGCTCGCCCCACACGACGCGCTGGCCATTTACGCGGTCATCGCGTACCTCGACTCGGTTGCCGGGGTCTACTTCCCCCGGGGCGGCATCCACGCGGTCTCCCGCGCGATGGCCGGCGCGGCCGAGAAGCACGGCGTGCAGATCCGGTACGACACCACGGTGACCCGGGTGGAGACCGCGAACGGCCGGGCCACCGGCGTACTGACCGCCGACGGCGAGCTGGTGCCGGCGGACGTGGTGGTGCTCAACCCGGACCTGCCGGTCGCCTACCGGGACCTGCTGCCCGCCGCGCCCGCGCGACGCCTCACCTACTCGCCGTCCTGCGTCGTCCTGCACGTCGGCTCGCGGCAGGGCTATGCGAAGATCGCCCACCACAACATCCACTTCGGACGCGCGTGGAAGGGCACCTTCGATGAGGTCATCCGCAGGGGTGAGCTGATGACCGATCCGTCGCTGCTCGTCACCAATCCCAGCCGGACCGACCCGTCGGTGGCACCAGCGGATCGGCACACCTACTACGTGCTCGCGCCCGTGCCGAACCTCGATCGGGCGCCCTTCGAGTGGCGTGGCGACCTGACCCAGCGGTACGGCGACCAGCTCATCGCGACGCTGGAGGAGCGCGGCTACGTCGGGTTCGGCGACGGCGTCGAGGTGCTGCGGGCGATCACCCCCGCCGAGTGGGCCGAGCAGGGCATGGCCGCCGGCACACCGTTCGCCGCCGCGCACACCCTCTTCCAGACCGGGCCGTTCCGCCCGTCGAACCTGCACCGACACCTGTCGAACGTCGTCTTCGTCGGCTCCGGCACCCAACCCGGCGTGGGCGTACCGATGGTGTTGATCTCTGGCAAGCTGGCCGCCGGCCGGATCACGGGGGAGGGACGATGAGCAGTCGCGAGGACCACCTCGTCGAGCTGGTCGACGACAACGGGCGAGCCCACGGCGACACCACCGTCGCCGCCGCACACCAACCACCGGGGCAACTGCACCGGGCATTCTCGGTGATGCTCGTCGACCCGGACGGCCAGGTGCTGTTGCAACGACGGGCCGCGGTCAAGACCCGCTTTCCGCTGCGGTGGGCGAACTCCTGCTGCGGCCACCCCCGGCCGGGCGAGTCGCTCACCGAGGCGGCCAACCGGCGGCTGCGTGAGGAGTTGGGCACCGGTCCGGTCGAGCTGACCCAGGTGGGCGTCTACGTCTACTACGCCGAGGACCCCACCACCGGTCGGGTCGAGTTCGAGTACGACCACGTGCTGCGCGGCGAGTTCCGGCCCGTCGCGCCACTGCGCCCCGACCCGGACGAGGTGGCCGAGCTGCGCTGGGCCGACCCGGCCGCCCTGGAAGCCGACCTCGACCGGGACCCTCGTTCGTACGCGCCCTGGCTGGGCGGGGTGGTGAACCGTCTGTTGCGCCCCTCGGGGTCCTCGTCGGACACCCCCGGCTCCACCACCACGACCCCGCCCGGATCGCCGGCGGACGACGCGGTGGAGCGGTCGGGTGGCCGATGAGGCGTTGAGCGCGGGCGCCGTGGCACGCCGGCTGGGGGTCGCGGTCACCACGCTGCGTACCTGGCACCAGCGCTACGGGCTCGGGCCCAGCGAGCACGTGCCCGGCCATCACCGCCGGTACACGCCGGCCGACCTGGCCCGCCTCGAAACCATGCGGCGGCTGACCGCCGAGGGCGTCAGCCCGGCCGAGGCGGCTCAATGGGCCCGGCAGGGACCGGACCGCACGCACCTGGACACCGTCCCCCGGGGTCGGATCCGTCCGGCGAGCCGCGACGGCGGCGGCGCCATCGGGGTGGGCCGCGCCGGCCCGGCGGCCCGGGGCCTGGCCCGCGCTGCCATGCGCCTGGACGCGGCGGTGATCAACGAGACGATCGCGCACACGATCGCCGCCAGCGGGGTCGTCGCCACCTGGGAGACCCTGCTGCGGCCGGTGCTCGCCGGCATCGGCGAACGGCATGTCGCCACCTCCGGCCTCATCGAGGTGGAGCACCTGGTCTCCCGGTGCGTGTCGGAGGCGTTCGCCGCGGCCAGCCGGGCCAACCCGCCCGCCGGGCCCGCCCGGATCCTGCTCTCCTGCGCCGACGAGGAGCAGCACACCCTGCCCCTGGAGGCACTGGCCGCCGCGCTCGCCGAGGCCGGGGTGGGCTACCGGATGCTGGGCGCCCGGGTGCCGGTGGCCGCCCTCGTCGAGGCGGTCAACCGGACCGGACCGGCCGCCGTGGTCCTCTGGTCACACACCCGGGCCACCGCCGACCCGGACCAACTCAGCGCGCTGCTCGCCGCACCCCGCCGCCCGCTGCTGATCCTCGCCGCCGGGCCGGGCTGGCGGGCCGATGGCCTGCCCGCCGGAGTGGTCCGGCCGGTCGACCTGGCCGAGGCGGTCTCACTGGCGGTGGCGGTCCGCGATTCGCTGGACCAGTCGCGAGAGGCCTGACCGACCTGTCGGCTCCCCGGCCGCTTCCACTACCGTCGGAGTGGTCCGCCCACCCCGACCCTCCGGGAGCGAACAGATGCAAGCCCGCGCCGCCCTGGCGTCCGTCCTCGCCGTGGTGCTGGTCTTGTCCGGTTGCGCCCAGCCAGACACTGCCATCCACGTCGCCGGGCCGCCGCTGCCCGTCGAGTCGACCACCAGCCCCACGCCGACGCCCACCCCGAGCGCCACCCGCACCAAGCCGCCGAAACCGCCGCTGCGACCGCTGCCGGCGAAGCTCCCGGCCGGGCTCCGGCGCAACACCGGCGTACGGCCCGTGGCGCTGACCTTCGACGACGGGCCCAGCCCCGCCTGGACGCCCAAGGTGCTCGACCAACTGAAGGCGGCCCACGTGACGGCCACCTTCTGCGTCGTGGGCCTCGAGGCCCAGCGGCACCCCGAGCTGATCCGGCGGATCGTCCGGGAGGGCCACCAACTGTGCAACCACAGCTGGCGGCACGACCTCGACCTCGCCCGTCGACCGGTCGCCGACATCAAGGCCGACCTGGCCCGCACCAACAAGGCCATCCAGAAGGCCGCCCCGGGCACGCCGGTGCCCTTCTACCGCCAACCCGGTGGCCGGTGGACGCCAGAGGTCCTCGCGGTGGCCAAGGATCTCGGCATGCACCCCCTGCACTGGGCCGTCGACCCGCAGGACTGGGACAAGCCGACCGCCACCACGATCGCCAACCGGGTCCACAACTCGGCACGTCCCGGCTCCATCGTGCTGCTGCACGACGGGGGCGGAAACCGGGCCGCGACGCTCGCCGCCTGCCCGCACCTGATCGCCGACCTGAAGCACCGCTACGGCATCACCCGGCTCAAGGCAGATGGACCCTGACCTGCGGTTATGCGCTCCCCGACGGCCCCGGCCATACCGGTTTTGTCGACCGGCCAGGCATCACGTATGCTTTCCAAGCCTCCGGCGGGGCCGGATGGGAGCAAGTCCGCTTGAAGTTGCGAATGTGCAATGATGGCGGGGCCGCCCTCATCGTCTAGCGGCCCAGGACGCCGCCCTTTCAAGGCGGTAGCACGGGTTCGAATCCCGTTGGGGGCACGACCGGCGCAAGCCGGAGCAACACAAGCTAGGTCCTGTGGAGCAGTTGGAGTGCTCGCCGCCCTGTCAAGGCGGAGGTCGCGGGTTCAAGTCCCGTCAGGACCGCAGCGCTGACGCCGCGCCTCGCGCGGCGTTCTGCGTATCGGAGCGTGTGATCCTGTCAGCAGCTCAATCTGCTGGCGGGTAGCATGAGCCGAGCAACACGGCCAGGTAGCTCAGTTGGTACGAGCGTCCGACTGAAAATCGGAAGGTCGGCGGTTCGACCCCGCCCCTGGCCACATAGCCTTTCGCCGGGCTACAGAGATCCCCACCAGCGGATTCGCAGGTGGGGATCTTGCTATGGGTAGTCCTACCGCACCCATGACCGTGGCCCGCGGTTGACCGCTCCTCACCGGTGATCGCCACCACAAGTTGCACACTCGCCGCACGCCGCCGGCTCGGCTGGGAGGCTGTTGGGACCGGGTACGATGCCCCTGAAGAGCTGCCTTGTACTCGATTCCCGAGCCCTCTGGGGCGGCTGGTGCCTGCCGGTCGCGGGAAGCTCACTAAGATCATGAAGGCCACGCTGCCCGCCGTCTTTTTTGTGCTGCTGCTGATGGTCTCGGCTCTTGTGGGAGGGGTGGATGTGATGGTCTGCAACCTGCTGGTCAACGTCGCTTCGACTCTCGTGACCGGGAGTCGGGTAGAGGGCAGCTCTTCGCTGTAACGCTAGCCACGGGTCGGCCCGCTCGTCGTGCCCGCGAGGCTCCGCAGGACGCCTTCTAATCCGTAGCTTCGGGCGGTTCAGTCCGCTCCGGCTGCCCTCGAGATCGGCTGGCTCGTGGGGGCCGCGTGGTAGCGGTTGCAGCTCGATCGGTTGCTGTACTTCCCTGCTGTATCTCCGCTGCCTCGGCAGGCACGTTCAGCCGCCACTGGACTGGGCACGGACCGCAGAGCGGGCCCGCATCGGCCACGGCGCTTTCCAGAGAACCTTGCGGCGTCCTTGCCTGGCTTCGGCCTGCAAGTTCACGTGCCCCCGGGCGCAGCTCTGGCCTCTCGTTGGGGTCGGGCCGGGGTCAGCTCCCAGAACGAGCAGAAGCCTGCGCTGGGATCTCCTGCTTCGGAAGTGGAGTAACGAGGACCTCGGCAGGGACTGTCCATGGCTCGAAACCGTCGCGGGTGCACCGCAGAAGTAGGCGGACGGACTTGCCGGCGTAGTCGCGCCGCCAGGAAGCTTCCGTGCCACTTGTGTTCCAGAGGGGCGGGAGCTGCCGATCCATGGCGAAGTCGGTGCCCTCGCCAAGCGGGAGGCTGAACGGCGCGACATCGCGGCCGTTCTCCGACCCTCCGTCGATGCCGTGCCTGAATCGGTACGGCCCCCAGACATGGTTCGCAACCTGATCCGCGCTAGGGCCACCTGCGATTTGTGACGCCCCACGAGCGTGGTAGTCATCTCGGACCGAGAGCTGGATCTGGTCGAGGCGGTCGAGGCTGGGAGGGCCTACCAGCTCAACATGAAGCATGGCGTACGTGTCCGACTGAGCCTCGGCCGTGATCTTGAATTGCGGAAGTGTCTCGGCCCAGATGCGTCTCGCCTCAATCCTTGTCAGCGCCGCAGTTGAGCTAGCGGCAGTTTGCGTTGTCCTATAGGCCAGGTAGGCAACGACGAGAGCGGCGAGTGCCGCGAGGGCGCTGGTGACGGTACCAACGGCGCTCCAAAGCGTGGCTGTGTCCACGCTCGCGGTCGGTACAGCCTCAAGCCCCTGGTTCAGTCTCATGGCGACCTCTTGGTGTGATGTAGATCTTGATTCGCGTTGAGCTCCAACGGATGCGTCTGATGCCGTTGTATGCCCTGCCTACCACTGTCGGATCTTGCTTGGCATTGGGTCTCGCTGAACGGTTGCTGACTTACGGCTGACGCAGTGCCGCCAGCGCCAGCGCTCCTAGTCTGCTTATTCAGACGTGCCAGCAGCTGCCTGCAATATCGACAGCCAACGAGGCGGAAGCAGCCGCGGCTCGCTCAAGGATCGGAGATATCGCCGGCGACAGCGCACCTGCTCGGTGTCCTGCCACAGCTGCGCGACCCGGGCCAAGCCGGCGCTAAGGGCAAGCGCACTAGCCGCCACCGGCGATGCTGCCGCCCGCCGGGCCCCGGCAGTGAGCTCCCTCAGTTCCGCCACACTTGGAACCTCGCTGGGCCAGACCAGCGGCGCTACCTTCGACTTCGCAGTTCGCCGGTAGTCGTCCGCCACCAAGACGATGGCCGCACGTTGCTCGGTCACCTCCTGTAGCAGGTCCGGTATGGCCACAACGTTCCGCTTGAGGGCGGCAGACAGCTGTGCCGGCACGTTGGCAGCGAGGCGATCGATCACGCTAACTGGAGTACCGGTGTCCCAGTCGACCAAGCATCTATCCCGCAGCAGGCCCATCAACCGCTGAAAGTACTCGTTATCCTGCTGCAGCTGCTTCAACGGCAGAACCCAGGCACCCACAGCACGACCGGTCGCGCCAAGTCGCCACACCGCCAGCGACTCCGAACCAGCTTCGTCGTGTCCGATCGCCAGAACGGCGTGACCGCGTGCACCTGGCACGTAGTCCAACGGTATGGAGAGCTCGTTCTCGGGGGCATCGACGGCAGAAGTCATATCGGGAGTCCTTGATCATTGACGACGGGGTGACCACCGTAGCGACAACCTCCGACGACTCCAGTCAGCTGGACGGTCGATTAACCAGCGACAGCCGCTCAGACGATCGCGGCCTCGCACGACCGCCTGACTATGGAGCAGGTGGATGAACCCGAGGTCAGACCGAAAGGTGGAACGAGCAGCACTTCGAGCGACACTATGGTCGTTGATCATGACATCATGGGTGGCGATCGATTTTGAGACGGCAAACGAGTACCGCGGCAGCCCATGCGCCGTTGCCATGGTTGCAGTGCAAGACGGCATGCTTGGCGAGCGGTACACCACATACATCCAGCCTCCGCCCTCGGCCGCCTACTTCTCCCCCTTCAACATGGCGCTGCATGGCATCACCCCACGGCATGTCCAGAACGCACCCAACTGGCCTCAAGCGCTCAAGGAGATCATTGACTTTGTCGATGACCGGCCAGTAGTGGCTCACAATGCCGCCTTCGACTTGGGCGTCATCAGGAACGCATGCGATCTGACGGACTCGCCCTGGCCTAACTTGACCTACGCCTGCACCCTCGTGGTCGCCCGTCGAACCTGGCAGCTCATCTCGTACTCGCTCCCCTGGGTCGCCGAAGCCGCTGGCCATCAGTTTCTCGACCACCACGATCCCGCGGCCGACGCACAGGCGGCGGCAACTATCGCCCTCGCAGCGCAGCGCGCCCACGGCGTGGACACGCTGCCGGAGCTTCTACAAGCTACGAGGACTAGGTTCGGCGCTCTTTTCGGCGGCGAGTGGAAGGGCTGCCGCTACCAACCTCCATCGACCTCTAGGGCCCGATCTGCTCTCCCTGGCGCCAACCCAGATGCCGACCCAGATGGTCCCTTCTACGGGCTTACGGTCTGCTTCACAGGCACGCTGCTCACCATGAGCCGCGATGAGGCACGGCACCTGGTAGCCGAGGTGGGAGGCCAGCCGGTTGCTGGAGTCTCGAAAAAGACGAACGTGCTGGTGATCGGCGAACAGGACCCCAGCCGCCTGAGGCCAGGTGCCGAGACCAGCAGCAAGCACCAAAAGGCTGCCACGCTCCTTGAGGCCGGCCACTCGATCGAGGTCATCTCAGAACTTGACTTCCTGCAGCGCCTCGCATCGACCGAAGGTGTCTCACTACGGCTTAACGGAACGTGACACCGTGACCGACTGTCGCTCCTGTGCCCTAGAGTGCCGCATGGCCGACCGCACCTACGGTGACATCCCTGGTTTTCCTGTGGGCACTGAGTTGTCAACCGGACAGCCCTAGCGGCACGCCTTCAGCCTGCCAACCCGCGTCCGCGCATCCCGTGCCGAGGAGTATTAGTGGTCCCGGAGGAGGCATTACTCCGTCCCTCCCGTCTTTACCGGGCTGAGGATGTCCAGGGACGAAACTGTCCGATACCGGCGGCACCTGGCGTCTACGCCTGGTATTTCGCATCGCCGCCACCCCTGGTCCCGGTCCCTGGCTGCCATCAGCGGGACGGGGCAACGCTGCTTTACGTGGGCATCTCACCGAAGGCACCGCCGAGCAATGGCCGCCCCCCGAGCAGGCAGACCATCCGCAGTCGCATCCGCTATCACTACAGAGGCAACGCTGCCGGGTCGACGCTACGCCTGACCCTCGGCTCGCTCCTCGCCGACGAGCTTGAGATCGGGCTACGCCGAGTCGGTAGCGGCAACCGGCTGACCTTTGGCCGAGACGGCGAGAAACGGCTCACCGACTGGATGGCCGAGCACGCCCAGGTCGTGTGGAGCGCCACGGATCAGCCGTGGAAGCTTGAGGAGGAACTCATTCAGTCGTGCGTGCTTCCGCTCAACCTCGACCAGAATCGCCACAGTTCGTTCCACAGCCAACTCTCCGCCCTCCGCGCCGCGCAGAGGACGCACGCTCGCGCGCTACCGGTGGAGGCATGACTGCCGCGCCGAGGATGACCTGGACGCCATGGCCTTCATGCTCGACTCCCAACAGGCATTGTCGATGTGGTGAGACTAGACATCCACAGGCAGGCTGCTACCGCTTCTCGGCTGACCGCTTCCGGGTGAGGGTGACCCCAGCGAGGACCAGGGCGATGCCGGCCACGATCGCGACGGTGACGGCTTCGTGCAGGAAGATCCCACCGAGGATCACGGCGACAATGGGCAAGAGGTAGGTGACCACCGATGCGGCGGTCGGGCCTTCGTCATCGATGATGCGGTAGTTCAGGACGTACGCGGCTCCGGTCCCGAGTGCGCCGAGGACGAGCAGGCTTGCGACGGCGTCGAGTCGCCATGTCGGTGTGTCCAATCCTGCGAACGGGAAGGCTAGGGCGAGCAGGACGGTGGCTGCGCCGAGCTGGGCCGCCGACAGCATGAGCGGAGGGATTCCGCGGCCGGCCAGGAACCTGCCCATGTAGACGTAGCCGAGTCCGTAGCTGGCGGCGGCGGCGAGGCAGGCAAGGCCCCCCCAACTGGCGATCTCACCCGCGGACTCCCACGGCGAGAAGATGACCACTACGCCAAGGAACCCGAGGGCAAACCCCGCGGTCTTCCTCACGGTGACGGCGCGGTCGACGCCGACGAGGAAGGCTAGGAGCAGCGTCCACAGCGGCGTGGTCGCGTTCAGCACGCCTGCCACGTTCGATCCGACCGTCTCCTCCCCGCTACCGAACAGCACATACGGCACGGCGTTGGAGATCAGGGCCGCGACGAACAGGTGCCCCCAGACACGTCGCTCGCTCGGGAAGCGCAACCCCCGGGACAGGACGATGGGCACCAGGATCACGAAACCGAGAAAGAGCCGGGCGAACACGATCTGCACCGGGTTGAAGCCCCGCAGTGCGAGCTTGATCCATAGGAAGCTGGAACCCCACAGCAGCGCCAGAGCAGCCACCCGAGCGATGCCCGTCCGGGTGACGCCTTGGTGGTCAGTCTTCAACGGGCATCTCGTAGTCCAATCCGTTCACGTCGGCTCGCATGACGAACCGCGTCACCTCGAACGCTCGTCCCTCGCCGTCGGTGCTGGTGTGCAGAACCTCGATCACGGGCACGCCCGGCGGCATCGCCAGGCCCTTCACTTCTTCGGGCGTCGGCATGCGGGAGCTCACCTCTTCGCGAATACGCACGATCGGGTAGCCGAGATCCTCGAACCGCTGGTAGATGCTGCCTCGACCGAGCTTCTTCTCACTCGCCAGCGGCGACCCCTCGACCACCGCCGTGGGGATGTAGGTGATCGCGACTTGCACCGGTTCGTCGTCAGCGAAGTACCAGTTCTCGCGCCGGACGACCTCTTGACCGGCGTCCAGTCCGAGTCGCTCGGCAACCTCAGGCGGTGGCTGCACGGTCGTGACTGACCGGCACTCCGTGTGCGGGACTCGCCCTTGTCGCTCGACCTCGATTCGGAACGGCGAAAGGCCGGTCTCGTTCCGTGCTCGTCGGGAGTACCGGTCCCGGCCCATCCGCACCAGCGGCCGGCGCTGACGTACGAAGACGCCTCGGCCGTGCTGAGCCTGCGCAAGCCCTTCGGCTTGCAGGATGCCCAACGCCTCGCGCGCCGTGTTGCGGGCAGTGGCGTACCTGGACGCCAATTCGCGCTCGGAAGGAAGCTGGTCGCCGTCTACGAGATCGCCGCGAATGATCGCGGCCCGTAGCTCCTCGGCGATGCGGCGGCTCGGCGGCTGCCGTTCTTCCTGATTACTCATCGGATCACCCGTTCCTCGAGGTGATCCCAGGCTACCGCTACTGGCTCAAGCCAGCTATTGACAGATGCTCGCCTCTTCACCAAGCTGGCTTAAGCCACTACTGGCTCAAGCCAGTTAGTCGACGGGCACGTCGCCCGCCAACGCCGGGAAGCCGGCGCGACCAAGGAAGGACGGGGGCGGCCGCGCCGAGAGAGGCCGGCCGGCCACCTCAGTCCTGATGAGGAGAGAGGGCAACCCGCGATGAGGATCCGCAATCCGTTCCGCCGGCACGGACGCCGGCTCGCGCAGCTCGACCAGACCGGCCCGGCCACCTGCTACCCGCACGGCTTCGGCGCGTACCCCGCTCCGCCCACGTGGGCCGGCCCCACCCTCATGACGACCGCGTCCCCGCTGCTCACCCCTGGACAGCTTCACCGTGCCGGCGGCATCTGGTGATGGGCGAGGAGCCGACCACCGTACGCGCGGTCCGTATCGAGCTCGGCCAGCGTTCGGTCCGGGCGCTCGCGAACCACCTGCAAGATGAGCACCTGCCGCGGCGGCCGGACTGGGACTGCCTGACGTGTGACCCTTCCACGCCCTGGCCGTGCGACTCGGCGCGGATGCGCCTCGCCGAGACGTACGAGGAGCACGACAACCGGATCGGCCTGTCGATGTACATGGGTTCGCTGCTGCACGCCGCGCTCGAGGAGATGCCGGACACCCCGGCGAACGAGTTGCACGAGAGGTTCGTCGCCTGGACGCGATGAGCGCCACATCGCCCGCAGTCGAGTCGATCAACTCTCGCCCGAGGCCCCGTCGGACGGGCCGGCGCACGGCAGCCCGGTCACTGGTCGTCGCGGCCCTGTTGGCGGTGCTGGGCGATCCCACCCTGGATCGCCTCCCACACGCTGCGGCCCGCCTGCCGGAGGCTCTCGCCGGCCTGCTCGGCGAGCTGCGCCGCGCTCTGGGCCGCCGCCTGCGCCCCACCCGCGACACCACCGCCAGCCTGCCCGCCGCCTCCGCCGCCCTGCTGCCCACCGGCTTGCCGTCCGCCGCCGTACTGGCCGGCACCCTGCTGTCCACCGCCGTGCTGGCCACCACCACCACCTTGCTGGCCGCCGCCCTGGGCACCACCACCGGTCGGCCCGCCACCAGAGGGTCCGCCGCCGGCTTGGCCGCCCCCAGCCCGACCACCCTGGCCGCTTTCGCCGCGCCCCGCCGGGCCGCCACCAGCCCGACCAGCCCCAGCCGGACCGCCGCCGGACGGTCCACCACCGCTCGGAGCGCCCTCGGGCTGCTCCCGGTCACCTCGGCCACCGGTAGGAGCGCCGGACGGGCCCGGAGCGGGGGTCGAGACGGGCGGACCGGCCGACGGACTCACCGGGCGGGCGGGTCGTACTCGTGGCTGGTCGCCGCCGGACGCATCCGTTCGTCGGGCCAGATCGTCGCGTACGCGGGCGTGCTGTGCCAGTGCGCTGACCTCGGTGGCGCCGGCAGCGACCTGCTGGGCGCTCCGGTTGACGTCGTCGAGCGCACCGCCGCCCGCCTGGGCGAGGGATTCGATGACCTGCGGGTTGTTGTCGATGGTGTCGAGCGCGCGGCCGAGGAGTGTCACCAACTGCTCCAGTCGTACCCGTAGCTGCGCCTCGGCGTGTGCCCCGTCGATGTCCAGTTCGACGCCGCGTAGGTGGACCCGTACGCCCGCGTCGAGTTGGAGCAGGTTGGCCAGCCGGGCACGCAGCGAGATGTCGGCGTCCAGCCCGTCCACGGCCAGCCGGATCGAGTCGACCGAGACCTTCGGGATGTCGAGGAGGACGTCCGGCTCTCCGGCGTCGGCGTCCCGCTCCGGCCGTCGCTGCTGCGCGTTCTCGCTCATGCTCTCCCGCTCCGCCCGTGCGCCGAACCCGGTGGTCCGGGCCGTCCGGCGCGGTTACCCGCTTTCCGGCGGGCCATCCCGTGCGTGACGACTCGGCAACCCACTGTCTGGAAAAGGGCACTGCGGAAGCTGCACACCCGGGCATCAGCCGGTATGGTCCGGGCCTATGGGACAGGGGATGGCTGATCCGGCCGACATTCGGCAGGACCTGGAGCGCTTCTCCTTACGGTGCAGTCTCCTCGTCCCCGGGTCCGCCGAGCGGGCGTTCGCCGTGTTCACCGACGAGCTGACCGAGTGGTGGGTCACCGAGTACACCTGGTCCGGTCCGGAAGCTCTCGCCGAGCTGGGCATGGAGCCCCGGGCCGGCGGAATGCTCTACGAGATCGGCCCGTACGGCTTCCGGGCCGACTGGGGTCGGGTGCTCACGTGGGATCCGCCTCGACGGCTGGTCTTCGCCTGGCAGCTCGGGCCGGACCGGGTGCCGGTGCCGGATCCGGCGAAGGCGAGCGAGGTCGAGGTGCTGTTCCTGCCGGACGGCCCCGAACGGACCCGGGTCGAGCTGGAGCACCGGCACTTCGACCGGCACGGCGAGGCGGCCGAGGGCTATCGCAAGGCGCTCACGGCGGGCTGGCACGAGTTGCTGACCCGCTATCTCGCCACGGTGTCGCGCGGCGGCCCGCACACCGCCTGAGCCGCGCCGGGCCGGGCTGATCCAGGCCGAGCCGGGCTGATCCAGGCCGGGCCGCGCCGGGCCCGGCCGCGCCAAGCCGCGCTGCGCCGGGCCGGGGTCAGTGGCCGAGTTGTCGACCGACCCGGCCGGTGTCGAGATTACGGCCGCCCAGGTGAGCGCGGCTGCCCGCCTCGGCGCCGGAGCCGAAGCCCGTGCCGCCGAGGCGACGAGCCGGGGCGGTACGCAGTCGCGGGTACTCCTCGGTGAGCCGTCGCTGCACCCGGTCGGAGCGGTCGGCCAGCACCAACGCCATCGACGGGGCGCCTGACTCGCTGGCCGCCGCGGACTCGGCCGCCCAGAGCCGCCCCCCGATCACCTCCGCGAAGCCCGCGAGCCAGGAGCGCCGGAAGGCGGCCGGATGGTCGTCCGCCGGCACCGCCGTGGCCGCCAGGCCGTGTGCGGCCTGTACGAGCAGCGACGTGAAGAGCAGGTCCACGCGTTCGAGGTCGCTGGCGAAGCCGAACAGGTGGGCGACGAAGCCGTTGCCCTGCTTACGCCGGACGCAGCGGCAGCGCAGCGGTTCGGCGACCGCCGCGAGCAGGCCGACCTTGTCCCGCGCGTACGGGGCGACGATGTCGAGCACGCGGTCGCCGACCGGGTCGCTGGTCGGGTCGCGGACCGCGAGCAGCGCCCTGTCGACGCCGTAGCGGGCGATCAGCTCGGTCGCCTTGGCGGTGAACGCCGCCGACTCGGCGGGAGTGCAGGCCGGATCCTCGGCCTGGGCGAGCAGCTTGCGCACCTTGCTGAGCATGGCCTCGGACATGCCCCAGAGCTATCACACCCGACCGACGATCCCGGACCACGCCGCGATTAATCGATCAGTATCATCGTCACGGTCAGCTCGTCCGTCCAATACGGACAGTCAGTCAACTGTTTTCGGAGGCCGCCTGCATGTCATCCCCGACCGCTCGCCTGCTCGCCGTCGCCACGGCCGCCGCGCTGCTCGCCACCGGCGCACCCGCCCAGGCCGCCACGGCCACCCCGAGCGCCGACTCCACCGATTTCACCTCGGGGCCGAACCTCTTCGCGCCGCTCGCCACCTGCTACGGCGGCGCGGTCCGCTCGTTCTTCCAGACCGGCGGGTACGGCGGCCAGGCCGGCCCGTACCGCACCACAACCCGCTGCCGCGACATCAACGTCCGCAACACCAGCGCGTACGCCACCGAAGCCTGCGTGATCTTCATCGACAAGACCAGCAACTGCAACTACTGGACCTACCTGCCGGCCAACTCCGGCTGGACCGTCGTCGCGACGAACGTCAGGGACGGGGTCAACTTCCGGGTCCGCTTCGACAACCTGCGCTACGAGTACGAGCCGCTGGTCGCGTACCACGCCTTCTGAACGGCCCGCGCGGACGCGGCACCCGAAGCGGGTGCCGCGTTCACTCGGCGCGGCTGCGCAGGGTGGCGATCGTCGAGCCGGCGAGCGTGAGCAGGCAGTCGGAGAGCAGCCCGTCGGCCGCCGCCGCGCCGAACAGGGCCTCGCCGGTCGATACGTCCCGGTTGGCGTAGGCGCTCACGAAGCGGGCCACCCAGCGGGTGTCGTAGTCCGCCTGCTCGATGCCCGGGAACTCCAGCGCGCATCCGGTGCTCGTCGGCGCGTCACCGACCATCGTCGCGGCCAGGCACCAGGCGACCCCGTACGCCCCGGACAGGCCGGCCCGGTCGACGACGGCGTCGAACGTACCCGTCACGGCGTCCCCGTCCCCGGCCAGCGCCGATCGGAGCACGGCGGTCGCGTCGTCGAACGTCTGCTGTGGTAGGTCCGTCACGCAGCGCACAGTAGGACGGGGGGTCAAGCCACGGCACTTCCGTCACTGTGTGTATTCACAGTGAGCTACCTACGCATTGCGCCGCCTCCACGGTCCCGCGACCGGCCCGGGCACGCTAATGTGCGCAGCGGACCTTCGCCGGAGGAAGGACGACCATGCTCGTATCACGCCGCTCGCGGGTGGCCACACTGGCTGCCTGCGCGACGATCCTGCTCGCCACAAGCGCTTGCGGGGATGACAAGGCCCAGGAGGGGAGCGCCCAACAGGTGCGCCTCTACGGCACGGACGGCAACATGCTCAACTCCTACCCAGCGGAGTTGAAGGAACGCGCCGACCTCGTCGACGGAATGAAGGGGACCACGCCACTCACCCCACTGCCCGAAGACTTCAAGGGCCGGCTACGGTCCGTCAATCCGGCGCTGACGGACTACCTCTACTCCGCCGAGACGTACGACGCGGTGGTCATCGGTGTGCTCGCCGCCCAACTGGCCGGCAGCACCGACCCGGCGGCCATCGCCAAGCAGATCGTCGGCGTGACCAACAACGGACAGCGCTGCGAGACCCCGGCCGCCTGCCTCACGCTGGCCCGGGCCGGGCAGGACATCGAGTACCGCAGCGTCTCGCTGACCCGCGCCGGCTTCACCGACAAGGGTGAGCCGGCCACCGCGAGCTACGCCACGCTGACCTTCGACGGCCAGCAGCTCAACGACGGCAAGACCGAGTTCGTCGGCGCGGGCTCCGAGTCGGCGGCGAGCACCAAGACGCCGCCGAAGGGCAAGAAGCCGCGCCCCGGTGACGCCGACGACCAGAAGCCGCTGATCGTGGGCGGTCTGCTGCCGAAGACCGGCGACCTGGCGATCGCGTACCCGCCGATGGCGGCCGGCGCGGCGCTGGCCATCCGGGAGATCAACGCCGCGGGCGGCGCGCTGGGCAAGCCGGTGACGTGGAAGGACGGCGACGACGGCACCAACCCGGCGGTAGCCAAGGCGACCGTCGCCAAACACGTGGCGGACGGGGTCAGCATCATCATCGGCGCGGGCGCGTCGGGCATCTCCCGCGAGGTGCTGCCGGACGTGGTCAAGGCCGGGAAGATCCTCTTCTCGTCGTCGAACACCGACGCCGGCCTGACCGACGTCGAGGACAAGGGCCTCTACTTCCGTACCGCCCCACCGGACAGCCTCCAGGGCCGGGCGCTGGCCGACGTGGTCCTCCGCGACGGGTCGCAGAAGATCGTCATCGTCGCCCGTAAGGACTCCTACGGTGAGGGCCTGCAGGCCACCGTCCGTGACGAGTTGGAGAAGGCCGGCATTCCCGGTGACCGACTCAAGCTGCTCACGTACGACCCGCCGGCAGACGCCAAGGCCGCGCCGGTGGACTTCTCCGGCGGCGCGAAGGAGATCAAGCAGTTCGGTGCGGACGCCGTCCTGATCATCGGCTTCGGTGAGTCGGCCCAGGTGATCCGGGCGCTCGCCGACAGCGGGGTGCAGATCCGGCACTGAGCAGTACCTGCGGACCGCGTACGGCCGCACCGGCTCGACAGCCGGTGCGGCCGTTCCCGTTTGCCGCGTCAGCGGGCCCGGCGGCGTTCCAGGAACTCGGTCATGCGGCGGTGCTTCTCCTCGTCCTCGAAGAGCACCGCCTGACTCACCAGGTCGAGCTGCGGGTGCGCGGCGGCGGGCGCGTCGACGGCCAGTTTCGTGAGCCGCAACGCCAGGGGCGAGGCCTGGGCCATCTCGTCCAGCAGCCCGTGCGCCGTCGTCAGCAGCTCGCCGGGTTCGTCCACCACCCGGTTCACCAGACCGATCCGCAGGGCCTCCGCCGCGTCCACCCGACGGCCGGTGAACAGCAGTTCCTTGGCCCGACCTTCGCCGATGAGGGCGGGCAGTCGGTGGGTCGCGCCAGCGCCGGCCAGGATGCCCAACCGCACCTCCGGCTGGCCGAACACCGCCCGGGCCGTACACACCCGAAGATCGCAGGCGTACGCCAGCTCCGCGCCGCCGCCCAGCGCCGGCCCGTCCACGGCGGCCACGCTCGGCATGGGTAGTGCCCTGATCCGCGCGAAGGCCGCCGAGTTGATCGCGGCCAGGGCGTCCGTGCGGCCCCGCTCGCGGAGCTGGCCGATGTCGGCGCCACCGGCGAAGATGCCCTCCGCGCCGCCGGTCAGGAGCAGCAGCCGGGGACGGGCCTCCAACTCGGCGCAGACCTCGTGCAGCTCGGCGATCAGGTCGGCGTCGATGGCGTTGCGCTTCTCCGGTCGGGCCAGCGTCACCACGAGCCGGTCCGACCGCTCCTCGATCCGCAGACCACTCATTGCTTGACGCCACCTTCCCAGCGGTAGAAGCCGTGCCCGGACTTCTTGCCCAGCCGTCCGGCGGCCACCATCTCCACCAGCAGCTCCGGTGGCGCGAAGCGGTCCCCGTACGCGGCCTGGAGGGTACGGGCGATGTCGAGGCGCACGTCCAGGCCGACGAGGTCGGTGAGTTCCAGCGGCCCGATCGGGTGCCGGTAGCCGAGCACCATCGCCTTGTCGATGTCGGCGGGGCTGGCCACCTGGTCGGCGACCATCCGGATCGCCTCCAGCCCGAGGGTGACCCCGAGGCGGGAGGTCGCGAAGCCGGGCATGTCGCGTACCACGACGGGGTCCTTGCCCAGCCGGCCGGCGAGCGCGACGGCCGCGGTGGTGGTCTCCTCGGCGGTGGCCGGGCCGACCACGATCTCCAGCAGCGCCATCGCCCAGACGGGGTTGAAGAAGTGCAGGCCGAGGAAGCGCTCGGGCGCGTCGAGAGCCGCGGCCAGCTCGCCGATGGCGATGCTGGACGTGTTGCTGCCGAGCAGGGCCGGGTTCAGGGCGGCGGCGTCGCGCAGCACCGCCCGCTTCAGCTCCAGCCGCTCCGGGACCGCCTCCACGACCACTCCCGGGGCGGGGGCGACGTCGGCGAGGCTCGGCCGCAGGATCACCCGCTGCCGGTACGCGGCGGCCTCGTCGGCGGTCAGCCTGCCGCGCTGCACCGCGCGCTCCCACAGGTCGGCGAGCCGGGTCAGCGCGGTCGCGCCCCGGTCCGCGTCCACCTCGACCAGCTCGACGGCGTGACCGGCGCCGGCCGCCACGTACGCGATGCCGAGCCCCATCGTGCCCGCACCGACGACCACGAAACGATCGTTCATCACGCCTCCCTGTCCGTCCCGGTGGCGCGCGGGGTCTCCGCCACGCCGGCCCGGGTGCTCGGCCCGCTGCGCTCGCTCATGGTGCGACCCTAGACAGCCCGGTACCCCGCCGATGCGTGGGGGAGCGCGGGATCGGGTACGTACGGCCCGTCAACTCAAGGGAAGGACCGCATCGAGATGAGCCAGGCACCGGAGAGCGTCACGACCGACTCCGAAACCGTGGAGACCCGGGGCGACGAACGGGTCGACCTGCTGCGCGCCGACACCAACAACGACGGCAAGACCGACGTGTGGGTGGTGGACACCGACGGCGACGGCAAGGCCGACCTGTTCCAGTTCGACACCGACGGTGACGGCAAGGTGGACATCACCATGGTCGACCTCGACGAGGACGGCACCCCCGACGAGGTCGTCGACGGCGACGGCGGCCTCCCGCCCGAGCCGCTGCCCCCGACCGTTCAGGTCTGAGTCGTACGACGGCTCCCGCGTCCGTCGCGGCGCGGGAGCCGTCGCTCAGCCGGCGAGGCGCAGGGTGGCCAGGTAGTAGGGGGCGTCGCGGTCGTCCACATCGATCAACCGCCAGCCGCTGCCGTGCACCAGCTCGGCGAACTCGTCCGGCGAGCAGACCAGGTAGTCGAACCATTCGGTGCCGAGTTCCCGGTAGCGCAGCCGGAGCCGGAGCTGGCCGCCGAGCCGCCCCCGGCGTCGGTTGCGCTCGTGGTAGCCGGTGTGCACGGGGTCGCGGGTGCCGTACGGGTTGGTGCCGTGCGCGATGATCTGTGCTCCCGGTCGGGCCAGCGCGGCGAGCGCGGCGAGGAACGCCGGGGCCCGCTCGCGCCCCTCGAACAGCCCGAGGTTGTTGCCGAGCAGCAGGAACGTGTCGTAGCGCCGGCCGTCGGCGACGTGCGTGTCCACCGTTGCGTGCACCAGCCGCCGTACGCCACGCCGTCGGCTCACGTCGAGGGCGCCCGCCGACGTGTCGAGGCCGGTGACGGGTACGCCGCGCTCCTGGAGCAGCAGCGCGATCCGGCCGGCCCCGGTGCCGACGTCAAGCGTCTCGCCCCGGGCCCGGTCGACGGCCCGGTGGTCGTACGGCTGCCAGTCGGCCGGCCCGTCGAGGTAGTGCGCCGCCGGAGCGCCGTTGATCAGGCCGTCGTCCCGCTCGATGATCTCGATGACCGGCCGGGGCAGCCGACCGCCGACCATCGGCCGGGGCCCGACCCCGGTCGCCACGGCGAGCGTGTCCCGCAGCAGTTCACCGACCACGTCACCAATTCCAGGCTCCCCCGTCACGCCGTTCACGCTATCTGGCCGCTCAGTGGCCCGCAGCGGCCTATCCTGGCGGCGTGACCACCCTGGACCGACTGTCGGCCGAGAAGTACATCCTGCTCACGACCTTCCGCAAGGACGGCCGGGCGGTGCCGACCCCGGTCTGGGCGGTCCGCGACGGCGACGCGTTGGCGGTGTGGACCCGCGCCGACTCGGGGAAGGTCAAGCGGATCCGCCACAACGGCGAGGTGACTGTTGCGCCGTGCGACGTGCGGGGCCGGCCGCACGGCGCGGAGGTGCCCGCCCACGCGAGCCTCTACGGTGGCCACGACACGGGCCGGGTTCGCGACCTGCTCAAGCACAAGTACCGCCTGATCGGTCGGCTGAGCCTGCTGGGCAGCCGGTTCCGTCGCGGTGAGGGCGGCACGGTCGGCATCCGGGTGACGTTGACCGGCCCCGACACGGACTGACGCGCCACCGTCGGAGCCGAGCGGACATGAAAAGGGGCGGTGGATCGAAATCCACCGCCCCTTTCCGGAAACCTCTATCGGGTCAGTCGCCCTGCCGCTGCTGCGGGATCTGGCCCTGTAGCAGCGCCCTGACCTCCGACTCGCGGTATCGACGGTGGCCACCCAGGGTGCGGATGGCGCTGAGCTTGCCCGCCTTCGCCCACCGGGTCACCGTCTTCGGGTCGACACGGAACATCGACGCCACCTCGGCCGGTGTGAGCAGCGGCTCTGGTTCGTGCGTTCGCGATGCCATCGGTCACTCCTCCACATGTATAGACATCGGCCGGGGTCCCGCCGGCCGACGCGTCTCCCATGGTCCGGCTAGTCCCCGATGTCCGACATGGGCCGAACGGATGAAGGTCCCTAGACGGACGGATGAACCATGCCCGATTTTTACGACTTTTACACGGCAGAAAGTACCTTATTCGGACTCATGATCACGGTTCGTGATGCGTCAACTACGAGACACCCTCGCTTTGGGAGCGCTCCTAGGGGCGATTTGCCCTAGTTGCACCGCTCCAGGAGCTGCACCGCGCGCCAGCGGGCCACCAACTTGTCGTACGCGGCCGACGCCTCGTCCGCCTCCCCCCGCGACAGGCCCGCGAGGCCACCGGCGACCAGCTCCGGCGAGTCGTCGGCGGCGAGAGTCTCATCGGAGAGCAGGTCGACGAGGCCGCCGTAGTCCAGCTCCACCACCGAGCCCGGGTGGAACTCCTCGAGCCAGCGCGCCGCCTCCTGGACCGCCTCGGTGATCGGCGCCTCACCCACCGACTTACGCAGCACCGACAACGCCCGGGACGAACGACGACGAGCCTTGGAGATCTCCGTCCGGTAGCGCAGCGCCCGCCGGCCCGGCTGGGTGACGAGGTCCCGCTCGGTCGGGTCGAAGAGCACGAACCACCGCAGGGGTACGCCCCAGGTTGCGATCTGCTCGTGCACCCGGGGCACCCCGTGCTCCAGAACCCGGGCGCCGCTGCGCCAGTCGTCGACGACCGCTCGGGCCTGCCCGGCGAGCACCGGCGGCACGAAGGCGTCGGCAAGCACCGGGGGCACCCCGTCCCGGGCGTTGAGCGCCGCCTCAGCGACCCGGATGCGCAGGTTCCAGGGGCAGACCAGCAGGCTGTCGTCCGTCTCCAGGACGTACGCCTCCTCGGGCAGGTCGGGTAGGCGGGTCCAGCCCGCGCCCAGCGCCTCGATCACCGCCGTCCGCTGCCGGCCGGGTCCCTCGACCGGGGCGATCGCCCGTCCCTCCGAGACATAGCGACGCCAGTAACTCTGCCGGTCCCGGTCGAAGGCGGTCAGCGGCTCGTACACGCGCAGGTAAGAAGCGAAGAGCGACGGCACCGCGCGATCCTCCCATGAACCGCACCCCGGCGCGGCCAGCGGTGCGGACCGCGCGCCCCGCACCGTGGGACGGCGGCGGCACGTCGGGCGGTCGCACGGCGGCCGATACTAGGCTCGATCACACCGGCAGCATCCCCGCCGGGGTCCACCAGGTCCGCGTCCCACAAGGAACGCACACCATCGTAGGAGCCAGTCATGGGCGTATTCGCGAGCACCGACGACCCGGTATCGACCGGTCACGAACAGGTCGTCTTCTGCCAGGACAAGCAGAGCGGCCTCAAGGCGATCATCGGGATCTACTCCACCGCGCTGGGGCCCGCGCTCGGCGGCACCCGCTTCTACCCGTACGCCAGCGAGGACGACGCCCTCGCCGACGTGCTCGACCTGTCCCGTGGGATGGCGTACAAGAACGCGCTCGCCGGCCTGGACCTGGGCGGCGGCAAGGCCGTCATCTGGGGCGACCCGGAGCAGATCAAGAGCGAGGCGCTGCTGCGCGCGTACGGCCGCTTCGTGGAGTCGCTGGCGGGCCGCTACTACACCGCCTGCGACGTCGGCACCTACGTGCCCGACATGGACATCATCGCCCGCGAGACCCGCTACGTGACCGGCCGCAGCGTGGAGCACGGTGGCGCCGGCGACTCGTCGATCCTCACCGCCTGGGGCGTGTTCCAGGGGATGCGGGCGGCCGCCGAGCACGTCTGGGGCACGCCGAGCCTGAACGGTCGCCGGGTCGGCGTGGCGGGCCTGGGCAAGGTCGGTAAATACCTGACCGGGCACCTGCTGGACGACGGCGCCGAGGTGGTCGCCACGGACGTCAACCCGAAGGCCCTGGCCTGGGTACGCGCCAACCACCCGCAGGTCACCCTGGTGGACGACGCCAGCGCGCTGGTCGCCGCGGACATCGATGTGTACGCCCCCTGCGCGCTGGGCGGCGCGCTGAACGACGACACCGTTGCGGCGCTGCGCGCCAAGGTGGTGACCGGCGCGGCGAACAACCAGCTCGCGCACCCGGGGATCGAGAAGCTGCTGGCCGACCGCGGCATCCTCTACACGCCGGACTACGTGGTCAACGCCGGCGGCGTGATCCAGGTGGCCGACGAGATCGAGGGCTTCAACTTCGACCGGGCGAAGCTGCGGGCCACCCGGATCTACGACACCACCCGGGAGATCCTGCGCCTGGCGGACGACGAGGGCGTGCCGCCCGCGGTCGCCGCGGACCGGCTGGCCGAGCGGCGGATGGCCGAGGTCGGTCGGCTGCGCACGATCCACCTGCGCTGAGGCATCCCGGAGGCGGATCGACCGGGATCCGCCTCCGGGCCTCCCGTGCCGGTCCGACTCGGTAGGCTGAGGCCCGGGTCAAGTTTGGCGTGTTTTGCCCGGTGTCACGGGTGCTCTCCGTTCCGCTCCTTACCAGGTACACTGGGTGACGGCCGGATCGCCGCGACGCGCAGAGCCGGCTGACGGTAACCCGAGGTGCCGAACGATGGCATCCCCATGTACCGTAAGAGCCACGAGAGATGCCTGACGTCATCGGGGCCCGCCTTCGGGCTGCCCCGCATTCTGTGCGAGGGGGTCGAGCCATGGGGCGCGGCCGTGCTAAGGCCAAGCAGACGAAGGTGGCCCGGGAGTTGAAGTACCACTCCCCGAACACCGACCTCACCGCCTTGCAGCGCGAACTGGCGGGTGCTGGTAAGTCTGAGCACCACTTCGACGACGACTCAAAAGAGTTCGTCGACGACGATGATGAGAATCACGCGGACGACGACCCCGATCCCTGGGTCCGTCCGACCCGCTGACCTCTCGACGTAGTTGAGCACGCGGTAACCCCCGCGTGCTCACGCATGTGTCCTTCGGGAGCGAGATCGGTGCCGATCATCAGGGGCCTGCCCTGGCCGGGGACTACCCCGTCTGGCCGACAGGCCCCTGATCACGGCCGCCCTAGCGCGGCCGGTTGTTCCAGTTGTAGAACGTCGGGATGTTCTCGAAGTGGTTCCACGCGCAGACCGCGCTGACGCCGTCTCCGCCCGCCACCTCGGCCCGTAGCCGCCGTGCGTCCGCGGCCTCCTGCAACAGCGCGACAAGCCCGGGGGCGGCCTCCCGCACGCGCTCGGTGACGTCGTCCGGCGCATCGTCCGCTTCTCGTTCAGGCCGCCGGTGACTGGTGATCTCGGGCATGCTCCAACACTCCCTCCAATAGGCGGATCTTGCTGTTGCGGCAGTGCTCGGTCTCCGTACCGTCAAAACGCCCCAGCTCGAAGTAACGGTTGGCAGCGTGACCGCCACCACAGAAGCCGAAATACGGGCACGACACCCGACACGCTTCCACCCCCGTCAGGAACTCGCCGACCCACGAGGTCGACGCGGCACCGGCCAGGATCCGGGCCAGCGGAGTGGTCAGCACGTTCCCACTGCTGAAGTCGCCGTAGCGCGGGTCGGTGAAGCCGGCCAACTCCGGGGAGAGCACCGTCACCGAGCCGTCGTGCCCGATGGTGGGTATCGGATCCAGCCGGCGGGGCAGCACACCGTCCGCCGTGCCGTCGAGGACCGCCGCCGCGTACCGCAGCGACCACTCGACCTCGCGCAGGTGGATCCGGGGCGCCCGCCGCCAGGCCGCCACCAGTTCGGCCCAGAACGTGGTCACCGCCGCCGGGTCGTGGCTGTTGTCGCGGGTGTTGACCCCTTCGGTCTCCTCGATGTTGATGCCCAGCACGTCGCAGCCCAGATCGAGGAAGTAGTCGTACAGCTCCGCGGCGAGGCCCGGCGTCGGCCGGGACACCACGGCCAGCGCGGAGAAGGGCAGGTCGTGCCGGCGCAGCGCGGCCACACCACGCAGGATCCGGTCGTACGCCGGCTGACCGCCACGGTTGACCCGGTCGCCGTTGCGCTCACGCGGCCCGTCCACGCTCACGCTGACCCGCATCTCGTGCCGGGCGAAGAACTCGCACCACTCGTCGTCGATCAAC
Source organism: Micromonospora sp. NPDC049107 (assembly GCF_040648595.1). Classification (NCBI taxonomy): domain Bacteria; kingdom Bacillati; phylum Actinomycetota; class Actinomycetes; order Micromonosporales; family Micromonosporaceae; genus Micromonospora; species Micromonospora sp. NPDC049107. Next base: position 136,789 of record NZ_JBEZEC010000004.1, read on the forward strand.
GTGGCGTTCGTCTGCACGTGGTGTTCGACCTCGGGCCCGAAGGGCGCGATCAGGGCGGCCAGGTGCTCCCGACCGGCCGCCAGCGGCTCGCCGCCGTGCCACACGACGGAGAAGCGCCCGGAGGCCGCCCACGGGTTGACCGCCGCCGCCACCGCCTCGGCCACCGGCACCGACATCCGCCGGTCGGCGGACCGGAACGGCAGGTAGCAGTACGCGCAGTCGAGGTTGCACAGCGTGGTGGGCTGCATGACGACGTACGACGGGACGGCGGCCAGCCCACGCATCCCGCTGAACGTCGGTTCCCCAGCAGCCATCACCCTCCTCCGCCCAGCCCGAGCCTTTCAGGCTAGGCGGCGCCGGCCACTCGGGTGAAGCCCTGATCAGGTGCCCGTACGGTCACCGGAGCGTGATCAGCCGCGGGTGTGCTGACCCACCATCTGCACGTTGCCGGTGCCCTCGATGATCTCGCCCGCCTGCCAGGCCTCGACCCCACGACCGGTCAGCGTGGCCAGGGCGCGATCGGCGTCCTCGGCCGAGACAATTGCGAACATGCCGACGCCCATGTTGAACGTCGACTCCATGTCCTGGTCGTCGATCCGGCCCTTCGACTGGATGAGGTCGAAGATGGGCTGCGGCTTCCAGGTGGACCGGTTGACCACCGCGTCGACGTGCTCGGGAAGCACCCGCACCAGGTTGCCCGGGATGCCACCGCCGGTGATGTGCGACAGCGCCCGCACCTCGGCCTCCTCGATCAGCTTGAGGCAGTCCTTGGCGTAGATCTTGGTGGGGGTCAGCAGCTCCTCACCGAGGGTCCGCTGCCGGCCGAAGTCGTCGATCACGATGTCCAGTCGCATCCGGGCGGCGCCGAGCAGCACGTGCCGGACCAGCGAGTAGCCGTTGGAGTGCAGGCCGGAGGAGCGCATGGCGATGACGACGTCACCCACCTCGACGCGCTCCGGGCTGAGGATGTCGGCCTCCTCGACCACACCGACGCCGGTCGCGGAGATGTCGTACTCGTCCGGGCGCAGCACACCGGGGTGCTCGGCGGTCTCGCCGCCCAGCAGCGCGCAGCCCGCGTACCGGCAGCCGTCGGCGATGCCCGCGCCGATCTCGGCCACCTTGTCCGGAACGACCTCGCCGGTGGCGATGTAGTCGAGCAGGAACAGCGGCTCCGCGCCGCAGGCGACCAGGTCGTCGACGACCATCGCGACCAGGTCGATGCCGACCGTGTCGTGGATGTCCATCTGCTGGGCGATGACCAGCTTGGTGCCCACACCGTCGGTCGAGGACGCCAGGATGGGGTTCTTGTACTTCTTCGTGTCCAGGCGGAACAGGCCGGCGAAGCCGCCGAGGTCACCCAGCACCTCGGGGCGCCGGGTCTCGCGCACCTTCGACTTCAGCAGCTCGACCGCGCGGTCGCCCGCGTCGATGGAGACCCCGGCGTCGGCGTACGAGACGGAACGCTTGCCCCGCTGGCGGCCGGCACCGCCCGTCCACGGCTGGTGGTCGCTGCCAGCGCCGTTCGGGCTGCTTCCTGCGCCGCTGCGCTCGGACACGTGCGTCACGGTTCTCCCCTTTTGTGGTTCTCGGTGCCGCGCCGGCGGTGGCCGGGCCGCGCCGGTTGGTGCTACGGGCGGTTTGCGGTCACGCCACCCGGAGTGGCGACGAGCGAGCCGAAGCTCTCCGGAGCCTCCGGCGTCGCGTTGGCGACCCGGCGGCCCATCCCTTCGAGCACATGCTTGCCGATCAGGTTGCCGGCCGGCAGCTCGATCGGGTACTCCCCATCGAAACACGCCCGACACAGCCGGGTCTTCGGCTGCTCGGTCGCGGCGATCAGGCCGGGAAGCGATACGTAACCCAGCGTGTCGGCGCCGATGGAACGCCGGATGCCGTCGTTGTCCAACCCGTTGGCCAGCAGCTCCGCCCGGGTGGCGAAGTCGATGCCGTAGAAACACGGCCAACTCACCGGCGGGGAGGAGATCCGGACGTGCACCTCGAGCGCCCCCGCCTCGCGCAACATCCGGACGATGGCCCGCTGCGTGTTGCCGCGCACGATCGAGTCGTCCACGACCACCAGCCGCTTGCCACGCACGTTCTGCCGCAGGGGGTTGAGCTTGAGTCGGATGCCGAGCTGACGCAGGGTCTGCGACGGCTGGATGAAGGTCCGCCCCACGTACGGGTTCTTCATGAGGCCCGCGCCGTAGGTGATACCGGACGCCTCCGCGTACCCGATCGCGGCCGGGGTGCCGGACTCGGGCACCGGGATGACCAGGTCGGCCTCGACCGGATGCTCCTTGGCCAACTGGCGGCCGATCTGCACCCGCGCCGCGTGCACGTTCCGCCCGGCGATGGTCGCGTCGGGGCGGGCGATGTAGACGTACTCGAAGAGGCAGCCCTTCGGCTCGGGCGCGGCGAAGCGGGTGGACCGCAGCCCCTCCTCGTCGATCGCGATCAGTTCGCCGGGCTCGATCTCGCGCACCACGCTCGCGCCGACGATGTCCAGCGCGGCGGTCTCGCTCGCGACCACCCAGCCACGCTCCAGCCGGCCGAGCACCAGCGGGCGTACGCCGTGCGGGTCGCGGGCCGCGTACAGCGTCGACTCGTCCATGAAGACGAAGCTGAACGCCCCACGTAGCTGCGGCAGCACCTCGAGCGCGGCGGCCTCGACCGACAGGTCGGGGCGGCTGGCCAGCAGCATGGTCACCAGCGAGGTGTCGTTGGTCGAGCCGTCCGCGACCAGGCCGCGCTCGGCGACCTCCTTCTCCAACTCGGCGGTGTTGACCAGGTTGCCGTTGTGGGCCAGCGCGATGGTCGTGCCGGAATCGGTCGACCGGATGGTCGGCTGGGCGTTCTCCCAGTTGGACGCGCCGGTCGTGGAGTATCGGGCGTGCCCGATCGCCAGGTGGCCGCGCAGGCTGGCCAGGGTGGGCTCGTCGAAGACCTGGGCCACCAGGCCGAGATCCTTGTAGACCACCACGCCCGAGCCGTCGCTGACCGCGATGCCCGCCGCCTCCTGGCCGCGGTGCTGCAGGGCGTAGAGGCCGAAGTAGGTCAGATTCGCGACCTCTTCGCCGGGGGCCCACACGCCGAAGACGCCGCAGGCATCCTGGGGGCCAGGTCGTTGGGGGTCAAGGTCGTGGCTCAGCCGGCCGTCGCCTCGGGGCACTACCGCTCCCTCATGCTGGTCTGGACCGGCCTGGCGGGGATCACGGGTCGGATCCACACTTCTCGGCCGGGACCACTCTCGTCGCCTGACAGTGTACGCGAGTCAGCGTCAATACAGATAGTCACGATTTCCCTGCCGAGAGTCACGATCACTCGGACATCGGCGCAGCTAGAGGGGCAGATAGGCCGAGATGTCCGCCCGAATGCCGCTCACCTGAACACGTCCATCGGTGACCGCGTCGGCCCACCCGAGCCGACCGGTGGCGAGCTCCAACCAGGTCTGCGGCGACATCTCGACCACGTTCGGCGGGTTTCCTCTGGTGTGTCGAGGACCGGGGACGCACTGGATCGCACCGTATGGTGGAACGCGCACCTCCACCGATCGGCCGGGGGCGCGCTCCGTGAGGACGGCCAACAAGGACCGGACCGCCTCCCGGAGTACCGGCCGTTCGGGCGTACGCCCCTCGTCAAGCGCCGACAGAGCCGCCACGACGGCGGCGGACTTACTGTGCGGAGAGGACACGACGGGACGATACGACCCACAGGTGGAGCACCTGACGTTGGCCCTGGGTCGCGCCGATCCAGTGAGACAAGGCATAGTGGCCGACGGCGTATTCGTACCGTGATGATCCCCGGCCCGGCGCCCCGCCGGTCGAGGGACGTCAGCCCGGAAGGCGGTGGACGTGTCAACACACCGACGTGCCTGGAAGCAGCGGGCCGGTGTGGTCGCAGCGCTGGTTGCCGGCGCTCTGCTCGCCGTCCCCGCCACACCAGCAATGGCCGCTCCCAAGGTCACAAACGTCTCAGCCTCCCCGGGCACCGTCCAAGCGGGCGGCGAGACGACAGTGAGCTACACGCTCAGCTTCGACGACCAACCAGTTCCCGCCGATGTAACTGTCAGTTCTGACAACCCCAAGCTTCAGTGCATCGATGGTTGCTCGCAGGGGAACGTGACCGAGGCCAAGACCTACACGGCCAAGTTCAAGGTGGCGGACGACGCTTCGAACGGGTCCGCTCGCGTCACCGTCAGGGCCAGCGCCGGCCTCGGAAACGGACAGGGTTCGACCACGGTCAACCTCACCGCGAAGGCCGCATCGCCGCCCCCGCCGCAGCAGAACCAGACGGTGAAGTCGGTCTCCGGCAAGGTGGTCAAGAAGGCCGACGGCGAGCCGGTGCCGAACGCGTTCGTCCTCCTCCAGGACACCGCCGGTCACCGCTACGACGCCGTCGCCGATGGCAGTGGCAACTTCAAGTTCACGGGCAGCAGTCAGAGCCCGATCACTCCCGGTCGGATCGACCTGGGTGCGTCCTCCGAAAACATCAAGGCGTTCAAGAGCTTCACCGCGAACGCCGGGCAGACCATCACCGGCCAGCGGATCACCTTGGAGATCAAGGTCGAGGTGACGCCGAGCGCCACCCCGTCGCCCACCGCCGACGCCACCCCCACCGACGAGGCGACCGAGGAGGGTGCCGAGGACCAACCCTCCGAGGAGGCCAGCCCGGGCGCCCCGGCGAACGCCAGCAAGGAGGACGACGGCGGCGGCTTCGGCTCGTACCTGATCATCCTGCTCGGCGGCCTGCTCGTCGCGGCCGGCGTCGGCACGATCGTCCTGCTGTGGATGAAGCGCCGCGAGAGCGGCGACGACGATGACGAGCCGGCGGCGGCCGGCGCTGCCGGTGCCGGCGGCGCGGTGCCGGCGGCCCGTGGGGCCTTCCGCGGGGCCGACGACCAGACCCGGGTGGTCAACCGCCCCGGTGGCGCGCCCGACCCGACCATGGTCGGCGGCGCGGCGCTGAGCGAGGCGCCGACCATGATGCACCGCCCGGTCGTCGACGACGTCCCGCCGGACCCGTACGGCGCGCCAGCGCAGCCCTACGGCGCGGCGGGCCAGCAGGGCTGGGGCGGGACCGGCTACGACGACGAGCCCGGCCAGGGCGGCTACGGCGGCTACGGCAACGCCCCCGCCTCGGGTGGCGGCTACGGCACCGGGGCAACGCCGGACGGCGGCTACGGCGGTGGCGCGGACGGCTACGGCGCCGCACCCGGCTCCGGCGCGGGCTACGGCGGCGCTACGGCCCCGGATGGTGGCTACGGCGGCGCGCCCTCCTCGGGTAGCGGCTACGGCAGCCGTGACTACACCGCGCCGGCCGGCGCGGGCGGCTACCCGCCGGCTCCCGCCGGTGGGGCGGCCGGCGGCTACGGCGAGCGCTTCGACGAGCCGACCGGCCGGTACACCGGCGACAGCACCCAGTACCCGGCGCCGGCCGACCCGTACGCCACCGGCGTGTACCAGCCGGAGCAGGGCCAGGGCTACGGCCAGCCCGACCCGACCGCCCCGTACGGCGGCGGTCGTGGGGCGGAGCCGACGGGCGGCTACGGCCAGCAGACCAACGCGTACGACCAGGGCGGCTACGGCCAGACCGGTGGCGGGTACGACCAGGGCGGCTACGGCCAGGAGCCCCCGCAGCAACGCGGCGGCTACGACGACCGGGGCTACGACCAGGGCGGCTACGGCCAGACTGGCGGCGGGTACGACCAGGGCGGCTACGGCCAGGAGCCCCCGCAGCAACGCGGCAGCTACGACGACCGGGGCTACGACCAGGGCGGCTACGGCCAGCAGCAGCAGGGTGGCCGGGCCCGTCCGGACAGTCCCCCGCCCACCGAGCGCGGCGGCCGCCGGCTCGACTGGCTGGACGACTAACACCAGCACTACCCACAGCGCACCGCGAACGGCCGCCCGGAAGACCGGGCGGCCGTTCGCCGTAACCCCCACCCACCCCCACCCGGTCCCACCTCGTCGATCACGAAGTTATTGCCCACGCGCACGGCGTGTCGGGGCAATAACTTCATGATCATCGCCGTGGGCGCCACCGGGGCGGGCGCCGCCGGGATGGGTGCCACCGGGGCGGGCGTCCGGGGACGGGAGCTGCGGGGGGCGGGTGCTGTGCGGGGTGGGTCAGGCGGCGGAGAAGACGCCCTGGCGGAGGACCGGCACGACCTCGGACACGCCGACCTGGACGGCGACGTCGACGTCGGCTTCGAAGCCGCCCTCGGTCAACTCCCGGCCGGAGACGCTGCCGCGTACCGCAGCGGGTACGTCCGGAGTGCTGGCCAGCGCGGCGAGCGCCATGGCCGCCTCCACGGAGAGACCGCCCGGCACCCCGGACAGAGCGTCCAGCACGCTCGCCGCACCGAGTTGGTCTTCGACGCAGGGGCGCAGCGACCCGTCCGGCCAGCGCTCCCCGGAGGCGATGACGCCGATCGGGGCGTCCGTCGTGCCGTACCCCTGGCGGCGCAGCCAACGCCCGACGGCGCGCGCGTTACGCAGGCACGCCGCGACCACCGGTAGCCCGGTGGCGCTGGCGGCGGCGCTGATGGCCGAGCCGTTCGGCGAGGGCAGCACCAGGTCCGCGACGGTCGGCGCGGCGCTCAGCGCGGCGGGTGAGAGTGACCACGGGTGGTCGGCTGTCACCCGGCGACGGCCGACCGCCGCCACCGCGCCGACCCGCAGCGCGTACTCGGCGGCCTGCTCACCCCACGGGAAGGGGTGCACCCGCGTACCCCGGGCGACCGCCACCTCCACGGCGGTGGTGAACGAGAGCACGTCCACCACCACCAGCGCCGCGCAGACCCGGCCGAGTTCGGCCGCCCCGGTCAGGCCCCAGTCGAACCTGGCGCCTGACCCGGGCTGGCCGTAGACGGCCGCCGTCAACGCCTCAGCGCTCGTCAGGCGACGGCTCGGTGGCACCGGAACCAGACTCGGACGGCTGCTGCGACCCGATCGGGTCGACAGCCCCGGTCTGTGGCGACGGGCCGGCCGAGGCGATCGGCTCGGAGAGCACCTCCGACGCGTCCACCGGCTCGGCCGGGGCGGCCGGCAGCGGCACGGCCTCGACCGCGCCCGCCACGCCGGCGGCCGGGGCGGGCACCTCGGCGACGGCGGGCTCGGTGACAGCCGACGGCACAGCCTCGACGGCGGCGGTGCCACCGAAGAGGCGCGGGAGCGTCTCGGTGTGCGCGGCGCGCAGCTCGTCCAGGCCGATCCGGAACTGCCCGTGCACCTCGAGCGCCCCGCCGGACGGGTCGGTGACACCGATCAGCTCGAACGGCACGCCCCGCTCGGCGCAGAGCGCCGCGAACGCCTTGTCGTGGCCACGCGGCACCGACACCAGCGCCCGCGTCGCGGACTCGCTGAACAGGTAGACGAAGGGCATCGAGCCCTCGGCGAACTGCTCCGGCACGGCGATCCGGGCGCCGACGCCACGCCGCAGGCAGGACTCGACCAGGCTCTGGGCGAGACCACCGTCGGACAGGTCGTGCGCCGAGCTGAGGTGGCCCACCCGGGCGGCCTCGGCCAGCAGGTCGGCCAGCGCCTTCTCGCGGAGCAGGTCGACCTGCGGCGGGATGCCGCCGAGGTGCTCGTGCGTCACCCAGGCCCACTCCGAGCCGGACAGCTCCACGTTCGTCTCACCGAGCAGGTAGAGCTGGTCGTGGTCGCCGCTGGGACGCGGGACGAAGCCCATCGGCACCCGGTCGGCCACGTTGTCCAGCACGCCCAGCACACCGACCACCGGGGTCGGGTGGATGGCCGCGGCGCCGGTCTGGTTGTAGAAGCTGACGTTGCCGCCGGTGACCGGGATGCCCAGCTCCAGGCAGCCGTCCGCCAGGCCGCGCACGGCCTCGGCGAACTGCCACATCACGCCCGGGTCCTCCGGCGAGCCGAAGTTGAGGCAGTTGGTGACGGCGATCGGCTTCGCGCCGGTCACCGCCACGTTCCGGTACGCCTCGGCGAGGGCCAGCTTGGTGCCCTGGTACGGGTCGAGCCGGGCGTACCGGCCGTTGCCGTCCACCGACAGCGCCACGCCGAGCCCGGTCTGCTCGTCGATCCGGATCACGCCGCCGTCCTCCGGCTGGGCGAGCACGGTGTTGCCCAGCACGTAACGGTCGTACTGCTCGGTGACCCAGGTCTTGTCGGCCAGGTTCGGCGACGCGATCATGCGCAGCACGGTCTCCCGCAGCGCGTCCGGGTCGGCCGGGCGGGGCAGCGTCTCGGCACGGTCTGCCTGGAGCAGGATCAGGTCGGCCGGTTCACGCATCGGACGGGCGTACACCGGGCCGTCGTCCACCAGCGAACCCGGCGGCACGTCGACGACCAGGTGGTCCCGCCAGGTGATCAGCAGGCGACCGGGGCGGCCGTCCGGCTCCGGGGCGGTGACCTCACCGATCGCGGTGCCGAGGACGCCCCACTTCTCGCAGGTCTTGAGCACCGCGTCGAGCTTGTCCGGCTCGACGACCAGCAGCATCCGCTCCTGGGACTCGCTGGCCAGGATCTCGTGCGGGTCCATCGAGGGCTCCCGCAGCGGCACCCGCTCCAGCCAGACCCGCATGCCGGTGCCGGCTGCGGCGGCGGTCTCGGTGAGCGCGCAGGTCAGGCCGGCACCACCGAGGTCCTGGATGCCGACGACCAGCTGGCCGTCGTACAGCTCCAGGCACGCCTCGATCAACAGCTTCTCGGTGAAGGGGTCGCCGACCTGCACGGCCGGGCGACGGGCCTCGCTGCCCTCGTCGAAGGTGGCGCTGGCCAGCACCGAGACGCCGCCGATGCCGTCCCGGCCGGTCTTCGCGCCCATCAGCACGACCACGTTGCCGGGGCCGGCGGCGGCCTTGTTCTGCAGCCGGTCGACCGGCAGCACGCCCAGGCAGAGCGCGTTGAGCAGCGGGTTGCCCTGGTAGGACGGGTCGAAGACCAGCTCGCCGCCGATGTTGGGCAGGCCGAGACAGTTGCCGTAGCCGCCGACACCGGCGACCACACCGGTGAGCACCCGGGCGGTGTCCGGGTGGTCCGCCGCGCCGAAGCGCAGCGGGTCCATGACCGCGATCGGGCGGGCGCCCATGGCGAGGATGTCCCGGACGATGCCGCCGACACCCGTCGCCGCGCCCTGGTACGGCTCGACGAAGCTCGGGTGGTTGTGCGACTCGACCTTGAAGGTCACCGCCAGCTTGTCGGAGACCTGCACGACACCGGCGTTCTCGCCGATACCGGCGAGCAGGCGGTCGCTCTGCGGGGCCTTCTCACCGAACTGACGCAGGTGCACCTTGCTCGACTTGTAGGAGCAGTGCTCGCTCCACATGATCGAGTACATGGCCAGCTCGGACTGGGTGGGCCGGCGGCCGAGGATCTGCCGGATCCGGTCGTACTCGTCGTCGCGCAGGCCCAGCTCGGTGTACGGCTGAAGCTCGCCCGGGGTGCCACCGGCACGGGGCACGGTGTCCACGCCGTCGGTCCAGTCGGCGCTCGCCGGCTGCGCGGGAGCGACCGCCGGGGCGGTGGGCTGCGCCGGCGGCTCGGTCGGCTGCGCCGGGGCGGAGTACGCCTCCGGAGTGTCCCGTACCGGGTCCGGATGGGTGGTCATGACCTCTCCTCGCTGCGCTCGTGCCCGCCAGAGCGGCGGTTGAGCTGACCGATGCTCACGCTGGGGTCCCCACCAGGTGCTTGAGGACCGAGGTGAAGAACCCGAGACCGTCCAGCGAGGGGCCGGTGAGCGCCTCCACCGCGTGCTCCGGGTGCGGCATGATGCCGACCACGTTGCCGGCGGCGTTGGTGATCGCGGCGATGTCGCGCTGCGACCCGTTCGGGTTACCGCCGACGTAGCGGGCGACGACCCGGCCCTCGGCTTCGAGCTGGTCCAGCGTCGCGGTGTCGGCGACGTAGCAGCCCTCGCCGTTCTTGACCGGAATCAGCACCTCCTGGCCGGCCTGGAACGCGTTGGTCCACGCGGTGCCGGCCGACTCGATGCGCAGCACCTGGTCCCGGTTGCGGAAGTGCAGGTGCTGGTTGCGGGTGAGCGCGCCCGGCAGCAGGTGCGCCTCGCAGAGGATCTGGAAGCCGTTGCAGATGCCGAGCACCGGCAGACCGCCCTGGGCGGCGTCGACGATCGTCTCCATCACCGGGGCGAACCGGGCGATGGCCCCGCAGCGCAGGTAGTCGCCGTAGGAGAACCCGCCGGGCAGGACGACGGCGTCCACCCCGTGCAGGTTCTCGTCGCCGTGCCAGAGCCGGACCGGCTCGGCGCCGGCGATCCGGACGGCGCGGGCCGCGTCCCCGTCATCGAGCGAGCCGGGGAACGTGACCACACCGACCCGGGCGGTCACGAGCGGGCGTCCGCGGTCTCGTCGGTCTCGACCAGGCGGACGGTGAAGTCCTCGATGACCGGGTTGGCGAGCAGCTTGTCGGCGATTTCCCGGGCCCGGTCCAGGTCCGGTTCACCGGTGAAGTCGATCTCGATCCGCCTGCCGATCCGGACTGAGGCGACGTCGCTGACGCCGAGCCGGGGCAGCGCGTTTGCGACGGCCTGGCCCTGCGGATCGAGGATCTCGGGCTTGAGCATGACGTCGACGACGACGCGAGGCACTGGGCACTCCTGACTGTGTACGCAGTTGGGTGCCTACCCACAACGGGCGAGCGCAGCCAGCGTACCTGGCAGATTCCGTCGCGGACGCACCGGCCGGGCGCAGTTCAGGCAGTGATCCACATAACCGGCGGCGAGCGCGCGCGGCAACCCGGCACAGGCCGCCTCAGCAGGGCATATACGGCGCAGCGGGTAGCCGAATCGTTACATTGACTGAACTCGATCAGCTTCTTGAAAACGATGTCCGCCAGCCCTACAGTACATCGACATGGCTCGATGCCAGCGGCGATGGGGACCTCCCGTCGTCGCCCCCGGGCACCCGGCGACCCCGGGCCCCACCCGCCCCAAGGAGTCCACCGATGCGCGTTCGTCCCCTGCTCGCCCTGATCAGCACGGCGCTGGTCGGCGCCCTCGCCGCCGCGTCCGGCGCGTCCGCTGCCCCGGCCGGCCCCCAGCCCATCATCGGCGGCGGCACCGTCTCGTCCGCCCCCTGGGCCGCCGCCGTGCTGAGCAACGGCTCGTTCACCTGCTCGGGCAGCGTGATCGCCGCGCAGTGGGTGCTCACCGCCCGGCACTGCATCAGCGGCACGATGTCCGTCCGGGTCGGCAGCGTCTACCGCGCCTCCGGTGGGGTCACCCGCACCGTCAGCGCCACCTACACCCGTAACGACCTGGCCCTCATGCGCCTGTCCAGCACCGTCAGCACCTCGACGGTCTCCCTGGCGAGCAGCAACCCGCCGGTCGGCTCGACCAACTCGATCTACGGGTGGGGCATGACCTGCTACAGCGGCTGCTCCGCGTCCAGCCAGCTCAAGACCGCCACCGTCCAGGTGACCAGCACCAACGTCACCGACGCGTACGGCGGCCAGGCCATCCGCAGCACCCGGATCAACGGCAACGCCTGGCGGGGCGACTCGGGCGGCCCGCAGTTCTACAACGGCCAGCAGGTCGGCGTGGCCTCCACGGCCGACGGCTACAACATCCAGAACTACGGCAGCGTCGCGTACAACCGGGCCTGGATCACCTCGGTGGCCGGTGTCTGACGGTTAGCGCCCGTGCGGCGCGGATGGTCGGCCCCGCGCCGGCCGTCCGCGCCGCGCCGTTTTGCAGCATCCGATCAGGTGAACACGGCACCCGATCGGGTCGCCCAACTCCTGACAGCATCGGAAACGTGCTGGTCGTGACGACAGAGCAACTGCCCGGCTACGAGATCCGCCAGATTCTCGGTGAGGTGGTGTCATCGATGGCCAGGACGCGCAACCCGTACCGCGAGGGGGTCAAGAACCTGCGCGGTGGCGCGTACGACCCGATGGCGCCCGACAACCTGACCCGGTGGCGCACCGACTCGGTGACCCGCCTCGGCGAGGAGGCCCTGCGGCTCGGCGCGAACGCCGTGATCGGTATGCGCTTCGACAGCCGGGACTGCGGCGAGATGTGGATGGAGATCTGCGCGTACGGCACGGCGGTCGTCGCCGTACCGACGATGCCCGCGGTCATGCCGCCCGACCAGCCGGCGGTGGCAGCGGACACCGCCACCGACCCCGCCTTCGCCGAGTCCCTGGGCGGCATCGCCGAACCAGCAAGCGCCCCCACCCTACGAACAGCCGCCGAAACCCCCACCGGCGACTGACCGCCCAAACCCCACCCCTCCCTTCCACCCCCACCTCCCTTCCCCCTCCCCTCCACCTCGGGTGATCAAGAGGTTTGCGTCACCAGGGAGATCAAAGTTGACGCGAACCTCTTGATCACCGGGCCAGAAGGGGGCGCGGGGCGCAAGAGGGGGGGCCGGGGGGGGACCGGGGGGTTAGAGGATGGGGGGTGGGGTGTAGGTGGCGGCGTTGGGGTGGGTTTCCACGACCTTGGTGATTCTGCGGGTTACCTGCTCCACCTGGGACTTGGCCGCTCCTACGAAGGCTGTGCGGTCGGCTACCAGGGTGTCGATGTCGGCGCGGGACAGGCCGAGGCGGCCGTCGGCGGCCAGGCGGTCGAAGAGGTCGTTCTCCGGGGCGCCCTTCTCGCGCATGGCCAGCGCCACCGCGACCGCGTGCTCCTTGATCACCTCGTGGGCGACCTCCCGGCCGACGCCCCGCCGGACCGCCGCCACCAGGATCTTGGTGGTCGCCAGGAAGGGCAGGAAGCGCTCCAGCTCCCGGTTGATCACCGCCGGGTACGCGCCGAACTCGTCGAGCACGGTGAGGAACGTCTGGAACAGCCCGTCGGCGGCGAAGAACGCGTCCGGCAGGGCGACCCGACGGACCACCGAGCAGGAGACGTCCCCCTCGTTCCACTGGTCGCCGGCCAGCTCGCCGACCATCGACAGGTAACCCCGGATGATGACCGCGAAGCCGTTCACCCGCTCGGACGAACGGGTGTTCATCTTGTGCGGCATCGCGCTGGAACCGACCTGACCCGGCTTGAATCCCTCGGTGACCAGCTCCTGGCCGACCATCAGCCGGATCGTGGTGGCCAGCGACGACGGCGCGGCGGCGGTCTGCGCCAACGCGGCCAGCACGTCGAAGTCCAGCGAGCGCGGGTAGACCTGCCCGACGCTGTCCAGCACCCGCGAGAAGCCCAGGTGCTCGGCGACCCGTCGCTCCAGCTCGGCCACCTTGTCGGCGTCGCCGTCGAAGAGGTCGAGCTGGTCGGCGGCCGTGCCCACCGGGCCCTTGATGCCGCGCAGCGGGTAGCGGGCGATCAGCTCCTCCAGCCGGTCGTACGCGATGAGCAGCTCCTCGGCCGCCGACGCGAAGCGCTTGCCCAGCGTGGTGGCCTGCGCGGCGACGTTGTGCGAGCGGCCGGTCATGACCAGCTCGGAGTGCTCGTACGCGAGCCACGCCAACCGGGCCAGGGTCGCCACCACCCGGTCCCGGATCAGCTCCAGCGAGGCACGCACCTGAAGCTGCTCGACGTTCTCGGTGAGGTCCCGCGAGGTCATCCCCTTGTGCACGTGCTCGTGCCCGGCCAGCGCGCTGAACTCCTCGATGCGGGCCTTCACGTCGTGCCGGGTGACCCGCTCCCGCTCGGCGATCGACGCGAGGTCGACCTGGTCGAGCACCCGCTCGTACGCCTCGACCACGCCGTCCGGGACCGCCACGCCCAGGTCACGCTGTGCGCGGAGCACGGCGAGCCACAGCCGCCGTTCCATCCGGACCTTCTCCTCGGGCGACCAGAGGGCGACCAACTCGGGCGAGGCGTACCGGTTGGCGAGCACGTTCGGGATCGTCGTCACGTACCTCATTGTCCCGCACCCGCTGACCGGCGCCTGGACCGGGCCGGACCCCGGAGGCGGTCAGGATCGGGTGAGCTCGTAGACGGTCACCGGGCCGGCGACCAGCCGGATCTGGGCCAGCCGGGCCAGCTCCGGCGACACCGCACCGGCCCTGCTGTCGGCGAAGAGCCAACGGACCCCGTACTCCGTCCGGAGCCGATCCAGGTCGGCCAGGGTCGGCGCACTGAACACCCCGTCGTTGAGCGCGAGCAACTCCTGATCGGGAAAGTTCTGCCGGGCGTACCCCAGGTTGTCGACGCCGTGCGCGGCCACCACCGCGTCGGTGTAGCCCCAGCTCTCCACCACCGTGCGGTGCCCGCCCAGCCCGGTCACCCAGAACGCCCGGGCGTCGCAGTGCGGGGTGGTCCGCACCGGCCGGCAGTGGACGTTGGTGGCGACCACGTCATCGTCGGCGGCGTTGTCGTCAAGCCACAGCGCCGCGCGCATCTCGGCGGCGGTCAGCGCGTACGGCTGCGGTCCGGTGGCCGGCGGCCCCGGCTCGGTCAGCACCGAGCGAACCGTCCCGCCCAGCACGACGGCGGCGCTGGCACCGAGCAGCGCCGCGGTGACCCCGGCCACGGCGATCGTCACCGTTCGCCGACGACCTGCTCCCGCATTTGCCGGCGCCGAAACGTGACGCCCCCACAGGGCCGACACTGCGACGGCGAGCGCGGCGGCAACCGCCACGAACAGCACGTACCGTGCGGCCGAGAGACCCAGGACCCGCAGCCACCCCTCGATCGTCGAGGTGGTGGGGGTGCCGGGCCGGCTGATCCTCGGCACGGCGAAACCCACCACCGTGCCGGCGGTGGCGAGCCCCGCCAACGCGCCGGCCACGGCGGGCACCACCAGCACCGGCCAGGGCGCCCGAGCCGCAGCGAGAGACCAGGTGGTCAGCACGACGCCGATCGGGATGACGCCCATCCAGAAGTAGATCTGACTGATCGACGGGTGCTGGAACACCCAGGTGGTGGCGGCCCCGGCGAGGACCGTGCCGGCGAGCAGCCAGACCGCCGGATCGGCCCGGTGCCCACGCTCGCGGAGCAGGCCCATGCCCACCCACCGTGGCGACTGACCCAGCACCCACCAGCCCACCACCGCGAACGCCAGCAGCCATCCGAGGACACCACCGTCGTTGATGCCCGGTGGCAGCGGTGCGCTCGGCCAGATCCCGTCACCCGGCCCGAGCGTCTCGGCGTACGGGGCGACGAAGTGCAGCAACGCCAACGCCTGCACGCGCAGGGTGGAGGCCCCGCCACCGGCGAACAGCCGGAAACCGAGCGCCATCGCCGCCACCAGGCAGGCCAACGCCACCAGGGCGGGTCGGGGGATCTGCCGCTTGCGCCACCAGAACACCACGGCGGTGAGACCCAGGCCGGCGATCAGCGGCGGCAACGCGCTGGACTTCGCCCCCGCACAGACCAGCCCGAGCGCCGGGACCAGCGGCCAGGCCGGGCCGAGGGAACGCCCCCTGGCCGCGTCGACAACGAGCCCGGCCAGCAGCAACAACGGCACCAGCACGTACGTCTGGGAGGGGCTGGCGTAGGAGAGCGGCATCTCGCCGGACGCACCCACGGGCGAGCCGAGCGTGACCGCCGCACCGGTGAAAGCGGTGAGGGCGGCCACCGGACCGGCCCAGACCGCTCCACTCAGGTCGCGGGCGAGCCCGGCCGCGAGCACCACCGCCACGCCGACCACCGGTACCAACCAGAGTCGCAGCAGCACCGTCGTCGGCGCGATGCCAGTGATCATGCTGCCGCTGGCGATGTGGGCGTCGGAGAGGTAGTGGTAGCGCAGCGCCTCCCCCGCGACGTGCGGCAACTCGAACGGCATCGCCCGGGTCAACTCCTGCACCAGACCCAGGTGGTAGAGCACGTCCTGGTAGTAGCCGCCGGACACCGGAGGCAGCGGGACCATCCGCCACTGGACGTACCCCCAGGCCAGCACCACCAGCAGCGCCGCGCCCATGCCGTAGTGCCAACCGACCGGCAGCGGACGGCGCTCGCCGACCCGCCAGTGCCGGCGCAGCCTGGGCACGGCGGCGAACGCGACGAGTACGGGTAGCGGCCACCACCGCAGCAGGGTCTGTTGACCGGTCGCCGCTGCCAACGCCCAGGCGACGATCTCCAACAGCAGGCCGGTGGCCGCGCCGAAGCCGAGGTCCTCGGGGAGGTTGCCGCGACCGCCGCGCAGCGCGCGGTGCACCAGGGTTCCGGGCAGCACCAGCGCGAACGCCCAGTACGCGGAGAACGCCGCGAGGTCCGGCACCGGCACGCTGCCCCGTGACCAGACCACGAGCAGCGCGCCGATCACGAGCACCCACGGAAGCGTGCTGAGAATCGGCACGAGAGCGTTCCGGTGCGGGGCCGAGGCTGGGGCCGGAGTGTCGACCCGTTCGGCCAGCAGGGCGTCAGCCACGGAGGCGGACAACGTCGTCACCGACACGATCACGTGCATCTGCCTCCGCGCCCGGAACCCCGTCCCGGGAGTCGAACCCGATGTGGAAGGCGGGCCGGTTCTGCACTGTCGCGTAGATCCGGCCGACGTACTCGCCGAGCAGGCCGAGACAGACCAACTGCACCCCACTGAGCAACAGCACCGCGACGAACATCGAGGTCCAGCCGGGGATGGTGGCACCGGAGACGTGCACGACCATGCCGAAGACGATCAGGGCCAGGCAGAGCAGGAAGCTCGACATCCCCATCCAGGTGGCCAGGCGCAAGGGCGCGGCCGAGAAGTTCGCCGTGCTCTCCCAGGCCAGCGCGACCATCCGACGCAGCGGGTACTTGGTCTCCCCGGCGGCCCGCGCCGCGCGGGTGTAGCGCACCTCGGCGCTGGGGAAGCCGAGCGACGGCACCAGCAGCCGGTAGACCGGCGCGCGTTCCGGCAGCCGCCGCAGCACCTCGACGACGTCCCGGCTGAGCAGCCGGAAGTCACCGGCCTGGGCGGGCAGGTCGGCGCCCACGATCCGCCGCATCACCCAGTAGTAGGCGCGGGCGGTGTTGCGCTTGAAGATGGTGTCGGTGCTGCGGTCCGCCCGGACGCCGTAGACCACGTCCACGGCGTCCGTCCGGGCCACCCGCAGCATCTCGGCGATGGCCTCGGGCGGGTCCTGCAGGTCGGCGTCGAGACTGACGATCCACCGGCCGACGGCCCGGTGCAGGCCCGCCGTCAACGCAGCCTGGTGACCGCTGTTGCGCCGGAGCCGGAGCACCCGCAACTGCGGCCAGTTCCGGCCGTGGTCGAAGAGCACCGACACGGTGTTGTCGGCGCTGCCGTCGTCGACGGCGACCACCTCGTAGTCGACGCCGAGCGCGTCGAGCACCGGCCGCAGTCGGGCCACCAGGGCCGGGATGACAGCGGTCTCGTTGAACATCGGGATGACCACCGACAGGGTGGTCGTCCCGGGGACGACGGACTCCATGGAGATACGGCCCCGTTCCGCACGCAGGAGTGATCAGCGCCGCGTCGAGGACGCGGCGCTGATCACCGTCGCGTGGTAAACCCACCGCCTGCGGACGGCCCGCTGAACAGTCCGTTAACGCCTGCTGGCGGTCACCCCGGTAAGGGACGATCGAGCGCTCAACGCTCCAAAATGGCGGTCACGCCCTGGCCGCCAGCCGCGCAGATGGAGATCAGCCCGCGTCCGCTGCCCTTCTCGGCGAGCAGCTTGGCCAGCGTGGCGACGATCCGCCCACCCGTCGCGGCGAACGGGTGCCCGGCGGCCAACGACGAACCGTTGACGTTGAGCCGGTCGGTGTCGATCGCGCCCAGCGGGGCGTCCAGGCCGAGCCGGTCCTTGCAGAACTCCGGCGACTCCCAGGCGGCCAGGGTCGCCAGCACCTGCGAGGCGAACGCCTCGTGGATCTCGTAGTAGTCGAAGTCCTGCAACGTGAGCCCGGCGCGGGCCAGCATCCGGGGCACCGCGTACGCGGGGGCCATCAGCAGCCCTTCGTCGCCGTGTACGAAGTCGACGGCCGCCGTCTCCGACCAGCTGAACCAGGCCAGCACCGGCAGGTTGTGCGCGGCAGCCCACTCCTCGCTGGCCAGCAGCACGGTGGACGCGCCGTCGGTGAGCGGCGAGGAGTTGCCGGCGGTCATGGTGGCCTGCTCGGCGTCCGGACCGCGGGTGCCGAAGACCGGCTTGAGGGCGCCGAGCTTCTCCACGCTCGTGTCCGGGCGGAGATTCTGGTCGCGGGTCAGGCCCAGGTACGGCGTCATCAGGTCGTCGAAGAAGCCCTTGTCGTACGCGGCGGCGAGCCGCTGGTGCGAGCGCAGTGCCAGCTCGTCCTGGGAGCGCCGGTCGATCTGCCAGCGCAGCGCGGTCTGGGCGGCGTGGTCACCCATGGACAGGCCGGTGCGCGGTTCGGCGTTGCGGGGGATGTCCGGCTTGAACGGCTGGAGCGGGCGCAGCTTCGCGGCGATCTTCAGCCGCTGGCCGACCGTGCGGGCGGAGTTGAGTTTGAGCAGCGTACGACGCATGTCCTCGTTGACCGCGAGCGGCGCGTCGGAGGTGGTGTCGACACCGCCGGCGATGCCCACGTCGAGCTGACCGAGGGCGATCTTGTTGGCGACGAGGATCGCGGCCTCCAGGCCGGTGCCGCAGGCCTGCTGGATGTCGTACGCCGGGGTGTGCGGGTCGAGCCGGGATCCGAGGACGACCTCGCGGGTGAGGTTGAAGTCGCGGGAGTGCTTGAGCACCGCCCCGGTGACCACCTCGCCGACCCGCTGCCCGGCCAGCCCGTACCGGGCGATCAGACCGTCGAGCGCCGCGCCGAGCAGGTCGGCGTTGGACGCGTCGGCGTAGCGGGAGTTGGAACGGGCGAAGGGGATGCGGTTGCCCCCGATGACCGCGACCCTCCGGATGCTCTGCACGATCCGCCTCCTCGCGAGTGTTGCTCGAACCTTACTCGCCAGTAGGCTACGCCCATGACCGACAGGTACGCGAGCTTCGTCCAATCGGCCGCCGGCCGCACGCTGGTGAAGCGTCTCGGGCTGCCCGATCCGCCGCGACTGCGCCGGCACCAGCCCGGCGACCCGCTGCTGCCCGGCCCGGCGCTGCTCGGCGCGGCCGACGGCGGCCGACTCGCCGAGCCGGTCCGGACGATCCTGACCGCCGCCGGGGTCGAGCTGCGCGACGGCGGCACGGCCGAGGGGCAGGACCGCTTCGGCGCTCTCGGGTACGACGCGACCGGCATCACCGACTCGACGCAACTGCGCCAGCTCTACGACTTCTTCCACCCGCACGCCCGCACCCTGCTGCCCAGCGGCCGGGTGATCGTGCTCGGCACCCCGCCCGGTGAGTGCCCGACCCCGCGCGAGGCGACCGCCCAGCGGGCCCTGGAAGGGCTGGTCCGCAGCATCGGCAAGGAGTTCGGCCGGGGCACCACGGCCCAGCTCGTCCAGGTGGCTCGGGACGGTGATGCCACCAGCCTCGAAGCGACCCTCCGGTTCCTGCTGTCCGGCCGGTCCGCGTACGTCTCGGGGCAGGTCGTCCGGGTCGGCACCGGCACGGCGACCGCCCCGGACGACTGGAACCGTCCGCTGGACGGGCAGGTCGTGCTGGTCACCGGGGCCGCCCGGGGAATCGGCGCGGCCCTGGCCGGGGTCCTCGCCCGCGACGGCGCCCAGGTGGTCGCGCTGGACATCCCGGCGGCCGGGGACGCCCTCGCGGCGGTCGCGAACGACATCGGCGGTACGGCGGTCCAGCTCGACCTGACCGCCCCGGACGCGCCGACCCGGCTCGCCGACCACCTGGCCACCCGGCACGGGCGCGTCGACGCGGTGGTGCACAACGCGGGCATCACCCGCGACAAGACGCTCGGCCGGATGGACGCCGACCGGTGGGACCAGGTCATCGACGTCAACCTGTCCAGTCAGGAGCGCATCAACGACGTACTGCTGGAACGGGAGTTGATCCCGGCCGGCGGGCGGATCATCGGGGTGTCCTCGATCGCCGGGATCGCCGGCAACCGGGGTCAGACCAACTACGCCACCAGCAAGGCCGGCGTGATCGGCCTGGTCGACTCTCTCGCCCCGGCCCTGCGCGACCGGGGGATCAGCGTCAACGCCGTGGCGCCCGGCTTCATCGAGACCCGGCTGACCGCCCGCATCCCGCTGGTCGTCCGCGAGGCGGGCCGACGGATGAACAGCCTGGCCCAGGGCGGGCTGCCGGTGGACGTGGCCGAGACGATCGGCTGGTTGGCCTGGCCGGCGAGCGGCGCGATCAGCGGCAACGTGGTCCGGGTCTGCGGCCAGAGTCTGCTGGGGGCGTGATGGGCCGCAAGAGAGAGCCGGACGACCTGTCGGTCCACGAGCTGATCGAGGGCCCGACCGAGATCCTGTCGCGGGAGACCCTGGACGCGATCCGCCGGCCGGAGTCCACCGACGCCGACCCGAGCGTCGAGCAGACACACGACCTGAGCGCGTCGGCAACCGAGGTGACCACCGACCTGGGCGGCCACGGGCCGGCCGGCACGGGTGGCCGCGAGCTCGTCGAGCTGGCCCGGATGCCGGCCGCCGGGGCGCTCTACCGGCGGGCTGCGCTCGGCGCGCTGCCGGGCCTGGGCCGGGGGCGGAAGAGCAACGACCTGCCGGCGGTCGAGCTCGCCGTTCGCGGCGTGCGGGTCGACCGGGCCCACCTGGCCGACTACGACCGGGTGTGCGGGTTCCGGCTCACCGACCGGCTGCCCGGGACGTACCCGCACATCCTGGGCTTTCCGCTGGCCCTGCGGCTGATGACCACGCCCGGCTTCCCCATCGCGCTGACCGGCGTGGTGCACGTCGGCAACCGGATCACCATCCATCGCCCGATCACCGCCGACGAGACCCTCGACTTCACCACGTACGCCCAGGACCTGCGCCCGCACGACCGGGGGCGGCAGGTGGACGTGGTGCTGGTCGGCTCGGTCGACGGGGAGGAGGTCTGGCGCGGCGTCTCGACGTACCTGGGCCGCGAGCGCACACCCGGCGGCCGCGAGCGGGGCGAACGTCCGACACCGCCCACGGCCACCGCCCGGTGGCGGGTCGAGCCCCGGGTGGGCACCGAGTACGCGCGCGTCTCCGGGGACCACAACCCGATCCACACCTCCCGGCTCGGCGCGCGACTGTTCGGCTTCCGCCAACCGATCGCGCACGGCATGTGGAGCAAGGCGCGATGCCTGGCCGCGCTCGAGACGCGGCTGCCGGACGCCTACACCGTCGAGGTGGCCTTCAAGCTGCCCGTACCGCTGCCGAGCACGGTGAACTTCGCCCTCCTGCCGGACGACGGGTTCGCCCTGCACGACTCCGGCGGCCGGCCGCACCTGGTGGGTCTCGTGCGCTGACGCGCCCCTGCCGATCCAAGGGGTTGGCAGGGGCGCACGTCTGCGCTAAGTTGTTCTCACAGCGAGATGTTCTCAGATTGAGAGAGACATGGTTGACGAGCAGCGATTCCTGGCCGCGTACGACCCTCGGGACTACCCGGCGGTCGCCGTGACCGTCGACGTGGTGGCACTGACCATTCGCGACGGCCAACTGCACCTGCTGCTCATCCGGCGTGGCCAGGCACCCTTCGCGGGGCACTGGGCGCTGCCCGGCGGGTTCGTCCGCCCCGAGGAGGACCTGACGGCCGGCGCGCGACGGGAGCTGGCCGAGGAGACCGGGCTCGGCGGCGAGGAGCTGCGCCGCGTACACCTGGAGCAGTTGGGCAGTTACGGCGCTCCCGACCGTGACCCGCGGATGCGCGTCGTCTCGATCGCGCACCTCGCGTTCGCTCCCGACCTGCCGGACGCCGCCGCCGGCTCGGACGCCGACGAGGCGATCTGGCTGCCGGTCACGGCGCTGACCAGCCGGCAGCTCGCCTTCGACCACGGCCGGATCATCGACGACGCGCTGGAGCGGGCCCGGTCCAAGCTGGAGTACACCCCGCTGGCCACGCGTTTTCTCGCCGCCGAGTTCACCATCAGCGAGCTGCGGGCCGTCTACGAGACGGTCTGGGGTCACCCGCTGCACGCCGGCAACTTCCACCGCAAGGTGCTCTCGGTGCCGGGCTTCGTGGAGAGCACCGGCGCGAGCACCGAGCGCGGCGGCACCCGAGGCGGCCCCCGCGCCCGGCTCTACCGGGCCGGCGACGCCCGGCTGCTGCACCCGGCGCTGCTGCGACCGGCCCGCGAGGAGACGGTGCGATGAGGACCGCCGAGGCCATCGACCTGGTCACGGCCGCCCGCACCGACGCCGAGCTGTTCGGCGCCGACCAGCCGGCCCGCCGCTACCGCGAGCTGGTCGCGGCCCTGCACCCCGACCGGCTGCCGACAGACCCGGGGGTACGCGCCGACGCCCTCGACGCGTTCGTCCACGTCACGACCCGGTGGCAGGCCCGGCGGACCACCGTCCTCGGCGACTACCGGCTCGGCACGCCGGCGCACTCGGGCGACCTGGCCGACCTGTACGACGTCGGCGACGACCGGCTGCTCAAGCTCCCCCGACGCCCCACCGACAACGACCTGATGGCGCGGGAGGCACACGCGCTGCACACCATCGCCGAGCGCGGCGACCCGCGCTACCTGCCGTACGTACCCCGGCTCGTCGACGAATTCGCGCACCGCGACCCCGCGACCGGCGCGGAACGGCGGATCACCGTGCTCGCCACCGCGCCCGGCCTGCACGACCTCGACGCGGTGCGGCGCGCGTACCCCGACGGGTTGGACGCCCGGGACGTGGCCTGGATGTGGCGGCGACTGCTGGTGGTGCTCGGCCTGGCCCACCGGGCGGGCGTGGTGCACGGCGCGGTGCTGCCGCGACACGTGCTGATCGAGCCGGACGCCCACGGCGTGGTGCTCGTCGACTGGTGCTTCTCGGCCCCGGCCGGTGCCAGGGTCCCGGCGCTCGTGCCGGACCACGAGGACTGGTACCCGCAGGAGGTGCCGCGCAGGCAGCCCTGCGGTCCGGGCACCGACCTCGCGATGGCCAGCGCGTGCATGAGCTGGCTGATGGGGCCGCGCGCACCCCGTGAGCTAAACGCCTTCGCGCAGGGCTGCCGGCAGACCTCCCTGCGCGGCCGGCCCGACGACGCCTGGGGCCTGCTGCGCGAACTCGACCAGGTGCTGGACCGGCTCTACGGGCCACGCACCTTCCGACCCTTCACCCTCTAAAGGAGCTGTCATGGGCAGTGGAACCTGGTCCACCGACGTGTACGACGCCGCCGACCGCTACCGGCGCTCCACCGGCCGCAGCGCGTTCTCCTACAGCGACAGCGGGGCACGGACCGTGCACCCCGCGCTCGACCCCCGCGACGCGACCCGGGAGAGCCGCGACTCCGCCGAACACCCCCGCTCGACGCCCGTCGCGGTGCTCTTCGACGTGACCGGCTCGATGCGCATGGTGCCGCGGGTTTTGCAGACCAAGCTGCCGCAACTGCTCGGGCTCCTGCAACGGCAGGGCTACGCCAGCGACCCGCAGATCATGTTCGGCGCGATCGGCGACGCCACCTGCGACCGGGTGCCCCTGCAGGTGGGCCAGTTCGAGTCGGACAACCGGATGGACGACGACCTCGGCCGGATCGTCCTCGAAGGTGGTGGCGGCGGGCAGATGAGCGAGTCGTACGAGCTGGCCCTGTACTTCATGGCCCGGCACACCGCCACCGACAACTGGGAGAAGCGCGGCCGGCGCGGCTACCTGTTCGTCATCGGCGACGAACTGGCGTACCAGCGGGTCAAGGCGCGGGAGGTGGCCGGCCTGATCGGTGACAACCTGGGCGAGGACGTGGCGCTGCGCCAGATCGTCGACGAGGTGACCCGGCGGTGGGACACCTACTACCTGCTCCCCGCCGGCAGCAGCCACGCCGGCAACACGAAGGTGCTCGACTTCTGGCGGGACCTGCTCGGGCAGAACGCCGTCGTGCTCGACGACCTGGACGCGGTCTGCGAGACCATCGCGGTCACCATCGGCCTCGGCGAGCAGGCCATCGACCTGGACGAGGGCCTGCGCCACCTGGACCGCGCCGGCTCCGGCGCCACCGGCACGGTGTCCAAGGCGCTGGCCCGCCTCGGCCGGGGTCGGCGGGCCGAGGTGTCGACGCTGCCGGCGTTCCACGACACCACCGGCGGGGTGACCCGGCTGTGAATCACGTGGCGGTGGTCGACCTCGGCTTCGGCGACGCCGGCAAGGGCACGGTCGTGGACTGGCTCTGCGCCACCCGCCCGGTGCACACGGTGGTCCGCTTCAACGGGGGCGCGCAGGCGGCGCACAACGTCGTCCTGCGCGACGGGCGGCACCACACGTTCGCGCAGTTCGGCGCCGGCACGTTCCACCCCGGCGTCGGGACGCACCTCTCCCGGCACGTGGTGGTGGATCCGCTGGCCCTGGCCGCCGAGGCCGACCATCTCGCCACGGTCGGGGTGGCCGACGCGCTGGACCGGCTGACCGTCGACTCCGAGGCGCTGCTCGCCACCCCGTACCACCGGGCCGCCAACCGGGCCCGGGAAATCGCCCGGGGCGCCGACCGGCACGGCTCCTGCGGGCTGGGGGTGGGCGAGACCGTCGCGTACGGCCTCGCCCACCCCGAGGACGCGCCCCGGGTCGGCGACTGCCGGCGTCCTGCCCTGCTGCGCCGCCGGTTGACGGTTCTGCGGGACCGGCTGACCGTCGAACTCGGCCCGCTGGACGCGCCGCCGGTGCAGGACTGCCTGCCCGCGTACACCGGGTTCGCCGGCCGGGTCGCCATCGTCGACCGGACCTGGCTCGCCGGGGCGCTGCGCTCGGGGACCTGCGTCTTCGAGGGCGCGCAGGGGGTGCTGCTCGACGAGTGGCACGGCTTCCACCCGTACACGACGTGGAGCACCACCACGTTCACCAACGTCGACCGGCTGCTCGCCGAGGCGGGACAGGCCGGCGAGCTGACCCGGATCGGCGTGCTGCGGACCGTCACCACCCGGCACGGTCCCGGCCCGCTGGTGACCGAGGACCCGACGCTGCCCTTCGTCGACGGGCACAACCCGACGAACCCGTGGCAGGGCCGGTTCCGGTTCGGCCACTTCGACGCCGTCGCCCACCGGTACGCCCTCGCGGCGGCCGGCGGGGTCGACGGCCTGGCGCTGACCCATCTCGACCTCGCCGGTCCCGACCTGCGGATCTGCCGTCGTTACGACACCGGCGACCGGCTCATCCCCGGCCCGCCCGGCGACCTGGACCGGCAGGCCGCGCTCACCGACCGCCTGCTGCGCTCCCGCCCGGTGTACGACGACGCTCCGGCCGACTGGGCCGAGGCGGTGGGCGCGGAGTTGGCCACACCGGTGGTGCTGACCTCGCACGGGCCCACCGCCGACGACAAGATCCCGTGCGGTCCGCTGCTCGCCCCACCGGCCCTGGTCGGCTCGGTCTCAACGTAGCGGCGCGTCGGCGTCCGGCGGGTGCGGTTCGCTGGGCTGGTCGAGCACGCTCACCGAACGCTCGAAGAACGTCTCCAGCACGACCATGGCCTGGGTGCCGGTGACGCCGTCGACCCCGAAGATGCGGCGCAGCGCCGCTTGCAGGTCTTCGGTCGTCGCGGTACGGATCTTCACCAGCAGTGATGCCGCGCCGGCGATGATGTGCGCTTCCTGGATCTCGGGAATAGCCGCAAGCGCGTCGCTGGTCCGGGCGTCGCCCATCCAGGAGTCGGCACTGACCATCACGAACGCCGACACGCCACGGCCGACGAGCGCCGGGGAGACGTCGACGGTGGTCCGGCGGATCACGCCGCGTTCGCGCAGTTTGCGTACGCGGTCATGGGCGGAGCCGGCGGACAGTCCCACCGCCTTGGCCAGTGCCGCATAGGACTGGGTGGCGTCGCGCTGCAGCTGCGCCAGCAGCGCGCGGTCGATGTCATCTACCACCGAGGCATCTCCGTTGAACGAAATTCGGTTGACCGGCGCGCCTACCATACCAGGTATGGTTTCCACGTGCCTTTGCCGAATGGTGCTCCGGCGCAAGGGGAGGGATGGCGATGACCGACACTGTTCCCACTGAATTCCGCCTGCTGGATGAGCGGTTCCGTGGCTGCGACGGCGACTTTGTCGTCGAACTGCTACACAGCGGCGCACGCAAGACTGAGGGGCCGGCGTATTTTCCGGCAGGCCGCTACCTGGTGTGGAGCGACATCCCCAACGACCGGATGCTGCGCTGGGATGAGACCACCGGCGCTGTCGGCGTCTTCCGCCACGGCTCGGGCTACGCCAACGGCAACACCGTGGACCGCCAGGGTCGGCTTGTCACGTGCGAGCAGGGCAATCGGCGGGTCACCCGCACCGAGCACGACGGCACGATCACCGTGCTGGCCGACGGCTTCCAGGGCAAGCGGCTCAACAGCCCCAACGACGTGGTCGTCCGCGCCGACGGCACGATCTGGTTCACCGACCCGAGTTACGGCATCCACAACGACTATGAGGGCAACAGAGGCGACAACGAGTTCGACGGCGCCTGTTACGTGTTCCGCCTGGACCCTGCGACGGGCGACATGCGCGTCGTCGCGAATGACTTCAGCCGCCCCAACGGCCTGGCGTTCTCGGCCGACGAACAGCAGCTCTACGTGGTGGACACCCGACAGGACCCGAGTCACATCCGCGTCTTCGACGTCACCGCCGATGGCAGCCTCAGCGGTGGGAAGATCTTCACTGAGTGCGACTTCGGCCGTTTCGACGGCATCCGTCTCGACGACGCTGGGCGGGTGTGGGCGGGGGCCTGGGACGGTGTGCACTGCTTCGATCCCGACGGAACCCTGATCGGCAAGCTGCTGCTACCCGAACCGGTAGCCAACCTCGCCTTCGGTGGGCCGAAACGCAACCACCTGTTCATCACCGCCGGAACCTCGGTGTACTCGCTGCGAGTCACCTTCAACGGCGCCCACTACCCTCCGCCCAGCAGCGAGAAGCAGTGAGCGAGGCCATGCCCCCGAGGTGCGGGAGTTCGTCGCCCGCGCCAAGGGGGTGATCGGATGACCATTCGGCGCAATGTCGGCGAAGCGCCACCGACCGCCGCCGAGCCATCAAACATGGGGGCATGGACGCCCTGCTCGACCTCCTCCGTGGGACGGTCACCTCGCCATGGGTGTACCTGGTGATCTTCGGCCTCACCGCGGTCGACGCGTTCTTCCCTGCGGTGCCCGGCGAGGCCGCCGTGATCACCGCCGGGGTGCTGTCCGCCAGCGGCGGTCACCCCAGCCTCACCCTCGTGATCGTCAGCGCTGGCGTGGGCGCGCTGGTCGGCGACCACATCTCGTACGCCATCGGGCGCGGCGGTGGCGCGAGCCGGCTGGCCCGGCTGCCCGACGGCAGCCGCCGGCGAGCCAGCTCCGACTGGGCCCGCCGCGCGGTGGACCGCCGGGGCGGGATGATCCTGACCACCAGCCGGTACGTCCCGGGTGGCCGGACCGCCGTCACCCTCACCATGGGCGCGGTGGGCTACTCCCGCCGCGCGTTCCTGCTCTACGACAGCATCGGGGCGTTCACCTGGGCCGTGTACTGCGGCCTGCTCGGATACTTCGGCGGGCTGGCCTTCGAACGCGACCCGGTGAAGGGCGTACTGGTCGGGGTGGGAGTCTCCCTCGTCATCACCTTCGGCCTGGAGGGGATCCGGTGGCTACGCCGCCAGGCACACCGGCGCGCGGCCTCCCGCCGGTGATCGCCGCCCGGCCACCGGGGCACGTCACAGCAGGTCGGCGTCGTGCACCAGGATCGCCAACCGCACCCGATTGCCCACGTGCAGTTTCGCCAGCGCCCGGCTGACATGCGCCTTCACGGTGGCCTCGCTCATCGTCAGCCGCCTGGCGATCTCGGCGTTGCCGTGCCCGCGTGCCACCTCCCGCACGATCTCCAGCTCCCGTCCGGTGAGCGCGGCGAGCCGTTCGCGAGCCGCGTCCCGACGGGCCGGACCTCGCTCGGCGAACGAGCTGATCAGCCGCCGGGTCACCGTCGGGGCCAGCATCGCGTGGCCGGCGGCCACCGTACGGACGGCGGCGGCCAACTCGTGGGGCGGAGTGTCCTTGAGCAGGAAGCCGACCGCACCGGCACGCAGCGCCCCGTGCACGTACTCGTCGAGGTCGAAGGTGGTCAGCATGATCACCCTCGGGCCGGCGGCGACCAACTCCGGCGCGACGGTCAGCCCGTCGACGCCCGGCATCCGCACGTCGAGCAGCACCACGTCGGGGCGCAACCGGTGGGCCTGCTCCAGCGCGCCGGCGCCATTCGCCGCCTCGCCGACCACGGTGATGTCCTTCGCCGCCTCGAGGATGAGCCGTAGCCCGGCGCGGACGAGCTGCTCGTCGTCGACGACCAGCACCCGGATCACGCCACACCCGCCAGCGGGAGCAGGGCCCGGACCAGGAAACCGCCGTCGACGGACGTCGCGTCCAGCCGGCCGCCGAGCAGTTCCACCCGCTCCCGCAGCCCGAGCAGCCCTTGCCCGGCACCGGGCAGCTCCGGCCCGGCCACGGACGGACCGTTGCGCACGACGACCTCCAGCCCGTCGGGGAGGAAGCGCAGGCGAACGACCGTTTCGGCGTCGGCCGCGTGCTTGCGCACGTTGGTCAACGCCTCGCGGACGACCCGGTACGCGGTGCGCCCCAACGTCGCGGGCAGTGCGGTCGGCGCGCCCTCGTCCTCCCGGGACACCCGCAGACCGGCGGCACGGGACTCCCCGATCAGCTCGTCCAGCGCGTCGAGCCCCCGCTCCGGCAACAACGCCGCCTCGGCCTGGCGGAGCACACCCAGCACCTCACGCAGGTCGGTGAGCGCCGCCCGGCCGGTCGTCCTGATGAGCGCGGCGGTCTCGACGGTCGCCGGGTTCGCGGCGGTCACCTCCAGGGCCCCGGCGTGCACGACCATGAGCGAGACCCGGTGCGCCACCACGTCGTGCATCTCCCGCGCGATCCGGGTCCGCTCCTCGGCGCGGACCCGGTCGGCGTGGGCCTCCCGCTCGCGCTCCAGCCGTTCGGCCCGGTCCCGCAGCGCGGCGAGAGTGTCCCGACGCGCGCGGATCCAGAGGCCGAAGAGCAACGGAAGCCCGACCAGGCAGACGGCGAGCAGCAGCACGTTGCCGGTGGTCGCGGTGGTGATCCGGCGTACGCCACCCACCTGCTGCCCGACCACGACCCCACCGCCGAGCACCACGGCGACGCCGACGAGGTAGCCGGCAAGTTGGCGGCCCCGCAGCCGCACCCCCGCCTGGTACGAGGCGACCACCCCGGCCGCCGCGGCGGCGAGCACCAGCCAACCAACCGCCGCGACCAGGAACAACGGCCAGCGACGGGTACCCACGGCAGCGCTGGCCCAGCCGGAGGCGACGGCGAGGACCAGCGTGACGACGCCCGGCAGCGGCGAGCGGACCCCGAGGTCACCGGCCGCGCTGGCCCACACCGCTGCCCCGACCACGACCGCGAGCAGCAGCGAGGCGTACCGCTGGAAGGCTCGCCGGACGGCGACGGTGGTGGATGCCACGCAGCGAGCGTAGGGCTTGGTGGACGGGCCGGCCCGCCTCGCGGCACAGGACGGGGGTGTGGTGGGGGAACACCCTGAGCCGTCGTCCGGGCCGACAGCTACCTAAGTAGTGTCGCCCGCCTGACCACTGGCCGATGGCGGGGGCCGCCCCGGACAGCAGCATCAGGATCATGGATCTGCTCGACCTGCTGCACGACACGATGTCCTCGCCCTGGGTGTACCTGGCCCTCTTCGCCATCGCCGTGCTCGACGGCTTCTTTCCGGTGGTGCCGAGCGAGACGGCGGTGATCACGGCCGGGGTGTTCGCCGCCTCGGGAACGCCGTACCTGCCCGCGGTCATCGTGGTGGCCGCCGCCGGGGCGCTCGTCGGCGACCACGTCTCGTACGCCATCGGGCGGGGCGGCGGAGCGCGACTGCTGGGCCGGCTGCCGGCCGACGGCCGACGCTCAAGGGCCATCGACCGGGCCCGTCGGGGAATCGCGACGCGCGGTGGTCTGATCCTCACCGTGGCCCGCTACGTGCCGGGCGGCCGGACCGCGGTCACCCTCACCATGGGTGCGGTGCGGTTCCCCCGGCGACGTTTTCTGGCCTTCGACGCGCTCGCCGCCGGCTCGTGGGGGCTCTACTCGGCGCTGGTCGGCTACGTCGGCGGGCTGGCGTTCGAGCAGGATCCTCTTCGCGGTCTCCTGCTCGGTCTGGGCCTCGCCCTGACGGTGACGGTGGTCGTCGAGGTGGCCCGCTGGCTGCGCAACCGCCGCCGTGCGACGCCGGACACCGAGGCTTTCTCCGCCGAGGCCGTCAGTCGACCGGCGGACGCCAGGTGACGCCGTGCAGAAGCTGGGCGGCGCCGAGCCAGGCCACGTTCATCATCCGGGTGGCCGTCTTCTCCGGGTCGGCCTCCGGGTGGTCGGCGAGCCAGTCGGCCAGCGACTCGGTCGCGCCGACCAGGGCGTACGCGACGACCTCCAGGTCGGTGGGCGCGATCTCGCGACCCTCCTCGCGCAGCGCGTGGTCGAGCATCCCGGCGACCACCTCGACCAGCCGGGCGCGCATGGTGGCCAGTTCACCGGCGAACGGCTGCTCGCCGCGGGCCTGCCGGTAGAGCACCGCCCAGCCGTCGCGGTGCGCGCCCACGAAGCCGAAGAACGCCTTGAGTCCACGCCACAGCCGCTCGTCGGCCGGCAGGTCGGGGGCGGCGGCACCGGCGATGGCCTGCATCATCCGGGTCCCTTCCCGGTGCAGGCAGGCGACGAAGAGCTCCTCCTTGGTGCCGAGGTACGCGTACACCATGGGTTTGGAGATGCCGGCGTCCTCCGCGATCTCGTCCATGCTGGCGGCGTGGAAGCCGCGCCGGGAGAAGACCTTCACGGCCGCGTCGAGCATCTGTTGCTCGCGTACGGCGCGCGGGAGGCGCTTGAACGCGGGAGGCGTGGACACCTTGCGAGCATACCTACTCGTGCGTAGGGTTACGCACGAGTAGCCAAATCTTCCGGAAGGCGCGTCTCATGACTGACTTCGACCCGGCCAACTTCGCCAACGTCGGGCCCAAGGAGTTCGCCCAGCTGGTCAAGTCCACCCCGGACGACAAGATCGCCCAGGTGATGGCCGGCGAGCTGCGCGGCAAGGTCCTCGGTGAGGTGTTCGGCCGGATGCCGTCGCTGTTCCGCGCGGACCGGGCCGGCTCCACCAACGCGGTCATCCACTGGATCATCACCGGTCGCCCCGACGGCGGCAGCGACACCTACGAGGTGGCCATCGCCGACGGCAAGTGCGAGGTGAACGAGACCCCGCAGCACGACCCGAAGCTGAGCCTCACCATGGGCCCGGTCGAGTTCCTGAAGATCGTCTCCGGCGGCGCCAACCCGGTCATGATGTTCATGACCGGCAAGCTGAAGGCGAAGGGCGACCTCGGCCTCGCCGCCAACATCGCCAACCTGTTCGACATCCCCAAGGCCTGACATGGCCGAGTTCTCGCTCGACCTGAACGAGGAACAGCGGGATCTACGCGACTGGGTGCACGGCTTCGCCGCCGAGGTCGTGCGCCCGGCCGCCGCCGAGTGGGACGAACGCGAGGACACCCCGTGGCCGGTGATCCAGGAGGCCGCGAAGGTCGGCCTCTACGGCTTCGAGTTCCTCGCCACCTGCTGGGCCGACCCGACCGGGCTGTCCCTGCCCATCGCCAGCGAGGAACTCTTCTGGGGTGACGCCGGCATCGGCCTGAGCATCTTCGGCACCTCCCTCGCCGTCGCCGCCATCTACGGCACCGGCACCCCGGACCAGATGGTCGAGTGGGTGCCACAGTGCTTCGGCGACGTCGACTCGCCCGCCGTCGCCGCGTTCTGCAGCAGCGAACCCGAGGCCGGTTCCGACGTCAGCGCGATGCGCACCCGCGCCGTCTACGACGAGGCCACCGACGAGTGGGTGCTCACCGGCCAGAAGGCGTACGCCACCAACGGCGGCATCGCCGGAGTGCACGTGGTCACCGCCTCCGTGGATCCCACGCTCGGCTCGCGCGGTCAGGCGGCGTTCGTCGTACCGCCGGGCACCCCCGGCCTGGCCGCGACCCGCAAGCTGCGCAAGCTCGGCCTGCGCGCGTCGCACACCGCCGACGTCTTCCTCGACGAGGTACGCGTGCCCGGCCGCTGCCTGCTCGGCGGCAAGGACGCCCTGGACGAACGCCTGGCACGAGCCCGGTCCGGGCAACGCGCCAGCGGGCAGGCCGCGATGCGTACCTTCGAACTGTCCCGACCCACCGTGGGCGCGCAGGCACTCGGCGTGGCGCGGGCCGCCTACGAGTACGCCCTGGACTACGCCAAGGACCGGGTCCAGTTCGGACGGCCGATCATCGAGAACCAGGCGGTCGCGTTCACGCTGGCCGACATGCGCATGGAGATCGACGCCGCGCGACTGCTGGTCTGGCGGGCCTCCTGGATGGGCCGCAACAACCGCCCGTTCACCGCAGGCGAGGGCTCGATGTCCAAGCTCAAGGCCGGCGAGGTCGCGGTGTCCGTCACCGAGAAGGCGGTACAACTGCTCGGCGGCGCCGGATTCCTGCGCGACCACCCGGTCGAGCGCTGGTACCGCGACGCCAAGATCTACACCATTTTCGAGGGTACGTCCGAGATCCAGCGACTGGTCATCTCCCGAGCGATCTCCGGCATGCAGATCCGCTGACCCTCCGCTCCTCGCGCCCGACCAGCGTCGGGTCGGCGGCCGCTCCGGCCGACGGCCCGACCGGTCGGCGCGGGCCCAGGTCGGTGCCGCCAGACCCGTACCCGGCGATCCTGCTTCTGCCTAACCGTGCCGACTACGTCACCCCACGCCGACGTCGGCTGGGCCGCCCGGCGCGTCGGGTGCATGATCAAGGAAGACGCCCCGCCGGATGGGGCTGTCCGCGCACCGCCCCCAAGGAGGTCTGCGGCATGGACCTGCCGTTCGTCGTCACCACGCTGACCCGTCGCGGTCTGCTCACCCCGGGCCGCCCGGTCCGAATCGCCTCGCAGCTCAACGCGCTGCGTACCTGGGGATGGAGCCTCGCCGGCGAACTACGCCAGGCGGCCGCCCGCGACCCCGGGCGACCGGCGATCATCGACGAAAACGGCGTCGAGCTGACCTACCAGGCGCTCCTCGACCGGGCCGAGCGGATGGCCCGGTCGATGCGGTCCGGGCTCGGCGTACAACCCGGCGAGCGGATCGGCGTCCTCTGCCGCAACCACCACGGGCTCATCGAGACGATCGTCGCGGCGACCCTGCTCGGTGTCGACGCGGTGCTCGTCAACACGGGCCTCTCCGCCGCCCAACTCGCCACCGTCGCCGAGGAACAGCGGCTGCGGCTGTTGGTGCACGACGACGAGTTCGCCGAACGGGTCCTCGGCCTCCCCGCCGAACTGCCCCGCCTCGACGAACGCGCCCGCGAGGAACTGGTGGCCGGGGCGCTACCGGGCGAGCTGCACCCGCCGGAGCGCGACGGCCGGATCATCGTGCTGACCTCGGGCACCACCGGTGCTCCCAAGGGCGCCCGCCGTCCCACACCCAGCGGCTTCGGGCCGCTCGTGTCCATCATCGACCGCATACCCCTGCACACAAAGGACCGGGTGCTGATCGCCGCCCCGATCTTCCACACCTGGGGATTCGCCGCGCTCCAGGTGTGCTTCGCGCTGCGGGCCACCATCGTGCTGCACCGCCGCTTCGACCCGGCCGCCACGCTCGCCGCCCTGGTCACCCACCGCTGCGACGCCCTCTTCGCCGTACCCGTGATGCTCCAACGACTGCTGGAGGTGCCCCCACCGGACCCACGCCCCACGCTCAAGGTCGTCGCGGTCAGCGGATCGGCCCTGCCCGGCGGGCTCGCACCGAAGTTCATGGACGCGTACGGAGACGTCCTCTACAACATGTACGGGTCCACCGAGGTCTCCTGGGCGTCCATCGCCAACCCGGCGGACCTGCGCCAGGCACCCACCACGGCCGGCCGACCACCACACGGCACCCGACTGGAACTGCTCGACAACGCCGGCCAACCGGTCCCGCCGGGACAGGTCGGGCGCATCTTCGTCGGCAACGAGATGCTCTTCGAGGGATACACCTCGGGTGCCACCCGGGAGACCCGCGACGGGTTGCTCGACACCGGAGACCTCGGCCGGCTCAACCCCGACGGACTGCTCTTCGTGGACGGCCGGGCCGACGACATGATCGTCTCCGGCGGCGAGAACGTGTTCCCGTCCGAGGTGGAGGACCTGCTCGCCCAGCTACCGCAGGTACGCGAGGCCGCCGTGATCGGCGTACCCGACCCCGAGTACGGCCAGCGACTCGCCGCGTTCCTCGCCCTGCACCCCGGCGAGACGCTCGACCCCGAGGCCGTCCGCGAGTACGTCCGGCACTACCTGGCCCGCTTCTCCGTACCCCGGGACGTGGTCTACGTGAAGTACCTGCCCCGCAACGCCACCGGCAAGGTCCTCGCCCGCGAGCTGCGCCGCTACTACGGCTGAGAGGTCAGCCCGGGATCGTGATCCGGCCGGCGATCGCGGCCGCGGCGATGTCGGTGCGATGCTGCGAGCCCGCCAACTCCACCCCGTCCACCAGCGCGTACGCCGCCTCCCGGGCAGCCGCCAGGTCGCGGCCGGTGGCCGTACCACAGAGAACCCGGCCGCCGGCGGACAGCAACGCGCCGTCGCCGGCCCGGCGGGCGGTGCCCGCGTGGATGATTCCCGGCCGGTCCGCGCCGGTGATCACATCGCCGGTGCGCGGCGCGGCCGGGTAGCCCTGCGCGGCGAGCACCACGGTGACGGCGGCGCCGTCCCGCCAGCGCAACGGCGGGTGCTCGGCCAGCGTGCCGGTGGCCGCCGCCTGCAACAACCCACCCAGGGGAGTCTCCAGCAGCGCGAGCACCACCTGGGTCTCCGGGTCACCGAAGCGCGCGTTGAACTCGATCACCCGGGGGCCGGCGGCGGTCATCGCCAGGCCGACGTAGAGCAGGCCCGCGAACGGCGTGCCCCGGCGGCGCAGCTCGGCCAGCGTCGGGTGCACCACGTCGCGCATGACGTCGTCGACCAGGCCCGGCGGTGCCCACGGCAGCGGCGCGTACGCTCCCATGCCACCCGTGTTGGGGCCGCTGTCGCCGTCGCCGATCCGCTTGAAGTCCTGCGCTGGCAGCAGCGGCAGGGCGGCCTCGCCGTCGGTGACCACGAACAGGCTGACCTCCGGGCCGTCGAGGAACTCCTCGACCACGACCCGGCCGCACTCCGCGGCGTGCGCCAGCGCGGCGGACCGGTCGTCGGTCACCACCACGCCCTTGCCGGCGGCGAGACCGTCGTCCTTCACCACGTACGGCGCGCCGAACTCGTCGAGCGCACGCGCGGTGCTCTCCTCGTCCGTACAGACGTACGCCCGGGCGGTCGGCACCCCGGCGGCGGTCATCACGTCCTTGGCGAACGCCTTCGAACCCTCCAACTGGGCGGCCTCGGCCGACGGGCCGAAAACGGCGATGCCCTTGGCTCGTACGGCATCGGCGACACCGGCGACCAGCGGCGCCTCCGGGCCGATCACCACCAGGTCGGCTGCGGTCTCCACCGCCAGCGCCGCCACGGCGGCCGGATCGGTCGCGGTAACGGCCTTCAGCTCGGCGACGTCGGCGATCCCCGGATTACCCGGAGCGGCAATCAACGCGTCGACAGCCGAATCGCGAACCAACCCGAGGGCAAGCGCATGCTCGCGCCCCCCACCACCCACCAAGAGAACCCGCACAACGCCCCATCCTACTGCCCACCCAACCCCCCCCCCCCCCCCCCCCCCCCCCCCCCCGCCGCCCCCCCCCCCCCCCCCCCCCCCCCCCAAAACGGGGTATGGCTGCCCATAGACCGATTAAAGCGCCAATACGGCCCCCACCCCAAAAAAAAGAAAGAACCGCCCAGA
>NZ_JBEZEC010000004.1:172498-533271 GCF_040648595.1 Micromonospora sp. NPDC049107
CGGAGTTCGACCGGATGGCCGTTACCGGGCAGTTCGCCGACGAACTGGCCGGCCCAGCCCCCCCCGGTGATCAAGAGGTTTGCGTCAGGAAGGGGCGCGGATTTGACGCAAACCTCTTGATCATCGGCGTTGGTCCTGGTTTTTCGTGATCGCCTTGCGGACGGTCCAGGGGATGTAGTCGGGGCGCAGGGTGTCCTGCCAGGTGAAACGGAGGATCGTCCAGCCGGCGTTGACCAGGCGATTCTGACGGTGGCGGTCAGCGAAGGCGGCCTCCGGGGTGTCATGGGCGCTGCGACCGTCGGCTTCCGCTATCACCCTCGGCGCGCGCCACCCGAGGTCACCGATGCCGAGCAGGTAGCCGTCGTCGTCGCGTACCTCCAACTGCAAGGCGTCCGGCGGCACCCCTCCGTCGACACATCGCAGCCGGGTACGCGTTTCCAGGGGCGACTGTGCACGGCCGTCTGCTTCCGCCAGCCAGGGTCGTGCCGCGACCGCACCCCGCCGACCCCGGATCAGACGCGGGATCACGTCGAGGTCGTCCGGCGTGACGAGCCCCTGGCAGAGCGCCGAATCGAGGACGGAGACTGCCGAGTATCGATCAGCACGCAGAATGACGTCCGAAATCGTGCGAAGCGGAGCGGTCGCGCGGACACCCGCGACCGTTGCTATCTCGCCGGGACCCACGGTGACCTGGTGTACGACCAACCAGGGCGCCAGCGCGCGCTGAGGCCGGGGCCTGTCGACCGGCACCGATACGTGCACCTGTGACGTCCGCCGCAGGCCGGCGATGCCGTGCACCTCGAGCGCCGTGTCGAGGACCGCGAAGGCAGCCGGCCCGAGGCTCGCGGTCGCTGCCCGGATGCGGGCGCGTCGCAGCGTCGAATCGGACGACGCTGCCTCCGGGACGTAGCACCCACGCAGGAGCCCCTGCCACCTGCCGGACCGACACAACTGTCGGACCTGGTCTCTCGTCAGACCGGCGCGCAGGGCCTGGGCCAGGGTGACGATCCCGTCCTGCCCGGCCGCTACATCACGAAGCACCTGGTGTGGTCCCACCCCCACACCCTGCCCACCGCCACACCCGCACCCAAGCCCCTGTGGATAACCCCAGTTCCCCTGTGGAAAACCCAGACGGCTTGTTCCCGTCGATCAAGAGGTTCGCGTCAAATTCGCGCCGATTCCTGACGCGAACCTCTTGATCACCGAGGCGAATGGGTGGGGTGGGGTGGGGTGGGGGTGGGGTTTGGGGGTTAGGGGAGGAGGGGGTGTTGGAGTACGTTTTCGTCTCGGCCTGGGCCTACGCCGATGACGCTCACCCTCGTGTTGCAGAGTTCCTCTACGCGGGCGATGTAGCGACGGGCGTTCTCCGGCAGGTCTTCGGGGGTGCGGGCCTTGGTGATGTCCTCCCACCACCCGTCCAGCTCCTCGTACACCGGCGTGGCGTGGTGGAAGTCCGTCTGGCTCATCGGCATGTCGTCGACCCGCTTGCCGTTGATCTCGTAGCCGACGCAGATCGGCACCTTCGGCAGCCCGGTGAGCACGTCCAGCTTGGTGATGACCAGGTCGGTGACGCCGTTGAGGCGGCAGGCGTACCGGGCCACCACCGCGTCGAACCACCCGCACCGGCGCTCCCGGCCGGTGGTGGTGCCGTACTCCGCGCCGATCTTGCGCAGGTGCGCGCCGTTGGCGTCGAACAGTTCGGTCGGGAACGGCCCCGAGCCGACCCGGGTGGTGTACGCCTTGCTCACCGCGATCACCTGGTTGATCGCGGTCGGCGGGATGCCGGCGCCCACGCAGGCGCCACCGGCCGTCGGGTTGGACGAGGTCACGAAGGGGTACGTGCCGTGGTCCATGTCCAGCATGGTGGCCTGCGCGCCCTCCAACAGCACCGTCTCGCCCCGGTCCAGCGCGTCCCAGAGCATCGCCCGCGTCTCGGCGATGTACGGCTTGAGCCGCTCCGCGTACTCCAGGTACTCGTCGACGGTGGCCTCGAGGTCGATCGCCTTGCGGTTGTAGACCTTGAACAGCATCTGGTTCTTCTCGCGCAGTGCGAGTTCCAGCTTCTTGCGCAGGATGCCCGGGTCGAGCAGGTCCTGGAGTCGGATGCCCATCCGGGCGACCTTGTCGCCGTACGCGGGGCCGATGCCCCGACCGGTGGTGCCGATCCGGGACGAGCCGAGGTACCGCTCGACGACCCGGTCCAGTGCCCGGTGGTGCGGCATGATGAGGTGCGCGTCACCGGAGATCCGCAGCCGGGACACGTCCACGCCACGCTCGGCGAGACCGTCGATCTCGGCGAGGAGCACCTTCGGGTCGACGACCACGCCGTTGCCGATGACGATCATCGCGCTCGGCGAGAGCGCCCCGGAGGGCATCAGGTGGAGCGCGTACTTCTGGCCGTCCGGGGTGATCACCGTGTGCCCGGCGTTGTTGCCGCCGGAGTAGCGCACGACGTAGTCGACCCGCTCACCCAGCAGGTCGGTAACCTTGCCCTTGCCCTCGTCGCCCCACTGAGCGCCGATGAGCACGATCGCTGGCATCTCTTCCGCCTCCAGAAGGCTCGGGTGCCAGATGGCGACCGGTTGGCGAGCCCGGGGTGTCAGGTTAACAAGTAGTGACGGCGCGACCGGCAGGGGTCGCGTCGAGAGGCGGGAGGCTCCTTCGGTGTACGACGTGGTGCTGCTCACCCTTTCGTCGGAGCGGGACGCTTCCGGCGGGTGCGGCAGCGGCGAGGCCTGCTGCGGCGGCGCGGACGCGACCGGCGCGGGCGTCGACGGAACCGGACCGACGCCGGGTGACGCCGACAGTTGCGCCACCGATCGGCCCCGGGTGCCGGTGCTGGCCTGCGCCGACGCGCTGACCGCCCGGGGTGCCCGGGTGCAGATGGTCACCGCCCGCTCGGACGCGGAGATCGACGCCGTACTCGCGCAGCTCGACGGCCCGGCCCGTCCGGACGGCCTCACCTGGCCGGACGCGGACGGCAAGACCCGGCTGGTCGTCGCCACGGCCAGCGACGGTCAGTTGCGCGCCGTGCTGCGCCGGCTCGTTCGGCGGTACGCGCCAGCGCCGAGCCGTCGCCCGGCGGACCTGCGTGACGACCGGACCCTGCCCGACCTGCCGCCGGTCGCCGTACTCCCGCTCGACCCGGCGCGCGGCGGCGCCCAGCGGGACCTGGCCGCGCAGTTCGGGTTGCCCCGCGACCCGGCGGCCGTGGCGGCCGCGGTGCTCGACGGCACGCCGCGTCGGCTGGATCTGCTGCGCAATGACGGCGGCTCGGTGACCCTGGACGGCGCGCTGTTCGGGGCCGCCGACGACGCGGGTCGGCCGCTGCACTGGCGGGCCCGGGTGGAGGTCGACGACACCGTCCTCACGAACGGTGACGAACCGTTGCTGGCCTGCGCGGTCGGCAACGCCGGCGGGTACGCGTCGCTCGACGACGTGACGTTGCTGGCCGCGCCGGACCCGGCGGACGGCCAGGTCGAGGTCGCGGTGGCCGTTCCGGTGGTCGTCAGGTCGACGTGGGGTCGCAAGCGGGTACGCCTCGAAGTGCGGCGGGCTCGCGGACGGGCGGTGTCGGTGCTGCCCCGCGAGGGAAAGGTGCCCTACCTCGACGACGGCGTCGAGGGTGAGCTGACCCGCAAGCGCTCGTGGTGGGTCGAACCGGGTGCCTGGGCGGTCTGGGTGGTCTGACCCCCGTTTCGCCGACCGGCCCCGGTCGGCCGGTGGGCCTATCCTCGCAGGAGGACTGGGGAGGAACCGTAATGGACAAGAACGCCGACCGGGCGCAGGTGCCCGGCCAGCAGCCGGTGCCGGAGCGGGACATCGAACCACTGTGGCCGCCGGATCCGGCCGAGCAGGGCGCAGAGGTGGTACCGCCGTGGGCGGCGGTCGCCGAGCAGCGGGTCGCGCCGTCGCAGTCCGCGCCTGCGGCCGTGTCACCGCCGGTCGCCGCACCGCCGATCACGGCGCCGTCGGTCGGCCGTCCTGGCGTCCCCGGGCAGCCGGGCGCGGCGGCCCTGCCGCCGCCGTCGCCGTCGGACTATCCGTCGCTGACCGGGGCGGTGCCGCCACCGACGGGCTGGGGCGCGAACGGGCCGGGCGGGCCGGGCACGGGCTGGGCGCCGGCGCAACCGAGCTGGCCTCCGGCCGACCCGCCGGCCGCGTCGACGACGTCGCCCGCTCCTCCGGCGCTGCCCGCACCGCCGACGCCACCGCTGCCGCCCGCCGTGGGCGGGCTCATCGGGGCCGGCAACGACTCGTCGCCGTCGTCCACCGGCACGCCGACCGCCGAGGGCGCCACGCCGAACCCGGCGGCCACCGCCGCCGTCCCGACCCCCGGCCAATCGGGCGCGTCGGGTGGCGTCGACCTGGACCTACCGTTCTCCCTGGATCGCCCGCCGGTCGTGGCCGCGCCCGCCGACGGTGCGGCCACCGCAAGCCCCGGAGCAACAGCGCCACCCGCAGCAGGGCAGCCCGCAGCCGGCGCGGCAACGGCGGACCCCGGCACGGCCGGCCAGGCCGCAGGGCCGGCAGCGGAACCGGTGTCGCAGGGTGGCGGGGAGACCACGCCTGCCGTCGGGGCGGCTCGGCCCGCGGCCGAGTCACCCTGGGCGTATCCACCGCAGCGACCGGCCAGCCCGACCCCATCGGCACCGGAGCAGGTCGACATTCCGCCGCCACCGATCCCCACCCCGCCGGTTCCGCCACCCCCGACACCCGCCGTCGACAGCGGCGGCGCGGCGGGGCAGACGTACGCGGGGCAGGTCTACGGCGGCCAGGCGGCGATTCCTGGCCAGGCCGGCCCGGCGGAGCCACCGCAGCAGGACGCCGTGCCGACCCCGCCGCCGGGGCCGTTCCCCCCGTCGCCGGGCTGGTATCCGCCGCCCTGGCAGCAGGGCGCGGCGGCGGCTCCACCGGTCCCGCCGCAGCAGTACCAGGAGACCGACCCGGTGGCACGGGTGCCGGCCACGGGCTACCCGGACGCCACGTGGACGCCGGAGACCACGGCCGCGCCGACGGCGGAGGATTTCGCCCGCCGTCGGCAGGTCCGGCCCGCCGACCCGGTGGCCACCATGGGCGTACGGGCGGTGGTCAACAAGATGGGCCTGCTCCGGCTCTCTCCGGGCCGGCACGAGCAGGAGCTCAAGCGGGACATCGAGATGGTGCGCCGCAACTTCGGCGGGCTGCGGCAGGTGACCGTGGTCAACCCGAAGGGCGGCGCCGGTAAGACGGTGGCCATCCTGCTGCTCGCCATGACGTTCGGTCAGAAGCGCGGCGGCTACGTGCTGGCCTGGGACAACAACGAGACCCAGGGCACCCTCGGGATGCGCGCCCAGCAGGACTTCCATGCCCGCACGGTGCGCGACATGCTGCGTGATCTCGGGCAGTTCCAGGGCGCGCACGGGCGGGTCGGCGACCTGTCGCAGTACGTGCGGTCGCAGGGCGAGGGCATGTTCGACGTGCTCGCCTCGGACGAGTCGGCCACCGGCGGCGAAATGCTGACCGCAGCCGCGTTCGCCGAGATCCGCGAGGTGGTCAGCCGGTTCTACAAGCTGATCTTCGTGGACACGGGGAACAACGTACGGGCGCAGAACTGGCAGGCGTCGATGGACGCCACCGACCAGCTCGTGGTCACCATGTCCGCCCGTAACGACTCGGCGGAGACCGCCGCCCGGATGCTCGACCACCTGGAGCAGAGCGGCCGGCAGCGGCTGGTCCGGCAGGCGGTGACGGTGGTGTCGATGCCGCCGTCCCGCAAGGAGATCGACTTGCCGGCCATTCAGGAGCACTTCGCGGCTCGCACCAGGGCGGTGCTGCTGGCGCCGTACGAGCGGCTCATCGACAGCGGCGAGCCGATCCGGTACGGCGGTCTCTCCGCGGCCACCCGGGACGCCTGGCTGAAGATCGCCGCAGCGGTCGCCGAAGGGCTCTGAGCAGCCGACGGCCGGCCCGGTGTCGGGCCGGCCGTCGGAATGAGGTCAGTTGCTGGCCAGCGCGTCCGCCGCTGCCGGGTCGCAGTCGCGCAGGAACTGGGCGCAGCGGGCCGCCTCGTCGGCCTCGCCGATCTCGTCGGCGGCCCGGGAGAGCACGTACAGGCAGCGCAGGAAGCCCCGGTTGGGCTCGTGGGACCACGGCACAGGCCCGTGGCCCTTCCAGCCGTTGCGGCGGAGCTGGTCCAGGCCACGGTGGTAGCCGGTGCGCGCGTACGCGTAGCCCGTCACCACCGCGCCGGCCGCGAACGCCCGGGCGGCGAGCGCGCCCCACGCTGCGCTGAAGGTCGGGAAGCGGGCCGCGACCTCGGCGTACGCCTCGTCGGTGCCGGCCTCCTGGGCAGCGGCCAGGGCGGCGTCGGCCTCGTCGTTCGCGGGCAGGAGGGTGGCCGGTGGCTCCGGCAAAAGGTTCTGCATCGCCCCATTCA
Organism: Micromonospora sp. NPDC049107; assembly: GCF_040648595.1. Taxonomy (NCBI): domain Bacteria; kingdom Bacillati; phylum Actinomycetota; class Actinomycetes; order Micromonosporales; family Micromonosporaceae; genus Micromonospora; species Micromonospora sp. NPDC049107. Next base: position 178,917 of record NZ_JBEZEC010000004.1, read on the forward strand.
ACCCGCTGGACAGGGCGACATGCGAGCGGGTCGGCGGACGCGTCCCGCTGAACGGCTGAGGAGTTCATCACGCCTGCGGCCTATGCCGCCGCCAGGTGTTTTCCACTACAACTAATGGTCCGGAGCCTCCCCAGGACCCGGTTACGCAGGAGCCCGGTGGCCACGACCGCCGGGCTCCTGTCGCGTCCCGGGGCCGTCCGGGGTTTGGCCGACCCCGCCGAAGGGGCAGGATGGCCCGGTGCCGACCCCACCACCCACCGACGTCATCGAACCGCACCTGCACGCCGACGAGATCCAGACCCGGGACGAATTCGACCGGCAACTGGTCACCGGCCGGCTGACCGGGCTGACCGTGCAGGGGCTACGCCTCGACCTCGCCCCGGTGCCCGACCTGACCGGCATCGAGGTCACCGGCGCCCTCTTCGTCGGCTGCCGGTTCGCCTCCCGGGAGGTCGGCGCCGACCTGGTCCGGCGCGGCGCGAACGTGGTGCCGCCGTTCTCCGGGCTGCCGTACCCGACCCAGCCGGCGCACCTCTACACCCCGGACGACCTTGCCGCCGGGTTCGTCGAGGGCGGGTTCGCCGGGATGTACGACACCCGGGTGTACGAGCACTACCGGGCACACGGCGGCGCGCTGCCGGACGTGAAGGAGGCGCTCGGCCAGCGGCTGCACGACCACGGCGTGGACAACGCGCTGGGTGACGCCACCCGGGCCTGGTTGGCCGCGCACGGGTCACAGTCGGTGGTGGGCATCATGGGCGGTCACGCGGTGCGGCGCGGCAGTCCCGCGTACCGGATGGCGGCGGTGCTGGGGTGGGAGCTGGCGCGGGCCGACCGGCTGGTGGTGACGGGCGGCGGCCCCGGGGTGATGGAGGCCGCGAACCTCGGCGCCTACCTGGCGGACCGACCGGCGGCGGACCTGACCGCGGCGATCGACCTGCTGGCCACCGCGCCCGACTTCACCGACCACCACCGGTACACGGCGGTGGCGTTGACGATCCGGCAGCGGTACGCGGGCGTACCCCGCCAGCGGGGCGACGACCTCGGTTGGGCGCGGGCCGGCGGGCTGGCCATCCCGACCTGGTTGTACGGGCACGAGCCGGCGAATCTGTTCGCGGGGCGGATCGCGAAGTACTTCTCGAACGCGATCCGGGAGGACACCATTCTGCGCCTCGCCCGGGGCGGCATCGTGTTCGCGCCGGGGCGGGCGGGCACGGTGCAGGAGGTGTTCCAGGCGGCCACCAAGACCTACTACGGCACCGACGGGGCCAGCGGCGCGTACATCTTCCTGGACCGTGACTACTGGACGCGGGAGCTGCCGGTGGAGGCGCTGCTGCGCCCGCTGCTGGCCGCCTCGCCGTTCGGTGACCTGTCGTCGACGATCCACCTCACCGACGACGTCCGCGAGGCCGTCCGCCTGCTGACCGCTTGAAAGGAAGGGCCCCTTATTAACAGACGTCTGTTAATAAGGGGCCCTTCCTTTCAAGCAACTACTTGGTCATCGTGGTGCCGGTGGAGCGCAGGTGCTCGCACGCCTCGACGACGCGGGCGGCCAGGCCGGCCTCGGCGGCCTTGCCCCAGGCGCGCGGGTCGTACTGCTTCTTGTTGCCGACCTCGCCGTCGATCTTCAGCACGCCGTCGTAGTTGCGCAGCATGTGGTCGGCGACGGGCCGGGTGAAGGCGTACTGGGTGTCGGTGTCGATGTTCATCTTCACCACGCCGTAGTCCAGCGCCTCACGGATCTCGCTGAGCAGGGAGCCCGAGCCGCCGTGGAACACCAGGCTCAGCGGCTTCTCCTTGCCGTACTTGGCACCGACCGCCTCCTGGATCTGGTTCAGGATCTCGGGGCGGAGCTTGACGTTGCCCGGCTTGTAGACGCCGTGCACGTTGCCGAAGGTCAGCGCCGCCATGTAGCGGCCCTTCTCGCCGAGGCCGAGCGCCTCGACCATGGCCAGGCCGTCCTCGGTGGTGGTGTAGAGCTTGTCGTTGATGGCGTTCTCGACGCCATCCTCCTCACCACCGACGACGCCGACCTCGATCTCCAGGACGATCTTGGCCTTGGCGGCCTCGTCGAGGAGCTGGGAAGCGATCTGCAGGTTCTCGGCGACCGGCACGGCCGAGCCGTCCCACATGTGCGACTGGTACAGCGGCTCCTCGCCGCGCTTGACCCGCTCCTGCGAGATGGCCATCAGCGGACGCACGAACTTGTCCAGCTTGTCCTTCGGGCAGTGGTCGGTGTGCAGGGCGATGTTCACCGAGTACTTCTTGGCCACCTCGTGCGCGTACGCGGCGAACGCCACCGCGCCGGTGACCATGTCCTTGATCGAGGGACCGGACAGGTACTCCGCGCCACCGGTGGAGACCTGGATGATGCCGTCGCTCTCCGCGTCGGCGAAGCCCTTGAGCGCCGCGTTCAGCGTCTGGGAGGAGGTCACGTTGATCGCGGGGTACGCGTACCGGCCAGCCTTGGCGCGGTCCAGCATCTCCGCGTAGGCCTCGGGGGAAGCGATGGGCATGTGATGTGCTCCTTACTTACCACTCTCGGCCGTGCTGGCCGCTGTTGTTCGTCTGTGCGCCGGACCGCGCTGTCCTCCGCCCGGCAGTATCCCGCAGGTGAGGTGCGCAGGACCAACCGAGGGGGTGTCAGCCGCTCACCGGGTGTCCAGACGGTCCGGCACGATGACGCTGATCAGCCAGGTGACCACGGTCATCACGATCGCTCCCCAGAACGCCGCCCAGAAGCCGTCCACCTGGAACGGCAGGTCGAGCCCGCGCGCGATCCGGTCGGTGAGCAGGAAGAGCAGCGCGTTCACCACCAGGGCGAACAGGCCGAGGGTGAGCAGGTAGAACACACAGCCGACCACCCGGATGATCGGCTTGAGTACGGCGTTGATCACACCGAAGATGAGCGCCACCACGATCAGCGTGAGCACGGTGTTGCCACCCGAGCGGCCGTGCACGTCCACCCCGGGCACGATCAGCGTGGTCACCCACAGCGCGACCGCGGTGATCGCCAGTCGGATGAGGAAGCCCACGGCACCATCCTGGCACCGGCTCCCGCCGTCCCGGGGTGATTCGGCCGACTCGGCTTGCCGGCGCGGAGTGGCCGCAGCCCGTACGGTGGTGGGAGCCGTGCCCCGAGACCCCGGGAGGGACGATGGGTCAGCCCGATGAGGACTTCACCCCCGGCGACCACCTCGCCGCGGACGAACGCGATCCGGAGGCGGAGCCGGCCGACGCGGTCGAGCAGGCCACCTCGGTCGACCCCGCCTACGTCGACGGCGAGCCACACCGCGGCATGGAGGTCGACGACTGGGACGCCATGGAGCAGGCCCGGGTGGTCACCGGGGACGAGGACGACTACCGCTGACCTGCCCCACGACCGTTGTCCGTTGGGGCAGAGGTGTCCAGCCGTTCGGTTCGTTCGACAAATATCGATAGCACCGGGTCACCGAAAGTGTCGGGGTCTCCCTAGGTTGGGCGAGCGCCACCACTGTCTCATCGGGAGGACCCCCATGCTCAAGCAATCGATCCGCTGGCTGGCGGGGCTGGGTGCCGCAGGAGCGTTGATCGTTGCCTCGGCAACCCCCGCCGTCGCCGCGGCAACGATCGAGCCGTACTTCCAGGACTCCACCCTGGCCGGCGGCTCGGAGAAGGTCAGAAGCCTGTTTCTGTACGCCGACGAGGCGACGAGCCTCAGCGACGTCGCCGTGCGGTACGACTACCGCTCACTGGCCAACAAGATCACTATTGGCCCCTTTGACCAGCAGGAGTGCGCCACACCGGAGCCGGGCGTTCTCGTCTGCGCGGAGTCCTTCGGCGTCACCCTGAACGAGGTGCCGCCGCTCGGCAGCGGGATCTACCGAGGCGCTACCAAACGGGTGGCCCTGACCGCCACTCAGGACGCGCAGCTCGGCGACTCCGGCGACGTGGTGATCAGCTTCGAGGCAGCGGGCGGGCGGCAGGGCAGCTACACCTCGCGGGTCCGCATCGGCGAGGGCGTCGACCTGGCCGGCGGGCCGTTCACCTACCCTTCCTCGAAGCCGGGCGGGAAGGTTTCGGTGCCGCTGGCCGTGTCCAACGTCGGCGACGAGACCGTCACGGGCTTCGTCGCGGTCTTCGACCTTCCGTACGCGATCCGGACCAAGGATCGGTTCAGCAACTGCCTGTACTCCGACGACCACCTGGTCTCCTGCCAGTTCGACCAGGAGATCCCGGCGGGCGAGGGGCTCGCCACCACGTTGAACCTCGAACTCGCCAGGGACACCTACGCCCCGAGCAACCTGTCCGGCTATGCCCAGTTCATGACCGTTGCCGACTTTGCGGACCTGACCCGGGTTCGCGAAGCCGTTGGCGCGCGAGAGGGCGCGCGTGGCAGCGGCCCGAAGCTGACCCTGACCGGGGCACCCAGCGGGATGCGGCAGGCCGACCAGACCGACGTCGGCCCGGGCTACGACCACACCGGCTGGATCATCAAGGTCACCGGCAGGAACGGCACCGACCTCGCGGCGATCGGCGCCACGCTCAAGGGCAGGGCTGGCGCTGTCGTCACGGCCACCGTCGGTTTCCGGAACAACGGCCCGGCGACGCTCGACAACGTGAGCGAGGAATACGAGGCCGCCACACACACAGTCGTCGAGCTGCCGCCCGGCACCACAGCCGTCGGAGTCCCCGACAGTTGCGAACTGCGGCCGGGCACCCGCACGTACCAGTGCGCATCGGAAATGCTCCTGGTGGCGGGCGAGACCTACACCGTGGAGTTCCGCCTACGTATCGACAGGGTCGTCCCCAACGCCAAGGGCACGGTATGGGTCAACGCGCCGTGTGAGTGTCCCGCCGGCGGGGGCTTCAGGGGCGACATCAAGCCGGCCAACGACCGGGCCACGATCCTGGTCAACCCGGGCCAGGGCGGCGGCAGCGGTGACGGAGGCAGCGGTGGCGGTGGTTCGCTGCCCATCACCGGCACCCCCACGAGCCTGCTCGCCAGCCTCGGTGGTCTGCTGCTCGCCGCCGGCCTCGGCGCGTACCTGATCGCCCGACGTCGCAGCAGCCACTTCGTCGCCTGACCGACCCCGCCTGACCGGCACCCCGCCGTCGTTCGTCCCCTTGGCGGTGGGGTGCCGTCGCAGTCCACGGAGTCACCGGGCTTGGTCGACCAACGTCGGGTGACGGGCCGCCCAGTCGCCGAGGCGGTCCTCCCGCAGCGCCTTCAGGAAATCCGGCACGAACGTCGGGTCGGCCCGCAGCGAGCGGTCCCTCGCGCTCGGCAGGGCCACCGGCAGACCGAGCCCGACCGGCTCGACCGACCGCAGCGTGGGCACGAGCCGCAGCAGGTCCAGCACGGCCGCCCGGTCGGGTGACACCACGAGGTCCGGGCCGACGGCGGCCAGCAGTCTGGCGAGGCGTACCGGATCGGTGAGTGCGCCCCGGTCGGTGGTCTGGCGGACGAGACCGGCGGCGAAGAGACGGGCGTTGCGGTCCCGGTCCTGGCTCCCCGCGGGCAGACCGTAGCGCTGGCGGAGCAGGTCGACCGACGCGGCGCCGTCGAGACGTTGGCAGCCGGCCGGGAAGACCCGCCGGGTGTGCACGGATCGCACCCGCTCGCTCAGGCAGACCGGCACACCGCCCACGGCGTCGGTCAGCGCGCTCACGGTGCGGTACGTCAGCACCACGCCGGCATCCACCCGTACCCCGGTCAGCTCGGCCACCGTGCGCCGGGTCAACTCGTACCCCTTGGTCATCTCCGGCCGGGTCGACCCGACGCCGGCCGGAAAAGCGGCGTTCAGCTTGTCGGTGCCGTGGCCCGGGATCGACACGCCCAGGTCGCGGGGCAGCGACACCAGGTACGGGCGACTGCGGTCGGCCGGGATGTGCACCAACAGCACCGCGTCGGCCCGCGTCGCCGCCGGCCCGTCGCCGTCGATGCCGAGCAGCAGGATGTTCAGCGCGCCGGTTGGCACCGGTCGAGCGGACTCACCGAGCAGTTCGGCGGCCGGCGGCGGCCCCCCGCGCTCCGGAGTCAGCAGCGGCACCCCGATCCCCAGCACCCCGAGCAGCGCCAACGCGACACCACCGGCCTGCCAGCGGCGACGCCGACGGCGACGGCGGATGGTCAGGCGGTCGATCGCCGCGCGCAGCGGGCCGGTCGGCGGGGTCAGCGGCTCGTGCCGGGCGAAGGCGGCACGCAGGTCATCCTCGATCATGAGGGAACCTCCACGTACTCGGCCCGGAGCGTGGCAAGGGCCCGGGAGATGGACGAACGGACGGTCCCGACGGCACAGCCGAGGATGTCGGCGATCTCGGCGTCGGGCAGATCCTCGTAGTAACGCAGCACGAGGGTGGCGCGCTGCCGGCGCGGCAGCCGGGACAGCCAGGTCCAGATCTGGTCCCGGTCCACGGCGGACTGGGCGTGGTCGGCGGACGCCGGCAGGGACTCGTCGGGCTCCCCGCGCAGCAGTACCCGACGCATCCACGAGCCGCGCTTCCAGTCGACGTACTGGTTGGTGAGCATGCGGCGCACGTACCGCTCGGGCGAGTCCGCGCGGGCGACCCGCCGCCAGTTCAGTTGGACCCGGACCATCGTCTCCTGCACCAGATCCTGCGCCTGGTGCGGATCACCGGTGAGCATCACCGCGTACCGCAGCAGCGGGGCAAGCCGCGTGTCCGCGAACTCCTCGTACGTCACTGCACCTCCCGGGTTCCTGCTTCAGTTGACGGGAGCGGACGCGCTGAACATTGCGGTGGCGGTGATCAGCCTTTCGGTTCGTCCTGCTGACCAGGCGGTGATCAGGGACGACGCCGAACCTTAGCGGTTCCTTAAGATCCACAGGCTGCACCTGAATCCCCCTACTGGAGGAATCCCCCTCATGCTCACCCACTCCAGCCGGCGCTGGCTCGCCGGACTGGGCGTCGCAGGCGCGTTCGTCGCCGCCTCCGCCAGCCCGGCCCTCGCCGACGAGGCCCGTTTCGATATCGCCACGCATGACGTGCTCGTGGCACCGGGTCATTCCACGTCCGGCTACCTCTACGCCCGGCCGACCGATGACGAGTCCGAGCCGACGTTCGGAGAGACCTCGGTGGACGTCGACCTCTCCGCAGTCGCGGACTTCGCCATCGTGGAGCCGATGTGGGGCTGGACCTGCGACGTCTCGCCGACGAAGCTGCACTGCGAGAGCGAAACCGAGGACGGCATGCCGCCGTGGTTCGACTACACGGTCTCGGGTAAGGACGACGCGAAGCCGGGGCAGCAGGGATCCCTGGCGATCAGCATCACCTCCGGGGGCAAGACCGCCAAGGCGACGGCAGGCGTCACCATCGCCGAGGGCGTCGACCTGGCGGGCGACCCGACCGTCGAGGCCAGCGGCGCCCCGGGCACCACGGCAGGACTGCCGGGTGTCGTCCGTAACACCGGCGAGACCGCCATCGATGGCGCCGTTCTCGTGTTGCAGGCCCAGGAACTCGCCGCCTACGGCGGCGACCACTCGAACTGCAGGTCCGACGAGTGGGGCATGGTCGCCGTCTGCGCGTTCGACACGAAGATCGAGCCGGGCAAGTCGTACAAGCTCTCGAACGGCATGCCGATCAAGGTGAGCGCGAAGGCACGCACCCGTGCGACCTTCTCAGTGGCGCTGTCCTGGTGGACCACTGACGACTGGGACCTGGCGTCCAAGGACTCGCCCATGGAGGACTTCAAGCCCGGCAACGGCGACAAGCTCCGCCTGGTCGAGCAGTCGATGCAGGCAGCACGGGTGCCGCAGACCGACGTCGACGTGTCGAACGACGTCACCATCGGGAGCGTTCGGGTAACCGGCAACACTTCGGCTGACCTCGCGGCCAAGGGCGCGACCGCAAGTGGCAAGAAGGGCGACGTGGTCACCGTCGCGCCGAGCTTCACCAACCTGGGGCCGGCGGTGCTGGAGTACATCGGCCAGGGCACGCCGGACCTCGGGATGGAGGACCTGCCGGTTCGGGTGACCGTTCCGGCCGGCACCACGGCGGTAGAGGTCGACCCCAACTGCGTGCCGTTCAAGCCGGGCACCGCGTGGGACCCGTGGGACGCGGCCTGGGGTGAGCCGGGCGCGAAGGAGTACGCGTGCCTGAGCCTCGAGACCTGGCCGGACGACGTGACCACGTACGAGTTCCGACTTCGGATCGACAAGGTCGACGCGAACGCCTCGGGTGCTGTCACCACCGTGCTCGCCGGTGACCCGAACAAGGGCAACAACACGGCGACGATCGTGATCAACCCGGCCTCGTCCAGCGGCGAGGGTGGCGGCGACGGTGACGGTGGCTCGCTGCCGATCACCGGTCAGTCGACCGGCCTGCTCGCCGGCCTCGGCGCGCTGCTGCTCGCCGCGGGCGTCGGCGGCTACCTGGTGGCCAAGCGCCGCCGGACCCGCTTCGTCGCCTGATCCATCCCAGCGGTACCGGTGCCCCGTCGACCACGCTGGTCGGCGGGGCACCGTCGTATCCGGCAACCGGGTGGTGAGCACCGGTCCGGCGCGGCCCGGACTGCGGGCTTCGGTACCCTTTGTGGCCGTGGACACAGCTGAGAAGACCCGCGCTCTCACGGAGAGCGTCGCCCTGAACCCGCTCGATCCCAAGGACCTGTTGCAGACCTTCGGGCTGGTCGGCGTCTGGGTGATCCTCTTCGCCGAGACCGGCCTGCTGGTGGGCTTCTTCTTCCCCGGCGACTCACTGCTGTTCCTCGCCGGGGTGGCCGCTTCGCCGGTGGCGGACGCCATCTTCGGCGACGGCACCCGGCTCTCACTGGCCGGTCTGCTGATCGGGGGACCGATCTGCGCGATCCTCGGCGCGCAGTTGGGCCACTGGCTCGGTGCGCGGTACGGCCGACGGATGTTCGAGCGGCCCAACTCGCGGCTCTTCAAGAAGGAGTACGTGGAGAAGGCCGAGTACTACTTCCAGAAGTTCGGCCCGGCCAAGGCCGTGGTGCTGGCGCGTTTCATCCCGATCGTGCGGACGTTCCTCAACCCGGTCGCCGGGGCGCTGGGCATGCCGGCCCGGCAGTTCCTGCTGTGGAACATCGTCGGCGGGGTGCTCTGGGTGGACGGCATCCTGCTGATCGGCTACCTGCTCGCCGACCGGATCTACAAGGCGATCGGCGACAAGATCGACCACTACATCCTGCCGGTGGTCGCACTGATCATCCTGATCTCGGTGCTGCCGATCTTCTTCGAGTTCCTCCGCGACCGGCGGGCGCGCAAGCGGGGCGAGGCGGTCGCGGTCGTCGCGGCGGCCAGCGCCGCGGGCGCCGTGGACGCGGTGCGTGAGAAGTTCGACCACGACGAGCACCCGCACGACCGTCGCGGGGGGCACGGCCACGGTCAGCAGCGCTGATCCCGGGTACGACGACGGCCGGCCCCCTGGTGTGGGGGTCGGCCGTCGGCATGTCGGACCCGGCCTCCGGCGGTGCGGCCGGGGACGAGCAGGTATCAGCTACCGGTGGCGCCACCCCTGGTTCGCCACCGGACACCGCCCCGGGTACGAGACGGTGCGCAGCGCCTTACGTCAGCGGGCCTTCTTGGTGGCCCGCTTACGCGGCGGGGTCAGCAGGTCGGCGATCGTCGCGATCGCGCTCGGGACCAGCCGGTAGTACGCCCAGACACCGCGCTTCTCCCGCTCCAGCAAGCCGGCCTCGGTGAGGATACGCAGGTGGTGACTGACCGTCGGCTGGGAGAGGCCGAGCGGCGCGGTCAGGTCACAGACGCACGCCTCGCCCTCGGGGGCCGACTGGATCAGGCTGAGCAGCCGCAACCGGGCGGGATCCGCAAGGGCCTTGAGGACCCCCGCGAGACGCTCGGCATCGGCACGTTCGATCGGCTCACCGGCAAGCGGCGAGATCTGAGGCATAGTCATTTCGGCCAACGCAGTTCCCACGTATTCCATCCTTCCACCAGCAGCATCGATCCGCCTGCATATCAGCAGATACGAATCGGCAGACTTTTACGCCACAAGGCCGAGGTCAGCCAACGTATAGGCCGCCCGGTACGGCAATCCGGCGGCTCGCACCGCGTCGCCGGCGCCTCGATCAACAATAACCGCCACGCCCACGACTTCGGCTCCGGCCTCGCGAAGAGCCTCGACGGCGGTCAACACACTTCCGCCCGTTGTGGACGTGTCCTCCACCGCCAACACCCGGCGGCCGGCCACCTCCGGTCCCTCGATCCGTCGCTGTAGACCGTGTGCCTTGCCCGCCTTGCGCACCACGAAGGCGTCCAAGGCGCGGCCGGTTCCAGCGGCGGCGTGCAGCATCGAGAGCGCGACAGGGTCCGCGCCCAGGGTGAGGCCACCGACCGCGTCGTACTCCCAGTCGGCGGTCAGGTCGAGCAGCGCCTTACCGACCAACGGAGCGGCCTGGTGATGGAGCGTGACGCGTCGCAGATCGACGTACCAGTCTGCCTCGCGCCCCGATGACAACGTGACCCGTCCGTGGACCACAGCCAGGTCGGTAATGAATTTGCGCAGGTCGTCGTGGTCCCCCATGGCGATAGAGGTTACTGCGCAACTCTGAACGCCGTGTGGACGGGCCTGCCGAATCAGGGCGGTGAGACACCGATGACGGGCGATGTCCGACTACGCTCAGCGACTGGCTCGGTCGCGGTGCGCCAACGACCGACGGCGGCGTCTCCGGCGCGACGACGCGCCCAGGGCTCAGCGTTCCTCGCGACCGATCCGGCCGCGGGTGTCGCGCGAGACCACTTCGAGTAGCCGGCGCGGCGCGTGCCGCAGACCGGCGACGGCCACCTTGTACTTCCACGCCGGAACACTCACCAACTTGCCTTTGCGCAGGTCACGCAGGCCCTCTTCGACGACGTCCTCGGCTCGCAGCCACATCCAGTTCGGCGTTTTGGACATGTTGATGCCGGCCCGCTCGTGGAATTCGGTACGGGTGTAACCGGGGCACAGAGCCATCACCCGGACGCCGAAAGGGCGGGCCGACTGGCCCACGGACTCACTGAAATTGGTGACCCACGCCTTGCTGGCCGAGTAGGTCGACCCGGGCATCACCGCGCCAAACCCAGCAACTGAAGAGACATTTATCACTGCCCCATCGCGCCGTTCGGTCATCGGACGTAGCGCCGCCAGTGTCAATCGCATGACGGCGTGCACATTGAGGCGGAGCAGCCGCGCCTCGTCCTCCGCTGTGGAGCGCAGGAACGGCTTGTTCAGGCTGATGCCGGCGTTGTTGACCAGGAGGTGAACGGGAGCGTCGGACGCCAGCCGCTGTTCGACGGTGGCGCAGCCGTCATCGGTGGACAGGTCCGCCGGCAGCGTCTGGACGTCGTGCCCGTGTCGGGCGCCCAGCTCCGTGGCCATCGCGGCCAGCCGATCCGCGTCCCGGGCGACCAGCACCAGGTGCCAGCCGTCGGCCGCCAGGCGCCGGGCGAACGCCGCGCCGATGCCGGCGGTGGCGCCGGTGATCAGGGCCCGTCGCTCGGGGGTCGTGGATTCGAGCGTCACGGGCGGTCCTCACCTGGGCGGGTACGGGGGCGTGGCCGGTGCCTGCGGGGGTTGGTGCGACGCGGGCGGGAACGCGGACGGCGCGGTCGGTGCCGTGCGGCGGTGTCGACCGAACCAGGCGTTCGCCGCCGGCAGGGCCAGCAGCGCGGCTACCACAAGGTAACCGAGGGCCTGCCCGACGGAAAGCCCGGCATTGAGCGGAATCCACCAGGACGGGTACGCGTCCGAGAGCAGACCCAGCAGCTCGGCGGTGGCCCGCTCGTCCGCCCCCAGCCGCAGCGGCGCGGCGCGTTCGCCGACGAGCACCGCCACGCTGCAACAGCCCGCGAGCAGGCCGAGCCCGCAGACCACCCAGGTGGCCACGCGTACGCCCCGTCGACCCGTCAACAGTCCGAGGGCCAGTCCGGCGAGCACGAGCGCGGACAGCCCGGCGACCACCGCGGTCAACGCCGCCGACGCGCGCAGCAGGGCCACCACGCCGTCGATCTGCTGCGGGCTGGCCGAGGTGTTGCGCGCCACGGCGCGGAACTCGTCCACCGTCCGGCCCAGCACCGCCAGGTCGACGGCGGCGTACGCGAGCGCGCCGACCGCCATCAGCAGCAGCACGGCCGTGGCCGCCGGGACCACGGCGGGCCGGCGGGGCGGTGCCGGTTCGGGGTACGACACGACGGATCCCTCCGGTAGGCGTCGGGTTGCAACCTACTCGGAGGGATCGTCGGCGTCGTGCCTATCCGTGGATCAACTCGTCGACGGCGGGGTCGTGTCGGGACGGTCCGTCGGCGGCGTGTCGTCCGGACGGTCCGAGCTGGACGGGTTGGCCGGCGGGGCGGTCGGCTGCTCCGGCCCGGACGCCTGGCCGGGAGTCGACGGGTAGGCCGGCTCCCCGCTGGACGGCTGACCGGGAGTCGACGGGTAGCCGGGCTGGTCGGACGCCTGCGGGTAGCCGGGCTGGCCGGACGCCTGCGGGTAGGCCGGGTAGCTGGCGCCCGGGGTCGGCGGCTCCCACGCGGCGGCGGGCTTGCGGAAGAACTCGTTGGACTTCGGCAGGGCCAGCAGGATCAGTGCCGCCAGCAGAGCGAGCAGGCTGACCACGCCGAGCAGGAGGCTGACCGGGGTGATCCAGGACGGCAGCGCCTCGTCGAGGCGGCGCTGGACCTCTTCGGGGCTCGGCATGTCGCCGCTGCCGCTCCCACCGGTGTTGAAACCGCCGGCCGCCCCGCTGAGCAGGGTGCCACCCGTGCAGCAGACCATGATGCCGCCGACGATCCAGGTGGTGATCCGGGCGCCGTTACGACCCTGGTTGTTGAAGATGGCCAGCACGCCCAGCACGACGGCCAGCAGGAGCACGAGGATCGCGCTGCCGAGGCCGAAGGCGAAGAAGAAGTCCGCGACCTGCTCCGCCCCGTCGGCGGAACTGCCCGCGTACGCGTCGCGGAGCACGTCCCGGGTCTTGCCGATGGTGGAGAGGGTGATGATGAGACTGATCACCTGGCACGCCAGGAACAGGTAGAGCAGATAGCTGGAAATCGTCACGGTGGAGGGCCGTTGGCGGGTCGGCGTGCTCGGGGAGTCGACCACGATTCTCCTTTCCTAGATTGGGCCCACACCGTATCGGCAACCGGCCACTGCGGCATGCCGTGCCGAAAGCGGCGCGCCCGGCGAGGTCGCTCAGCGCGCGTCGTCGACGGGTCGGATCGCCAGGTCGGCCGGATCGAGCAGGTCACCGCGCGCGACCCGCCAGCCCTCTTCGCCGTACGCCTCGAAGGAGAGCCGGTCACGCCCGCCCGACTCGTAGTCGTGGTAACGCATCGTCCCCGCCGCCGGCAGGCCGGTCTCCCCGGTGGAGGTGTAGCGCGCCTGCCCGGTCTCGGCCCAGGTGTACCGCCGCCCGCCGAGGTCGATGGTCGGCGCGCCGGGGGTGACTGTCGCGCCGGGCTCGGCGGTCCAGAGCACCAGCTCCAGCTCGGGACCACCATCACCCTCCACAGAGAGCCGGTGCGGCGTGCCGGAGGCGTCGTCGAGGAGGTGCTGCACCCACGTCCAGCCCCCCTCGACCAGTCGGATGGTGCCGCTCACGACGTACTCCCGCTGGCGGATCCGCACGCGGTCACCCGGAGCCAGCCGGCGGGTCGGCGGGAGGCCGGTGGGCCCGGCCGCGGCCCGGCGCCGGGCGCGCACGACGGCCACGAGCACGACCGTCATGAGTACGACAACGGCCCCCACCAGGGACGCCAGCGACCCGTCCACCCGACCACCTCCCCAGGTACGTCGGCGCAGACGGTAACAACCTGGCGCACCGAAATGAGTCGCGTCGTGACCGAAAGCTCAGCCACCCACGACGGACCGCGGAACGCGTGGGGGTGTGCGGCGATTGTCAGGCCGCCGCGAGTCGCTGCGTGGCGTAGTCGCCGAGGGTGGAGCGACCCATGACGCAGCCGACGAAGGTGGTGAACTCGGTGGAGTCGTCGCGCAGCGACGTCCAGGTCGCCTGGGCGGCGGCCGGGTCGACTCGTTCCAGCAGCGTCGCCGCGTACGCGCGGCCGGCGGGCGATCCCTCTGCCAGCAGGTGGTCGAGTTGCCGGCGTACCTCCTCGGGGTGCTCGTCGAGTGCTGCCTCGACGCGGTGGTACGCCTCGGTCACCGGCAGCACCTCACCGGCGAACCCGACACCGCCGAAGGCCAGCGTGTCGGCGGTCATCAGCTCGTCGACGGCCGCGCGAAGGTCCCGCTCCCACCTACTCATCCCGAACATGCCCCACTCCTTTCCCCGCCGGCCCGCCTCTCACCCTGTTGATCAAGAGTTTTGCGTCATGGGAAGACGTCCCGATGACGCAAACCTCTTGATCGCGGGGCTCAGGCGGGGGTGACCGTCAGGGCGTTTCCGGCGGGGTTGAGGTCGACCTTGACCGTGTTGCCGTCCCGGATGGTTCCGGAGAGCAGGGCCTTGGCCAACTGGTCGCCGATGGCGGTCTGCACCAGGCGGCGCAGCGGTCGGGCGCCGTAGATCGGGTCGTAGCCGTGCTCGGCCAGCCACCCACGGGCGGACTCGGTGATGTCCAGCGCCAACCGACGGTCCGCAAGACGGCTTCGCATCCGGTCGAGCTGGATGTCCACGATGGAGCGCAGATCGTCCCCGCGCAACGCCGCGAACACCACGATGTCGTCGAGCCGGTTGAGGAACTCGGGCTTGAAGTGCGACCGGACGACGGCGAGGACGCCCTCGCGGCGCTGCTCCTCGGCCAGCGTCAGGTCGCTGATCACCGACGACCCGAGGTTGGAGGTGAGGATCAGGATGGCGTTACGGAAGTCGACCGTCCGGCCCTGGCCGTCGGTGAGCCGACCGTCGTCGAGCACCTGGAGCAGCACGTCGAAGACGTCCGGGTGCGCCTTCTCCACCTCGTCGAGCAGGATCACCGAGTACGGCCGGCGGCGGACGGCCTCGGTGAGCTGGCCGCCCTCCTCGTAGCCGACGTAGCCGGGCGGGGCACCGACGAGGCGGGCGACGGAGTGCTTCTCGCCGTACTCGCTCATGTCGATGCGGACCATCGCCCGCTCGTCGTCGAAGAGGAACCCGGCGAGCGCCTTGGCCAACTCGGTCTTGCCGACACCGGTCGGTCCGAGGAAGAGGAAGCTGCCCGTCGGACGGTCCGGGTCGGCGACACCGGCCCGAGCCCGGCGTACGGCGTCGGAGACCGCGCCGACGGCCTCGGCCTGGCCGACCACCCGGCTGCCGAGCGACTCCTCCATCCGCAGCAGCTTGGCCGTCTCGCCCTCCAGCAGCCGGCCCGCCGGGATGCCCGTCCAGGAGGCGACGACCGCGGCGATGTCGTCCGAGCCGACCTCCTCCTTGAGCATCGCGCCGTCGGCCTGGAGCCGGGCCAGCTCCTCCTCGGCCTGCGTCAGCTCGACCTTGAGGGCCGGGATTCGGCCGTACCGCAGCTCGGCGGCGCGCTCCAGCTCGCCGTCGCGCTCGGCCCGCTCGGCCTCGCCGCCCAGGCGCTCCAATTCCTCCTTCGCGGTGGAGAGCTTGGTGATGTGGCTCTTCTCGGTCTGCCAGCGCTCGGAGAGCACGGTGAGCTGCTCGCGCTTGTCGGCCAACTCCTGGCGCAACCGGGCCAACCGCTCGGCGGAGGCGGCGTCGGGCTCCTTGGCCAGCGCCATCTCTTCGATCTCCAGCCGGCGTACGGCCCGCTCGATCTCGTCCACCTCGACCGGCCGGGAGTCGATCTCCATTCGGAGCCGGGACGCGGACTCGTCGACCAGGTCGATCGCCTTGTCCGGCAGGAACCGGTCGGTGATGTACCGGTCGGAGAGCGTGGCGGCGGCGACCAGCGCGGCGTCGGTGATCCGTACGCCGTGGTGCACCTCGTAGCGCTCCTTGAGCCCGCGCAGGATGCCGATCGTGTCCTCGATCGTCGGCTCGCCCACCAGCACCGGCTGGAAGCGGCGCTCCAACGCCGGGTCCTTCTCGATGTGCTCGCGGTACTCGTCCAGCGTGGTGGCGCCGACCATCCGCAGCTCACCACGCGCCAGCATCGGCTTGAGCATGTTGCCGGCGTCCATCGAGCCCTCACCCTTGCCGGCGCCGACGACGGTGTGCAGCTCGTCGAGGAACGTGATGACCTGCCCGTTGGAGTTCTTGATCTCCTCCAGGACGGACTTCAGCCGCTCCTCGAACTGGCCCCGGTACTGCGCGCCGGCAACCATCGCCCCGAGATCCAGCGAGACCAGCTTCTTGTCGCGCAGCGACTCCGGCACGTCACCGGCCACGATCCGCTGGGCGAGACCCTCGACGATGGCCGTCTTGCCAACGCCGGGCTCGCCGATCAGCACGGGGTTGTTCTTCGTACGCCGGGAGAGCACCTGGATGACCCGGCGGATCTCGGAGTCCCGGCCGATGACCGGGTCGATCTTGCCGTCGCGGGCGCTGGCGGTCAGGTCGACGCCGTACTTGCTGAGCGCCTGGTAGGTCTGCTCGGGGTCGGCGGTGGTGACCCGCCGGTCTCCGCCCCGTACGGTCGGGAAGGCCGCGATCAGGGCCTCTTCGGTGGCCCCGGCCGACTTCAGCGCGGCCGACACGGCACCGCCCACCCGGGCCAGACCGGCGAGCAGGTGCTCGGTGGAGGTGTACTCGTCACCCAGCGGGCGGGCGATCTGCTCGGCGGCCCCGATGGCGTTGACGAACTCGCGGGCCAGGGTGGGCTCGGCGATGCTGGAGCCCCGCGCGGCCGGCAGGGCGTCGACCGCACGATCGGTGGCCCGGCGCAGCTCGGCGGGGTCGGCCCCGACGGCGCGCAGCAGACCGGCGGCGGTCGAGCCTTCGGTGTCGAGCAGGGACAGCAGCAGGTGCCAGGGCTCCACGGTCGCGTGGCCACGCTGGTTGGCCAGGGAGACGGCACCGGTGATGGTCTCGCGGCTCTTGGTGGTGAGTTTCTCGGTGTTCATGGGCTCCCCCGGATCGGCGTTGTCCACTGTCTTGGACGCAACCAGAGTTGAGCGTATTCCACTCAACCTTACCGTGTGACGCCTGTCACTCGCGGGGTCGCCACCGCCAGTCGAACTCCCCGGCGGCCGGCGCCGGGCCGGGCAGCTCGCCCGCCTCCGGCACCGTCGACAGGCCGCCCAGCAGCACCGCGAGCTGCCGGCGGCGCAGCTCACGGGTGCGCTCCACGTCGGGTACGCGCACAGCCGCACACCCCTCCAGCACCAGCCCCAGATCCTGTACGACCACGTCGGCGCGCAGCCGCCCACTGGCGTGCGCCCGCTCGACGAGCGCCGAGGCCAGCTCGCCCGCGCGTACCGCGTCCCGACCCATCTCCTCGGTCGGCGTGAAGGTGCCGGCCAGGTGGACGGTGAGCGAGTGCACGTCGGCGTCGACCACCCGGGCCAGGAACCCGGCGAACGCGGCCCAGTCGTCCGGCTCGGCGTGCGCCTCCTCGGCCACCGCGATGTAGCGGCGCAGCCCGTCGTGGCAGAGCTGGCGCAGCAGGGCCTCCTTGCCCGCGTACCGCCGGTAGAGCGCGCTGATCCCGACGCCGGCGCGGTCGGCGACGGCGGCGATCGGGGCCTTCGGGTCGTCGAGGAAGACGGCGCGGGCGGCTTCGAGGATCACCTCGTCGTTGCGGGCGGCCTGGGCGCGGCGGCCGGCCAGGGGCTTCGTCGACATGGGTCGAGGCTACCACTGGAACGGATCGTTCCGGTCTGCTACCGTGATTGCAGAACGAAACATTCCGTTCCGAAGGAGTCCCGAGATGACCGGCACCGCGATCCGCCCGTTCCGCGTCGAGATCCCGCAGACCGCCCTCGACGACCTGGCCGCCCGCCTGGACCGCACGATCTGGCCCGCCGAGCTGCCCGGCGTCGGCGACACGTACGGGATGAGCGGCGACCGGGTCCGCGCGCTCGCCGACCGCTGGCGCGACGGGTTCGACTGGCGAGCCGTCGAGGCTCGGCTCAACACCCACCCGCAGTTCGTCACCGAGATCGACGGCGAGCAGATCCACTTCCTGCACGTCAGGTCGTCCCGGCCGGACGCCACCGCCCTGGTGCTCACCCACGGCTGGCCGGGCTCGGTGCTCGAATACCTGGACGTCATCGGCCCGCTCACCGAGCCGAGCGACCCGGCCGCACCGGCCTTCCACGTGGTCATCCCGTCGCTGCCGGGCTTCGGATTCTCCGGCCCCACCCGCAGCGCCGGCTGGAACCGGCACCGCACGGCCCGCGCCTGGGCCGAGCTGATGAGCCGCCTGGGGTACGACAGCTACGGCGCGGTCGGCAACGACGGCGGCTCGTTGATCTCGCCGGAGCTGGGTCGGATCGACCGCAAGCACGTGCTCGGCGTGCACGTCACCCAGATCTTCTCGTTCCCGTCCGGCGACCCGACCGAGTTCGCCGACCTCTCCGAGGCGGACCAGGCGGCGCTGGGGCACCTCCAGTGGTTCTACGAGAACAAGTTCTCCTTCAACCAGGTGCACAGCCAGCAGCCGCAGACCCTGGCGTACGCGCTGGCCGACTCGCCCATCGGGCTGCTGGCCTGGAACGCGCAACTCTTCGACGAGAGCCTGGACGCCGACTTCGTCCTGGCCAACGTGGCCCTCTACTGGTTCACCGGCACGGCCGCCTCGGCGATCCGTTTCTACTGGGAGGACGCCCACGCCGACGAGCAGCCGGCCGAGCCGACCACGACGCCCACCGCGGTGGCCATGTTCCCCGGTGACTTCCAGTCCATCCGCCGCTTCGCCGATCGCGACCACGCGAACATCGTCCGCTGGACGGCCTACGGGACCGACGTGGAGGGGCGCGGTGACGTCGGCGGCCACTACGCCGCCCACCAGGCGACCGACGTCCTGGTCGACGACATCCGCGAGTTCTTCGCGCAGCTCTGATCGACTCGGTTTCCCGGAAGTTGGGGTGTCCTGGAGGTCCGGACACCCCGACTTGCGTGACGTCGAGTCGATCAGGCTAGACGTCAGGCGTTGTCGAGGATGATCTTCGTCCAGCGACGCTCGGTCACCCAGCCGACGCCGAGCAGGATCCCACCGTCCCCGCCGATGGCCACGATCGTGCCGTCGGTCAGCACGGACAGGCTGCGGTCGGGGCCGATCGGCCAGGGCAACCCGGTGTAGCGACCGTCCTCCCCGACAGCCCCGGCGCCCGCCGGGCCGGTCACCGCGAGCAGCCCGCCGCCGATCGGTGCGACGGATTGGATTTGTGGCGGAGCGCCGTCGACGCGGATCAGATCCCACCCTCGGCGCAGTCGCCAGAGCGCCGGGAAGGATCTGCGGTCCGGGCGCGTCCCGACCAGCCAGGCCGTCCCGTCCCCCTCGACGTGGGCGTTCAGAGCGGCGATTTGCCCGTCGGGTGCCGGCACCGGGGTCTGCTGCCAGCTCCGCCCCCGGTCGAAGGAGACAGCCGCGTACAGCTTCCCGTCCTTCTCCCCGGTCGCGACCAGCAGCGGGCCGTCGCCCGCGTCGACCGCGTTCAATCCGGGTACGCGGGGCTGCGCGGCCAGCGGGCGCAGCCGTTGGCCGTCCCACTCGCCGATTTGATCACTGCCCTCGATCACCTGAAATCGACTCTGGGCGCCCACCCACTGCGGCGGCGGCCCGTCCAGCGCGTGCGTGAACGAGGTGCCACCGTCGGTCGAGGTCCACCAGCCGTGCGGCTCACTCCACAGCGTCAGAACCCCCGGCGCGGCGTAGAGCTGGTGGTTCTCCGCCGCCGGGTGGGGATGTCGCAACTCCCGCCAGGACCGTCCGCCGTCATCGGTGCTGAACAGTCGCGCCGGACAGGCGTCGTCGGGCGGCGGCTCGCCGCAGTTGGCGAAGAGGGCGTAGCCGCGCTCGGCGTCGACGAACTCGACGTACGGCGGGTCGTACCGCTGGGGAACGGCGACCCGGACGCGGCGCTCCCGCGCGACGGCGGCCGTTGGAGACGGCGCGGTGACGGTTGCCCCGGGCGACGCGGTCGGCGGTTTACGGCGGACATCGCCGATCGAACACGCAGCCAACAGAGTTACGAGCAGCAGCACCACTGTCCGACCCGATATCCGTCCGATCATCGGCGTCTCCGAAGCGGTAGCCTTGCCCGGGTGCGAGTACGTGTGGAACAGACTGCCTTACCGGGCATCGGAGTGCGTCACGATCTGGTGACCGAATCCGGCCGGCGGCTCGGCGTGGTTTCCCACCGCAACGGCCGCCGTGATCTTGTCCTCTACGACCCCGACGATCCCGACGCCTGCCAGGCGGACATTCCGCTGACGGACGACGAGGCGGAGGCGCTGGCCGACATCCTCGGCGCTTCGCTGATGCTCGGTCAGCTCTCCGGGCTGCGCGAGCAGGCCGCTGGGCTGCTCACCGAGCAGATCGCCATCCCGGCGGGGTCGCGGTACGTCAACCGTCCGCTCGCGGACACCAAGGCGCGTACCCGCACCAGTGCCTCCATCGTGGCGGTGCTGCGTGACGGCGAGGTCATCGTCTCGCCGCTCCCCTCGTTCCGCTTCGCCGCCGGTGACGTGGTGGTCGTCGTCGGGACCCGCAGAGGTCTCGACGGTGTGTCCGCCATCCTCGCCGACAGTGACCCGGACGGCTGAGGCGGATGCACGATTTCACCACACTGCTCATCGAGGTTGGTGCGCTCCTCCTGCTGCTCGGGCTCCTGAGCCGGCTCAGTCGCCGCTTCGGCCTCTCTCCCATCCCCCTCTACCTGCTCGCCGGGCTCGCGTTCGGGCACGGCGGGCTGCTGCCGCTGGACGCCAGCGAGGAGTTCTTCGCGGTCGGCGCCGAGATCGGCGTGATCCTCCTGCTGGTGATGCTCGGCCTGGAGTACTCGGCCAACGAGCTTGTCGGCAACCTGCGCTCAGCGGCGCCCGCCGGTCTGATCGACGGGGTGCTCAACGCGCTGCCCGGCGCGGGGTTCGCCCTGCTGCTCGGCTGGGACTGGGTGGCCGCCCTCGTACTCGGCGGCATCACCTGGGTCTCCTCGTCCGGCGTGATCGCCAAGGTCCTCGCCGACCTGGGTCGCCTCGGTAACCGCGAGACCCCCGTGATCCTCTCGGTGCTCGTCATCGAGGACCTGGCGATGGCGCTCTACCTGCCGCTGGTCACCGCCGTACTGGCCGGCACCGGCCTGCTCGGCGGCGGGATCGCGCTCACCGTCGCGGTGGGCACGGTGCTGATCGTGCTGGTGGTCGCCATCCGGTACGGCCACCTGATCTCGTCCGCCCTGTCGGCGAAGGACCCGGAGGCGCTGCTGCTCGGCGTACTCGGCCTGACGTTGCTGATCGCGGGCATCGCGGCGTCGCTGCAGGTGTCGGCGGCCGTCGGCGCGTTCCTGGTCGGCATCGCGCTCTCCGGCCCGGTGGCCCACCACGCGACCGAGCTGCTCTCGCCACTGCGGGACCTGTTCGCAGCCGTGTTCTTCGTGTTCTTCGGCCTGACCACCAGCCCGCAGGACATCCCGCCGGTGCTGCTGCCGGCGCTCGCGCTGGCCGTGGTCACCATGGGCACGAAGACGCTCACCGGTTACCTGGCGGCCCGCCGGGTCGGCATCGCCGAACCCGGTCGCTGGCGGGCCGGTCTGGCGCTCGTACCCCGAGGTGAGTTCTCCATCGTCATCGCCGGCCTCGCGGTCGCGGCCGGCAGCGTCGAGCCGCGGTTGGCCGCGCTCGCCGCGACGTACGTCCTGATCACCGTGGTGACCGGACCGGTCCTGGCCCGGCTGCCCGACTTCCCGTGGTTCAAGCGGTGGTTGCGCAACCGCGCCTCGGCCCAGCGGCGTCAACCGGTTCCCGTCCACGACTGACGTTCGCCGCCGCTGTCCTGCCCGGGTGAGGTGCGACAGCGGCGCTGGCCAGGGCACCCGAACGGCCGTTCGGGTCGGGCCGGCCAACGGTTGCCGAATTGCGCCTTACGGGTACTACCGCAGTAACCGACGGCGGGTTACCGTTTCGCCCCAGCAGCCAGGGTCCGCAGGCAGCGTTGCCACCCGCGGGCGAGAGCGGAAGGTTGGCCGGTGAGCGTGCAGGAGTCGACGTTCCACGGCTTCGCGAACCCCGTCGATCCGAGCCCGGCGGAGTTGCGAGCTTGGGCGTACCAGCCGGATTCGGTCCCGTTGGCGTCCATGCCACCCGACTGGGACCTGCTGGTCTCGGGTGACCGGCTGGTGTTGACGCTCTTCGATCTGGCCATGGACCCGACGTGCCCGGCCCGGCGCTTCGCGCTGCACTGCCTCTACATCTACGCCGCCGACGGCATCCGGACGAACTTCCGGGCCCATCCCAAGCGCCGCTTCCGCAAACTCGTGGAGCAGGCCGAACGCGACGGCGACGAGCTGATGAAGATCTGGGCGCACAACGGCCGCGTACTGCTGGCCCGGCCGGATCTCTTCGTCTACCGGGACTGGTGCGAGGGCGGCCTGGTCCGCGAGAACCGCCGCCTCGGCTGAGCCCGCGCCCCTCATTGCGCCGATCTTGCACTTTCTGTGCCGACTTACTCCGGGAATCGGAACATTTCACCGTACGAAAGTGCAAGATCGGCGGGGTAGGGGCGGCGTGGCGAACGGGCCGGGACCCCCCGTGGGTCCCGGCCCGTACGTCGGTCGCCGGTTCAGTCGCGCTTGCGGTCCGGTTCCGGTTGGGTCGGCTCGCCCTGCTCGGCGAACCGTCCCTCCTTGATCCGGTCGCGGAACGTTCCCTCGGTGACCTTGTCGAACTTCTCGCGGACGGTGTCAGCCAGGCTTTCCAACCGCTCCTCCGTCTGCTGAGCGACTTTCTTCGCCGGCTCCGCCATCGCTCCCCCTCGCCATGCCGGTAGGCCCGAATTAAGCCGTTTGGACCCCGTATCGACAGGTTAACGGAAGCGGCCCGGTCCGCGCCGGGAAATCGGAGCGCGGGCCGGGCCGAGGAAGCGGTACGTGGGGTCAGCGGTCGGTGTTGCGGCGCGGACGCCAGACCACCAACGCGGTGGACGTGCGGTTGGTCGGCACCAGATCCCGACCCGGGAAGCGCGCCAGCGACTCCAGCTCGGCCACCCGGCGGTAGGCGGCGTCCAACTCCGCCTCCAACCGCGCGACCCGCTGCTGCGCCTGCTCCAGCAGCCGCTCCAAGCCGATGATCCGCTTGACGCCGGCGAGGTTGATCCCGTCGTCCTGGCTGAGCCGCTGCACCTCGCGCAGCAGCACCACGTCCCGGACGCTGTAGCGACGACCACCGCCAGCCGCCCGGCCAGGCTGCACCAGCCCCAGCCGGTCGTACTGGCGCAGGGTCTGCGGGTGCATCCCCGCCATCCGCGCCGCCACCGAGATCATGAGCACCTTGGCCTCGTAGGCAGGGTCACCCGAACCGAGGAACTCGCCCGACATCCCGCTCACCTCCGCGTCCATCCCACCGGACTATCCGACCCGACGCACACGCGCGTCGAGATGTTCCCGCGCCGCCGGCGGACTCTGCTCGGCGAACGCCTCCAGCGCGGCCCGCGCCTCGTCCGTCAGTCGGGCGGGCACCACCACGTCCAGGGTGACCAGCAGATCCCCGGCCTGCCCGTCGCGGCGGACCACGCCCTTGCCCCGGGCCCGCAGCACCCGCCCGCTGGGCGTGCCCGGCGGCACCCGCAGCGTCACCGCGCCGTCGAGCGTGGGCACCCGCAGGTCCGTGCCGAGCACGGCCTCCGGGAAGGTCACCGGCACCGTCAACGTCAGGTCGTCTCCGGTACGCCCGAACAACTCGTCCGGTCGAACCTTCACGTGCACGAACAGATCGCCGGCCGGGCCACCGCGCTCACCCGGCTCGCCGCGCCCGGCCAGCCGGATGCGTTGGCCGTCGGCCACCCCGGCCGGGAAGCGCACGTTCATCGTGCGGGTCTTGGTGACCCCGCCGCTGCCGTGGCACTCCGGGCACTTCTCCTCCACCACGGTCCCGACGCCCTGGCAGTTGCCGCACGGCTCGGAGAAGCTGAACGACCCCTGGTTGCGGGTCGTCACCCCGGCCCCGTGGCAGACCGGGCAGGTACGCGGCTGGGTGCCGGGCTTGGCGCCGTTGCCGTGACAGGTGTCGCAGACACCGGGTGCGCGCAACGTCAGCGGCAGGGTCACCCCGCGCACCGCGTCGCCGAAGTCGAGCGCCACCTCGGTCTCGACGTCCCGGCCCCGGGCCGGACCACGCGCCGCGGCCTGCCCACCGGCCTGCCCGCCCGAGAAGATCGAGCTGAACAGGTCCTGGAAACCGGCGCCACCGCCGAAACGGCGGTCGCCGCCGCCCGCTCCGCCGCCGAACAGGTCGGAGACGTCGAACGGCATCCCGCCCGGCTGGCCGCCGGCGCGGGCGTTGCGCCGGAACGCGCCCGAACCGAACAGCGAACGCATCTCGTCGTACTCCCGGCGACGGCCGGCGTCCGACAACACGTTGTACGCCTCGGAGACGGCCTTGAACCGCTCCTCGGCCTTCGGGTCGCCCGGATTGTGATCCGGGTGCGATTCCCGGGCCAGCTTGCGGTACGTCTTCTTGATGTCATCCGCGGAGGCGGCCTTGTCCACGCCGAGCACGGCGTAGAAGTCCTTCTCGAGCCAGTCCTTCGAACTCACCGGTCCACCCCCTTCCGACCGTCGTGGCCCGGCCGTCCCGCCCGCCGCAGTGCGGGGGGCGGGACGGCCTGGTCACCGTCTCGCACTATTCCGGATCCGCGACCGCGACCAGCGCGGGGCGCAGCAGCCGCTCACCGAGCTGGTAGCCGCGCCGCATGACCTGCACGCAGGTCGGCTCGCCGACCTCGGCCGAGGTCTGGTGCGCGACGGCCTCGTGCCGGGTCGGGTCGAACGGGTCGCCCTGCTCGCCGAAGGCGGTCAGGCCGAACTTGCCCAGCGCGGCGGTGAGCTGGTCCGCCACCGTTCCGAACGGTCCGACCAGGTCGCCGTGTTCCCGTGCCCGGTCCAGGTCGTCGAGGATCGGCAGCAGCGCGGCCAGCACCGAGCCGGTCGCCTGCTCCTGCACCAGGGCACGGTCGCGGTCGACCCGCTTGCGGTAGTTGGCGTACTCCGCCGACACCCGCTGCAGGTCCCTGGTCCGCTCGTCGAGCTCGGCGCGGAGCGCCTCCAACTCGGCGCCGAGCGTGGTCCCGGTGCCGCCCACCGGCTGCGCCGGGGCGTCCACCACCGGCGGACCGGAGGGTTCCGGCCCGTCGGTGGCGTTGACCTCGACCTCGATCTCGTCGACCACGACCTCGGCGTCCTCGACCAGACCCTCGGCCGGTGCGCCGGTCTCCGCGTCGGCGGCGGTGCCCTCCGGCTCCGTCGCGTCACTGAGCTTGCGGTTGTTGCGGATGACGACCCGCTCCTCGGCGCCGGTGGTCGACTCCGTGGGCGCGGAGCCACCCGGCGTCGACCCGGTGTCGTCCGAGTCGGCGGCTCGTGGCTTCTGCGTCATGGGGCTACCTCATCCCTTCGCCGTGGATACGTGTCGGAGGTGGGCAGTCACTTCTTGCCGTCCTCGTCCACGATCTCCGCGTCGACCACGTCGTCCGCACCGCCGGTCTGGGCGCCACCCGTGGCACCGGTCGCGCCGGTCGCACCCGGGCCGGCCTCGCCGCCGGGCTGGCCCTGCTCGGCCTGCTGGGCGTAGAGCAGCGAACCCGCCTGCTGGGAGACCTGTGCCAGCTTCTCGTGCGCCGACTTGATCTTCTCGATGTCCTGGCCGCCCAGGGCGCCCCGCAGCTCGCCGAGCGCCTCGTTGAGCTGCTCCCGGTTCTCGCTGGGCAGCTTGTCGCCGCTCTCGGCCAGGAACTTCTCGGTCTGCCACTGCAGCGCCTCGGCCACGTTGCGGGTCTCGGCGTCGTCGCGGCGGCGCTTGTCCTCCTCCGCGTGCTCCTCGGCGTCCCGGCGCATGCGCTCGATGTCGTCCTTCGGCAGCGAGGAGCCGCCGGTGATCGTCATCTTCTGTTCCTTGCCGGTGCCCAGGTCCTTGGCGTGCACGTTGACGATGCCGTTGGCGTCGATGTCGAAGGCGACCTCGATCTGCGGCACGCCGCGCGGCGCCGGCGGGAGGCCGGTCAGCTCGAAGGTGCCGAGCTTCTTGTTGTAGGCGGCGATCTCCCGCTCGCCCTGGAACACCTGGATCAGCACCGACGGCTGGTTGTCGTCGGCGGTGGTGAACACCTCGGAGCGCTTGGTCGGGATGGTGGTGTTGCGCTCGATGAGCTTGGTGAAGATGCCGCCCTTGGTCTCGATGCCCAGGCTCAGCGGGGTCACGTCGAGCAGCAGGACGTCCTTGACCTCACCCTTGAGCACACCGGCCTGCAGGGCGGCGCCGACGGCGACGACCTCGTCCGGGTTGACGCCCTTGTTGGGGTCGCGGCCGGTGAGCTGCTTGACCAGGTCGGTCACGGCGGGCATCCGGGTCGAACCACCGACGAGGATGACGTGCTCGACGTCCGAGATCTTGATCCCGGCGTCCTTCACGGCCTGCTCGAACGGGCCCTTGCAGCGGTCCAGCAGGTCCTGCGTCATCCGCTGGAACTCGGCGCGGCTCAGCGTCACGTCGAGGTGCAGCGGGCCGGCGGAACCGGCGGTGATGTACGGCAGGTTGATGTTGGTGGTGGTGGCGGCGGACAGCTCGATCTTGGCCTTCTCGGCGGCCTCACGGAGGCGCTGGAGGGCCATCTTGTCCTGACCGAGGTCGATGCCGTGCTCACCGCGGAACGTCTTGACCAGGTGGTCGATGATCCGCTGGTCCCAGTCGTCGCCACCGAGGTGGTTGTCACCGCTCGTCGACTTGACCTCGATGACGCCCTCGGCCAACTCCAGCAGCGACACGTCGAAGGTGCCGCCACCGAGGTCGAAGACCAGGACGGTCTGCTCCTTGGAGCCCTTGTCCAGCCCGTACGCCAGGGCGGCCGCGGTCGGCTCGTTGACGATCCGCAGGACGTTGAAGCCGGCGATCTCACCGGCCTCCTTGGTGGCCTGACGCTGGCTGTCGTTGAAGTAAGCCGGGACGGTGATCACCGCGTCGGTGATCTGCTCGCCCAGGTACGCCTCGGCGTCCCGCTTGAGCTTCATCAGGGTCCGGGCCGAGATCTCCTGCGGGGTGTACTTCTTGCCGTCGATGTCGACGGACCAGTTCGTGCCGACCTCACGCTTGACCGAGCGGATCGTCCGGTCCGGGTTGGTCACCGCCTGGCGCTTCGCGACCTCGCCGACGAGCACCTCGCCGTTGCGGGCGAACGCGACGATCGACGGGGTCGTCCGCGAGCCCTCAGCGTTGGCGATGACGGTGGGCTCACCGCCCTCGAGAACGCTGACGCAGGAGTTCGTCGTGCCGAGGTCGATACCGACCGCACGTGCCATCTTCGCTTCCTCGCTTCGTAAGGTTGTGCAGGTGACGGGCACCGCCCGCGACTGCTCGGCGGGCGCCGCCCGCAGCGGGCCCCACCACAAGTTGAGTGAACTTGACTCAATAGTGCCACGCGCCTGCGAATCGTCAAGTCGAGTTGAGCCGACCCGACGCAACCCAGACGTTATTACCGTCCGGTTGTCTTCCCTTGCATCGGTCGGGCACGCTTTAGCGGTGACGACGCACGGCGACTCCGCCACCCGTTCCGGCGCGCCCGCCGTCGCCGCCCGCACCGTCCCTCCGGACGCCGCGGAGGAGCCCTCCGTCACCAGCGGGGACGACAGCCTCCCCGGCGCGCTGTCGGGCCTGAGGGCCGCGATCGGCGCCACCCGCTATCCGCTCGCGCTGCCCTCGGCCACCTCCGCCCGGCAGGCCGCCAACGCCCTCACCGACCAACTCGACGACTACCTGCTGCCCCGACTCGCCCGGCTGGACGCCCCACTGCTCGTGGTCGTCGGCGGCTCCACCGGCGCGGGCAAGTCGACCCTGGTCAACAGCCTGGTCAAGGCCCGGGTCAGCGCCGCCGGGGTACTGCGACCCACCACCCGCTCCCCGGTGCTGGTGTGCAACCCGGCCGACGCGACCTGGTTCCGGCAGGGCGACCTGCTGCCCGGGTTGACGCGTACGACCGAGCCGAGCGACGACCCGCGCTCCCTGCACCTGGTGACCGCTCCGGCCCTCCCCCCGGGCCTCGCGTTCCTCGACGCGCCGGACATCGACTCGGTGGTCGACGCCAACCGCGCGCTCGCGAGCCAACTACTCGCCGCCGCCGACCTGTGGTTGTTCGTCACCACCGCCGCCCGGTACGCCGACGCGGTGCCGTGGGAGCTGCTGCGCAGCGCACGGGCCCGGGGTGCCGTGATCGCCATGGTGCTCGACCGCGTCCCCGCCGAGGCCAGCGACGAGATCGCCGCGCACCTCGCCGAGATGCTCGCCGCCCAGGGCCTCGACCGCGCCCCCCTGTTCGTGCTGCCGGAGACCTGGGTCGACGGTCAGGGGCTGCTGCCCGAGGGGGTCACGGCGCCGCTGGCCGAGTGGTTCGCCCGACTCGCCGCCGACGCCGACGCCCGCGCCGCGGTGGTCCGGCAGACGCTCGACGGCGCGCTGGCCGCCCTGCACCCCGCCGTCGAGGAGCTGGCCGACGCCGCCGACGAGCAGGTCACCGCCGCCGACGCGCTGGACGAGAGGGTACGGGCGGCGTACCGCAGTGCCGAACGGACCGTCGAGCAGGGTCTGCAGGACGGTCGACTGTTGCGCGGCGAGGTGCTGGCCCGCTGGCAGGAGTTCGTCGGCACGGGCGAGTTCTTCCGCACGCTGGAGGCCCGCATCGGGCGTCTCCGGGACCGGGTGGTGGCCGCCGTCACCGGCCGTCCCGCGCCCTCCGCCGAACTGCGCAACGCCATCGAGTCGCAACTCGTCACCCTGCTGCGCGGGGTGGCGTCCGAGGCCGCCGAATCCGCGTACACCGGGTGGAAAGCGCACCCGGCCGGCGCGGATCTGCTCGATCCGGCGCTCGCCCACCCGAGTGGCGACCTGCCCGAACGCGCCGAGCGGATGGTCCGGGACTGGCAGCGCGGGGTGCTGGAGCTGGTCCGCGTCGAGGGCGGCGACAAGCGCTTCGTGGCCCGGACGGCCGCGTACGCGGTGAACGCCACCGGGCTGGCCGTGATGATCGCCGTGTTCGCCTCGACCGCGTTCATTCCCACCGGGTTGGAGGTGGCGACGGGGGCCGGCACGACGGTCGCCGCGCAGGCCGTACTCCAGGCGATCTTCGGCGACCAGGCGGTGCGTACCCTTGCCGCCAAGGCCCGGGTCGACCTCCTGGCGCGGGTGCGGACGCTGCTGGACGCGGAGGCCGACCGCTTCCTCACCCGCACCGCCGACGCCCGGCCCACCGAGGCGGCCGGCGAGACGCTGCGCCAGGCCGCCGGGCGGGTCGAGCTGGCCCGGCACCGCAGTGGCCTGGCCAGCGACGACGGCAACCTGCCGGCCGGTGACGAGGAGAGTTCGCGATGAGCAACATCGCCGGCCGGGTACGCGAAGCCTTCCGCGGCAACCAGCGGATCGACCCGGACGGGCTGATCGCCCGCCTGGACGCCGTACGCCGCCTCCTGACCGCCGTCGACGGTCTGCTGCCCGACGCCGAACTGGTGCCCGCGCACACCCTGGTCGAACGGGCCGGCACCCGGCTCGCGCTGTCCCGCGACCACACCGTCGTCGCCCTCGCCGGCGCGACCGGCAGCGGCAAGTCCAGCCTGTTCAACGCGCTGGCCCAGCTCGAACTCTCACCGGTCGGCGTCCGCCGACCCACCACCGGCGTGACGCACGCGTGCGTGTGGGGGCCACTGGAGGACGCCAACCGGCTGCTCGACTGGATCGGGGTGCTGCCCCGGCACCGCTTCGTCCGCGAGAGCGCGCTCGACGGCGACGACGAGACGCCCCTGCACGGCCTGATCCTGCTCGACCTGCCCGACTTCGACTCGGTGCAGCGGTCCCACCGCCTCGAAGTCGACCGGCTGCTCGGCCTCGTCGACCAGGTGGTCTGGGTGGTCGACCCGCAGAAGTACGCCGACCGGGTCATCCACGACAGCTACCTGCGCGAGTTTCACCGGCACCGGGACGTCACCCTGGTCGTGCTCAACCAGGCCGACCGGCTGCCGGCGGCCGAGCTGCCCCGCGTCCTGGACGACCTGCGCCGACTGCTCGACTCCGACGGGCTGACCGGCGTACCCCTGCTCGCCACCACCGCCATCGACCCGGCCGGCATGGTCGGGCTGCGCAGCGCGCTGGAGCGCACGGTCGCCGAGCGGCAGGCCGCCCTGCGTCGACTGGCCGGCGACGTCGACACCGTGGTCGCCGGGCTGGACGAGATGATCGGCTCGGCCCGGCCGGGGGGCGGTCCGGACGACGCGACCGTCGCCGGGTTGAACCGGGCACTGGCCGGCGCCGCCGGAGTACCGGCGGTGAGCGAGGCGGTGGAGCGGGCGTACCGACATCGGGCCGGCGCGGCCACCGGCTGGCCGGTCGTCCGGGGCTGGCGGCGGCTGCGGCCCGACCCGCTGCGCCGGCTGCACCTGCCCGGCCCGGCCGGCGCGGACGCCGACCCCGCCGAGAGCCTGGTGGCGGCCACCTCGGTGCCCGATCCGACGGCCGCCCAGCGGTCGGCGCTCGGTCTGGCGATCCGTGCGGTGGCCGACCGGGCCGGCGGCGACCTGCCCGCCGCCTGGCCGACGGCAGTGACCTCCGCGGCCCGGTCCCGCCTCGACGACCTGCCGGACGCGCTGGACCGCGCGATCGCCGGCACGGACCTCGGCCTCGACCACCAGCCGGTGTGGTGGCGGGTCGTCGGTGGCGTGCAGTGGCTGGTCACCCTGGCCGCCGCCGTCGGTCTGGGCTGGCTGGCGCTCGGCTACGCGCTGCGGGCGCTCGGCCTGCCCGCGCTGGACAACCCCATGGTCGGGCAGGTGCCCATGCCGACCGTGCTGCTGCTCGGCGGCCTGCTGGCCGGGCTGCTGACGGCGGCGCTGACCCGACCGGTCGTGCGCTGGGCGGCCCAACGGGCGCGGGCCCGCGCCCGGCAGCGGCTGACGGTCCGGGTCGCCGAGGTCGGCGAGGAGTACGTGCTCGCCCCGGTACGGATCGTGCTCACCTCGTACGCCCAGGCGCGCGACGCGCTCGGTGAGGCTGCCCGCCGCTGACGCCTCTGCGTACGCCCCGAGCGGCGTAGGGTCGAAGCATGGCCACGCCTCAGACCCCTTACGACGCGGTGCTGCACGCCGCACGCGACGTGACCAAGCTGGAGTCCGCCCTCGACGCCGAGATGCTCGGCAGCGCGCTGCTGGGCAGTGTCTACGCAATCGCGGAGACCGACCGCGACACCGCCGTGCGGGAGTTCGTCACCGGTTTCCTCGCCGCCACCGCCCGCCGCCGGATCGCGGCGGCGACCACCATCCGCCAGGTCTTCGCCGCGCTCGTCCCGACCGCCGAGGGCGTCGAGCGGGTACGCCCCGGCACCCAGGCCCCCGCCTGGTCCAGCCAGCTCACCCGGGTGCACCTCACCGGCAGTTGGGCGTACGGCGACGTCTACGGCGACCAGACCTCCTACCTCGCCACCTTCGCGTACGACGACGCGGCCGGCGGCCCGGAGCACGCGCTGGTGGCCCTCGTCGACCACAACATCGGAATCACCAAGGACATCTTCGTCGGCGGGCCCGCCGAACGGATCCTGGACCAGGTCCGGCAGATGTGCGCGGACGACGAGCTGACCTGGTTCCGCACCGAGGACCCGTCCCGGCTGCGCGGCGAGGTGGCCCGTCACCTCTCGGTCACCGACGACCTGGGCGAACTGCCCGGCGAGGGCTCGCTCGCCACCGACCGCGCGCTCGTGGGCGCCCGGCTCGCGGTGCTGCCCATGGCCGCCGGGCCGACCGGCCCGGCCGAGGTCGAACCGCTGTCCGCCGCCGAGCGCACCGACCTGGTCCGGCGGTTCCTGGCGTCGCCAGAAGCCGCCCGGTTCGGGCTCGACAGCGTCGACGGTCCCGAGCTCGCGTCGCTGCACTTCTGCCTGAGCCTGCTACTGGACCACGCGGCGTCCTTCCCCGACTCCGACCCGATGCGGTGGAGTCCGGCGGTGTCCGGGCTCTTCCTGCTCGACTGGGTGCACCGCCGTGCCGTGCTCGACATGGACGACGCGGCGATGCTGCCCCGGGTGCTGCGCGCCTGGGCCCGGTACGCGTCACAGCAGCGCGGGCTGCCCGAGGCCGCCGCCGAACGGACCGACGAGGCGATCGAGGAGATGGTGCCGGAGTTCGCCCGGCTCTACTCGACCGGCGAGCGGCGTAGCCCGGCCACGGCGGCCGTCGCGCAACTCATGGCCGACGGCGTGGACCCGGACGACCCGGCCGCGCTCGACGCCTGGATCGAGGCGAACCGGCATCGACTCGCCGACGACGGCGCCTGACGGCATCCGGGCGGGTGGCAGCACCAGGCCACCCGCCCGATGGTCCGCCCGGCCGCGTGGTTTGCCCGCTCAGCGCAGGGCACCGAAGACGACGGCGGCGATCAGCGCGCCGAGCACCCCGCCGGCGAGCACCTGCGCGACGGTGTGGTCCCGCAGGCGTACCCGGGCCCAGCCGACCACGCCCAACAGCGGCGCGGCGACCAGGAGCCCGCGTCCGAAGGTCAGCGCCAGGATGACCAGGGTGCCGGCGGAGACCGCCGAGTGGATCGACATCTTCCACCAGTGGCTCACCGACACGGCGACCACCAGTCCGACCAGCCCCGCCACCGCCAGCGCCAGCAGGGGCCGTGGTGCGCCGAGGACGACGAGCAGGGCCAGCCCGGCGGTGACCGAGCCGAGTCCGACCAGCAGCGGCACCCGGCGCTGCTCCCGACGGCCGATGTGGTGGTCGGTGAGTCGCCCCCGGCGGACCCCACCGACGATGTAGGCGAACGGGATGCCGGTGACGAAGACCGTCGCGAGCAGGCCCCACACCAGCCCTCGAACGCTGTCCCGACTGCTGTGCCAGCTCACGGTGATGATCAGTAGCGACACCAGCACGGCCGGCGCGGTCAGCTCGGTGACGAGCCGGGCGACCCGCAGCCCCGGACCGGGACGAGGGGCGACCGGGCGGGGTTCCGCACCGCCGCCCACGCCACCCCCTGCTACTCGCCACCGTTGACCAGCGCCGTCTCGGCGGCACCTGCCCGTCACCGTACCGCCGAGACGGCCCTCGAATGCACGGGTCCGGCCGCCGCCAGACAGACCCACCCAACGCCCCCACCCCCACCCCCACCCCCACCCCCACGCCCCCCGCCCCCGCGGTCGCTCGCGGTGATCAAGAAGTTTGCGTCACCGCGACCACGATCCTTGACGCAAAGCTCTTGATCACCGGAGTTCGGCGGGTGATGGGCCGCGCTGGGTCGCCGGAGCGCTTGACGTCGTCGGTCCGGGCGGGGGCGTCCACGATCGCGCCGATCTTGCGGTTTGTGTTGCCGTTATGGGCCGTATCGAGTCTTATGTCGCGACAGAAAGTGCGAGATCGCGGCGGTCTCCGGGTGCGGCGGCGGGACCGGGCGTGAGCGTCGGGGACGGCGCGGTGGTGGGCTCGGGTGAGGTGGCGGATGGGCGTGGGGTGGCGGATGGGCGTGGGGTGGCGGATGGGCGTGGGGTGGCGGATGGGCGTGGGGTGGCGGATGGGCGTGGGGTGGGCGACGGCGGGGCGGTGGTCGCCGGGGCGGAGAGGGTGCTGGTGGGGACGGCGGTGGGGGTCGTCGGATCGGTGGGGGTCGTCGGATCGGTGGGGGCAGTCGGATCGGTGGGGGTCGTCGGATCGGTCGTGGCGGGGGTTCCCGGATCGGTGGCGGTGGGGGTCGTCGGATCGGTCGGCGACGGGCTCGGGGTGGACGTCTCGGTCGGGTCCGGATCCGGATCCGGGGGCGCGGTCGGCGACGGCACCGGCGACGGGCTGGCCGGTGGCCCGGCCGGCGGGGCGGTGCGGGTGGGCCGGGGCGCCGGCGGCCCGGACACCACCCGGCGGGTGGGCACCCGGTCGTCGACGTGCGGGCCGTACCACGAGTCGTCCGGGACACGCCGGGGCGCGCCGGGCAGCCAGCCGGTGGTCGCGGTCGGGCCGGCGCTGGGCGGGCCGGGGGACGGGAGCACGGGCGACGGCGGCTGACTGGTCACCGGCATCGGGATGACCACCGGTCCGACCGACGGGGTCGGGATGAACGGTGTGCTGGTGTCCGGCAACGCGGAGGTGCCGGGAGTGGCCGAGCCCGCGCTGATCGCCGCGAGCACGGGCATCGACGCGGTGCCGGCCAGAAGTGCGACGGTGAGCAGGTATCCCCGGGAGGGACCACCCGCGCCGGATGCCCGGTGCGCTCCGATCACCCGGCGGTAGCCGCCCGGCGAACGGTGGCGGCCGAGCACGGGTGTGCCGGGCCCGTCACCTGACTCGTCCACCGCACACCCCTCGTCGTCGGACCCTGCGGGTCGCTGTGGGCACCGCGCGAGGGTGTAATCCGGCTAATCACCCGATCGGCGCGATCCTGCGTAATCAGCCTCGCCCAGTTACGGTCCGTCAGCCAACACCCACCGCGTGTCGACACGCGGCACTGACCGAAGGGTGACGAATCAGCACCGGATCACCCGGTGGACGCGCAGCGGCATCATGGCGACAAAGGGTGGCAAACCGTAGACGGTCGGAATGCGACCTGGGCGTACTGTGGGCACGCTCACCTGCTCTGCGAATATGGAGCACGACGGCAACGCAGCCGCGACCTCCGCGCACCCCCGCGGCAGACGCGGCCCGGCGCCGGCGCTCCCGATCCGGGTTCGGCCAGAACCCGGCTCACGCCGCGCGGCAACCCCCACCCGGGCTAGGCGCGGCCGCCAGGAACCGGTCCGGCAGCAGCCGGACAGGCGCACGAGTTGCGTGGCCGGGTGACCCCCCGGTGCCGACGCAGACACGACAGGGAGAGACCGATGGCAAAGGGCGACCCCGGGGGCACCACCCGCAGCAGGCGGGCAGCTCCCCGCTCCAGAAAGGGCGCGGCCGGCAATCCCGAGCTGGTGCAGCTGCTCACCCCCGAAGGCGAGCGGATCGACAGCGCCACCGGACCGGACGGCACCGAGTACCGCGTCGACTTCACCGACGAGGAGTACCGCGGGCTCTACCGCGACCTGGTGCTGGTCCGCAAGCTGGACGCCGAGGCGACCGCGTTGCAGCGGCAGGGCGAGCTGGGCCTCTGGGCCAGCCTGCTGGGCCAGGAGGCGGCGCAGGTCGGCTCGGGGCGCGCCCTGCGTACCCAGGACATGGCCTTCCCGACCTACCGGGAGCACGGCGTCCTCTACTGCCGGGGCATCGACCCGATCATGCCGCTCGGCCTGTTCCGTGGCGTCGACCAGGGCGGCTGGGACCCGAACGAGTTCAAGTTCAACATGTACACGATCGTCATCGGGGCGCAGACCCTGCACGCGACCGGGTACGCCATGGGCATCACCATGGACGGCAAGGTCGGCACCGACGACGGCGAGGCCGCGATCGCCTACTTCGGTGACGGGGCCACCAGCCAGGGTGACGTCAACGAGGCGTTCGTCTGGGCCAGCGTGTTCAACGCGCCGCTGGTCTTCTTCTGCCAGAACAACCAGTACGCCATCTCCGAGCCGCTGGAGCGACAGACCCGCGTCCCGCTCTACCAGCGGGCCGCCGGCTTCGGTTTCCCCGGCGTACGGGTGGACGGCAACGACGTGCTGGCGTCGTACGCGGTGACCCGCACGGCGCTGGACAACGCGCGGCACGGCCAGGGCCCGAGCCTGATCGAGGCGTACACCTACCGGATGGGCGCGCACACCACCTCCGACGATCCGACCCGCTACCGGATCGCCAGCGAGGTGGAGTCGTGGCAGGCGAAGGACCCGATCCTGCGGGTCAAGACCTTCCTGGAGAAGCAGCAGATCGCCGACGCGGCCTTCTTCGTCGAGGTCGACGAGCAGGCCCGCCGCGAGTCGGTGCACCTGCGCGAGCGGGTGCTCAGCATGCCCAACCCGGAGCCGGTGACGATGTTCGACCACGTCTACCCCAACGGCTCCCCGCTGCTCGACGAGCAGCGTGCGCAGTTCAACCGCTACATGGAGTCGTTCGAGGGGAGCGCCCACTGATGGCCACGGAGACGCTCACCCTCGGCAAGGCCCTCAACACCGGTCTGCGCCGCGCGCTGGAGAACGACAACAAGGTCGTCATCATGGGCGAGGACGTCGGCAAGCTCGGCGGCGTCTTCCGGATCACCGACGGACTGCAGAAGGACTTCGGCGACCAACGGGTGATCGACACCCCGCTCGCCGAGTCCGGCATCATCGGCACCGCCGTCGGCCTGGCCATCCGTGGCTACCGACCGGTCTGCGAGATCCAGTTCGACGGCTTCGTCTACCCCGCGTACGACCAGATCGTGTCGCAGGTGGCCAAGATGCACTACCGCTCCGGCGGCAAGCTCAGAATCCCGATGGTGATCCGCATTCCGTTCGGCGGCGGCATCGGCGCGGTCGAGCACCACTCCGAGTCGCCGGAGGCGTACTTCGCGCACACCGCCGGTCTGAAGGTCGTGACCTGCTCAAACCCGCAGGACGCGTACGTGATGATCCAGCAGGCCATCGCGTCCGACGACCCGATCGTCTTCCTGGAGCCCAAGCGGCGCTACTGGGAGAAGGGCCAGGTGGACCTGGACGCGTCGCTGTCCGACGCGTACCCGCTGCACTCGGCCCGGGTGGTGCGGCCCGGCACGGACGTGACCGTGCTGGCGTACGGCCCGATGGTGCGCACGTGCCTGGAGGCCGCGACGGCCGCCGCCGAGGACGGCCGGGAGCTGGAGGTCATCGACCTCCGCACGCTGTCCCCGCTGGACCTGGGCGCGGTCTACGAGTCGGTGAAGCGCACCGGCCGCGCGGTCGTGGTGCACGAGGCGCCGTCCAACATCGGGCTGGGCGCCGAACTGGCCGCCCGCATCACCGAGGAGTGCTTCTACTCCCTGGAGTCGCCCGTGCTGCGGGTGACCGGCTTCGACACCCCCTACCCGGCGGCCCGGGTGGAGGAGGAGTACCTGCCCGACCTCGACCGGGTGCTCGACGCCGTCGACCGCACCTTCGGCTGGTGAGCGACATGTCCCGGATCAAGACGTTCAACCTGCCCGACCTGGGCGAAGGGCTGACCGAGGGCGAGATCCTGGCCTGGCTGGTCAAGGTCGGCGACACCATCGAGCTGAACCAACCGATCGTCGAGGTCGAGACGGCCAAGGCGGCGGTGGAGATCCCGGCGAAGTGGGCCGGACAGGTGCAGGCCATCCACCACCCCGAGGGCACCACGGTCGAGGTCGGTACGCCGATCATCGCGATCGACACCGACCCGGGAGCGGGTCCACTGGACGTCCCGTCCACCACGGCCACGCCCACCGGTGACCTGCCCACTCCGTCGGCGGCGTCGCTGGCGGCCGTGGAGGTGGCCCCCGCCGAGGGCATGGTCGAGCCCGGCCTCATCGGCGGCGCCGCCCCGGGCGGCCGCACGGCGGTCCTGGTCGGCTACGGCCCCCGTACGACCAGCGCGAAGCGTCGCCCCCGCAA
Source organism: Micromonospora sp. NPDC049107 (assembly GCF_040648595.1). Taxonomy (NCBI): domain Bacteria; kingdom Bacillati; phylum Actinomycetota; class Actinomycetes; order Micromonosporales; family Micromonosporaceae; genus Micromonospora; species Micromonospora sp. NPDC049107. The sequence goes on from NZ_JBEZEC010000004.1 coordinate 216,392, forward strand.
GAACGGCGTCCCAGCGCAGGCCGCGACCCCCGCGACCCCCGCTGGGGTCGATCATGGAATTGTGGTGGGTGACAAAGCCATCCCAACTCCCGCAAGTACGACACCACGAGTCCATGATCGACGCGACGGGGCGGGGTCCGGCGGGGCGGGCGTTTTGGCGAAGCCGCCGGTTCGGAAGCTTGCCAAGGATCTTGGGGTTGATCTGCGGGCGGTGGTCGGGTCCGGGCCGTTGGGCTCGATCACGCGGGAGGACGTACAGCAGGCGTCTCGCGGGGCCGTGGCGGCCGAGTCGGTCGCGACCACCTCGACCACGACGAGCGCCGCGAGCTTCGGCGCGGATCGTGAGCAGCGCATCCCGGTCAAGGGGGTCCGCAAGCTCACCGCCGAGAACATGTCCCGCTCGGCGTTCACCGCCCCGCACGTGACGGAGTTCCTGACCGTCGACGTGACGCGGGCGATGCGGGCGCTGGAGCGCCTGCGGGGCCGGCGCGAGTGGCGCGACGTACGGGTCTCGCCTCTGCTGCTGGTGGCGAAGGCCGTGCTGCTGGCCGTCAAGCGTCACCCCATGGTCAATTCGACCTGGGCGGGTGACGAGATCGTGGTCAAGGAGTACGTCAACCTCGGTATCGCGGCGGCGACCGAACGCGGCCTGATCGTGCCCAACGTCAAGGACGCCGGTCGGCTCTCGCTGCGCGAGTTGGCGGACGCGCTGAACGGCCTGGTGCAGACGGCGAAGTCCGGCCGCACCTCACCCGCCGACATGTCCGGCGGCACCCTGACCATCACCAACGTCGGGGTGTTCGGCGTGGACACCGGAACGCCGATCCTGCCGCCGGGCGAGTCGGCGATCCTCGCCTTCGGCGCGGTGCGGGAGATGCCCTGGGTGCACAAGGGCAAGGTCAAGGTTCGCCAGGTGACCACCCTGGGGTTGAGCTTCGACCACCGGATCATCGACGGTGAGCTGGGCTCGAAGTTCCTGCGCGACATCGGCGACTTCCTCGCCGACCCTGAGGCGGCGCTGCTCGCCTGGACCTGACGGTTCGAGACGCCAGCCACGGCCGGTGTGCCACGGGTTAACGCCCGGCACACCGGCCGTGTCCGTTGGGCGAAGGAACCGTCGGCGGCGAGCCCTGTTGACCTTTGATTGTTAGGCAGGTGTCTCAGCTCACCTAATAATCGATGGAAGTTGGCCGGCTTCTGCGGTTGAATAGACACATCAGGGGCCGACAACCGAATAGCCAGGGGGACCCAGCAATGAGCAGCATGATCGAGCGAATCCGCAACCACCGCGACGCCAACCGCCGCGCCCGTGCCATCGAGCACGCGTTGCGCTCGGCGAACTCGCCGGCCGTTCGCGAGGAGCTTCTCGTCATCGCCCAGCGTCACATGAGCTGACGCTCCACAACTTTCCTCACCTCCTCCAGATCGATGGCCCACCCGGCCCACCGGGTGGGCCATCGGCGTTCCGCCCGTGCGTCACACCGGGACGCCCGCACGTGACACCGGGATTCCGCACCGCCGCAGCGCCCGGTACGGTGGGCTTCGGTCGCCGCCCGCCGGCCCGGCCGACGCCGAGCCGATAGAAGCTGCTCGACACCACCCGGCGACGGGCAGTGACGACCGGTGCTCCTTTGGACGCCCCAAGGGGCCACCGGATACGGTGCGGGGAGCCGGCACGGCGGTACGCCGGTGACGCCGGCAGCCATGCCGAGGAGACCGATCGGCACCGGCGGCCGACATGTGATGGAGGAGGCGCACCCATGACGTCCGAGGGCCCGCACCGTCCCGGCCAGGAGCCGGACGAGGTGTCACCGGGCGCCGGCGGACCGGCGCCGTACGGCGACCGCCCGGCGCAGCCGGACAACGGCAGCAACGCCGCCGGCCCCGACCTGGGCTGGGCACCACCCCCGCCGCCCGCGCGACCGAACCCGTCCTGGGCGACCCAGGTGGAGCAGCAACCGAACCCCGCATGGGGCGCTGCCGCCGCGCCGCAGCCCAGCGATCCGGCACAGCCCGCCTGGGCCGCCGGAGGCCCTCCGGAGCCGGCCCCGACCGCCCAGTGGACTCCCGCGCAGCAGGCCTGGACGCCACCCGAGCAGCCGGCCCCCGCCTGGCCCGCCGCCTCGGCCGAGCAGCAGCCCGACTGGGCGCAGACCCAACCGGCCGCGCGTGGCGCTGCCCAGGTGCCCCCGGCCACCGCCGCCTGGCCCGCCCAGGACGACCCGTCCCGCTCCGGCGGATGGGCCGGCGGGGCGGCCCCGGTCAGCCCGTCAGCCCCCCAGTGGCACGCCGAGCCGGCGCAGCACGCCGGCCGCGCTGGCGTACCCGCGCAGCAGGACGACCCGTCCGGATCGGGCGGATGGCCCGTCGGGGCCGCCGCCGCCCGGGAAGACCAGCCCGTGTGGACGCCGGCCGAGCAGCTGCCCCAGACCTGGGGCCAACCGGCCGGGCAGGCCGAAGAGGCATCCCCTGGTTGGGCGCCGGCCGAAGCGGCCGGAGCGCGCGGCGCGGCCCAGGTCCCGGCCGGTACCTGGCCCGCGCAGGACGACGCCCCGCAGCCCACCGCCTGGGGTGCGGCAGAGAGCCGTCCGCAGCAGCCGGACTGGGTGCTTCCGTCCCAGGACCAGCCCGTCGAGCATCCGGAACCGACCGCATGGCCCCAAGCCGAGCAGGCCGGCCCCGCGTCCGCCCGGGCCAGCGTCAGCGTGCCCGGCAACGACGCGACGCCCGGCTGGGCCGCCGCCGGCCCAGACAACCAGGCGCCGGCCGCTCCCGGCGTCGCCCAGGCCGAGCCGTGGTCAGCGGGCGAGGTGTGGGGCCGCGCCGAGGCGGAGGCATCCGCACAGGCCCGCGGCGGTTGGGACGCCGACCGGGGCGACGAGCCGCCGGTGTACCAGCCCGCGCCCGCACCCGGCATCTCACCCGCCAACGCCGTGCCGCTGCCACCGCAGGAGCAGCGTGTACCGGGTGCGAGCCTCGCCGCCGCCCCACCGGCCGACTACGTGCCCCCGACGCCATTCGCCGCGCTCCCCGAGCAGCCGGCGTACCCCGAGCGGGACACCCCGGACGTGCAGCACGACGCCGAGCCGGTCGGTTGGGGCCGGGGCGAGGAGGCCTCGCCGGGTGCCGCCCTCGTGCCCGCTCCGCGTACGTCGCCGGAGTCCGGGGCGGGCCGCGCGGTCGTACCGGCGGCGGACGCCGAACCGGCCGCGGGCGCGGCGGGCCGTGCCTCGGCGAGCGCCTCGGTGCCGCTGGCCAGCCGCGTGATGCCCCCGGCCGACCAGGCGATGCGGCCGGCCAGCGCGGCCGCGCCCCAACCCCGGGTGTACGGCCGTCCGTCCCGGCCCGAGGAGGACGAGCCGCAGCAGGCGGGTCCCGAGGCGTTCCAGGCCAACCCGAGCCCCGAGCACCCGGGCACGCCCGACTGGCAGCAGGACGCCGACCGCCCCAGCGCCCCCGACTGGCCGCAGGCACCCGAGCGTCCGGCCGTACCGGACTGGCAGCAGGACGCCGGCCGTCCCAGCGTGCCCGACTGGCCGCAGGCGCCCGAGCGCCAGAGCCCGCCGGACTGGCAGAACGGGCCGGAACGGCAGGGCTTCCCCGGATGGGGCGAGGAAGCGCCGTCCGCGCCGAACGGTTTCGGTGAGCCGCCCGCGGCGGCCGCAGCCGCGCCGCCGGCCTTCCCGCCCGGTGTGCCGTCCTTCGTCGACACGCCGGGCAACAACCGGCCGATGAACGGGGTACGGCCGCAGTCCGGCGGCGAGCGTCCGGACGACCGATTCGGACCGGGCGCGCCGGCCGCCGGCACCGCCACGGTGAACGGCGCTGCGGGCTTCGGACCAGCCGTCGAGCAGCCGCCGGGGGCGCAGTTCCCGGCCTTCCCGCCGCCGCAGCCCACACCGTCCTGGGGCCAGGAGGCCAGCCAATCGGACCAGGGCCGGTTCGACTCGTTCAAGCCGGACGCGGACGAGCCCAAGGTGGAACCGCCCACGCCGAAGGTGCGCAACGGGCGGGTCCTGGCCGCGGTGCTGATCGCCGCCGTGCTCATCCTGGCGGTGCCGCTCGGCCTGCTCATGTTGCTCGGCAAGTTCGGTGGCGGGAACGACACGCCAGCCTTCGACCCGGCGGTCGGCACCTGCGTCAAGCAGGTCGGCCAGGGCGCCTCCGAGGTGAACTGCGCCGAGGCGGGCGCGTTCACGATCGTCTCCAAGGTGGATGCGAAGGACAAGTGCGCCGACCCGGCGCAGCCCCACGTGGTGCTACCCGGCGAGGGCACCAACCGGGTGCTCTGCCTCAAGCCGGCCACCAAGTAGGACCGACGACGGCGGGGCCACGGGCGACCGTGGCCCCGCCGCTTCGCGTCCGGGTGGTCCCGGCGCGTGATGTCGTCCGGGTCACGACGGCCGCACCGATGCCGCGTGGCAGGCTGGCAGGCATGGGAACGACAGCGCGCGTACGGGCCCCCGAGCTTCGGGGCCGGCAGTGGCTCAACACCGGCGGCAAGGATCTGACTCTCCAGGACCTGCGTGGCAAGATCGTTCTTGCCGACTTCTGGACCTTCTGCTGCATCAACTGCCTGCACGTGCTGGACGAGCTTCGGCCGCTTGAGGAGAAGTACGGCGACGTGCTCGTCGTGATCGGCGTGCACTCGCCGAAGTTCGAGCACGAGAAGGACGCCGACGCGCTGGTCGCCGCCGTCGAACGGTACGGGGTGCACCACCCCGTACTCGATGATCCTGAGCTGGACATGTGGCAGCAGTACGCGGCCCGCGCCTGGCCGACCCTGTCGGTGATCGACCCCGAGGGGTACGTGGTGGCCACCATGGCCGGCGAGGGTCACGCCGAAGGGCTGGCCCGGCTGATCGACGAGCTGATCGCCACCCACGAGGCGAAGGGCACCCTGCACCGGGGCGACGGGCCGTACGTTCCTCCGCCGGCGCCGGAGACGGCGCTACGCTTCCCGGGCAAGGCGGTGCTGCTGCCGGACGGCAACCTGCTGGTCTCCGACTCGGCGCGGCACTCGCTGGTCGAGGTGGCCCCGGACGGCGAGACGCCGGTACGCCGGATCGGCTCGGGCGAGCGGGGTCGGGCCGACGGGCCGGTCGGCTCGGCGACCTTCTCCGAGCCGCAGGGCCTGTGCCTGCTGCCCACGCACGTCGCCGAGGTGGCCGGTTACGACCTGGTGGTCGCCGACACCGTCAACCACCTCCTGCGCGGCGTACGGCTGGAGTCCGGCGAGGTGGTCACCGTCGCCGGCAGCGGCCGGCAGTGGCGTGCCGCGGTCGACGACCACGCCCACGACGCGCTCGCCGTGGACCTCTCCTCCCCGTGGGACCTGGCCTGGTACGACGACAAGCTGATCATCGCGATGGCGGGTATCCACCAGCTCTGGTGGTTCGACCCGATCAAGCGGACCGCCGGCATGTACGCGGGCACCACCGTGGAGGCGCTGCGGGACGGGCCGCTGCCCGAGGCGTGGATGGCGCAGCCGTCGGGGCTGTCCGTCTCGGCCGACGGCGTCCGGCTCTGGGTGGCCGACAGCGAGACCAGCGCCGTCCGGTACGTCGAGAACGGGGTGCTGGGCACCGCCGTCGGCCAGGGTCTGTTCGACTTCGGGCACGTGGACGGGCCGGCCGAGTCGGCGCTGCTGCAACACCCGCTGGGCGTGTGCGCGTTGCCGGACGGCTCGGTGCTGATCGCGGACACCTACAACGGCGCGGTGCGCCGCTTCGACCCGGCCAGCAACCAGGTCTCCACGGTGGCGGACGGGTTGGCCGAGCCGAGCGACCTGGTGCTCACCCCGTCCGGTGAGGTGCTGGTGGTGGAGTCCGCCGCGCACCGACTGACCCGGCTCGCTCCGGGCGCCCTGTCGGCGGCGGGCGCGAGCACGGTGGACGGCCCTCGGCACCGCACCGAGCGCAAGCCGACCGACGTGGCGGCCGGCGAGGTCACCCTGGACATCGTCTTCACCCCCGCCCCGGGCCAGAAGCTGGACGAGACGTACGGGCCGTCCACCCGTCTGGTCGTCTCGGCGTCCCCGCCGGAGCTGCTGCTCGACGGCGGCGGTACGGGCACCGAACTGTCCCGCCGGCTGGTGCTCAACGGCGAGGTCACCGGCGGGGTGCTCCAGGTGACCGCGCAGGCGGCGACCTGCGACGCGGACGTCGAGCACGCGGCCTGCCACCTGACCCGGCAGGACTGGGGGGTCCCGGTCCGAGTGGTCGACGGCGCCGCGACCCGGCTGCCCCTGGTCCTGCGCGGCCTCGACGCCTAAGTGAAAGGAAGGGCCCCTTGTTATACAAAATCCGATAACAAGGGGCCCTTCCTTTCACGCGAACGGGGTGAGTGTCACGCCGGCGTCGATCAGGCTGGCGCGTACGAGCTCGGTGGCGGACACCGCGCCCGGAGTGTCGCCGTGGACGCAGATCGACTCGACCGGGCAGGGGATCACGGTGCCGTCCACCGCCACGACGGTCCGTTCGGTGGCCATCCGTACCGCCCGGGTGGCCACCTCCTCCGGGTCGCTGATCAGCGCGCCGGGCGCGCCGCGCGGCACCAGCGACCCGTTGGGCAGGTAGCCGCGGTCGGCGAAGGCTTCGGCGACCACCGGTAGGCCCGCGCCGACGGCGAGTTGGGCGAGCGTGGAGCCGGGCAGACAGAGCACGGGCAGGTCGGGGTTGTGGTCGCTGACGGCGGCGACCACGGCCGCCGCCTGGGACTCGTCGGTGGCGGCGGCGTGGTACAGCGCGCCGTGTGGCTTGAGGTAGCGCACCCGGGTCCGGAAGATCCGGCAGAACGCGTCCAGGGCCCCCAACTGGTAGGTGATCTCGTCGCGCAGCTCGGCGAAGTCGTACGCGATCCGTCGCCGACCGAAGCCGGCCAGGTCGCGGTAGCCGACCTGCGCGCCCACCGCTACCCCGTGCCGTACCGCGCCCTCGCAGACCCGTCGCATCGTGGACGGGTCGCCACCGTGGAAGCCGCAGGCCACGTTGGCGCTGGTCACCAGGGCCAGCAGGGCGTCGTCGTCGCCGAGCCGCCAGATGCCGAATCCTTCGCCCAGGTCAGCGTTGAGGTCCATGAAATCTGACGGTAGTACCTGGGCGGGCCTGCGCGAGCGGGGTCACGTCGGTGACCACCCCGATGACCGGATAACCGCCGGTGGTCGGATGGTCCGCGAGGAAGATCAGGGGTTGGCCGTCCGCTGGCACCTGCACCGCGCCGAGCACGATGCCCTCGCTGGGCAGTTCGCCGGCCACCGCGCGGGGCAGCGGCGCGCCGGCGAGCCGCGCGCCGACCCGGTTGCTGACCGGGCTCACGGTGTACGCGCTGCCGAACAGCCGGTCGAGCGCGGTCGGGGTGAACCAGTCGTCACGGGGGCCGAGGCGTACGCCCAGGCGCAGTTCCGGCGCGGGAGTCGCACCGATGGTCACGTCCACCGGTGCGGGCTCGCCGGTCGGTACGCCGAGCGGCAGCCGGTCACCGTCGCGCAGTGGGGCCGGGCCGAGCCCGGCGAGGGTGTCGGTGGCGCGGCTGCCCAGCACCGCCGGCACGTCGATGCCCCCGGCCACGGCCAGCCAGCTCCGTACGCCCTGACGGGCCGGGCCGACGCGCAGCACCGTACCGGCGGGCAGGCTGAGCGGGCGTCCGGTGTCGCCCGCCCGGTCCCCGGCCTGGACGGTCACCTGCGCGCCGGTGATGGCCACGGTGGTGGCGCGGGTCAGCCGCAGCGCGCAGCCGGTCAGGGTGATCTCCAGGCCGGCGGCCTCCTCGGCGTTGCCGACCAGCCGGTTGGCGAGCCGCAGCGCGGCCGGGTCGAGAGCGCCGGAGCGGGGTACGCCGAGGTGCGCCCAGCCGGGCCGGCCGAGGTCCTGCACGGTGGTGAGCGCCCCGGCGCGCAGCACCTCGATCTCGGCGGGACCTGTCACGCCGTCACCATCCGTACGCGGGTGCCGGGACCAAGCCGGGCGGGCGGGTCGCTGTCGACGTCGAAGAGGGTCAGGTCGGTCCGGCCGACCAGCAGCCAACCGCCGGGGGACGCGCTGGGATAGATCCCGGCGTACGGGCCGGCCAGGGCGACCGAGCCGGCCGGTACCCGTGGGCGTGGGGTGGGCAGCCGGGGCAACGCCAGCTCGGCGGGGAGCCCGGTCAGGTAGGGAAAGCCGGGGGCGAACCCGCAGAAGGCCACCCGAAACGGCGTGCCGGTGAGGCGACGCCGCACCGCTGGCACGTCGACGCCCCAGTGCTCGGCGACGACCGACAGGTCCGGCCCGTCGAACAGGACCGGAACGACGACCTCCGCGCCTGTCCCGTGCGTCGATCTTGCAGTTTCTGCTGTCGACATGACCCGATCAGGCCGTTCTGTCGGGACAGAAAGTGCAAGATCGGCGGGGTGGGCGCGGGCGGCTTCGCGCGCTGCCGTGGTGACTTCGGGTGCCCAGCGGGACAGCAGGGTGGCGGTCGCGGTGGGGTTTGGTAGCCCGTCCAGTAGGACCGTGGTGGCCGCGGGAACGATCTCCACTGCGGCCAGGTCCCCGCGTTCGCGGCGCTGCCACAACTCGGCCCGCCACGCCTCGACCAGGTGAGCCGCAGGCAGGCCGGCAAGTGCGCCGAACTCGATCAGAAGGGCGTGCGCCCCGACGGGCCGAATCCGCATCGCCCCATCTTCACCGACGGGTGTCGTTTCCATCCCTCGCGATCTTGCACTTTCTGTGGCGACAAAAGGAGCTGCCCACTCATTTCAACCACCGAAACCGCAAGATCGGCGCGTGCCACGCGTCACCGGTTGGACTACTTGAAAGTAACCTACGGTGCCGTAACCTGAGGGCGTGAGCACCTCCGCCCCGCTTCGCCTGAAGCCGGTCGACATCGGTAAGCCCCGGATGCGCGGCTGGCTACACACGTACGCGTTCTTCGTCGCGCTGGTCGCCGGCATCGTGCTCTGCTCGATCGCCGCCAGCCGCCCGGGCTGGGCGCCCCTCGTGAGCTGCGCCATCTACAGCCTGACGGTCTGCGGACTGTTCGGCACCAGCGCCCTCTACCACCGTCGAGTGTGGTCGGAGCGCGGCTACCAGGTGATGCGCCGGATGGACCACTGCATGATCTTCGTGTTCATCGCCGGCACGTACACCCCGCTCTGCACCATGCTGCTCTCGACCCGGCAGGCCACCATCATGCTGGCCCTGGTCTGGGGTGGGGCTCTCGGCGGCGTGGCGCTGAAGCTCGTCTGGCCGCACGCGCCGCGCTGGGTGTCCGCGCCGCTCTACCTGGCGCTCGGCTGGGTCGCGGTCGCCATGCTGCCGGACATCCTGCACGGCGGCGGTGTCACGGCGTTGGTGCTGCTGATCGTCGGTGGTGCCATCTACAGCGTCGGCGCGGTGTTCTACGCGTTGCGCCGGCCCAACCCGTGGCCGACGGTCTTCGGCCACCACGAGTTCTTCCACGCGTGCACGCTGGTGGCCGCGCTGTGCCACCACGTCGCGATCTACTTCGCGCTGTTCGCCTGAGCTACCGCAGCCGCAGACGCGAGCCGGGGCCCCGCCACGCTGCGGGGCCCCGGCTGACGCGGTTGCGGGTCAGACCGGACGGCCCGGCCGACGAACCTCGCGGTACTCCCGCATGACCTGGTCGTCCTGGACCGGCACCACCCGGTCGACCACCACGTCCTCGCGGACCGGCGCGGCGACCACGGTACGACGGCGACCGTTCCAGAAGTAGAGGGTGACGAGCAGGCCGGCGACACCGGCGAGCATCAACACCCAGCCGACCACGGACAGGTTCAGCCACCCGAGGTCGGCCTCCACGGCGAATGCGAAGATCGCGCCCAGCGCGATCAGGAAGATGCTGCCACCAATGCCCATGTCTCGCTCCTCGGCTCTAACCTGGCGTACGACCCGCCGCGGCCGTTGGTAGGGGGTGCGGCATCCGTGGACTTACCCCGGCAGGGAGATCGCCAATCGGGCAAGCTGGGGGCATGACGGACAGCCCCGCCGAGGCGCGGACACTGGTGTTGCTCCGGCACGCGAAGGCCGAGCCGGGCAGCGAGGGTACGGACGACGCCCAGCGCCCGTTGAGCGCCCGCGGGGAGGCCGACGCGGCGGCGGCCGGCGCGTGGTTGGCCCACCACGACCTGCTGCCCGACGTGGTGATCTGCTCGACCGCCCTGCGGACCCGGCAGACCTGGCACGGCGTGGCCATGGGAATGACGGGTTCGCCCCCGGAGGGCGGGCCGGCCGGTCCCCGCCCGAGCGTGCGTTACGAGCCCGGCGCGTACGACGCCCACCCCGAGGAGCTGTTGTCGCTGGCCCGGACGGCCGATCCGGCGGCTCGGGTGGTGCTGTTGATCGCCCACAATCCGGGCGTCTCGCTGCTCTCCGCGTTTCTCGACCCGGAGACGGCGGACGAGGAGGGGCTGCGGACCGCCGAACTGGCGGTGCACCGCAGCGCGGCCACCTGGACCCAGTGGGACCGGGGCGGAGCGCCGATCGCCCAGCGGCACACGGCACGCGGCTGAGCCACCCGCCGTTCGGCGGATGGCTCAGGCGTACGCGCTCAGGGGGTCAGGACGGTGGCGCGGTCGGCGGCGGCGGGTCCGGCGGCGGAGGCATCATCGCCGTGGGATGGGACAGCCGGTTCTCCTCCACGATGAGGGTCCGGGCCCGTTTGCGCCGGTCCTGCCAGAACCAGAGGGTGGTCAGGAGCACGGCGAGCCCGGCCAGGATGAACACCCAGCCGACCGCGCGCAGGTCGATCCACCAGACGTTGGCCCGGATCGCGAAGGTCATGATCGCGCCGAGCGCGATGAGAAAGATGCCGCTTCCTACACCCATGTGCGCTGCACTCCCCCGTGCGGTGGCTCTGGGCGTTCCCGTGGTCGAGGCGGGTTACCCGCCACGGCAGCGGCATACCCGACCGCGCCCGGCCAACACGCGCCGCGCGTCGTACCGCTCGGCTGGTGGCCCTCGGAGACGGCGACGGCCGGCGGGGCGCGTGGGCCCCACCGGCCGTCACCGAGGGTGCCGGGTGGTGCGACCCGGAACCGCTCACGCGTGCCGTGGCGCGGTCAGAAGGCCTCCTCCGGGAGGTCCATGATGTCGAGGTCGGTGCCCTCGATGATGCGCCGGTCGGCGCCGATTCGCGGCAGCACCTCCCGGGCGAAGAACCGGGCGGCGGCCACCTTGCCGGTGTAGAACGCCTTGTCGGTGGCGGACACCTCGCCGGCGAGGGCCTTGAGCGCGACGTCGGCCTGCTTCTGCAGCAGCCAACCGACGACCAGGTCACCGATCGCCAGCAGGAACCGCCGGCTGCTCAGGCCGACCTTGTAGAGCGCGCGGGGGTCGCCGGCCTGCGCCTCACCCAGCCAGCCGGTCAGCACACCGAGGATGTTCTGGATCTCGGCGAGCGCCTTGCCGAGCGCCTGCCGCTCCTCCTTGAGCTGGCCGTTGCCCGCCTCGGTGGAGATGAACTCCTGGATCTCGCCGGACACCGCCAGCAGCGCCTTGCCGTTGTCCCGGACGATCTTGCGGAAGATCAGGTCGAGGCTCTGGATGGCGGTGGTGCCCTCGTACAGGGTGTCGATCTTGGCGTCCCGGACGTACTGCTCCAGCGGATAGTCCGCAAGGAAGCCAGAGCCACCGAAGGTCTGCAGGGACTCGTGGCCGAGCAACTCGTACGCCCGCTCCGAACCGACGCCCTTCACCAGCGGCAGCAGCAGGTCGTTGACCCGCTTGGCCAGCTTGGTGGCCTTCTCGTCGCCGGCCGCCTCGGCGAGCGCGACCTTGTCCTGCCAGGTGGCGGTGTAGAGGACCAGGGCCCGCAGACCCTCGGCGTACGACTTCTGCAGCAGCAGCGAGCGCCGCACGTCCGGGTGGTGGGTGATGGTGACCCGAGGGGCGGTCTTGTCGGCCTGCTGGACCAGGTCGGCGCCCTGCACCCGGTTCTTCGCGTACTCCAGGGCGTTCAGGTAGCCCGTGGAGAGCGTGGCGATCGCCTTGGTGCCGACCATCATCCGGGCGTACTCGATGATCATGAACATCTGCCGGATGCCGTCGTGCTTGTCGCCCAGCAGCCAGCCCTTGGCCGGTACGCCGTGCTCGCCGAAGGTCATCTCGCAGGTGTTGGAGACCTTCAGACCCATCTTGTGCTCGACGTTCGTGGCGTAGACGCCGTTGCGCTCGCCCAGCTCGCCGGTGGTCTCGTCGAAGTGGAACTTGGGCACGACGAACAGGGACAGGCCCTTGGTGCCGGGGCCGCCGACGCCCTCCACACCGACCGGGCGGGCCAGCACGTAGTGCACGATGTTGTCGCTCAGGTCGTGCTCGCCCGAGGTGATGAAACGCTTCACGCCCTCGATGTGCCAGCTGCCGTCGGGCTGCTGGATCGCCCGCGTACGACCCGCGCCCACGTCCGAGCCGGCGTCCGGCTCGGTGAGCACCATCGTGGAGCCCCACTGCTTGTCGATGAAGAGCTTGGCCCAGGCCTTCTGCCGCTCGGTCCCCTCGACGTGCAGCACGTGCGCGAAGGAGGGGCCGGAGGAGTACATCCAGACCGGCGCGTTCGCTCCGAGCACCAGCTCGGCGAGGGCCCACCAGAGGGCACGCGGGGCGTTGGTGCCACCCAGCGCCGGAGGCAGGTCCAGCCGCCAGAACTCCGAGTCCATGAACGCCTGGTACGACTTCTTGAACGACTCCGGCAGCGGCGCGGTGTGCGTGGCCGGGTCGAAGACCGGTGGGTTGCGGTCGCTGTCCGGGTAGCTGGCGGCCAGGTCCTCGCGGGCCAGGCGGTCCACCTCGGCGAGGAAGCTCCGGGCCGTGTCGGTGTCCAGTTCCGAGTACGGCTCCTGGCCGAACGACCGGTCCGCCCCGAAGACCTCGAACAGGTTGAACTCGAGGTCCCGAAGGTTGCTCTTGTAGTGGGTCATGCTCGCTGGCCCCGCTTCCGGACAGGTGTTACCGATCAGTAACCCCGACTGTATTACTCGTGGGTAGGCAGCGACAAGCCGATCACCTGAGTGACGGCGATTACACAGTTCCCGAGCGGTGGTCCCGTTCAGCTCTCGGCGGCGCCGACTTCCCAGCTCGGCACGGCCGACGTGACCCCGGTGCGGGAACCGACGTACTCCATCAGGACCAGCGCGATGTCGTCGTCCAGGCGACCGTGCACCCACTCGACGAGGGCGGTCTCGAGCGACGCGAGCCCGTCGGCGACCGTGCCGTGTCCGAGCAACCGCCACGCCCGGTCGGCGGTGGGGAAGAACTCGCCGTCCCGCCGGGCCTCACCGAGACCGTCGGTGAACAACAACAGCCGGTCGCCCGGCTCCAGACGCTCCACCCGGGGCCGGACCGCCGGCATGAACCCGAGCGGCGGCGCGGGCGCCGGCGGCTCCAACGGGATCACCGCGCCCCGGCGCAGCAGCAGCGGAGAGGGGTGGCCGCAGTTGACGATCGTCAGCGTCCCGCCCCGCTCCTCGACCAGCGCGGCCGTCACGAAATCCTCGTCGCCGACGTTGCGGGCCACCGCGCGGTCCAGGTCGGCGACCACGGCACGCAGGTCGGCCCGCTCGTAGGCCACGTGCCGGTACGAACCCAGGACGATGCTGGCCAGGCGGACCGCGTCCAGACCCTTGCCACGTACGTCACCGATGATCATGCGGACCCCGTACGGGGTGTCGATCGCCTCGTACAGGTCCCCGCCGATCTCGGCGGTGGCGGTGGAGGAGATGTAGCGGCCGGCCACCGAGAGCATGCCGACCTGCGGTCCGAGTGGCCGCAGCACGGCCTGCTGGGCCACCGACGCGAGCTTGGTCAGCTCGGCGATCTGCTTCGCCTGGCGCTGTCGTACCCAGGCCACCGCCACGGCCAGCCCGCTCGCGATCCCGACCGCCACCATGTTGACCGAGGTCACCAACATCATCCTCGGGTCGGTCGCCGCGAAGGCGATCCCGATCACGGTCGCCACGGCGCCCACGCCCAGCACCACCCGCCAGGCCGCCAGCGCGGCGGCCAGGATCGGGGCGGCGGCCAGGAGCGCGACATAGTGGGCCCGGCGGCCGTCGGCCAGTTCCAGCACCGAGACGATCGCGAGCAGGACGACGGCCGCGCCGATGCCGGCGCGGGATCCGGGGCTCAGCGGGCTACGGCCCGACTGGAGGAGTCGCGTGGGTACGAGGGACAGCATGCCTGATCGACGTGAACCGGTGAATGAACCTGGCCCGTCGTCCGAGGATGTTCTGTCCGCCCGGCCCACGCTGGCGGCCGGATCGGCGTTCTCGAATACGCTCAGCCGAGAACCTCGTAGCGAACGGTGAGCGCTCCGACGTCGACCGAGGCGATGGTCGCGAAGGCGGCCCGGGACAGGTCGAGGCAGCGACCGTCGATGAACGGCCCACGGTCGTTGATCCGCACGACGACGGACTTGCCGTTGCTCGGGTTGGTCACCCGGACCTTGGTGTTGAACGGCAGGGTCTTGTGCGCCGCGGTCAACTCGTTCGGGTTGAACGACTCACCGTTGGCCGTCAGCTGCCCGTCGGAGTAGAAGGACGCGCCACACGATCCGCTCTCCAGGACCTTCGCCGCCGCCGTGGTCTTCTTGGCCTTGGGGCTCGGCTTCGGCGACGCGGTGCGGGCCTTGCCCCGGGAGGCGGCCTGCGGCGATCGGCTGGCGGACGGGCTCGCCGTCACGCTGGGTGTCGCGGTGGCACTGGCGCTCGGCGAGACGCTCGGGGAGGCGGGGGTGAGACTGGCGGCGGTGGTGGGGGTGAAGTCCAGCGCCGCCTGCCCCGACTGGCCGGAGCCCGACGTGAGCTGGACGGCGCCGACGGTACCGCCGACGGCCAGGGCGACGCCGACCGCCGCGGTGGCCGCGATGCCCGCCGGGGAGGAGAAGATGCGGGTACGGGAGTGCCTACCTGCCACCGGCCCGGTCCTTTCGTCGATTGAACAAACCGGGTCGGACCGTAACGAGAGAAGCACTTCCGAAGTCAACGTGATCATGGTGTTATGCCAGTATTTGCCCCAGTAGCTATAGCCGATCATCCGAGGCGGGGTGGGTCGAGCGGCCCAGGTGCGGACGCGCCGAGCGCCCGTGCCGCACGATGGACGGATGCCCACCGAGCTGACCGGACGTCTGGCCGACCTGTTCCGCTGGATCGACCCCGGCCCGGACGTCAGCCACCTGGTCAGCGACATCTCCGGCTGGTGGCGCGACCCGACGGTCCTGGCCGAGCTGGGCCCCGCCCTGGTCGCCCCGTACCGGAAGGCCCGACCGACGGTGGTGCTCGCCCCGGCGGTCACCGGCCTGTTGCTCGGACCGCTGGCCGCGACCGCCCTCGGGGTCGGCTTCGTGGCCGCGCACAAACCCGGCGACGGCAGGTTGCCGGCCGGCCCGCTCACCTGGGCGCAGAGCCCGCCCGACTACCGGGGCCGGCAGGTCGACCTGGCCGTCCGGGAGCGACACCTCGGCCCCGAAGACCGGGTGCTCGTGGTGGACGACTGGGTACGCACCGGCGCCCAGATCCGCGCCCTCTACGACATCTGCGCCTTGCGCGGCGCACAGGTCCTCGGGGCGGCCGTGGTGGCCGTGGACTGCCCGCCGGAGACCGCCGCCGCGCTGCGGATCACCGGCCTGATCAGCGGTGAAGAGTTGCCGGGTTGACCTGAAGCGCACTTCACCTTCGACGATCGACGCATGAGCGACGGAATCCTCGACGAGGCGTACGAACGGCTGCACCACACCGGTCCCGAGTTCGAGGGCTGGCTCTCCAACCACGGCCCGATGGCCGTCGAGGCGCTGGCCCGGCACGGACACGAGCGACAGGTGCACCGCTGGCTGGACGACTACCTCACCCGACTGGACGAGCTGCCGCGCGGGCTGCGTCCGATCGACGACTGGCGGGCGGCGCTGGGCGACGCGAAGCGGACCGGCGACTGGCTGGCGTACTTCGACCGGCAGTTGCGCGTGGCGCCGTGGCGGGACGTGCTCGGCACCTGGTGGCCCCGACTGCTGCCCGGCATCGCCGCGGGCGCCACCCACGGGGTGATCCGGGTCGGGCACGCGGTACGCGCCCTGCACCTGCACGGGGCGAACCCGCCCCGGCTCACCGAACTGGGCCAGGCCCTCGGCTACTGGGCGGCCCGTTGGCAGCAGGTGCCCGGCGCCGACCGGCTGCTCAGCTCGGTCCCGTCGGGCCACCCGGGCACCGCTGAGCCGGACGTGGTCGCCGCGCTGGCCGGGCTGCCCCGCATCGACGACCGGACCGGGGGCATCCGCGAGCGGTTGGGGCGGCTGGTGAGCGTACCCCGGTGGGAACCGGCGCTCACGGCGCTGCGCCCCGCGCGGACGCCGGCTGAGGCGGAGCGCGGGCTCCACACGCTCGTGTACCGCGCCGGTCTCGACTACCTGCGCTTCGGGCACGCCGAGCCGGTCATGCTGGTGCACGCCGTGACGGCGCCGACCGCCGTGCTGCGTACCCTGCCGGCACTCGACCGGGGGCTCTGGGCGCCGAGCTTCGCCGCGGCCTGGGCCGCGACGGCGGCCGTGACCTCGGTGTACGCCCCGAGCGACGCGGTGACGCCGCCGTCGGTGGCCGCCGGGACCCCGGAAGAGATCTTCGCCCGGGCGGTCCGGCACGGCGACGAGCACGTGGTCAAGCTGGCCGACGCGGTCCTCGATGCCCACGCGGCCACCGGTGACCAGCGGTTGCTCGACGCCGCCGGCTACGCCGTGCAGCTGATCTGAGCCGCGCGGGGCGGATTACGGCGGCGCGTCCGGCCGCGCTGGCCTAGCCTCGGCAGGATGTGGCCTCGGATCGGTGACCTACGCACGCTCGCCCTCGGCACGCCGGGCGAGCTGCGGACGACCCTGAACACGTTGGTGCTGGCCGGAGTGAAGACCGCGACCGCCGGACGGCTGGCCGAGTACGCGCAGGAGGGCGAGGAGCTGGAGCAGGTCGGCGAACGGTTGGCGCTCGTCGACGACGACGACGCGTTGGCCGGCATGGTCGAGATCACCGGTGTCGACGTGGTCCGCTTCGGCGACGTGCCCTGGGAGTTCGCCCGCGCCGAGGGCGAGGGCGACCGCTCGATCGAGGAGTGGCGGACGGGGCACGCCGCCTACTGGGCGCGGCTCGGCACCCCCGTCGACGACGACACCCCGATCGTCTGCCTGCGCCTGCGGCTGGTCTCCGGCGGCGAGGGCGGCGTAGCCACCGGAGACCTGGGCACCTGAGCCGGCGCTATCCGCGCAGCTCGGGCAGCAGTCGGGTCGCCACGTCGACCAGGACGGCCTCGTCGCCGGCGTACCAACTGCTGGCGCGCGGCCAGTGCGTCACCACGTCGGTGAAGCCCAGCTCCGCGGCCCGACCGACCTGGTCGGCGAAGAACTGCGCGCTGGTCAGCGAGAACACCGGCGCGGAGTCCAGCAGGAGGTAACGGTCCAGCGTCACCGGGTCGCGGCCGGCCTCGGTGAGCGTCCGGTCCATCCGCTCGGACAGCGTCGAGACGCTGGTCCACCAGCTCGCCAGGTCGTTGTCGTCGCCGGTGCCGGTGGTCACCCACCCCTGCCCGAAGCGGGCCACCAGCCGCATCGAGCGCGGCCCGTTGGCGGCCACCACGAACGGCACCCGGGGCTGCTGCACGCAGCCGGGGTTGTTGCGGGCGTCCACCGCGGCGAACCAGTCACCCCGCCAGGTGGTGCCGTCCTCGCGCAGGATCAGGTCGAGTAGTTCGGTGAACTCGGCGAACCGGTCGACCCGCTGGCGCGGCGGCAGCGTCTCGCCACCCAGCACCGCCGAGTCGAACCCGATCCCGCCCGCACCGAGACCGAGCAGCAGTCGACCGCCCGACACGTCGTCCACCGTGGTGATCTGACGGACGAACGCGGCCGGATGGCGGAAGTTCGGCGACGCCACGAGCGTGCCCAGTCGAATCCGGGACGTCACGGTGGCGGCGGCGGTCAGCGTGCTCATGGAGTCGAACCACGGGCCGTCGACCAGGTCCCGCCAGCCCAGGTGGTCGTACGTCCACGCGTGGTCGAAGCCCCACTCTTCGGCCTGCCGCCAGCGGTGCTGCGCCTGGCTCCAGCGCTGGTCCGGCAGGATCACGATGCCAATCCGCATGATCGCCAGCCTACCGGGACTCTAATGTGATCCAGGTCACAGGTAACCCCCGTAGGGGCGTCCTGCTCGGCTCCGACCTCGTTGCGAGCAGGCACCCGAGGGGTGCCGCCCGAGCAGAGGAACGAACGCATGACGAAGGTGACCGCACAGTTGTCCGTCTCGGTCGACGGGTTCTACGCCGGCCCGCAGTTCGACGGCGACGGCGACTGGATCGACTCGGCCGAGGCCGCCGGCTTCTTCCGGATCACCCGCTGGGCCACCGAAGCGGCGGCCTGGCGCGAACGACAGGGCTTCGCCGGCGGCGAGCGGAACGCCAACTCCGACGTGATGGCCGAGACGTTCGAGGCGGCCGGCGCGTACGTCATGGGTCGGCGGATGGCCGACGGCGGCGAGGTGCCGTGGGGCGAGGAGCCGCCGTTCCGCGCACCGGTCTTCGTCGTCACCCACCGACCCCGCGAAACCCTGCTGCGCGGCGGTGGCACGAGCTTCACCTACGTGACCGACGGAGTGGCCAGCGCGGTCGAGCAGGCGCGCGCCGTGGCCGGCGGCAAGAACGTCGCCGTGGCCGGCGGCGGCGGCCTCGTACGACAGATACTCAAGGCCGGCCTGCTCGACGAGTTGGAGCTGCACGTCGTACCGGTCGTGCTCGGCACCGGCCTGCGGCTCCTCGACGCCGACCTCGACCTCGGCGACAAGGAGGCGATCGAGCTGACGCCCACCCGGGTGATCCCTACGCCGCAGGTCACCCACATCCGGTACGTCGTGGACGGTCGCGCCCCGCTCGTGCTCGACGACCGGGGTCGCGGCGGCGGACCGACGGCGACCACCAACTGACATCGGGGAGTTCCCATGCCACAGCTACTGCGGGTGCAGTGCTTCAACGTCTCACGTGACGGGTTCGGCACCGGGGAGGGGCAGAGCCTGGAACGGCCCTTCGGCCACGCCGACCCCACCGCGCTGTTCTCCTGGCGTGCCGCCACCGCCAGCTTCGTCTACCGCACCGAGCCCGGCGGAACCCGCGGCCTGGACGACTACCTGACCCGCGACGCCGAGCACAACATCGGCGCGGAGATCATGGGCCGCAACAAGTTCGGCCCCCAGCGTGGGCCCTGGGAGAACCACGAGTGGCAGGGTTGGTGGGGAGACAACCCGCCGTTCCACACGCCGGTCTTCGTGCTCACCCACCACGTACGGCCGTCGTTCACCCTCGCCGACACCACGTTCCACTTCCTCGACGCCAGCCCGGCCGAGGCGCTGGCCCGAGCGAAAGAAGCGGCCGACGGTCGGGACGTACGCCTCGGCGGCGGGGTGGCGACCATCCGCGCGTTCCTCGACGCCGACCTGGTCGACACGATGCACATCGCCGTCGCCCCCGTCGACCTGCACCGGGGCGAACGGCTGTGGGACAGCCACACCGACCTGCTCGACCGCTTCCACCTGGACACGGTGCCCAGCCCCAGCGGCGTCACCCACCTGCTGTTCTGGCGGCGGTGACGCAGCGCGAACTTCTCGAACCCGGCGAGCCAGCGGAAGGTGAAGAGGCTCAGCATGTCTCCCCCAAAGGCGCACGGCGGCAACGTCACGAACGAGGGTTCGAGATGCCTTTGCCGGACGGGGTCGATCGGTCGCGTCGTACCGACAGTTCCCCGTCGAGGGCTGACGGTGTCCTCGACTCCTGTCGAGCTGCCCCAGATGTGGGGCTGAGCCGGGGCGGGCCAGGCCGGGGCGGGCCGGGCCAGGCCAGGGCAGGGCAGGGCAGGGCAGGGCATGGTGGAGACGACCGCCGATCCGGTAAATTGACATACATTGATTGATACGGTCCGCTGACGGCGCCCGTATCCCCCGGCTCACCCAGGAGGACCCTCTTGCGTACGCTCCTGACCCTCGCCGCGGCCGCCGTCTGCGCCGCCGGTGCACTGGCCGTCCCCGCAGCGGCGGCGCAGGCCGATCCGGCCGACGGCTGCGCCGGTACCGTCCAGCTCCAGTCGCTCACCTTCGACCCGCCGCGGGGGGCTCCGGGCCAGGCCATCACCGCCACGGCCCTCGGGCAGAACTGCACCGCCCAACAGAAACAGTTCTCCACGGTGATCTACGCCCGGTTCGTCGGCTCCACCCCCGGCCTCCCCACCGGCTGCCGGGCCCTCGACCCGCTGCCTGGCCGGGCGGTCACCGTCGATCCGGGCGCGACCTTCAGCTGGAGCATGGGTTACCTGGTGTCCCCCGGCTGTACGGCCACCGGCCTGGAGGTCACGGCCCGGGTCGGGGACGACGCCACCGGCACCCTGCTCACCCGGACCGACACGGTGCCGATCGGCCCGCCGCAGGCGGCGCCCTGCACCGTGAGCTACCGCACCGGGAGCGAGTGGCCGGGAGGCTTCACCGCCCAGATCACCATCATGAACACCAGCACCGCGCCGATCAACGGTTGGACGCTCAGCTTCACCTTCCGCGGTGACCAGCACATCGCCCAGTCCTGGTCCGCCACCGCCCAGCAGAGCGGTGCCACCGTCACGGCCCGGAACCTCAGCTACAACCCCCTGGTGACGCCGGGCGCCTCGGTGGTCTTCGGCGTCCTGGGCACCTGGCAGGCCAGCGACGCGGCGCCGATCGCGTTCACGCTCAACAACGTCAACTGCGCCACCGGGTAGCCCGCGCACCGGACCGCGGGGCATCTGGGCGCCCAGGTGCCCCGGGGGGGCCACCTGCGGCATACCGGCAACACGCTCGCGTCGCGGGCACCCGGGGCGAGCCTGCGCGACATCATGGCGCGGATGGGGCACGACAGCCCGCGTGCCGCGCTGATGGCCCATCCCTGTCTCAGGATGGCCTAGAACCACGGAAGCCCTGGCAGGACGTCTGTCCTGACCAGGGCCTTCGATCGTGGAGCGGGTGACGGGAATCGAACCCGCACTGTCAGCTTGGGAAGCTGATGTTCTGCCATTGAACTACACCCGCGGGCGGCACCACTGTACCCGAGTCGTCGCAGCCATGCACCCAACCACCCCCACGCGCCGACCGCCCCCGCTCCTGCCCGAAGAAGTTTCCAGACGGCAACATATGACCGTTCTCAAATGCATCGATGAGTTGTAACGTCGGCCACACGTTCCCAGCCACGGCGTGACACACCCCCTGCCGCGCCGCCAGAAAGAGGTGGGCCCATGGGACTCCGTCCCAACCTGCTGACCCGGCGTGTCGCCGGTGTCGCGTCGACAACTCTCGCGCTGCTGCTCAGCACCGCTGCGGTGGGCGTCGTTCCGGCCGCTTCGGCCTTATCCTCAGCACCGGGTGGCGCCTGCGCGCAGCCGGCCGACAGCCACGCCAACGCCCGGGCGAAGCCCGGCGCGGGGGCCCTGCACGAGCCGAACGAGCTGACCGCCAAGCAGGTCCGCGAGCGGGACGCCGACCTCGCGGCGGCGCTGCGCGAGCGGGCCAACTACCGGGCCGGCGCCGGCGCCACGACGCTGGCCGCTACGGTCACCATCCCGGTGGTGGTGCACGTGATCCAGGAAAACAGCACTCGGGCCGGCGGAAACGTCCCCGACTCGATGATCACCTCGCAGATCAGCGTGCTGAACCAGGCCTACGCGGGTGGGACCGGCGGCGCGGCCACCGCGTTCGCCTTCCGACTCGACTCGATCAACCGGGTGACGAACCCGTCCTGGTATCCCATCGTCGACGGCTCGTCGGCGGAGCGGTCGATGAAGTCGTCGCTGCGGGTGGGCGGCAAGAACACGCTCAACATCTACCTCGGCGAGTTGAGCGACGACCTGTTGGGCTGGGCGACCTTCCCGCAGCGCAGGCTCAGCAGCATGGATGGCGTGGTCGTGCTGAACGAGTCGCTGCCGGGCGGCACCGCCACCAACTACAACCAGGGCGACACCGGCACCCACGAGGTCGGCCACTGGCTGAACCTCTACCACACCTTCCAGGGTGGCTGCGGCGGCTCAGGTGACGGCGTCAGCGACACCCCGGCCGAGGCGTCGCCCGCGTACGAGTGCCCGACCGGCCGGAACACCTGCTCGGCGGCCGGCCTGGACCCGATCACCAACTTCATGGACTACACCTACGACTCGTGCATGTACCAGTTCACCGCGGGTCAGGCGAGCCGCATGCTGACCGCGTGGAACGCGTACCGCGCGGCCTAGCTCCACGCGTACACCAGGTGCCGGCTCCGTCACGACGGAGCCGGCACCGGCGTCTCTGCCCCCAGGGCCGTGGTCAGGCGGCCGTGCACTGAACGTCGCGGCTGCGGCGGGTCGGGCGCGTCTGCGGTACGGCCGCGGGCGCGGCCGCCGCGGGCGGGGTCTGCGGATCGAGCCAGACCTGGACGGCCGGACGCCCCACGGCGATGCCCAGGCCGTGCTGGTCACGACGGGTCAGCATCGCCACGTCGACGGTGAACTCGAACAGCCGCCAGTCGGCCCGCGGCTCGGCCCGAGCGCTCTGCGCCAGCCGGGCCACCCGGACCGGATCGGTGACCGGCCAGGCGTGACCCGCCACGTACGCCTCGTCGTCGCTCTCCTCCGGAGGGAACGAATGCAGCGCGTATCGGCCGTCCCGTTCGAGGTCCCGGCGCTTCGGCGAGTCGATGATGAAGCAGAACAGACCCTCGTCGGTGATGACCGGGGAGACCGGATGGACCCGGGGCCCACCGTCGGCACGGACCGTGGCCAGATAGCCGAAGCCCGGCCCGTACTGCTGCAGGAGAACGCGGATGCCGTCGGCGAGGCGGGGCTCGTCGACGGCGAAATCGGACCAGGAAGCCATGCGAGCATTCTATCGAACAAATGTACGAGGAGCGACCTCGACACGCTGGTCACCGCCCACCTCGCTATGGTGGTCCGATGCTGCTCTCCGACCGTGACCTGGTCTCCGAGATCAAGGCCGGCACGCTGGGCCTGGAGCCGTTCGAGCCCACCCTGGTCCAACCCTCCAGCATCGACGTACGACTCGACCGGCTGTTCCGGGTCTTCAACAACCATCTCTACACCCACATCGACCCGGCCATGCAGCAGGACGACCTGACCTCGGTGGTCGAGGTGCCCGACGGCGAGCCGTTCGTGCTGCACCCGGGAGAGTTCGTGCTCGCCTCGACGCTGGAGGTGATCTCGCTCGGCGACCAGCTCGCCGGCCGACTGGAGGGGAAGAGTTCGCTGGGCCGCCTCGGCCTGCTCACCCACTCCACCGCCGGGTTCATCGACCCGGGCTTCTCCGGGCACGTCACGCTGGAGCTGTCCAACGTGGCGAACCTGCCGATCACCCTCTGGCCGGGCATGAAGATCGGTCAGCTCTGCATCTTCCGACTCTCGTCGCCCGCCGAACACCCGTACGGCTCGGTGGTCTACGGCTCGCGTTACCAGGGTCAGCGAGGCCCGACGCCCAGTCGCTCCTGGCAGAACTGGCGTGCCTGGCCGACGCGCTGATCCGCCCTTGCGATGTAAGGAAGGGCCCCCTTCTATACCTGAGGCGTTAGAAGGGGGCCCTTCCTTACACCTCAGCCGGGGCGACCGTAGCTGTGGATGGGCCCGTCGTCGACCTTCTTCATCTTGACGGGCACGCCGGCCTGGGAGGCGTGCACCACCCAGCCGTCGCCGACGTACATGCCGACGTGGTGGATGTCGCTGTAGTAGAAGACCAGGTCACCGGGGCGCAGGTCGCCCTTGCTGACGTTCTTGGTCACCCGGCTCTGCGCGGCGGCGTTGTGCGGCAGCGACACACCGGCCTTCGCCCAGGCGGCCAGCATCAGCCCGGAGCAGTCGTACGAGTTCGGACCCTCGGCGCCCCACACGTACGGCTTGCCGATCTGGGCGCAGGCGAACTTGACCGCGATGCCGGCACCGCCACCCGGGTAGCTGGCCGGGCAGGGCGCGGGACGCAGCGAACCGCCGCCGCCGTTGCCGTACACCTTGAGGCGCAGCTTCTGTAGCCGGTCGATCTCCTCGTTGATCTGCTTCTTCTTCGCCGCCAACTGGGCCTCGGTGCGGGTCAGCTGGACCACCATCTCGTCCAGCGGCGCCTTCTGCCGGGCCAGCTCGTTGCGCAGGTCGGCGACCTGGCGGACGTCCTCCTGCTGGTTGTGGGCGAAGCGGTCGAGCATTTCGAGCTGACCGACCATCTCACTGGGCGACCGGCTGCCGAGCATCGTGTTGACGGTCGACAGGTTTTCACCCATGTACGCGCGGACGGCCAGCGCGCTGACCTTGTCCATCGCGGCGTCGACCTGGCGCTCCAGCGGCGCGATGCGGGCGGCGAGCGTGTCGGCCTGCTTGCGCTTGAGGGCCAGGTCGGCTCGGGTGGCGTTGTGCCGCTCGATGATCGGTTCGAGCTTGTTCCAGTCGTCGTCGATCTGCCGTTCGATCTCGGCGACGGACGGGTCGGCGTGGGCCACCGTGGCGCTACCGGTCAGGACGACGGCGACGCCGACCAGGGCGGCGAGGGCGGTGGTGAAGCGGGACCAGCGTGGACGCGGCACGATCGACGTCGGGTCGGCCGAGGCCGACCGTCCGGACGACGGCCGCGGGGCTTGGAGGGCCACCGGGTTCCGTACTCCTTCTTCCTGACCGCCTACCGGGTTAGCTGACGGGTTCGGGCGGGAAGTGGGCGCCCTACCGCAGGAACTGCGGATTCACCCCGAGGAACCTGGGTCCCCGGCTCGCTCGCGAGCGACTCGGCGGTGTCGGTCCGTTACCGCCCGGGGTGGGCAGACCTGCTACCGGGCCGACGAATGACCAGAGTAGAGACGGCCGTTACCGATCCGCAACCCGTGCGGCCGTGACACTCCGTACCGATTGCGGCGGGCCATCGAGCGGACGTGAAGATTTCCTTC
The DNA here is from genome assembly GCF_040648595.1 of Micromonospora sp. NPDC049107. Classification (NCBI taxonomy): domain Bacteria; kingdom Bacillati; phylum Actinomycetota; class Actinomycetes; order Micromonosporales; family Micromonosporaceae; genus Micromonospora; species Micromonospora sp. NPDC049107. The sequence goes on from NZ_JBEZEC010000004.1 coordinate 241,327, forward strand.
CGTACGTTTCGAAACATGGAAAGGTATTGACGCGGGCTCCCGAGCAGGACGAAGGTGACGGCACCGACACCAGTTCACATGTAGGGGGTTCGATGAAACGTCCGACCCTGCTCGCCGTCGCGCTCGTCACCGCCACGGCGGCCGTGCCGCTGTCCGCCGGCCCGGCCACCGCGGCCCCCGCCGCCGACCGCCAGCAGCAGTACGCCGCCGCGGCGACCGAGTACGGCGTACCCATCGACGTACTACTCGGCGTCTCCTACCTGGAGTCCCGCTGGGACAGCAATGCCGGCACGCCGAGCACCAGCGGCGGCTACGGCCCGATGCACCTGACCGACGCCCGGCACGTGACCGCCCTGCCCCGGGGCGGTCACCACGACGCCCCGGGAGAGGATCCGCGCGGCGACGAGTCCCGTCGTCCTCTCGCACCGGCGCCCGCCCCCGGCAACGCGCCGCCCAGCGCCGCGCTGCAGACCGTGGACGCCGCCGCCGCGCTCACCGGCGCCACCGCCGAGGCGCTGCGCACCGACCCGACGACGAACCTCCGGGGTGGGGCGGCGCTGCTGGCCGCGTACCAACGGGAGGTCGGCGCCCCGGTCGGAGTCGGCACCGACCCGGGCACCTGGTACGGCGCGGTGGCCCGCTATGCCGGCGCGGACAGCGCCGATGCCGCGGCGGCCTTCGCCGACGAGGTCTTCACCACGATCGGCGCGGGCGAGACGCGGGTGACCGACGACGGCCAGCGGGTCACGCTGCCGGCCCGGGCGGTACGACCCGAGCGGTCCTGGCTGGACCGACTGGGGCTGCGGCGACTCGCCCGCCCGGACGGGTTGGAGTGCCCGAGCACCGTGTCCTGTGAGTGGATCCCGGCACCCTACGCGGCGTTCGGCGACGGCGACTACGGCAACCACGACCTGTCCGACCGGCCCGCCCGGCAGAAGATCGAGTACATCGTCATCCACGACACCGAGGCGAGTTGGGCGACCACCCTGCAACTCGTCCAGGACCCAACCTACGTGAGCTGGCACTACTCGCTGCGCTCGGTGGACGGGCACATCGCCCAGCACGTCCGCACCAAGGACGTCGCCTGGCACGCCGGCAACTGGTACGTCAACGCCAAGTCGATCGGGCTGGAACACGAGGGCTTCGCCGCGCAGGGCACCTGGTACACGGAGGCGATGTACCGCACGTCGGCGAAGCTGGTGCGGCACCTCGCGCTGCGGCTGGGCATCCCGCTGGACCGCCAGCACATCATCGGCCACGACAACGTGCCCGGCACCACGGCGGCGACGGTCCGCGGGATGCACTGGGACCCCGGGCCGTACTGGGACTGGACGCACTACTTCGACCTGCTGCACGCCCCACGGCTGGACACCGGCAGCCCGGCCACCGGGCTGGTCCGGATCGACCCCGACTACGCGACAAACCAGCCGGCGTTCACCGGATGCGTCACCCCCGGGACGCCGTGCGCGCCCCGCGGCTCCTCGTCGGTGGTGCTACGCACCGCGCCGGCTCCGGACGCGCCACTGGTCAACGACATCGCGCTGCGCCCCGACGGCACCCCGAACACGATGGACGTGTCGGACCACGGTGCCCGCGCGTCCGCCGGCCAGACGTACGCGCTGGCCGGTCGACAGGGCGACTGGACGGCCATCTGGTACCTCGGGCAGCGGGCGTGGTTCCACAACCCCGCGTCCGCGCCGACGGCCACCTGGACGGTCGGCATGGTGGTCACCCCGAAGCCCGGCCGGGCCACGGTCCCCGTCTACGGGCGGGCGTACCCGGAGCAGGCGGCCTACCCGGCCGGCGTGCCGTACCAGGCGATCTCACCGTTGCAGTACACCCTCGCCGCCGGCCAGCGGTACGCCGTCGGCGCGGTGCTGCCCGGCGAGTACTACCGGGCCAGCACGTTCGACGGCTCCTCGCCCGGCGACTGGACGGTGATCCGGGGCCAGAACCGGTACGCGCAGATCCAGTTCGGCCACCGCGTCATGTACGTCGACCTCGCCGACGTGCAGTTGCTGCCGTCCCCGGTGGGCGCACCCCGCTGAGGAACCACGACGGCCCCCGGTCGAGGTGACCGGGGGCCGTCGTCGTGCGTGCTGGGGATCAGCCAGGTCGGCGGAACCCGGCGACCGGCATGGTGTTGATGCTGGACACCTGCACCGGTTTACCGGCGCGTGGCGCGTGCACCATCTGGTTGTTGCCCAGATACAGCCCGACATGACTCAGGCCCGAGTAGAAGAAGACCAGGTCACCGGCACGGGCGTCGGCGCGCGAGACGGCCTTGCCCTCGTTCCACTGATCACCCGTGTGGTGGGTGAGGTAGATCCCGGCCGACTTGTAGGCGTACTGGGTCAGGCCCGAGCAGTCGAACGAGTTCGGGCCGGTGGCGCCCCAGACGTACGGGTCGCCGACCTGCTGGCAGGCGGTCTTGATCGCCTTCTGCGCCGCCACAGAGACCACGCCGTTGATGGTCGGGCAGCCGGCGGTCTTGACCGTGGTCTTGGGCATCGACGCTTCGAGCTTCTTGATCTCGGCGTCGATCTGCTTCTTCTTGGCCGCCAGCTCGCTCTGCTGCTTGGTCTGGGTGGCGATCAGCGCGTCCAGCTTCTGCTTCTCGCCGTCGTACTTGGCCCGGACGGCGAGCACACCCTCAACCTGCTTGCGCTCCTGGGAGGCGAGCCGGTCGAGGAGGGTGAGCTGCTCGGTGAGCGTGTCCGGCTTGGCGCTGACCAGCAGCGCGCCGATCTCCTGCGAGGGGCCCGACATGTAGTAACGGGAAGCGAGGTCGCCGACCCGGTTGAGTGCCAGCTCGCTCTGCAGGGCCAGCGGCTCGATCTTCTTCTGAAGCTCGGACGACTTCTTGCGGTTGACGGCGAGTTGCGCCCGCACCTTGTTGTACTTCTCGATCGTGGGCTCCAACTCCTCCCACTTCTTGTCGATCTGCGCCTCGATCTCGTCGACCGTCGGCTCGGCCTGCGCCGGCACGGCGATCATGCCGGCACCGACCGCGGCGGCGGCGACCAGCACGATCAGGCGACGTGCGACCCGGCGCAGACCACGCGGTCGAACGGGCGACCCTGGTGCGTGACGATGAGGGGGCATGGTTGCCACCGGCACCGACTCCTTTGCAACCGACCGCCGGGCGCCTCGCGTGAGGGAAGGGCCGAGGCAGACGACCCACAGCGGTCGGTGCACCACATTAGGGAAGCGCCGGACCGAATTCAAGGCGAGCCGAGTCACCGTCACTGTCGCGCAACCACTTGCACACCAAGGGTGTTGGTCAATTAACCAACGATTGCGGTCAATACATCATCGAGCGTCACCACACCGAGAGGTCGGCGCCCGTCACTGACCAGCACCATGTGCCGCCGTTCCCTGCGCATGGCCAGCAGCAGATCGGCGAGCGTACGGTCCGGCGGGACCACCGCCAACGGCCGGTACACCGCCTCCGGCACGGGGGCGCGGCGGCCCTGCCCGGCGTACCCGAGCACGTCCTTGACGTGCACGAAGCCCAGCACCCGCCGGGTGGACCGCTGCACCACCGGAAACCGGGACCGGCCGGTACGGGTCGCCAGCACCTCCAGCGACGCCGGTGAGACGTCCTCGGCGACCGTCGTCACCGTCGACCACGGTTGCAGGGCGTCCGCCGCGGTACGGGTGTGCAGGGCCAGCGCGCCGGTGATGCGGGCGTGCTCCTCGGCGTCGAGCAGCCCCTCCGTACGCGCCTGCGACACCAGGCCCGCCAACTCCTCGGCCGTGAACACCGTCTTCACGGCCTCCGTCGCCTCGATCCGCCAGAGGGCCAGCACCCGGCGGGCCGCCCACTTCATCGCCAGCAGCAGCGGCTTGGTGGCCACGCAGAACGCCAGCATGGCCGGGCCCAGCCAGAGCGCGGAGACCTCCGGACCGGCCAGCGTGATGTTCTTGGGCACCATCTCGCCGACCACCGTGTGCAGGAAGACGACGACACCGAGCGCGAGCACGAACGCCACCGGATGCACCGCGCGCTCGGGCAGACCGACGGCGTGGAACGGCGACTCGAGCAGATGGGCCAACGCCGGCTCGGCGATCGCGCCGAGGCCCAGCGAACAGACCGTGATGCCGAGCTGCGCGCCGGCGATCATCAGCGGGATCTGGTTCATCGCCGACAACGCCCAGCGGGCCCGCTTCGAACCGGCTGCCAACGGCTCGATCACCGTCCGACGGGACGCGATCAGCGCGAACTCGCTACCCACGAAGAAGCCGTTGCCGAGCAGGAGCAGCACGGCCACCAGCAGCTCAGTCATCGGCGTCCGGCTCCGCCGGTCGCAGCACGCGGACCTGCTCGATCCGGTGCCGCTCCACCTCCACCACGGTGAACTCCCAGCCGTCGGCGTCGACCGTCTCGCCGGGCAGCGGAATGTGCCCGAGCCGTGCCAGCAGGAACCCGGCCAGCGTCTCGTACGGCCCCTCGGGCAGCCGGAAGCCTGTCTGCTCGACCAACTCGTCGGAGCGCAGCACCCCGTCGACCAGCACCGTGCGCTCGCCGCCCGGAACGGTCAGCTCGAACGGCTCGACATCGTCCACGCTGGCCGGGTCGAACTCGTCGGCGATCTCGCCCACCAACTCCTCGACCAGGTCCTCGATCGTCACCACGCCATCGGTGCCGCCGTACTCGTCGACGACGATCGCCAGGTCGGCCCCGGCCGCCTTCAACGCCGCCAGCACGCCGTCCAGGTCCAGGCTCTCCGGCACGTACACCGGCTCACGGGCCACCGCTGCCACCACCGTCGACGCCCGCGCGGCCAGCGGCACGCCCAGCGCGTCCGGCACGCCCGCCACGCCGGTGACGAGGTCGAGGGTCTCCTCGTACACGGGGAAGCGGGTCCGTCCCGTCCGCCGGGACTCCTCCAGCAGCTCGGCCACCGTCGCGGTGGCCCGTAGCGCGACCACGTCGACCCGCGGGGTCATCGCCTCGGCCGCCCGCTTGTCGCCGAACCGGATGGTGCGCCGCAGCAGCATCGCCGTGTCCGGCGGCAGCGCGCCCGCGCGGGCCGAGATGGCCGCCAGCAGCCCGAGTTCCTCCGGCGAGCGGGCGCTGGCCAGCTCCTCCTGCGGCTCCACGCCGAGCGCACGGACCAGCCGGTTCGCCGAACCGTTCAAGCCCCGGATCAACCAGCCGAACGTCCGGGAGAAGGTGTGCATCGGCCCGGCGGTGGCCAGCGCGGCGGGCATCGGCCGGGCCAGCGCCGCGTTCTTGGGCACCAGCTCACCGAAGAGCATGGACAGGAGCGTCGCCAGGGCCAGCGCCAGGAACGGGGTGAAGCGCTCGGTGCTCTCCCCGGCCACGGGACGCAGCAGCGGGGTGAAGATCCGGGCCAGCGCCGGTTCGGCCAGGTAGCCGGTGAGCAGGGCGGTGATGGTGATCCCGAGCTGCGCCCCGGAGAGCTGGAAGGACAGCTCGCGCAGCGCGGTGCGTACCGTCCGGGCGGCCTCGTCGCCGGCGGCGGCCCGCCGGTCGATCTCCGCGCGGTCGACCGTGACCAGGGCGAACTCGGCCGCGACGAAGAACGCGTTGCCGGCGGTCAGCGCAACGAACCCGACCAGCGGCAGCAGCGTCATCAAGAGCAGGCCGTCGATGTCCCCTCACCTCGGCGAGATTCTTGCACGGCGGCGACGGCCCCTGCGGGCCGCCGCCACCGATGTTCGGAACCGAGGGGTACGCCTCAGCCGGCGACCGGCGTCGACTCCTTGTCGCCGCCGCGCGGCTGCTCGGGCTTGACCGAGCGCAGCAGGACGCTCGCCACGTCGATGACCTCGACCTGCTCGCCGGCACCCTTGCCGTTGACGCCGTCGTTGAGCATGGTCGAGCAGAACGGGCAACCGACGGCTACCGTCTTCGCCCCGGTGGCCATGGCCTCCTCGACCCGGTCCACGTTGATCCGCTTGCCGATCTTCTCTTCCATCCACATCCGGGCGCCGCCGGCGCCGCAGCAGAAGGAGCGCTCGCTGTTGCGCGGCATCTCGGTCAGCTCGCCCTGGATCGAGTCGCCCAGCACCTCACGCGGGGCGGCGAAGACCCGGTTGTGCCGGCCCAGGTAGCAGGGGTCGTGGTAGGTGACACCGCCGTCGACGGGCTGTACGGGGGTCAGCTTGCCGGTGGAGACCAGGTGGGCCAGCAGTTGGGTGTGGTGGACCACCTCGAACTCGCCGCCGAGCTGGCCGTACTCGTTGCCGAGCGTGTTGAAGCAGTGCGGGCAGGTGGCGACGATCTTGCGCTTGGTCTTCTCGCGGCCCTCGAACGCCTCGTTCAGCGTCTCGACGTTCTGCTGGGCGAGCATCTGGAAGACGAACTCGTTGCCGATCCGGCGGGCCGGGTCGCCGGAGCACGTCTCGCCCTCGCCGAGGATCGCGAAGCTCACGCCGGCCTCGTTGAGCAGGGTGGCGACCGCGCGGGTGGTCTTCTTGGCCCGGTCCTCGAACGCGCCGGCGCAGCCGACCCAGAAGAGGTACTCGAAGTCGTCCACCTCGCCGACCCGGGGCACCTCGAAGTCGAGGCCCTTGGTCCAGTCTTCGCGGGTGTTCTGCGGCGCACCCCACGGGTTGCCCTTGTTCTCCAGGTTGCGCAGCATCACGCCGGCCTCGGAGGGGAAGCTCGACTCGATGAGCACCTGGTAGCGCCGCATGTCGACGATGTGGTCCACGTGCTCGATGTCCACCGGGCACTGCTCGACGCAGGCGCCACAGGTGGTGCAGGACCAGAGGACGTCCGGGTCGATGACCCCACCCTCCTCGGCCGTGCCGATCAGCGGCTTGTCACCCTCGGCGAGCGACAGCACGTCCAGGTGCGCGAGCTGCGCCTGGGTGGCCTTCTCCTCGCCGGTGAGGTCCTTGCCGCCGCCGGCCAGCAGGTAGGGCGCCTTCGCGTACGCGTGGTCGCGCAGGCTGAGCACGAGCAGCTTCGGCGACAGCGGCTTGCCGGTGTTCCAGGCGGGGCACTGCGACTGACAGCGGCCGCACTCCGTGCAGGTGCTGAAGTCCAGCAGGCCCTTCCAGGTGAACTGCTCGACCTGGGCGACGCCGAACTGGTCCTTCTCCGGGTCGGCCTCCTCGAAGTCGAGCGGCTTGCCCTGACTGGTCATCGGACGCAGCGGACCCAGCCCGGAGCCGGCCGGCTTCTCCGGGTCGCGCTTGAAGAAGATGTTGGGGAACGCCAGGAAGCGGTGCCAGGCGACGCCCATGGTGACGTTCAGCGAGATGACGATCAGCCAGGTCATCGAGATGACGATCTTGATGAGCGCGGCGACGCTCGCCCCGTCCGACCAGTCCGGGAGGATCGCGCCGACCGCGTGGCTGACCGGGGTCGCCCAGACCGGGTACTCGAAGTGGTCGGTGGCGACCTTGAAGCCCCGGATCACCAGGCCGAAGATCAGGACCAGCAGCACGACCCACTCGACGAAGTAGCCCTGCCACATGGTCGAGCCGGTGAAGCGGGAGCGACCGCCGGGCCGGTTCGGCCGGTTTCGCAGCCGGATCGCCATCAGCACCAGGATGCCGACCAACCCCAGCACGGTGATGATCTCGGTAGCCAGCCCGAAGACGGTCCAGTGCCCGACGATCGGCAGGCCACCGGTCGGCGTGACGACCTCGAAGTACGCCTCGAGCACCAGCAGCGACAGCACGATGAAGCCGACCATCACGAACCAGTGGGCGGCGCCCACCACACCCCACTTGAGCATCCGGGTGTGGCCGGCGGTCTCCACCAGCATCTTCCTGGTGCGGGCGCCCTTGTCGGCGAACCGCTCCGGAGCGGGTTGCCCCAGCCGGATCACGGCCGTCATCTTCATGACCGCGCGCACCGCCAGCCACACCGCCACGGCGGTGATGCCAGCCGCGAGGATCGTGGTGACGATCTGGACGCTGCCCATCGAGTTGGCCTCCCCGGTCTGCTGCTCGTCGAGCGGTTCAGCAACCGGGGCCGGGACAGGCGTAGGACAGCGTCGCGCCGCCGCCGCACCTGCGACCGGACCGGTCGATGACCTCGCTCCGCTCGGTCATGCAGTGCAGCCTACGCGCAAGGTTACCCAGCAGTAACGTGAGTCATCTCGCAGTAGGCCACGCCGCCTGCGGACACCATAGGGTGCCCGGCCCGGTCGTGCCGGGCAGGGGGATGGCGGGTGACGGAGATCCTGCGGTCCGGTGGTGGATCGCGCGGTGCGGCGGCGGCCCGACCGGGCTCAGCGCCAGCGGGAGAGCAGCACCAGCGACGCGACCATCGCGCCGAAGCCGACCGCCAGGTTCCAGTACTGCCACGAGGCGACCGGGTACTCCTGCTCGGAGAGGTAGTAGACGACAAGCCAGCCGATGCCCGCGACGATCAGAGCGACCGCGGTGATCGGCAGCCACACCGGGCTAGGCTTGCGCGACGCCGCCGTCGTCGTCGGACGGACGTCCGTCGGCGGGGTGTACACCTTCTTCTTGCGGACCTGAGACTTGGGCACGGCGCTCTCCAGAGGGGGTGACAACCTCGTCCGGCCTGACAACCGGACGCGGAGGCGACGGTTCATGGCCAATAATGTTCGACAGCTAGCGTAGTCCCGAACGGCCGCCTGGACCACGAATGGGGTCAGGCAGGTACATGGAGTGACCGAAAAGGGCGGGACTGTTCGTATCGCGGCCCAGTCGTCACGAACCGATCCCCGACACTCGGAAGGAACGCTCGGTGGAGTACACATCCGGCGCCGCCTCCTGGCAGAAGGTCCTCCGACGGGCCGTCGCCGGGCTGCTGCCCCGGCGGCCACGCCAACGGCGACCGGGCTGGTCGATCGGGGTGCCCCTGATCGCCGCCGCGGCGGGACTGCTCTTCACCACCACCGCGACCACCGCCGGCGGCACCGCCCTCCGGGAGGACCGGCGGCCCCAGCTCAACCAGCTCATCGAGGAGCGGCAGCAGCAGGTCACGGCGAGCGAGCGCCGCGCCGCCACCCTGCGCGGCGAGGTCGAGCAACGCACCAACACGCTGGCCGACTCGGACGCCCCGATCAAGGCCCAGCAGAACCGAGCCCAACGCAGCCTCGCGGCGGCCGGGTTCACTCCCGTCACGGGCACGGCCGTCACGGTCGAGCTGAACGACGCGCCCCAGCACAACGACGAGGCCCACTCCGACGCCACCAACGACGACCTGGTCGTGCACCAGGGCGACGTGCAGGCGGTGGTCAACGCGCTCTGGGCGGGTGGTGCGGAGGCCATGTCAATCATGAACGTCCGCGTGCTCGCAACCAGCGCGGTACGCTGCGTCGGTAACACCCTGCTGCTTCATGGTCGGGTGTACTCCCCACCGTTCAAGATCGTAGCAATCGGCGATCCCGCTGCCCTCCAGCAGGCCCTCGCCAGCTCTGAGGGAGTCCGGTTGTTCAAGGACGCAGTCGACGACTACCAACTCGGCTACAAGGAGTCCGTCTCCACGGTGACCGTCCCGGCCTTCGAGGACTCGACCGCCCTGCGCTCGGCGACGGTGCCCAAGTGAGCGGCCCCGACGAGCGCCGCGACGGCCGACACCGGGACCAGGCCGACGAGCCGACGGCCTTCCTGCCGAAGGTCAACCGGCCCGAGCCGGGTCGCGCCGAGCCGCCTGCGGGCCCGGTGGAATCCTCCCCGGGCCAGGCCGAGTCCACCGGAGGTCGACCCGAGTCGTCGCCGTCCCGGCCCGACCCGACTCCGGGGCGGACGCCGACCGGCAACTGGCCCGATCCCGTGCTGCCCAGCCGGTCACGGCCGACGGGCCCACCCGCCGCCTTCGAGGCACCGAGCGCCGGACGGCCTGACCCGCAGGGCAGCCCCGACCGCCCGACGCCGACCGCGCCGCCGCGCTGGCCGGGTAACGCGGCACCGCGCGCCGAGTCCGGGCCTCCCCTCGCCGCCACTCCCAGCCAACCGAGCGCACCGGCCCCACCGGGGCCGGTCCGGCCGACAGCCCAGGGCACCGACCCCACACACGCGCCGACCCCGCCCGGTAACGCCCCGGGTGTCTCCACACCCCCGAGCACGCCCACACCACCGAGCGCCTCCCCGCCCCCCGGTGTCCCTTCAGCAGGCGGCAATGCGCCGACCGCGTTCATTCCGAAGGTCACCCCCGGGTCCACGCGGACGGCAAGCGCCTCGGGCGCCCCGGTTTCCCCGGCCGCCCCCGGCGGCACCGCCGACCCGAACGCCACCGCGCTCATCCCCACCGTGACCGCCAGGCCGACACCCCGGCCTCCGTCCATCGACACGACGGCGCTGATGGGTGCGGTTCCCCGTACGCCGGCTCCGGAGGGGTCGGCCGGCGAGGGCGACAGCGCCGCCGAGCCGCCGCGGCCGCGTCGGGGGGAGCGGGTCGTCCAACTCCGGCCGCACCAGACCGGCGAGGGCTACAAGAGCGTCTACTCGGAGCTGACCCGTCCGTCCATCGCCTCCCGGCTCCGGACCGGCATCCGGGCCACCGGCGAAGTCCTGATCACCTTCGGCCTGGTGGTGCTCCTCTTCGCCGGCTACGAGGTGTGGGGCAAGTCCGCCGTCGTGGACGCCCACCAGAACGACCTCAGCAGCCAACTCGCACGAGAGTGGGGCCCGACCGACGACCCGACGGTCGTCCCGTCGAAGGCCCCGAGCGCCAAGCCGTCCCCGCCGGTGCGGGGCAAGCCGATCGCCGGCCTCTACATCCCCAAGCTCGACAAGAACTGGGTGGTGGTCGAGGGCGTCACCCAGGACGACATCCGCTACGCGCCGGGCCACTACCCGACCAGCGCGCTGCCCGGCCAGGTCGGCAACTTCTCCGTCGCCGGCCACCGGAACCGGGCCACCTTCTGGCGGCTGGACGAGTTGCACGACGGCGACGCGATCGTGGTCGAGAGCAAGACCGACTGGTACGTCTACCGGGTGGCACAGACCCGCATCGTCAAGCCGACGCAGGTCGAGGTGGTGGCGCCCGTGCCCGGCGAGCCGAACAAGAAGCCGACCAAGCGGATGCTCACCCTGACCACCTGCAACCCCAAGTGGGACAACTACCAGCGCCTGATCATCCACGCGGAGTTGGACCGGACCCAGCCCAAGTCGGCGGGTCGCCCGACCGAGCTGGGAGGCTGACCCGGTGTACGCGTTCATCTGGCGCAAGCTCCCGTTCGGGCTGGCCGGCAAGCTCGTCGGTTCGGTGCTGCTCGCGACCGCCACGGTGGCCCTGCTCTGGTATGTGGCCTTCCCGTGGGCCGAGCCCCTGCTGCCCTTCGACGACGTCCAGGTCACCCAGGACTCCGGCGTTCCCGGCGAGCCGAGCGACGGCGATGCGGTGACCGGCGACACGCCGACCGACGACGAGCACGACCTGCCGTACGACACGGAACGGAACAACCCCGAGCCGACCCCTTCGAGCAGGTGACGATGCGCGTCCTGGTGATCGACAACTACGACTCGTTCGTCTTCAACCTCGTGCAGTACCTGGGCCAGCTCGGCGTGGACTGCGACGTGCGCCGCAACGACGAGATCGACGTCGCCGACGTCGGCCGGCTGGGCGCGGCGGGCGTCCTGCTCTCACCCGGTCCGGGCAGTCCGGACCGCGCCGGCATCTGCCTGGACGTCATCCGGGAGTACGCGGGCAAGCTGCCGATCTTCGGCGTCTGCCTCGGTCACCAGGCCATCGGAGAGGCCTTCGGAGCGACCGTCACCCGGGCCCCCGAACTGCTGCACGGCAAGACCTCCGAGGTACGCCACCACTCCGTCGGCGTACTCGCCGGCCTGCCCGACCCGTTCACCGCCACCCGCTACCACTCGCTGGCCGTCCTGCCCGAGACGCTGCCGGACGAGCTGGAGGTCACCGGCTGGACCGGGTCCGGAGTGGTGATGGCGATGCGGCACCGGACGCTGCCCATCGAGGGTGTGCAGTTCCACCCGGAGTCGGTGCTCACCGAGGGCGGCCACCTGATGCTCGCCAACTGGCTGGCGAGCTGCGGTCACACCGAGGCGCTGGAGCGCGCGCCGGCGCTGGCCGCCGAGGTGGACGCCCGGCGGCTCGCCGCCTTCGCCACCACCTGAAAACGCCCGGTCAGCTCCGGAGGGCGTCCCGCACGGCCGGGCTCGCGGGTGACCGGACGGCGGGTGGCCGCTCCCGGAACGCGTCCCAGGCCGCCTTGCCGCTGGCCAGGTAGTCCCGGACCGCCTTACCGGCGAGCATCACGGAACCGCACCCGTCGCAGCGGGCGGCCACCCCGTCGACGTCGAGGCCGAGGTGCCGGCAGAGCGTCACCGCCCGGGACAGATGGTAGGACTGCGTCACGATCAGCGCGCGCTCGACGCCGTACACGTCCCGGGCGCGGACGCAGCTGTCGTACGTGTCCAGGCCGAACGGGTCCGCCACCACCCGTGCCGGGTCGACGCCGAGCCGCTCGGTCAGGTACGCGGTCATCACCGTCGGCTCATCGCCGGAGGTGCCGCCCCCGTCCCCGGACACCAACACCGCCCGCGCCCGACCGGTACGCACCAGCTCGGCGGCGGTCTCCAGACGGCCGGCGAGCCGGTCACCCGGTTGCCGTCCGTCCGCTGCCGCCGCCGTGCCGAGGACGATCACGACGTCGGCGGCGGGCGCCCCCGCCTCGTCGTGGGTGTGCCCGTGCGCGCCGATCGTCGTCCAGAGCCACGGGACGCTGCTCAGCGCCAGCACGACCACGCCCAGGACCGCCACGCGTCGCAGCCGCCGTCGCCAGCGACCCGCCGCCGGTGGGCGGTCGTCGACGGGTGTCCACAGGCCCGGCACCCGGATGCGGACGGCTATTCCCCGTCCATCCGGAACGGCGGGAAGATCGGCTGGCCCGTGCCGCCACCGCTGCCGGGCGTCGGCGTGCCGCTCGGCGTCGGCGTCGGCGACCCCGGGGGCGTGGGCGTCTCCTCGACCGGCTCCGGGATGCCGACCTCGATGGTCACCGTCTTGCCCTGGGCCAGCTCGGTGCCGCCCTTCGGGTTCTGCTTCTGAACCCGGCCGGCCTCGGCGGCCGGCACCTCGTCGCCTTCGCGGAAGCTGACCACGTAACCCGCCGCGCGGAGCTCGGCGGCGGCGTCGTCCTTCGTGGAGTTGACGACGTTCGGCACCTTGCTCACATTGCCGCGTGAGACCTCGACGGTCACCTTGGTGTCCTGGGCGACGGTGGACCCAGATGGCGGATTGACCTTGACGACAATGCCCTTCTGCGCGGGATTGTCGACGGCCTTCTCCTCCACGACCAAGCCCAACCTTTCGAGCTGGGGCTTCACGTTCTCGAACTGCGAGTTGACCAGGCCCGGGGGAATCGTGACGTCGGGTTTGCCGTCGCAGATCTGGACGGTCACCGTGCTCGCCTGCTTCAGCCGGGCGCCCGCCGCCGGGTCCTGCTTGGCGACGGTGCCCTTCGTGCAGTCGTTGGCCAGGACAGGATCGCCGACCACCGGGTTGAAGCCCGCGTTGCGGATCTCGGTGACCGCCACGTCGCGTGTCTTGCCGGCGAGCGTCGGCACCGCCTTCAGGTCCTTGTCCTGCTGCTGACTCCACAGCAGCGCGGCGACCAGGGCGATCACCGCGAGCACGCCGACCGCGCTGAACAGGGCGATCAGCCAGGAGGACGCCTTACGCTGACGCGGGTCGCCGACCCGGGCCGGGATCTGCCGGGTCTGCTGCCCGGTGGCGGCCGGCGGGTAGCCGGCGGCACCGCCGCCGGCCGGGGCCATCGCCACCGTCTCCGCCTCGCGCAGCACCGGAGTGGCCAGCACCGGTCGGCCGGCGGCGGCACGCAGCAGGTCGGCGCGCATCTCACCGGCACTCTGGTAGCGGTTCAGCGGGTTCTTCGACAGCGCCTTGAGCACGATCGCGTCGACCGCCGGAGTGACGTCCGGGTTGATGTCGCTCGGGGTCGGCGGAGTCTCCCGGACGTGCTGGTACGCGACGCTGACCGGGCTGTCACCCACGAACGGCGGGTGACCACAGACCAGCTCGAAGAGGACGCAGCCGGCCGCGTACACGTCGGAGCGGGCGTCCACGGCCTCACCGCGCGCCTGCTCCGGCGACAGGTACTGAGCCGTGCCGATGACCGCGCTGGTCTGCGTCATGGTGGTCGCGCCGCTGGCCAGTGCCCGGGCGATACCGAAGTCCATCACCTTGACCTGGCCGGTCTGGGTGAGCATGACATTGCCCGGCTTGATGTCCCGGTGGATGATCCCGTGCCGGTGGCTGAACTCCAAGGCCGCGCACATGTCGGCGCAGATCTCCAGCGCACGGCGGGGCTGCAACCGGCCCTCGACGCCGAGGACCTCCTTCAACGTCCGTCCGTTGACGAACTCCATGACGATGAAGGGCAACGTCTCGCCGGTCGGGGCGGTCTCCTCGCCGGTGTCGTAGACCGCCACGATCGCCGGATGGTTGAGCGACGCCGCGTTCTGCGCCTCCCGGCGGAAGCGCATCTGGAACGTCGCGTCCCGGGCGAGGTCGGTACGGAGCATCTTGATCGCGACGTCCCGACCGAGCCGGAGGTCGCGACCGCGATGCACCTCGGCCATGCCGCCGTAGCCGAGCAGCTCGCCGACCTGGTACCTGCCACCGAGCAGGCGGGCCTGCGCTGTCATCGCGTCTGTCGTCCTTCGCTCGTCGTCGTCCCGCCGTCACCCGGCCGGAGTCGTACCTCACGACGGTACGACGTCCGGGTCGCATCGTCGCGTCCGTCGAGCCGCAGCGCGCCGGACGTCACGGTTTGTGAAGTCGTCGCCCCGGACGTACCCGTCTGCGACGCCTTCCGCAGTTTGTAGGAAATCACGCCGGAGCAGAGCAGGACCAGTAAGGCCAGCAGGATGGCGACGAGCACCATCCCGGGTCGGGACCGGCTGGGCTCGGACGCCGCACCGGCCGGCCGGGCGTACGCCGGAGGGTGTTCCTGCCGGGTCTGTGCCGGCGGCACCGCCGCGGCGCCGCGCGGATAGCCGGCCTGGGCGACCGGCGGCCGGGCGTGCGGTACGGCCGGCGCGACCGCGGTCGGACGGGGTTGTTGGGCCGGCGTGACCGCGGTCGGTCGCTGCCCGACGGACGGCTGCCGGTGTGGCGCGCCCGGCGGGCGGAACTGCTGCGCCTGCGGCACCTGCGCCCGCCCGGGGGCGGCGGGCGAGGACGGCGCCCCGGAGATCGGCGCGGAGTGACCACCGGACCGGGCCTGCTGGGACAGCGCGGCCTTGAGCTGCCGGGCGACCGAGGCGAGGGCGGCGGCACTCGGCCAGCGGGCGGCCGGGTCCTTGGCCAACGCCCGCTCGACGACCGCCCGGACCTGCGGCGGGATGTCGTTGGGCAGTGGGCGGGGCGTCTCCCGGACGTGCCGCATGGCGATGTCGAGCGGGTTGTCCCCCTCGAACGGTCGCCGGCCGGCGAGGCACTGGTAGGCGACCACGCCGAGCGCGTACACGTCGGACGCCGGGGTGGCCACCTGCCCGGTGGCCTGCTCCGGCGAGATGTACGAGGCGGTGCCGAGCACCGAGCCGGCGGCGGTGAGCTGGCCGACGATGTCCGAGCGGGCGATGCCGAAGTCGGTCAGCACGAGCGTGCCGTTCGGCCGGACCAGCAGGTTGCCCGGCTTCACGTCGCGGTGCACGATGCCCTTCTCGTGCGCGGCGTGCAGGGCGTCCGCGGCCTGCGCGACGAGCGCCATGGTGCGGGCCGGGGTGAGCCGGCCGACCCGGCTGAGCGTGGAGGACAGGGCGTCGCCCTCGACGTACTCCATGACCAGGAACGCGATCTGCTGATCGTTGCCGAAGTCGTAGACGTCGACGACTCCGGGGTGGTTGATCGTGGCCATCGTCCGGGCCTCGCCCCGGAACCGCTCGGCGAAGTCCGGGTCGTCGAGCAACGCCGGGAGCAAGCTCTTCACCGCGACCGTCCGGCCGAGCACCTGGTCGGTGCCGCGCCAGACGTCGCCCATGCCGCCGCTTGCGATCCGCTCGTCGAGGCGGTAGCGGTTGCCGAGCTGGACGCCGGGGCTGAGCATGTCAGCGGCCCCCCGGGTCGGCGATGGCGGCCCGCATGATCTGGCCACCGATCCGGGCCGCCTCTGCGCTGCCACCGCTGCCGGCCTGCTCCAGTACGACACACACGGCCGAGACCGGGTTGCCGTTCTTGTCCAGGGCGAAGCCGATGAACCAGCCGTGGTCGGGGCGGTCCGGCGCCGACTGCGCCGTACCGGTCTTGCCGCCAACCGTGTAACCGCTGATCGCCGCCTTCTGGCCGGTGCCCTTCTGCACCACGCTGACCATCATGTCGCGCAGGTCGGAGGCGACCTGCGGCTCGACGGGCTGGCGCAGCTCCCGTGCCTTCGCGGTGTAGTAGCTGGTGGTCCGGTCCGGGGCGAGGAGCTGCCGGACCAGGTACGGCCGCATCTGGCTGCCGCCGTTGGCGACCGCCCCGGCGATCATCGCGCCCTGCAACGGGGTCATCCGGACGTTGTTCTGACCGATCGAGGACTGGGCCAGCGCGGCCGGGTCGGTGCTGCCGTCCGGGTTCTGCATGTCGCCGGTCCGGCTGGCCGCCGTCCGCAGGCCGCCCTCGCCGAGCTGGCCGACGGTGAGGTCCTCCTGCTCGAAGCCGAACTGACGGGCCTTCTCCTTGACCTTGTCCGCGCCGAGCCGCACGCCGAGCTGCGCGAAGCCCGTGTTGCAGGATTCGGTGACCGCCTCCTGGAGGGTGACCTGCGGCTCGGGGCAGATCGACGCTGCGGCGTTACGGATCGGGCTGCCCGAGGTGGGCGGTGTGTAGCTGGACCCGGCCGGGATCGGGGTCGACTTGGTGACGCCGTTCTCCAACGCCGCCGCGGCAACCACGATCTTGAAGGTGGAGCCCGGGGGCAGCGTCTCGGAGAGGGCGCGGTTCTTCAGCGGACCGTCCGGGTTCTGCTCCAGCTTGTTGATCTCCGCAGCCGCCGCGGTCGTGTCGTGGCTGACGAGCGGGTTCGGGTCGAAGCTGGGCATCGACACCAGGGCCTGCACCGCGCCGGTGCGCGGGTCGATGGCGATCGCCGCGCCCCTCTTCGTCTCCACCTGGTTGTTGCGCATCTGGTCGTACGCCACGTCCTGCGCCCGCTTCGAGAGCGTGAGCAGCACGTTGCCGCCGGCGGTCTCGTCGCCGGTGAACATGTCCTTGAACCGGTCGCCGATCAACTGGTCGCTGGTGCCGGCCAGGAAGTCGTTCTCCAACTGCTCGATGCCGGTGTCGGCCAGGTTGACCGGCTTGTAGCCGAGCACATGGGCGTACTTGGCGCCGCCCGGATAGGTGCGCTGGAACTTCAGCTTGCCAGTGGTCTCCTTGCTGGTGGCCAACGCGGTGCCGCCGGCCTCGATGTTGCCGCGCTTGCGCTTGTAGTCGGCGACCTGGACCCGACCGTTGTAGTCACTGGTGCGGTACTCGTCGGCCTTGTACGCCTGAATCCAGTTCAGGTTCGCGAAGAGCAGACCGAACAGGACCATGACGACGACACCGACACGACGCAGGGGTGCGTTCACGGCTTGATCACCTCCGTGGGAGCACCGTGCAACTGCTCGGGCGGACCACCCGCCGGTCGGGCCGCCTTGCCGGCGCCACCGGTAACCGGCCGCCGGGCCCCGTCGGAGACCCGCAGCAGGACCGCGATGAGCAGCCAGTTCGCCATCAACGACGAGCCACCGGCGGACAGGAACGGCGTGGTCTGGCCGGTCAGCGGGATCAGCTTGCTGATGCCGCCGACGATCACGAAGACCTGGAGGCCCAGGGTGAAGGCGAGACCGCCGGCGAGCAGCTTGCCGAACGAGTCACGGACCGCCAGCGCGGCGCGCAGACCCCGCTCCACGATCAGCAGGTAGACCACCAGCAGCGCGGAGAGACCGAAGAGGCCGATCTCCTCACCGATGCCGGCGAAGATGAAGTCGTTCTGCACCTCGGGCAGGATGTCCGGCTGACCGCCGCCCGGTCCCGCGCCGAAGAGCCCGCCCGTGCCGAGGGCGAGCAGGCCCTGGACGAGCTGATAGCCCTTGTCGGTCGGGTCGGCGAACGGGTCCAGCCAGATCTCGGCGCGTACGTAGAAGTTGGCGAACGGCCCGCCGACCGTCGAACCGAGGACGTACGCGAGGTAGGCCCCGCCGAAGAAGAGGAGTAGACCGATCAGCAGCCAACTGACCCGTTCGGTGGCGATGTAGAGGGTCACCACGAACATGCCGAAGTACAGCAAGGAGGTGCCGAGGTCCTTCTCGAAGACCAGCACCAGGAGGCTGATCAACCAGACCACGACCACCGGACCGAGGTCCCGACCGCGCGGGAAGTCGATACCGAGGAACCGCCGGCTCGCCAGCGAGAGCACCTCGCGTTTGCGCACCAGGTAGTACGCGAAGAAGACCAGCAGCGCCAGCTTGGCGAACTCACCCGGCTGGATCGAGAACCCGCCGAGGCGGATCCACAGCTTGGCGCCGTTGATCTCGGACATGCTGCGCGGCAGCACCGCCGGGAGCATCACCAGCACGATGCCGGCGAGTCCCAGGGTGTACGCGTACCGGGACACCGAACGGTGGTCGCGCATGATCGCGAGCAGGCCCGCGGCGAGGATCACCGAGGCGAGCGTCCAGGCGAGCTGCCGGCCGCCGATGCCGGCGAACGTGGCCAGGTCCTCCCGGTCCACCGGCGCGGCCTCACCCAGGTCGATCCGGCGCAGGAAGCCCACGCCGAGACCGTTGAGCAGGGCCACCGCCGGCAGCAGAGCCGGATCGGCGAACGGGGCGAGGAACCGGATGACCAGGTGCAGGCCGAGGAAGACCGCCCCGAGCGCGGCGGCGGGCATCCAGAAGTCCGGAGTGACCGTGTCCAGGAGGTTCGCCTCGACGGTCGCCATGTACGCGGCCACCAGCACCATGGCCAGCAGCAACAGGGACAGCTCGGCGTTGCGCCGGGACCGGGCCAGGCGTACGCCGGACTCCCCGCCCGTGGTGGCGGGCGAGGATGCCGGTGTGGCCGCTACGGTCACGGGTGGAGTCCTTGGGATCTCAGTCGACGCTCACTCAGGAGACCGGCAGCCGGCCGGGTCGAGCGCCGGCGGTGCCGAGTCGGAGGGCGTGGCGTCGGGTGCGGTGGTCGGATCGGTCCCGCCGGCGGTGGCCGCCGTGGTCGGGCTCGCGCTGAGGACCCCGTTCACCGACGCGCTGGGGCTGGTGGCCGGCGTCGGGGACGTCGCGGGCGGGGTCGGGGATGGAGTGGGCGTCGGCGAGCCGGTCACCGCGCCCGTATCGGGCAGGCAGAGCGGCTTCAGGTTCGGGTTGGTCGGCGTGTCGCTGGTCAGCTCCGCGAGCTGCCGCTCGGCGTCCGGCTCGCTCTTGGCGCGGATGCCCACCTTGACCGTGTCCTGGGCGGCGACGGTGAGGTCGTCCAACCGGGTGCCGCTGGTGCGGTGCACGGTGGACAGGTCCATCCCGGCGATCTGCCCCTGGATGCCGCGGAAGACGGCGACCTGGCCCTCGTCGGTGGCGCCCACGTAGTACTGGCGCTGGGTGTACGTCCAGCCGGCGAAGAGTCCGCCGCCGAGGATCACCAGGAGGGCCACGGCCATGGCGGTGGCGCGTACCGGCCGGCGCTTGCGCGGTTCCGGCTCGTCGTCCGCGGCGGCGGGCTCCTCGGGCGCGGCGGGGCGCGGCGCGGAGAGCGCCGAGGCCCGGGCGGCCGGGGTCGAGTCGTCGGCGGAGGTGGCCATGCCCCGGTCCCGGGCGGCGGCACCGCCGACGATCGGGGTCGCCTCGACGATGTCGTGATCGGTGGCATCGGCGATGATCACCGTGATGTTGTCCGGGCCGCCGCCGCGCAGCGCGAGCTGCACCAGCCGCTCGACGCACTGCTGCGGGTCGGTGTACTCGCGCAGGGTCTCGCCGATGGTCTCGGCGCTCACCACCCCGGAGAGGCCGTCGCTGCAGATCAGGTAGCGGTCACCGGGGAGCACCTGGCGCACCGAGTACTCCGGGTCGATGTCCCGGCCGTCCAGCGCGCGGGTCAGCAGCGACCGCTGTGGGTGGCTGCTGGCCTCCTCGGCGCTGATCCGGCCCTCGTCGACGAGCATCTGGACGTACGTGTCGTCCTTGGTGATCTGCGCGAACTCACCGTTGCGCAGCAGATAGGCCCGCGAGTCACCGATGTGGACCATCCCCAGCTTGCTGCCGGAGAAGAGGGTCGCCGTCAGTGTGGTGCCCATCCCCTCCAACTGCGGGTTGGCGTCCACCGTGTCGCGGAGCTGTTGGTTGGCGGTGCCCACGGCCGAACGCAGCGCGTCGACGAGGGCGTCCCCGGGGACATCCTCGTCGAGCGGCGCCATGGCACCGATGACGATGTTGCTGGCGACGTCACCGGCGGCCATGCCGCCCATGCCGTCGGCAACGGCGAGTAGCCGCGGCCCGGCGTAGACGGAGTCTTGATTGCCGTCACGGATCAGACCGCGGTCGCTGTGGGCCGCATAGCGCAGGGTCAGAGTCATGGCCGTAATTCGAGGGAAGTGCGGCCGATCCGGATCGGCACGCCGAGGGGTACGGGGGTTGGTCCGGTGACCTTAGCGCGATCCAGGTACGTGCCGTTAGTCGAGCCGAGATCCTCGACGAACCACTGACCCTCGCGCGGTAGGAGTCTCGCGTGCCGCGCGGAGGCGTAGTCGTCGGTGATGACCAGGGTGGAGTCCTCGGCCCGACCGATGGTGATCTGCGCTTCACCGAGGGTGATGCGGGTGCCGGCCAACTGACCGGCGGTGACCACCAGCTGGTGGGCCGCCCTACCCCGCTTCGCCTTCGCCGGTTTGGCCGCCTGCCCCGTCGAGGCGCCAACCGCGCGCGGTGCCGCCACCAGGCGACCGGATCGGGCTCCCGCGAAGAGATCTCGGCGGATCACGCCGACCACCGTGAACACGAAGATCCACAGCAGGATCAGGAACCCGAACCGGGCAACGGTGATGACCAGTGCCGGCAAGGCGGCTCAGCCGTCCACGCGGAAGGTCAGCGTCGTGGTGCCGAGCTGGACCATGTCACCCGGGTTCAGCGCGACGGCGGAGACCCGCTGCCCGTTGACCATGGTGCCGTTGGTGGAACCCAGATCGGTCAGCACAACCTGGCCGCCGTCGAAATCCAGTCGGGCGTGTCGCCGGGAGATACCGACGTCGGGCAGGCGCAGGTTCGCCTGGTCGCCGCGACCGATCACCGTCGACCCCATCTGGAGGGGGTAGGTGCGTCCGTCACCGGAGACCAGCCGCACGTTGCGACCGCCACCGTGCCCAGGCGGCGGGCCGTAGCCGCCACCCTGGTCGTACGCGGGGTAGGCGGGCGGACCGGCGTCGTAGCCGGGCGCCGACACCGGGGCGACCTCGCCGCCGGTGTAGACCTCGGCGGTGACGCGGAACATGCCCGTGTCCAGGCCCTCGCCCCGCTCGATCTCCACGATCACGTCGCCGTAGACCGTCCAGGCCTGCTCGCCGATGAACTCCGCCTGCGACTGGGCCAACTCCTGGGCCAGCGCGGCGGCGTACGGCGCCAGACGACTGTGGTCGAACGGCGAGAGATCGATCACGTAGCGGTTGGGCACCAACGTGCGCCCACCGGCCAGGATCGCCTTGTGCGCCTCGGCCTCCCGCTGCATGGCGTTGAGGATCTCCACGGGGTGGACCACCCCTTTGAAGACCTTGGCGAAAGCCCCTTCGACCAGGCCTTCCAGACGCTTCTCGAAGCGTTGCAGCACGCTCACCGGCTCCTCCTCGGGTCCCGAGGACATGATGGTATCCGGCCGGCGCGCGCGCAGCTCACACGCCGCTCGGCCGTCTGCTCCCGACCCGTTCGGAAGGACCGGGACCACCGTGCTAATCTTTCGTCCGCCACGAACGGTAACCGCTCGTGGCGAGCGTCTGGGACAGCGTAGTATTCCCGGGGCCTGTTGGAGACAGCGGGTTCGGGGCGGCTATAGTGTCCCGGGTCGTGCCACGGGGATGTGGCGGAATGGCAGACGCGCACGGTTCAGGTCCGTGTGCCCGAAAGGGCGTGGGGGTTCAACTCCCCCCATCCCCACCAAAAGGCGAGGGCTCCGCTTGATGCGGGGCCCTTCCGTCATATCGGGGCGTGCCGGGCGTCACGCTATGCTCCGATGGTTTCTGCCTCCGATGGACCAGGAGTGGCGTGTGAGTGTCGCGTTGGTGACCGGGTCGGGCGGTCTGATCGGCTCCGAGGCGGTCCGGCACTTCGCCGGCCTCGGTCTGGACGTCGTCGGCATCGACAACGACATGCGCCGGTACTTCTTCGGAGAGGACGGCTCCACCTCGTGGAGCCTGGAGCGGCTCGGCCGCGACCTCGGTAACTCCTACACCCACTACCCCGTGGACATCCGGGACCGGGACGGCCTGGAGCAGGTGTTCAAGAAGTACGGCTCGGACATCGCCGTGGTGATCCACAGCGCTGCCCAGCCCAGCCACGACTGGGCGGCCAAGGAGCCGTACACGGACTTCGACGTGAACGCCGGTGGCACGCTCAACATGCTGGAGAACACCCGCCAGCACGCGATCGAGGCGGCGTTCATCCACTGCTCGACCAACAAGGTCTACGGCGACCGGCCCAACAGCCTGCCGCTGGTCGAGCTGGAAACCCGGTACGAGCTGCCCGAGGACCACCGCTGGTACGAGGGCATCACCGAGGAGATGTCGATCGACCACTCGTTGCACTCGGTCTTCGGCGCCTCGAAGGTGGCCGCGGACGTGATGGTGCAGGAGTACGGCCGCTACTTCGACATGAGGACCGCCTGTTTCCGGGGCGGCACCCTGACCGGCCCGGCCCACTCGGCCGCCGAGCTGCACGGATTCCTGGCGTACCTGATGCGCTGCGTCATGGAGGGCCGGACGTACAACCTGTTCGGCTACAAGGGCAAGATGGTCCGCGACGCGATCCACTCGCACGACGTGCTGACCGCGTTCGAGGCGTTCTTCCGGGCCCCCCGCTCGGCCGAGGTCTACAACCTCGGTGGCGGCCGGCACTCCAACACCTCCCACATCGAGGCGTTCGCGATCGCCCAGGAGATCACCGGCCGTGAGGCGCGGATCAACTACGTCGAGCAGAACCGCACCGGCGACCACCAGTGGTACGTGAGCAGCATGGCCCGCTTCGAGGCGCAGTACCCGGACTGGAAGATCACGTACGACGTGCCGATGATCCTCCGGGAGATCTACGAGGCGAACGTGGACAAGTGGGTGCCGCAGCCATGACTCCGCAGACCAAGCGCAACGTGCTCGGCGTCCTCGTGGACGCCACCGACTACGCCGCGGCGACCGACGCGGTGGTGACCGCGGCGCACGAGCGGCGGCCCCTGGCGCTGACGGCGTTGGCCGTGCACGGCGTGATGACCGGGGTGCTCGATCCGGCGCACAACGCCCGGTTGAACTCCTTCGACGTGGTCACCCCCGACGGGCAGCCGGTGCGCTGGGCGCTCAACCTGCTGCACGGCGCCGGCCTCACCGACCGGGTCTACGGGCCGACGTTGACGCTGCACGTGCTCTCCCGGTTCGCCGACGAGGGGCTGCCCGTCTACCTGTACGGCTCGACCGAGGAGACGCTGGCGAAGCTGATCCCGGCGTTGGAGCGGATGTTCCCGGCCCTGAAGATCGCCGGGGTGGAGCCGTCGAAGTTCCGCGCGGTCCAGCCGGGCGAGGACGCCGAGATCGCCGACCGGATCCGGTCCAGCGGCGCCCGGCTCGTCCTGGTCGGGCTCGGCTGCCCGCGCCAGGAGGTCTTCACGTACGCCATGCGCCCGCTGCTGGACATGCCGATGATGGCGGTCGGCGCCGCGTTCGACTACCACGCCGGGCTGCTGCGCCAACCTCCGCCGTGGATGCAGCGCGCCGGCCTGGAGTGGTTCTGGCGGCTCGGGCTGGAGCCGAAGCGGCTCTGGCGTCGCTACGTGATCCTCAACCCGGCCTACCTGGCTCGGCTCGCCGGCCAGAAGACCGGCCTGTGGAAGGCCCGCCCGCCGGCCCCGGCGACCGAGCGGCCGGCCACCTTCGCGGTCTAGGACGACACGAGGCCCCACCGGGATCGTCCGGATGGGGCCTCGTCCCTGGGGAACAGGTCAGACGGTCAGGGTCCAGCTGTTGATGTAGCCGGTGTCCGCCGAGTAGGTGTCGCGCACCTGGAGCCGCCAGGTGCCGTCCGCCGCCTCGCCGGAGAGGTTGACCGAGTACGTGGCGTTCACGTTGTCGGCGCTGTCCGAGGTGCTGCTGTTCTTCAGCCGGTACGAGCTGCCGTCCGGGGCGAGCAGGTCGATCACCAGGTCACCGCGGTAGGTGTGCACGATGTTCACCGCCACCGTGGCGGCCGAGGAGGCGTTGCGGCCACAGCCGGAGATGGTGACCGAGCTGGTCACCGCCGCGCCCGCGTCCGGGATCGAGACGTCGGTGCCGTTGGTGCCGGTGCAGCCGGTGGGCGGCGGGGTGGTGCCGCCGCTGCCCACATAGAGCAGCAGGTTCGGTGAGCCCGAGCCGGCATTGCTGACCACGTTCGGGGTGGCGTTGGACACCAACTGGTCGCGTACCTGAGCCGGGGTCCAGCTCGGGTTGGCGCTGGCCACCAGGGCCGCTGCCCCGACCACGTGCGGCGTGGCCATCGAGGTGCCGCTGATCGTGTTGGTCGCGGTGTTGCTGGTGTACCAGGCCGAGGTGATCGACGAGCCGGGCGCGAAGATGTCCAGGCAGGTGCCGATGTTGGAGAACGACGAGCGGGCGTCCGAGCTGGTCGTCGAGCCGACCGTGATCGCCTCCGTGGTCCGCGCCGGCGAGGTGTTGCAGGCGTTCGCGCCGTTGTCGTTGCCGGCCGCGAGGCCGTACGTGACGCCGGAGGCGATCGAGTTGCGGACGGCGGTGTCCAGCGAGCTGTTCGCCCCGCCGCCGAGGCTCATGTTCGCCACGGCCGGCTTGATCGCGTTCTGGGTGACCCAGTCGACGCCGGCGATCACACCTGCGTTGGTGCCGCTGCCGGAGCAGTTCAGCACGCGTACGCCGACCAACTGGACGCCCTTCGCGACCCCGTACGTCGAGCCGCCGACAGTGCCGGCGACGTGCGTGCCGTGCCCGTTGCAGTCGTCGGCCGACCCGCCGTCCACGGCGTCGTAGCCGGAGGTGGCCCGGCCGCCGAAGTCGTTGTGGGAGAAGCGGATGCCGGTGTCGATGATGTAGGCGTGCACGTTGCCCGCCGTGTTCGGGTACGTGTAGGAGCTGTCCAGCGGCAGGTTGCGCTGGTCGATGCGGTCGAGGCCCCAGGACGGCGGGTTGGCCTGCGTTCCGGAGATGGACACGGTGTGGTTCTGCTCGACGTACGCGACAGCCGGGTCGGCGGCGATCCGTGCCGCTGCCGCCGCGCTGACGGTGACCTCGAAGCCCCGCAGTGCGGTGCCGTAGGTGCGGGCGACCTTCCCGCCGTGCCGGCCGGTCAGCCGCTGCGCGGTGTCGCCGACCTGGTGGGGCGCCACGGTGCCGTCCTTGAGGACGACGATGTAGCTGTCGGGCACGGCGGTGGCTCCGCCAGCCTCCCGTACGACGCCCACCGGCTCGGCGGCCAGAGCCGGGGCACCGACGGCCAGCACGGTCGCGGTGGCCACCCCGACCAGTGCGAACCTGCGTGGAAGACCCATCTCCCTACCTCCCTCCGACCGGCGGCGAAGCGCGACCACCGGCACCTTCGATCGACCACTGCCGATCTCGCTGAGAGTAGGTCCGCCGGTGCGACAGATAAACATGTCGAAACGTCCATCACCCGGATGGGATGCCCCTAGGGGCCCGACCTCCGGGGCCAACGGGGGTCCGGCCCCGATTCACCGCACCGAAGAACGGGAAAGACTCTCCGACATGGAGAGTCAGCTCACCATCCTGTTGCCGGTCGCCGCCGTCTGGCTGGCCGCCGGGGTCCTGGCCGACCGACTGCCCCGGCTGCGCGACGCGCGTGCGCTCCGTCGGCGTACCGGATGGTTGCTGGCGCTCGCGCTGGTCGGCCTCGCGCTGATCGCGGCGGTGGCCGTCGGCGGCCTGACGAGCGCCGGGGCCGCGCCGATCGATCGTGCCGGCGCCGGGCTCACCCTCGCCACCGGCCCGGCGCTCGTGGTGGCCGTCTGCTCGATACGGCGAATCCGCCGGCTGCGGGCCGGGGCCGGAGCGTTCGACAGCGCACCCGGCACACCCGCCCCGCACGGGCTGCGGGCCGCCGCGGCCCACCCGCTCGTCGGCGTGCCGTTGCAGGTCACCGCCCTGGCGACACTTCCGGCGGTGATCGCGGCGGCCGGCACGGACCTCGGCGCCGAGCCCGGGATCACCGGCCCGGCGATCACCGTCGGCGCACTGGCGGTGGCGGCCATCGGGGTCCGGCACGCGCTGCGACACAGCCGGCTCATCGAGCGGGCGCAGCCCACCGCCGCCGCCACGCGGTCAGCGCGAGCGGCCGATCCCCTGCACGTATAGAAGCTCCAGGATCGCCCGGGTCGCCTCGAACCAGCGGTCCAGCCAGCCGGGCGGCGGCACGCTGCCCTTCGGCGGCAGCTCCAGCAGCAGGCCCCGCAGCAGCGGGTGGTCCGCGAGCGAACCGGTGGGCTCCATCGGCCAGCCGGTCGGCGGGAACGACGGTTCGACCAGCGGGTTCGGGTCCAGCGACGGCAGTGAGAGCGGCGCGTCCCCGGCGTCCGGGGCCGACACGTCCCGCCCGTTCAACTCCTGGTCGGTCGAGACCACCTCGGTCAGTACGGTGTCCCGACGCGCCCCGCGGTACTTGCCACCGAACCGCTCCGGCTTGCCCGGACCGTTGGTGAGGTTCTCTGAACCGATCGTCATCCGTCTCGCCTACCTCGCTCGGTTGCGGTCGGTACGGCGGGGGCCATCGACCAACGCCGTACCGACGGGTTCAACGAGGCGGGCCCGCTGTGGCGACGGGAATCCCGGCGGAACCTCGCCGTGCCGGCCGCGAGGAGCGCGGACACGGAACGTCCCCGCCCGGTCGAGGACCGGACGGGGACGTTCATCGACCACTCGGTCAGGCCGAGCCCAACACACCACCCCTGGCTCCGGCAACGAAGGCACGCCAGTCGCCGGGAGCGAAGACCAGGGCCGGACCGGCCTTGTCCTTCGAATCCCGGACGCCGACCGCACCGGTCACGTACGCCACTTCCACGCAGTTGTCGCAGTTGGGCCCACTCTTCGAGCTCTTGAACCACGTCGCCTGCGTCAGGTCCACGGGGAACCTCTTGGTCGCCATTTCGGCTCCTCTGCCAGTTTTGCGATGTGTGCGACGGACTCCTCCGGACGAATGGCCGCAGCGCGGATGTGATCGAAGATGAAGCTGTACTTCTGCAGTTCGTCGCTTTTCTCGAGGAAAAGCCCACCCGTGGCGTTCTCCGCGTACACAACATCCGGATCACCGGGCTCAGGGAAGCTGAGGATCGTGAAGGTGCCGTCCATGCCGGCGTGCGCACCCACCTCGAAGGGGAGGATCTGGAGCGTCACGTTCGGCAACTCGGCCACCTCGACCAACCGCCTGAGTTGGCCGCGCATCACCTCGTCCCCGCCCACCGGCCGACTTACCACCGCCTCATCGAGCACCACCCACAGATCGACCGGATCGTCCTGGGTCAACAACGACTGACGGCCCAGACGGACACGCACCCTTTGATGTACCTGATCGGCCGTGAAGTCCGGACGGGCGGCGCGGATCATCGCCCCGGCGTACTCCTCGGTCTCCAACAGGCCGGGGACGACCTGCTGTTCGTACGCCCGGATGGAGCTGGCTGCCGCCTCCAGGCCGACGTACGCCCCGACCAGCACCGTGCTGTACGGGTGCCACCAGCCCTTCTGCCGCGCCTCGCGGGCGATCTGCACGAGCTCGTCGCTCTCGGCGCCCACGACGCCGTAGATCCGCAGCATGTCCCGCACGTCGCGCGGGGTGGCCGTGGTGTGGCCCGTCTCGATGCGGGAGACCTTGGACGCCGAGCACTCCAACTGCTCGGCCACCACCTCTATGGTGATCCCGGCCGACTCCCGCTGCCGGCGCAACTCCGCGCCGAGCCGTCGCCGTCGGATCGTCGGGCTGCGCCGTTCACTCATCGCGCGGCCTCGACACTTCTGTTTCTTGCCGCTGGTTGCTCGACCCCACTCTCGGGCTACCTCCGGTCGCCGCGCCACTGGTTGTCGCCTGCCGGGGGCGCGACCGTCGCCCGGCGAGCGTTCGCGACGAGGGATGGTGCCGGTCATCGGCCGGCCGCGACGGGCGAAACCGGCCCTCAGTGTGCCGCCCACACGCGGATCGCTTCAAGCGCCGCTTTGCGTGGCGAACTCACGTATCGGCAAAATTCGACGTGCAACTTGCATGAAGCACGTCGCTGATGCACTCTGTCCGTATGGCTCGGATCACTCAGCGTTCCGGTCCGCTCTCCGGGAGTGGTGAACCCACCGACCCCGGGCAGCCGGACCGAACGCAGGCCCGGCCAGCGACACCCGGACCTGCGCCGGGGTAATGACCCCACCGCTGCAAGCCAGCTGACTGCGGCGGTGGGCGCGGTTCCCGGCAGCAGTCAGGTGATGGTCGGGTGGCGGCACGCCACCAGCGGGTACGGCCCGACCACCACCAGCACCAGACGGTCCACGAGGCGCGATCCCGCAACCGGGCCGAGACATCCCAGACCAGTCACCGCCGGCATGCCGCCGGCTTACCCTCCCCAGGAGCCCATGTGCTTCCCCGCTCCGGTGACGTTCTGCACGTGACTCGCGCGGCGAGTGTCCAGTTCCTCAGGCCGATCATGTTCCGGGTGATCCGGGTGCTCGACTTGCCGACCTACGACGGTTGGCTCTGGCTCGACGGCTACGAGCTCAACGCCGCCGGCGACGCCGTCAACCGCCGGTCGATCTTCGTACAGCGGGAAGGGCTGCAACAGGTGCAGGCCGCGCCGGTGCCCCGCCCGCACACCGTACGGACCCGGCGACCGGTTACCCGTACGCCGGTCAGAGTCGGCTGACCAGCGCGATCCGCCGCGGGTAGGCGTGCCGTCGCCATAGAATCGGTACGCCCACCCCGGCACCGTTCCACCCGCACGTCCAGGACCCTGAGCCTGGGATGGTCATGGTCAATCAGCCCGCCGTGCGGCGGCACCACCGCTGGAGTATCACCTACGCTCTCGGACTGCTCGCCCTCCTCGGGGCCCTGACCACCGTCGTGGTCCTGGTCCACGATCCGGCGTCGTCGTCCACCCGGCTGGCCGTTCCGGTACCGGCGCCGGAGATCACCGTGGCCGGCTCCGAGCCTCCCGAGGACGAGTACGGCTGGATCGGCGCCGACACCCCCGACGGGTACGCCGGGGCGGCGGCCGACGCGACCGGCCCGGCCACCGGTTCCGGCGCCGGCGGTCAGGCCGACGGTCAGCAGGCACTCGCCGAGACGACGTCGGGCGGCCACCACGGCACCGACGTACGCCGGTCGCTCTTCTGGTCCGGGATCTTCGGCCTCACCATCTCGCTCGCCGGCCTCGGCCTCGTCGGCACCCGCCGCCGTAGGTGGTGAGAACCGGTCACGGCGTGGCCGTCGCCGTCGGGCTCGGGCTGGTCGAGCTGCCGCCCGGCGACGGCCGGGCCTGGGAGATCACCACCAGCACCTCCTGGTCGGTCGGCACCAGGGTGCCGGCCTCCGGATCGGTCCGCACCACCGTGCCCGGCGGCAGCTCGGACGGGCGGTACACCACCCGGTAGCTCAGGCCCAGTCGCTCCAGCAGTCCTTCGGCGGTGGACTGCCCGAGGCCGGTCAGCGGCGGCACCGGTAGCTGCGCCCCCTCGGTGGTGGCCGCCGGGCTGCTCGGCGTCGCGCTGGTGGGCGCCGCCGACGTCGGGGCGCTGCTGGTCGGCGCGGCGGTGACGCTGGTCGGCGGGACGGACGGCGTGGCCGGGTCGTCGGGGTCGTCCTCCCGCGCGCTCAACACCACCCACAGGGCCGCGCCGAGAAGGGCGGCGAACAACAACGCGAGTACGCCCCAGAGGATCGGCAGCCACCACCGACGGCCGCCCTGCTCCTCCACGTACCAGTCCGCGGACGGCTCGGCCGGTCGAGGTGCCCGTACCTCGGCCCGCCCCGACCACGACGGTGGCGTCGACCGCTCGGCCGGCATCCGCGCCGTCCGATCCGCCGAAGACGCAGACGCGGCCCGGTCGATGGGCATCGTCTCGTCCGGCGACGCACCACCGCCGGACGCGGCCCGGTCGATAGGCATCGTCTCGTCGGTCGACGCGGGCGGTTGCGGGCGGTCGCCGCCGATGGGCGGCAGAGGGCGCGTGCGGTCGTCGTCCGGTGTCCCGGCGGGGGGCTCCTGGCGGTCGTCGCTCATCGCACGTCCCTTCCCGAACCGGGCGGGCGCCCTGGCCCTCGACGTCAACCTAACCGCCCAGGTCGACATCGGCCGGTATCGGTGGCACGAACCGCGTGCCGCCGGCGGGTCGGGGCCGCTCGGGTCAGGGGGTGGGCTTCGCGGTCGGCTGGCTCGGTGGGGCCGCCGCGCCGCACCAGATGCTGACCTCGTCGTTCCAGCGTGCCGGACCGTCCTCGGCCGGTTCCTGCCGACTGACCTTTCCACTGCGCCCGCTGCGGTAACTCGGGTAGAGCCCCTCCTCGACCAACTCTTCCGCTGCCTTGGCGCAGTCGTCGCCGACCACGTCCGGCACTTCGGCGGCCGGCGGTGGCCCGGCGATCTGCAGTTGAACCGTGGTACCCCGGGTCACCGGGGTGCCCACCGCCGGCGAGGCGCTCTCCACCCTGCGTCCGGTGCCGACGCCGAAGACCAGCCGCCAACCCAACCGCTGTTCGCGCAGCATCTCGCGCGCCTGGAGGAAGTCGGTCCCGACCACCGGGGGCACGGTCAGCCCGGTCCCCTTCGTCGCGGAGGCGGTCGTGCGGGGAGCGGACGGGGTGGTCCGGCCGGTGGTCGGTCGAGACGAGGTGGCCTCCTCGGTCGGTGTACCTGCCGTGGTGGCGACCGCCTGCGGGGTCCCCGGAGACTCGTCGTCCTCGCCGGCCAGCAGCCAACCGCCGGTCGCGCCGACCACGGCGAGGAGCACCGCGACCAGTCCGCCACCGAGCAACACGCCAGCTCGGCGGCCGTCACCGCCGTCCCGGCCACCGGAGGATTCCTGCCGACCCGTGTTCGCGTCCGTCATACCGTCCACCGCCTCATCACCGGCGACCGTACCGTTCGCCGCCCACCACGTTGTGCCGACGGTCCGTACCGGCGGGTCGCCGCGACTCGCCGCACCGACGACGGGACGTTACGCTGCCCGGCATGGCCAGACGGGGCTGGGGAGTATCGATCGCGACGGCGGTCGGGGTCGCTGCCGGCGCGGGCGCCGCGCAACTGGGCTTCGGCTACGGGCTCGGCGTCATCACCTGGACGCCCACCGAGGCCGGGGCCAACGGCACGGCCTGGGCCGACGGCCTCGCCTGGGCCACCTGGCTCGCCGCCAGCTCCACTGTGCTGGGAGCTGTCTGCGCGCAGCGACTGCACCAGCGTGCGACGCCCACGCCGACGACCGGCGCCGCAGCGGCGGACGAGGCTGACCTGCCGCAGTCGCCGGCGCTCACGCCGGGCCAACCGACCCGGGCCGAGGGCGCCGACGTGCCGCAGGATCGGCCGGTCATCGATCCGCAGGATCGGCCGGTCATCGATCGGGCCGAACCGGTGGCCGTCGAGCACCCCGGTCTGCTCCGCCGGCTGTCCCTGGCGCTCGGTGCCGGGCTCGGTGGACTGGTCACCGTACTGCTGGTCGCCGTACCGGCGCGGGTCGCCGCGGGCGCCGACACCGGCGCGCCGCAGCGGGTCGCGGCCCTGCACGCGGCGCTGGGAATCCTGATCGGCGTCCTCGTCGCGCTCTGGGCGCTGCGCTCCCGCACGGTCGCGGTGAACATCACCGCGACGGCCGCCTGGCTGTGGCTGCTCGCCGTGGTCTCGGTCATCGACGGTGTACGCGTCGGACGCGGGCTGACCGGTGCCCAACTCGGCACCTGGCAGCTCGACCCGGACCACGGGCGGTACTGGATCGGGGGCCAGATCTACTGGCCGGGCGCGCTGCTGGCACTCGTACCCGCGCTTCTGATCGGTGCCCTCGCCGCCCGCGGCGCCGCGCGTCCGGGCGGACACCGGGTGGGCGCGGCGGCCTCCGGTGCGGCCGGCCCGCTGCTCGTCGCGC
The DNA here is from genome assembly GCF_040648595.1 of Micromonospora sp. NPDC049107. Classification (NCBI taxonomy): domain Bacteria; kingdom Bacillati; phylum Actinomycetota; class Actinomycetes; order Micromonosporales; family Micromonosporaceae; genus Micromonospora; species Micromonospora sp. NPDC049107. The sequence continues at coordinate 273,552 of NZ_JBEZEC010000004.1, forward strand.
TCGCCTACCTGACCACCGTGCCGAGGTGGGCGACCCCCGGCCCGGCACAGTTCTCGACCCAGCTCATCGCCCCGTACGCGGTGATCGCCGGGGTCGGCGGCTCGATACTGGTCGCCCGGCTCGCCGAGAGGGCCGGCCACCGACGGGCCGCCGACCGCCGTCCGACCGCCCCGGCCGCCGGTCCGGACGCCGCCTCGACGGGTGGGTCGGCGAACCCCAAGCTGACATCGGGCGACGTGTCCGACCCGACGTCGACCGCTCCGACCGGCCAACGCGAACCGGCGTCGGCCCCTCCGGCCGGCTCACCCGGCTCGACGTCGGCCCCTCCGGCGGACTTCACCCGGGCCGGAGGGCTCCCGACCGATCGGACGACGCCCACGAGAGAGGGCGTGGCGGACGCCGGGCGACCCGGACGCCGCGCCCGCTCGGTGACCGACGCCGCAGCCGGCACGGCAACCCGACGCGGCAGGACGCCGTCGGCACCGACAAGCCCGCGCGGGGACCAGCCCGCCGACGCGACCACCACCGCACCCCGCGTCCCGGCCCCACGCCCCAACCCCGACGCCGCGCCCCCAACCGACGCCCCAACCGACGCCCCAACCAACGCCCCAACCGCGCCCCGAGCCCGCCCACCCCGCCGCCCCACCACCTGACCCCACCGCCATCCACCTGTTGATCAAGAGGTTTGCGTCATCAGCGGCGCGATTTCTGACGCGAACCTCTTGATCAACCAGGCCCGGGGTGGGGTGGGGTGGTTACTGGACGGGCCAGGTGTGGACTGGTTCGTTGGTGCGTTGGAGTTCCGCGTAGCGCTTGACCATGTGGTGCAGGGCTGCCGGGCGGTCCATGCCGTGGTGGTGCTCCGCCGCCCAGACCGCCTCGGTCTGCCAGACGGAGCCGTTGCGACCGGTACGGCAGCGCTGCTCGATGATGCCGAGCAGCCGGTCCCGTTGCGCCGGCGCGACGCCGAAGCCGTCCAGTCCGGTCGCGGCGACGGGCAGCAACTGATCGAGTACGAGCTTGGTGACCGGCACGTCACCGACCCCGGGCCAGTGCAGCACGGCGTCCAGACCACGGCGGGCCGCCGAGTGGAAGTTCTCCTCGGCTGAGGAGAAGGTGAGCTGACTCCAGATCGGCCGGTCGGCCTCGGCCAGACCACGGACCAGTCCGAAGTAGAAGGCCGCGTTGGCCAGCATGTCCACCACGGTGGGACCGGCGGGCAGCACCCGGTTCTCCACCCGCAGGTGCGGGCGGCCGTTCATGATGTCGTAGACCGGGCGGTTCCAGCGGTAGACCGTGCCGTTGTGCAGCCGCAGCTCGCTGAGTTGGGGCACCCCGCCGGCGTGCAGCACCTCCACGGGGTCCTCGTCCTCGCAGATCGGCAGCAGTGGTGGGAAGTACCGGACGTTCTCCTCGAACAAGTCGAAGATCGAGGTGATCCACCGCTCGCCGAACCAGACCCGGGGGCGTACGCCCTGGGCCTTGAGTTCCTCCGGACGAGTGTCGGTGGCCTGCTTGAACAGGGCGATCCGGGTCTCGGCCCAGAGTTGGCGGCCGTAGAGGAAGGGCGAGTTCGCCCCGACCGCCACCTGCACTCCGGCGATGGCCTGGGACGCGTTCCAGTAGTCGGCGAAGCTGTCCGGCGCGACCTGGAGGTGGAACTGGAGACTCGTGCAGGCCGCCTCGGGGGCGATCGAGTCGGTGTGCGTCCGCAACTGCTCGACGCCACGGATGTCGAGTTCGATGGCCTCGCCCCGGGCGCCGACGATCTGGTCGTTGAGGACCCGGTAGCGCTCGTTGGTGGAGAGGTTGTCCTCGACCAGGTGCCCCTCGGTGAGGGTGGGCAGGATGCCGACCAGGACGATCTTCGCGTCGGACCTGGCGGCGCGCTCGTCGGCCCGGGAGAGGCTGCTACGCAGGTCGTGCTCGTAGTCGGCGAAACCGGCGCCCTCGATCAGCCGGGGCTCGGCGTTCAACTCCAGGTTGAACTGCCCCAGCTCGGTCTGGAAGAGCGGATCGGCGATCTCGGCGAGGATCTCCTCGTTGCGCATCGCCGGCTCGGCCGCCGAGTCGACCAGATTCAGCTCGATCTCGAGGCCGGTCATCGGCCGGTCGGCGTCGAACCCGAAGTCGTCGAGCATCAGGGCGAAGACGTCGAGGCACCGCCGGACCTTCTGCCGGTAGCGGACGCGGTCCTCCCGGGTGAAGGCGCCCTGCGAGACGTCCCTGCCCATGTGTCCTCCCGACAACCCGCGCGGTCGGGATTCTGCCGTCCCGGAAGCGCATTGTGAACCATCAACGGTAAGAGCGCTCGCCTGGCCGGGGCCAGAGGCCGACGACGGTGATCCGACGACGGCCGAGTGGATTCGCTCGTGGCGCCATCTCTACCCCGTCGCCAGCATGCCGGACCTCGCGGGGGCAAGAACAAGTCGTGACAATTCACACGCGCCCGGCACGGACGACACCGGGCCCGCGCCGACGTGCGGCGCGGGCCCGGTGTACGGGTGATCCGTGGGATCAGGCCTGGCGGACGGCCTCGCCCTCGATCTCGATCTTGATCTTCTTGCCGACCAGCACGCCGCCGGTCTCCAGGGCGACGTTCCAGGTCAGACCGAACTCCTCGCGGTCGATCTCGGTGCTCGCGGAGAAGCCAAAGATGTCCTGGCCAAACGGGCTGCGACCCACGCCCTCGAACTCGACCTCCAGCTCGACCGGACGGGTGACGCCCTTGACGGTCAGCTCACCGTCGAGCACGAACTCGTTGCCCTTGCGGGACTTGACGCCGGTGCTGCGGAACTCCAGGGTCGGGTACTGCTCCGCGTCGAGGAACTCGGGGCTGCGCAGGTGCGCGTCCCGGTCGTCCTGGGTGGTGTCGATGCTGGCGGCCTGGATGGTCGCGACGACCGAGGACTGCAGCGGGTCCTCGCTGACGGTGATGGTGGCGGTCGCCTCGTTGAACTCACCGCGGACCTTGCTCACCATCATGTGCCGGGCGACGAAGCCGACCCGCTTGTGCGCCGCGTCCAGCACGTAGGTGCCGGCCGCCGGGATGGTGAGACCGTCCCAGTCGCGGGTAACCGCGTCGATGCTGCTGGTCATGACTGGTGTCCTCCAGAGGATTGTTTAGTAGCCCAACGACTGCTTCAGCAAATATAACCGCAACAACATTCCCCGTGTCAAGGACTGGTAGGATTAACGAGTGACCAACGTGTTCGACGACCCCCGGATCACCGCGGTTGGCCTCCTGTACGAGGCCCACGCCGGGCTCTCAGCCCGGTTCGCCGCCCAACTCGAGGAGCACGGCCTCTCCCAGGTCGAGTTCGAGGTGATCACCCGACTGGCCCGCTCGCCCGGCAACCAGCTACGGATGACCGACCTCGCCGCACAGACCTCACTGTCCACCAGCGGCGTGACCCGGGTGGTGGACCGGATGGAACGCGACGGACTGCTCACCCGTCGAGCATGCCCGAACGACCGCCGTAGCTCGTATGCGGTGGTCACCGCGTCCGGAATGCAGCGGCTCGACGAGACACTGCCCGGGCACCTGCGGATCATCGAACAGTGGTTCACCGGCCAACTCGAACCCGAGGCCCTGGCGGCACTGCTCGACGGCCTGCGGCGGGTGCGGGACGCGGTCCATCCTGGCGCGACCGCCGGCAGTACCGAGCAGGAGACGGCCGACGACTGCGACCCGACCTGACCGTCGGCCCGCAAGATGGGCCTCCGGGCGGTACCGGCAGAAGGACCGGCAGAACTGACCCCAAAGACCGGACAAACCTCTTGAAAAACACCTTCTTCCCCGGCAACGGTGGCAGGCTTTCGCCCACCGGGGAATCACCGGGGGGTGACGGCGCGGGCGAACAGCGAGGGGTAGCACCAAGGGGGCTCTTCGCCCGCGCCACTCTCCATCCGGCGGTCCATCGACGCCGACCGGCCACCGCTCACCGTTCGGTGGCTCCACCCCGGGCGGCGATCAGCGCGTAGAGCAGCCCGGACTCCTGCGGCAGCAGTCGGATCCCGGTTTCCTCGCAGACCTGGTCCAGACGATCGAGGACCGTCGGATCTCCGGTGCTCGCGGCGAGGCCCACCAGCGCCTCCACGACGTCCCGGCGATCGTGACCGGCCTCGACGGCGGCCGCGAACCACTCGGCCGCCAACTCCCGATCACCCCGGTGCAGCGCCAGGTTCCCCTCGATCAGCGCGCAGATGCCCGCCTCCGGTCCGCTCCACGACAACACGCTGTCGTCCGACCGTGGTCGCGGCAGTCCGACCCGCTCCAACCACTGCCGCCCCGGCACGGCGACGGTCGCCTCGGCACCGCCGGCGCGCAGCTCGGTGAGCACCTCGGTCGCCTCGGCGGCACGGCCGTCCTGAGCCAGCGCCAGACCGACCGTGCCGAGCACCCGACGGCGATGTCCCGGGTCGCCCAGCTCGAACAACGCCGCCACCGCACGCCGCCCCTGGTCGACGGCGTCGGCGTACCGGCCCTCGAGGCGGGACACCTCGGCCCGGTTGGCCCAGGCCAGCACGCGCAACCGCTGCTCACCCCCCTCGGCCGCGAGCCGGTCCACGGCGGCCAGCCGCCGGCGTGCCGCCGCCAGGTCGCCGACGCGGATCTCGTGCCAGGCAAGGCTGTTCTGCGCCACCGCCAGATCACGCGTACGACCGTTGCGGGCGGCGAGCCGGAGCACCGCCTCGGCCTGATCCCGCGCCTCGTCGTGCCCGCCGACGGTGGTCAGCAGAGCACCGAGCACCCCGCGCGCCTCCAACTCGCCGGTCACGTCGCCCGAGTGTCGGAAGATCTCCAACGCGGCGCGTGCCGTGGGTAACTCTTCTGCCTCGGCACCGTGTTCGGCCGCGAGCCGTGCCATCCCGAGGCTGGCCCAGCCGCGCAGGATCGGGTCCGCGTCGGCGGTTCGCGGGTCGGCCAGCAGACGTCGCAGCCACTGCCGCCCGGCGACGTCCCGGCCCCGGAACCGCCACCAGCGGGGGAGGCAGGCGGCGAGCCGGAGCGCGGTCAGGGGGTCATCGGTGGCCGCGTGGGCGAGCGCGGAGCTGATATCGCTGCTCAGCTGGTCGAGCCGGTGCACCGCGTCGAGCATCCGTGGGCCGGCCAGGTCGGCGGCGGTCCGCGCCACGAGGCGGGCGGTCACCTCCGCGTGCCGACGCCGTACGCAGGTCAGCTCACCACCGCCGACCGCCTGCTCCACGGCGAAGTCACGGACCGCGTCGAGCAGGCGGAACCGGAACGGCCCGGTGCCGCGAACGCTCAGCAGGCCCAGCTCGACCAGGCGGTCCAGCACCGGGACCGGATCGATGGCGACGGTTCCGTCCCGGTCGGCCTCGTCGGCGAGCATCTCCTCGGCCATCTCCACCGACCACCGGTTGCCAAACATGGCGAGTCGCCGCAGCGCGTCGCGCTCGTGCGGCGCGAGCAGGCGGTAGCTGGTCGCCACCGCGTCCCGCAGGGTCACCGCCACCGCCGCCCGGGTGGCATCGGTGGCGTACGGACGGCGGGCGGCCGACTCCGGCCCGTCCCACCGGGCACGGGTCTCCTCGGTCGAGGTGGTCAGGTCGAGGACCCGGTCGCCGTACCGGTCGAGCAGTTCGGTGAGGTCGAGCAGCCGCCCCCGGGCGGCCATCAGCTCGATGGCCAGTGGCAGGCCACCCAGCCGGCGGACCAGGGCGGCCAGTGCTGGTAGCTCGTCGGGGCCGGGCGGTTCCCGACGGACCTGGGCGAGCCGTGCGATGAACAGCGCGACCGCTGGCCACGAGACGAGCGTGGCCGGACCGGATTGTTCGCCGTCCGGCGGTGGCACCTCGAGCGGGGCGACCGGCCAGACCCGTTCGCCGGGTAGCCCGACCGGATGCCGGCCGGTGACCAGCACCCGCAGCGACGGCAGTACGGTGCCCAACCGGTGCAGTGTCTCGGCCACCGGGCCGGGGGCGCGCTCGACGGCGTCCATGACCAGCAGCGCCCGCCGGCCGGCGAGGCGGGCGACCAGTTCCGGTAACCGGGCGGCGCCGAGGACGGTCATCGAGGCCGCGAGGACGTCCGGCCCGTCCGAACCCTCGCCGACCAGCACGCCGGCCACACCGCCCGGATGCGCCCGTGCCGCCGCGTGGGCCACGGCGAGCGCGAGCGCGGTCTTGCCGACCCCGGCCAGGCCGACGAGGCTGATCAGCCGTGGTCCGTGTTCCGCGGTCAGCATCGCGGCCAACTCGGTGACATCGCGATCGCGTCCGATCAGGGCGACCGGCGGCGGAAGGGCGACCGGCGCGTCGACTCGGGTGGCTTGCGCCGACGCGACGCCGACCGCGCCCGGGCCGACATCCGACGGCGGCTCGCCGCCGACAGGGCCACGGGCCGTGGCCAGGAATGCCGCCCGGACGGCACCGGTCAACCCCAACGCCGTGGCGAGCAGATCGACGGTGGTGCGCTGTGGCCGGACCGACCGGCCACGCTCCAGGTCCCGCACCGTCCGCACACCGACTCGGGCACGGGACGCCAGTTCCGCCTGGGTCAGACCGGCGGCGCGCCGGTGCGCACGGAGCAGCTCCGGCAGCCCGGTACGACCGGCCGGGCTCCGCGACCACCCATGATCCGGAGTCATGGGCACGAAGAGTACGGTTCGCCTCCGACCATCGGCAGTCGAACGTCGTCCTGCCGACGTCCGCTCGCCGATAATCCGACAGCCGAGGGGTCGATCGACGGGGAGTGGTCGGTAACCCCCGTGATCGCCCGAGGGGTGGGATCAGAGGCCCAGATCGCGGGCGATGATCATGCGTTGCACCTCGCTGGTGCCCTCGCCGATCTCCAGGATCTTGGAGTCCCGCCAGAACCGGGCGACCGGGTACTCGTTCATGAATCCGTAGCCGCCGTGGATCTGGGTGGCCTCCCGGGCGTTGTCCACCGCGATCGTGCTCGCGTGCAGCTTCGCGATGGCGGCCTGCCGCTTGAACGGCTCGCCGGCAAGCATCCGGGCGGCGGCGTCGTAGTAGGCCAGGCGCGCGGTGTGCGCCTTCAGCTCCATGTCCGCGATCTTGAACTGGATGGCCTGGTTGTCGCCGATCGGCCGGCCGAAGGCGTGCCGCTCCTTGGCGTACTTGATGGACTCGTCGACGCAGCCCTGGGCGAGGCCGACAGCCAACGCGGCGATCGCGATCCGGCCCTCGTCGAGGATCCGCAGAAACTGTGCGAAGCCCCGTCCGCGCGCACCGAGCAGGTTGGCCGCCGGCACCCGGCAGTCGTCGAAGGTCAGCTCGTGGGTGTCCGAGGCGGTCCAACCGACCTTGGAGTAACCCGGAGCCACCGTGAATCCGGGCGTGCCGGTGGGCACGATGATCGTCGACAGCTCCTTGGAGCCGTCCGGCTTGGTGCCGGTCACCGCCGTGACGGTCACCATGGCCGTGATGTCGGTGCCCGAGTTGGTGATGAACGCCTTCGCGCCGTTGATCACCCACTCGTCGCCGTCCAGCACGGCCCGCGTCTGGGTGCCGCCGGCGTCGGAACCGGTGCCCGGCTCGGTGAGGCCGAAGCCGGCCAGGGCCTCCCCGCTGAGCAGCCGGGGCAGCCAGGTCGCCTTCTGCTCCTCGGTGCCGAAGCGGTAGATCGGCATCGCGCCGAGCGAGACGGCCGCCTCCAACGTGATAGCCACGCTGGAGTCGACCCGGGCCAACTCCTCCAGGGCCAGGCACAGCGCGAAGTAGTCGCCGCCCATCCCGCCGTGCTCCTCGTCGAAGGGCAGGCCGAACAGGCCCATCTTGGCCATCTGCCGGATCACCTCGTACGGGAAGGTGTGCCGCTCGTAGTGCTCGGCGATCACCGGGGCAACCACCTCGCGGGCGAAGTCCCGCACGCTCTCCCGCAGCGCCGCTTGTTCGTCGGTGAGCCGGAAGTCCATCTCGATCCTCCTACTGGGCGGGCCGCCCGGCGCTCGTGACGCGGAAGCGGCTGAAGCGTTAGGAAGGGCCCCCTCCTATACCCCAGGCGTTAAGTAGGGGCCCTTCCTTGCGGGTCAGACGGGGGTGACGCCGTGGCGGCGTCGGGAGAAGGTGCGGTCCTTGGTGCGGGCCGCCGCGAACCGGCGGACCAGCTCGTCGCGCAGGTCGTGCGGCTCGACGATGGCGTCCACCACCAGCTCGCTGGCGAGCCGGACGACGTCGATGTCCTGCTCGTACTCGGCCCGTTTGGCGGCCACGAAGGCGGCCCGCTCGTCCGCGTCCTCGATCGCCGCGATCTTGTTGGCGTAGACGGCGTTCACGGCGGCCTCGGCGCCCATCACCGCGATCTTGGCGCTGGGCAGCGCGATCGTCGCGTCCGGCTCGAAGCCGGGGCCGGCCATCGCGTACAGGCCCGCGCCGTACGCCTTGCGGACGACCACGCAGATCTTCGGCACGGTCGCCTCGGAGATCGCGGTGATCATCTTGGCGCCGTGCCGGATGATGCCCTGCTTCTCCACCGCGCTGCCCACCATGAAGCCGGGCACGTCACTGAGGAACAGCAGCGGCACGTTGAACGCGTCGCAGAGCTGCACGAACCGGGTGGCTTTGTCGGCCGAGTCGACGAAGAGCACGCCGCCCTTGAACATCGAGTTGTTGCCGAGCACGCCGACGACCTGGCCGTCGAGGCGGCCGAAGCCGATGGTCAGCTCCTTGGCCCACAGTGCCTGGATCTCGAAGAAGGAACCCTCGTCGAGCAGGCCCTTGACGTACCGTCGCATGTCGAACGCCTGCCGCTCGCTGGCCGGCACCAGCGCGGCCAGGTCGGCCTTCGCGGGCGCGGCGACCGCCGGCGCGGCCGGCGGCGCCTGGGTCCAGTTCGCCGGCAGGTACGACAGGTAGGTCTTCACCACGTCGAGCGCGTCGGCCTCGGTCTTGCAGAGGAAGTGCCCGACGCCGGACTCGGCGGTGTGCACCTTGGCCCCGCCCATCGCCTCCAGGGTGGTCTTCTCCCCGGTGACCATCTCGACCATCCGGTCGGACCCGAGATACATGCTGGCGTTGCCGTCGACCATCGCCACCACGTCGCAGAACGCCGGGATGTACGCCCCTCCGGCGGCGCTCGGGCCGAACAGCGCGCAGACCTGCGGGATCGAGCCGGAGGCGCGGACCTGGTTCCAGAAGATCTTGCCGGCCCCACGGCGGCCGGGGAAGAGGTCGACCTGGTCGGTGATCCGGGCGCCGGCCGAGTCGACCAGGTAGACCATCGGGACGCCGGCCCCGTAGGCCCGCTCGATGATCCGGATGATCTTCTCGACGGTACGGGCGCCCCAACTGCCGGCCTTCACGGTGGAGTCGTTGGCCATCAGGCAGACCTGCCGGCCGTCGATCGTGGCGGTGCCGGTGACCACGCCGTCGGCCGGCAGGCCGTCGGCGAGCGCGTTGGCGTAGAGGCCGTCCTCGACGAAGGAGCCCTCGTCGACGAGGAGCGCGACGCGTTCGCGGGCGAAGAGCTTGCCCTTGGCCTCGTTGGCCGCGTGGTACTTGTCCGCGCCACCGGACCGGGCCCGCTTGCGCAGTTGTTCCAGCGCCTCACCGTCGAGCGTCACGCCGACTCCCTCGCCCGTGCTGACCTGAACGATCGTTAGGCTATCGCATCCGCGCACCCTCCGGCGACCCATGCCGCGCCGACGCTCCTTCGAACGAAACATTGAAATCTATTAATCTCTGTGGATAGGCTCCTGGCACCCCCTCCCGGATAAGGAGTCAGCGATGACCTCACGACTCAGTCGGCTCGCCGTCGCGTTGGTCGCGACGGCAGGTGCCACGCTCGGCGTCACGGTCGCCAACCCCGCGCCCGCGTCCGCCGCGATGACCATCTGCTACAACACCAGCCAGGCAGGCGCCTACGCGGGCACCGCCAACCAGGCCGCCTCGATCTGGAACAACGCCACCGTCAACCTGACGCTCTCCGCGAACTGCGGCTCCAACCTGCGGATCTACCAGATCACCGGCGGCGGCTCGTACGCCGTGCGGACCAGCCTCGGCAACGGCCGGGTCTACATCGACACCCAGCAGGCGGCGCAGTACAGCCCGCTGCGGATCATGACCCACGAGATCGGGCACATCCTCGGTCTGCCGGACAACTACAACGGCAACTGCGCGATCCTGATGTCCGGCGGCAGCGCCGGCACCAGCTGCACCAACCCGTACCCGAGCAGCGCCGAGGCGAACCGGGTGAGCAACCTGTTCGCCGGTACGTTCAGCGCGACCGACCGCAGCGCGGACATCTTCCGCGACAGCTGGCCGTCGGCGCTCACCACGGTGGGCTGACCGAACCGCGCACCACGAAGGGGCCGGCAGTTCGCCGGCCCCTTCCGCGCGTTCTCAGCTCGGCATCGGCGTCAGTCGCGTACGCGGGCCGGCCCGCAGCACACCGGACGGCAGCGTCTTGCCGAGCAGTTCCTCGGCCAACTCGGCCACCTCGATCAGGGCGTCCAGGTCGATGCCGGTGTCGATGCCCATGTCGTGCAGCATGTGCACCGCCTCCTCCGTCGCCAGGTTGCCACTCGCACCCGGCGCATACGGGCAGCCACCGAGACCGCCGACGCTCGCGTCGAACTCGGTCACCCCCAGCTCCAGCGCGGTCAGCAGGTTGGCCAGCGCCGTACCCCGGGTGTTGTGGAAGTGCAGCAGCACCGGCACGTGCGCGTTGCGGTCGCGTACCGCGGTCAGCAGCTCACGGACCCGACGCGGCGTGCCCATGCCGGTCGTGTCGCCGAAGGCCACCCGGTCCGCGCCGTCGCGGACGACCCGGTCGACGATGCCGGCGACACGGCGCGGGTCGACGTCCCCCTCGTACGGGCACCCGAAGCTGGTCGCCACGATCACCTCGACCCGCGCGGAGGCCCCGTGCAGAAGGTCGATCAGCTCGGCGATGTCGTCCAGCGACTCGTCGGTCGAGCGGTTGACGTTGCGGCGGTTGTGCGTGTCGCTGGCCGACACCACCACCTCGATCTCGGTGAAGCCGGCGGCCAGGGCCCGCTGGGCGCCCCGGGTGTTCGGCACCAGCGCCGAATACCGCACCCCGTCGACCTTCGCCGCCCGCCGCCACACCTCGTCGGCGTCGGCCATCTGCGGAATCGCCCTGGGGTGCACGAACGACACCGCCTCGATCCGGCGTACGCCGGTGGCGGAGAGCGCGTCGAGCAGTCGCACCTTGGCGTCGGCGGGGATGGGCTCTTCGTTCTGCAATCCGTCCCGCGGCCCAACCTCACGGATCGACACGGAGTTTGGCAGTTCCGCCATGGGGTCACCTCACTGTCTGCCCTGGTGGGGCAACGGTAGCGACATCGGCCCGGATAACCGCCAGCGCCGAGGACGGTACGGACACGGTGTGCGATGGCTCTCCGCCGAGGTGGGCCGTCCAGCCAGCACCGGACCACCCTTCGGCGGATGAATCAGGCCAGAAGGATGCCATCACCGGCGGCGGCATGGAACTGCGGGCGGTCGGGTGGCTACGTTGGTGCCGGCGGGACGGCGGGGCCAGCCATCGGCTCGACCCCACCGTCTGGACGCCTCCGGTGGTCAGCGCTGCGACGGTCCTTCCAAGAGCTCCGCAGCGCATCGGAGTGCGGTCGAGAGGGCGCCGGCGCACGCGCGCCCGGCACTTCCGGGCCAGCGGCCCGGTACCGGGCAACCACCGTGCACCGAGGCTGGACACCGGCGGTCCCGGCCTCCCCGGCCAGAGCCGAGGCGAGCCACCCCGCCTGGCCAACCAACCCTGGCACAAGACCGACAACCCCGACAACCTCCCCAGGTGCCGCTGACAGGCCCTCGCCAGCCGCGTCGATCAAGAGGTTTGCGTCAAAATTCCGGCCACGGATGACGCAACCCTCTTGATCAACTACAGGTAGGGGATCGGAACAGGTCAGCGCATGCGGGGGACGATTCCTGTGTCGTAGGCGCCGGAGCGGAACTCCTCGTTGCCCAGCAGCTCGGCGAAGAACGGGACGTTGTTCTTCGGGCCCTCGATCTGGAAGGCGGCCACCGCTTCCTGCGCGCGTTCTAGCACCTCGTCGCGGGTCGCGCCGGTGACGATCAGCTTGGCCAGCAGGCTGTCGTAGAACGGCGTCACCGTGTTGCCCCCGGTGTAGCCGGAGTCCACCCGGACACCCTCGCCGGCCGGTTCCACCCACGTCCGGATCACGCCGGGGCCGGGCAGGAACCGCTTCGGGTCCTCGGCGTTGATCCGCATCTCGATGGCGTGCCCGCTCGGCGCGAGCGCGTCCGGGTCGAACGTCGGCGCCAGCCCGGACGCCACCCGCAACTGCTCCTCAACCAGGTCGATCCCGTAGACGTACTCGGTCACCGGGTGTTCCACCTGAAGGCGCGTGTTCATCTCGAGGAAGAAAAAATCCCCGGAAGTGGGGTCCAACAGGCATTCCACCGTGCCCGCGTTGCGGTAACCCACGGCCTCGCCGGCCCGGACGGCCGCCGCCAGGAGGCGCGCTCGCAGTTCCGGCGAGACCGCCGGCGACGGGGATTCCTCGACGAGCTTCTGGTTGCGTCGCTGCACCGAGCACTCCCGCTCGCCGAGCGCCACCACCCGACCGTCGGCCAGGCCGAGGATCTGCACCTCGACGTGCCGCACCCGGGGGAAGTACCGCTCGATCAGCACCGATCCGTCACCGAACATCCGCTCGGCGAAGGCGCGCACCTTGTCGTACTCGGTGCGCAACGCGGCCTCGTCGACGGCCACGCCCATGCCCATGCCGCCGCCACCGGCGGCGGCCTTGACCATCACCGGGTAGCCGATCTCGGCGGCGGCCGTCACGGCCGCGTCCAGGTCAGCGGCCGGATCGGTGGTGCCGGGCGCGACCGGCACGCCGGCCGCCGCCATCAGGTTCCGCGCATTGATCTTGTCGCCCATCGCGCTGATCGCGTCCGCGCCGGGTCCGACCCAGACCAGCCCGCTGGCCTCGACGGTACGAGCGAACTCCGCGTTCTCCGACAGGAAGCCGTAGCCGGGGTGGATGGCCTGCGCGCCGGTCGACTTGGCGGCGGCGAGGATCGCCTCGACGTTGCGGTAGCTCTGCGCCGGATTCGGCGGGCCGATGAGGACCGCCTCGTCCGCCTCGGTGACGAACGGCAGGTCGGCGTCCGCCTCCGAGTACACCGCGATCGCGCGGATGCCGAGCCGCTTGGCGGTCCGGATGACCCGGCGGGCGATCTCGCCCCGATTGGCGACCAGCAGTGACTCGATCATGTTTCCTCCCGGCGTCCGGATGTTGGGACGATGTCAGGGAATCATGACCGGCGTACTTCTGACGAGTCGGCTCAGGCGAGCAGCGCGGCCAGGGTCGCTCCACGCAACAGCTCGGCCCGACGTCGGCGGTCCACCTCGCCGCCGAGGAACGGAGTCGAGTTCATCAGGCCGAACGCCGCGTGCGCGAGCACCCGAGCCTCGCCGTCGGGCATGCCCGGGTGCAGCGCCGTGAGCACCGTCACCCACTCCTCGACGTACATCCGTTGCAGCCGGCGGATCCGTCGCCGCGGCTCCTCCGGCAGGCGGTCCAACTCGTGCAGGTGCAGCGCGATCACGGCCGGGTTGGCCAGCGCGAACTCGACGTGGAAGTCGATCAGGGACTCCAGCACGCCGCGCGGGTCGTCCGGGTGCCCGGCGGCGCGTTCCCGCCCGCCGGCCAGCAGCCCCTCGCTGACCGGAATCAGCGCCGCGGCCAGCATCGCCTCCTTGCCGGCGAAGTGGTGATAGAGCGCCGGACCGGTCACCCCGGCTGCCGCGCCGATGTCGTCCATCGACACGCCGTGGTAGCCGCGGGCGGCGAACAGACCGACCGCGATCTCCAGGATCTCGTCCTTGCGGGACCGGCGCCGGCCCGTACCCGCCGCCCCCCGTGCCTGCTGCTCCACCGTCACCGGGCAAGCGTAGACCGCGAGCCGGACACCGTGGGGCGACGGATACCGGTCGGCGGCCCGCAGCGGTCAGTCGTCCGGGTCGAGGTCGTGCTCCTGTCGCAGGGCGGCCGCCTCGGCGGGCCGGTCGAGCAGGTCCAACGCGCGGGCCAGCAACCACGCGGTCTGGCGGACCGGCCGCGATCCGGCCGGCAACCCACCGAGTACGCGCCGCAACAGCGGCTCCGCCTCGACCGGCCGGTCCAGTCGGAGCAGCAGCTCACCCACGAGGACCTCCACCTGGGCCGCCTCACCGAACGCCTCGATCGACCGCAGTCGGTCGGGCACCCCGGCGAGCCGTGCCAGCGCCTCGTCCGCCCGGCCCTCCCCGGTCAGCACCCGCGCGCCCGTCTCGGCCATCATCGCCAGCTCGTACGTCACCGGTGGCGGCGGCTCCGGCTGCCCGGCCAACACCGCCGCCAACCCGTCCGCCAGTTCGACGACACGGACCGCCTCCGGCAGGTTGTCGGACCAGAACCAGGCGTACGCCTCCCGGCGACGGGCGCGCAGCTCGTCCAACGGCAGATCGGCGAGCCGGTACGCCGTGGCGGCGGCGGCGAACCGCTCGGCGGCCGCGGCGTCCCGGTCGGCGTCGTACAGGATCCCGCCGGCCTCCTCCAGCACCTGGGCCCGGATGGGCAGGTTGTCCGGGCCGTCCAGGTTGACGGACAACTGCTCCAGCAGAGCCAACGCGGGGTCGATCTCGCCGAGCCCGCCGTACACCCCGGCCAGCAGGTGCCGGCAGCGGTCGGCCTCCGCCTGGGCGCCCAGGCGGTCCAGGCCGAGCACGGCCTCCTCGGCGACCTCGGCCGCCTCGGCGAGCCGACCCACCACCCGGTACGCGTTCGCCAGCTCCCAGCGCAGGAACGCGTCCCCCTCGGCGTCACGCTCCACGCAGAGCGTCACCGCCTCGACGAAGTCGTCCACCGCGTCGGCGGCCCGGCCGGCGGAGAGCAGTGCCCGCGCGCGGGCGACCCGGACGGGCAGCTCCGCGTCCCCCGGCGCCACCCGCAGCGCCTCGTCGCAGGCGGCCACCGCCTCCGCCGGATCGTCGACGGTCCGGGCGCAGGCCAGGCAGGCGGCCGTGATCAGCTCGTCGACGCCCAGCTCACGGGCCATCCGGCGGGCCTGGACGGCGGCGGCAAGGGCCTCGTCGACGCGGTCGGACCCCTCCAGCAGATGTGCCCGGTGCAGCGCGATCCGGGCCGCCAGGTGCTCATCGCCACCGGCGTCGGCAGGTATCCGGGAAAGGGCCGCCAGGGCGTCCGCCCAGCGTTGCCGGTGCAGCAGCGCCAACGCCAGCCGGTCGTAACCGGCGGCGCGCTGCCGGGGGTCACCGAGTCGATCCAGCGCCTCGGCGGCCTCCCGGGCCAACGTCAGCCCCTCCTCGGCGTGCTCGTCGGCGCGGGTCAGCAGCACACCCAGCCGCCCCGCGACCACCTGGGCGGGCAGCTCCTCACCCGCCGAGCGGTACAGGTCCAACGCCGCCCGGTTCAGCTCGACCGCACCCTCGACGTCGTCCTCGTCGCCCCGCTCGGCCGCCCGCAGCGCCAGTCGGTGCGCGACCGTACGCGGTGGCAGGTCGGCGGCGTCGAACCGGTCGTCGTACGCGGCCAGCGCCGCCCGGAAGGTGGCCCGGTCGTGCTGGCCCCAGCTCTTCTCGGCGACGGTCAGCAGCTCGTCGGCGTCGGCGGGTAGAGCCACGGTGGACACCTCGACGGGAGCCCGGCCGGGCCGTTCGGACGCGGGCGTCGCACCGCCGGCCAGCGCGTCCCCACCGGTTCGGGCCGAACGGCGACGAACGCTCGCGGACAGCGGCAGGTGCTCACCACCGGGTCGTACGGCGAGCCGACGGGCGATCCACTCCGACTGGTGGGTGGTGCCGTTGCGGGCGTCGAAGCGGGCGGCCAGCTCGGTCGCCCTGTCGGCCAGCTCGGCGGCCAGCGCCGACGCCGGCACCTCGGCCGCCGGCCGCCCCTCGGCGGCCCGCCGGTACACGGTGGCGAGACCGGCCTGGCGCAGCGCGGCGGCGGCGGTCGCCGCGAAGTGCATGGCGGCGGCCGGCGACGGCGGTCGGTCCAGCCAGTCCAGGTGCCGCTCGACCAGCTCGACCGCCCGCGCCTCGTTGCCGGTGAGCGTGCAGAACTCGACGTGGTCGCCGATGTCCCACAGGTCCGCGAGGCTGCCGCGCAGCTTGCGGTACGCCTCACGGTGCGCGTCGCGCGCCGACTCACCCCGACCGGTGCGCAGGTACGGCAGCAGAAGCGCCGTGAGGATCGCCTGCGGCTGCTCGGTGCACGTGAGCCGGCCGGCGAGCACCGGCTCGGCGAGGGCCACCGCCTCGGCGTCCCGACCGGTGGCGGCGAGGTAGCCCACCTGGCTCGTCGGGTCACAACCCGCACAGTCGGACAGTTCGTCACGGGGCGTCGTCTGCCACAGCCGGTACCAGTGCGCGGCCGCCTCGGCGTCACCCACGTGGTCGGCGACCCGGAACCGGTGCTTGTGGACGGTCTGCAGGCTGTGCCCGCCGGCCCGGTAGTGCCGCTCCATGTCGTCGAGCACGGCGTACGTGCGGTCCAGTGGCACCTCGGGGAACTCCAGCAGACCCGACACCATGTACTTGAAGTGCCACAGCATCTGGTGCAGGTGCTGCTGGTGGTAGGGCTGCGGGTCTCGGTCGAACTCGGACAGGCACCAGGAGAACGTGACGAACGACTTCGCCGGCTCGCCTCCGTAGACGTACCCGGTCGTCGCCTGCATCCGGGTCACATAGGCGAGGTGCCGGTCGTCGGTGACGTCCACCCGGCGCAGCAACTGCTCCAGCGCGGCAATCTGCCCCGCCCCGTACGGCATGTCGGCGATGCCGCGCAGCACCCGCCACAGGTCCTCGTCGCTCATGCCTGCTCCCGTCCCGGTACGGCCCGGCCGAGCAGGCCGAGGAAGGCGTCGTTCAGCAGCGCGGCGTCGGCCGCGCGGACCGGGTGGTGCCCGAGCAGCAGCGCCTGCCCGTACAGCGCCTCGACGGCGAGCCCGACCAGCTCCGGGTCGCCCAGCATCGTGACCCGCCGCACCAGCGGGTTGCGGTGGTTGAGCACCAGTTGCGGGCGGTCCGGTGGGGCGGTGGCGGCAAGCGCGTCGAGCACCCCACCCCACAGCTCGTCGGCCCGGTCGCGGCTGGCGGCGAGCTGTTCGTTGAATGCCGCCGACCGGCTCACCAGGTAGAGCGCGGGCAGCGAGACCGGGTCGTACGCCCGGATGACCACCTCGCAGCCGGAACGCTCGACGGCCCGCTGCGCGGCGGTGAGGAACGGCCGCAGCGCCAGTTCCACGGAGGGGTCGAGGGCCTCGAACCGGGTGGTGAGGTCACTCGGCTCGAGCCGTTCGATCAGCACCGAGCGGTCCACCGCCGGCAGCCGCTCGATCAGCTCGGTGTCGTACGTGTAACCGGCGTTGACGACGGCCAGGTCCTGCGCGGCGGCCACCGCGGCGAGCTGGCGGAACTCGTCGAGGCTGGCCGCGTAGCGGACCACCCCGTGGCGTTCCCGGAACTCGGCGAGGGTGAGCGTGCCGACGTTGGTGTCCATCGGCCACCACCTGTCGACCAGCCGGAGCATGTCGTCGTCGTGCAGGGCCAGCGCCTTCACGCCGAGGTGGTGCACCTGGAGGAACTGGGCCAACCGGTGCGGGTCGTGTCGCGACAGCCGGACCAGCCAGCCACGTACCTGGTCGCCGAGCGCCTCCCGGGTCGCGGTCAGCAGGGTGTCCTCGTACAGGGCCTCCCGGCTGGCCGTCGGACGCAACTCGGTCGCGTCGACGACGCAGTGCGCGAAGAACGCCCAGTCCGGCAGCAGGCCGTCGGCGTTCTCGGTGAGCAGCATCCGCTTGAGGTAGACGCGGTGCCCGGCACGGGCCACCGGGTTCACCGGGGTCGGCAGGATGACGGCGACACCGGTCAGCCCGGCCTCGGGGACGCTCAGCGGCAGCACGTCGAACGGGTCCACCCCGAGCGTGTCGCGGGCGTACGCGATCAGCGCCGCCCGGTCGACCGGCGTGCCCGGCGTCGTCGGCCAGGGCGGTTCACCGACGGTGGTGACCACGTCGCCGACCCGGACGGTGACCGGCAGCAACGCGCCGAAGAGCCGCGCCAGGTCGACGACGGTCGGGGTGCTGAACCACTGGTCGGCATCACGGCGGGGCACCAGCGTCACGGTGGTGCCCACGTCGGCGCGGGCCTCCTCCGGCGGCGCGACCGTCACCGCGTACCGGCCGTCGGCGTATCCGGTCCACCGGACGGTGGGATCGTCGCCGTGGCGGGTGAGCACCTGGATCTCGTCGGCCACCAGGAAGCAGGAGAGCAGGCCGATGCCGAACTGGCCGAGGAACTCGTGCCGGGAGAAGCCCAACTCGTCACGCTTGGAGCTGCGGCCGATGGTCGCCAGCAGCTCGTGTACCTGCGCCTCGGTCAGGCCCACGCCGGTGTCGTGCACCCGGAGGGTGCCGTCTCCGGTGATCTCCGGGGGTTCGATCCGGACCAGCGCCGGCGCGTCCGGCTCGGTGGCACGCCGGGCGGTGATCGCGTCCACGGCGTTCTGGAGCAGCTCTCGGACGTAGACCCGAGGGCTGCCGTAGAGGTGATGGCTGAGCAGGTCGACCACGCCACGCAGGTCGACCTGGAAGGTGTGGTCCACGCCTGTGCTCTCCCCGGTCCCGATGCCGGCGCTCACCGTACCCAAGATCACCGGCGGCCCGCGTCCCCCTTTCGCCCGGCGGCTTGACCCTCGACCCGGTCGAACCGGCACGGTCGGCGGCATGACCTCCTCCGTTCTGGGCCGGGACTTCCGGCTGCTCTGGTCCGCCGCCGTGGCGTCCCGCTTCGGGGACACGCTGCGGACGCCGGCGCTGGCGCTCCTGGCGGCCACGCTGACCCGCGACCCCCGGGTCATCGCCGCGGTCACCGTGGCCGCGCAGGTACCGCCGCTGCTCTTCGGCCTGCTCGGCGGGGTGTACGCGGACCGCTGGGACCGCCGCCGGACGATGGCCGGCATCGACGGGGCACGCGCCGCAGTGGTGGCGGCGGTGGCCGTGGCGGTGGCCGTCGACCGGGCCGGCATCGGGCTCCTGCTGGTGGCGGCGTTCCTGCTCGCCGCGCTGGGAACGCTCTTCGACGCCGCCTCTTTCGCGGTGCTCCCGGCCCTGGTGCCGCCGGCCGCGCTGCCCCGGGCGAACGGTCGCCTCCAGGCGGGTTCGGCGGTGGCGGGGGGTTTCCTCGGCGCTCCCGCCGCCGGTGTCCTGTTCGCCGCCGCTCCCGCCCTCCCGTTCGCTCTCGACGCCGTCACCTTCGCGGTGGCCGCCCTGCTCGTGCTCGCCCTCACCGCTCCGGCCGCCGTACCCGCCACGCCGGCGACCGGGCGCGCGTCGGTGTGGGGCGACGTCGTCGAGGGAGTGCGGTGGCTGCGCGCGCACCGGACCATGTGGCGGGTCACCCTGCTCGCCGCGGCGAGCAACCTGGCGATCTCCGGCCTGATGGCGGTGCTGGTGCTCTACGCGCTGGACGTGCTGCGGATACCGCCGGCCGGGTACGGGCTGTTCGCCGCGTCGGTGATCCTCGGCGGGGTCGCCGGGGCGCTGGCATCGGACCGGCTCGCCGCCCGGCTCGGCACCGTACCCGCGCTGGGTGCGGTTCTCGCCACGCAGACCGTGGCGCTGACCGGTTTCGCGCTGGCCCGGCATCCGGTGCCGGGCGGGTTCGCGCTTGCCGTCTTCGCCGCCGGGACGGTGGTGTGGAACAGCCTGTGGGCGTCGTACGGTCAGCGGGAGGTGCCGTCGAGGCTGCTCGGTCGGGTCGGCGCCGCCCAGCGGATGATCGGTCTGCTCACCGCGCCGGTCGGCGCGGGGCTGGCCGGGCTGGTCGCCGCCGCCCATGGGACGGTCCCGGTGGTGGGCGCGGCGGCGGGCGTCTTCGCGCTGGTGACGGTGGTGGCGTGGCGGATCCTGCGACCGGCCGGAAAATCGGTCCAACCTTTTCCGCCCTCCCGTGCGTCTGTCGGGTGACGCGCACCGCGGGCGGCCGGAAGGGGTGCGGATGGGATCGACGGCGGACGACGGCCGCGACGGCTACCTCGCGTTCGTGGAAGGCAACCAGCACCGGCTCCTGCGCGCGGCCTTCCTGATCTGTGGCAACCGGCACCAGGCCGAGGACCTTCTCCAGGACGCCCTGCTGAAGCTGGCGCTGCGCTGGACCTCGGTCCGCGACGGCGATCCCGCCGCGTACGTGCGGGCCATCCTCTACCGCGACGCGGTGTCCTGGTGGCGACGTCGTCGCCGGGAGTGGCTCAGCGCCACGCCGCCGGAGCGGGCCGCGCCGGACCGGGACGGCGCGCTGCGGCTGACCCTGCACGACGCGCTGGGGACGCTGCCGCCGCGGCAGCGCGCCGTGCTGGTGCTGCGTTACTACGAGGACCTGACCGAGGTCGCCACGGCCGAGGCGCTCGGGGTGACCGTCGGCACCGTGAAGAGCCAGTGCCACCTGGCGCTGCGGCGGCTCCGGGAGGTTGCTCCCGCCCTCACCGGGGACGACCGACCGGGTCGGGGCGCCAACGGTGTGGAGGTGAACCAGTGAACGAGCAAGACCTGCGCGACCTGTTCACCGTCACCGTGCAGGACGTGCTGCCCAGCGCACCGGCGTCGGACGGCTGGGATCGGGCGCGACGTACCCGACGTACCCGACGGGCCGTCGGCGCGGTCGTCGTGGCCGTGGCGTTGGCCGGTGGCGCGGCGGTCGCCCTGCGACCGCCCCCCGATCCACGCCTGGCCCATCCGGTGGCGCCGACCGTCGCGCCCACCCACGCCGATCCCGTGCAGCGCCCGCCCGCCAAGCTGACCTACCCACCCGATCCGCTGAGCCGGATCAGCGGCCCGCCGACCGTGGCGCTGTCCGCCCGACCGGTCCAGCGGGCGCTGGCGCTGTTCCAGCCGCTGAGCGAGGAGGGTCAACCGGACGGTGTGATCCGGATCCTCGGCGACGACGGCGTGGTCCGCAGTCTGGACGTGGTGACGCCGGCACCCACCTGGGATGAGAGCGGCAACGAGGCGACAGCGGTCAAGCCGGGAGTCCTGTCGCCGGACGGTCGGTGGGCAGCTTTCGCGCAGACCAACGAGCTGATCATGGTCGACCTCACCACGGCGGGCGTACGTCGCATCCCCCTCGAGGGCTACCTGGAGTTGGTGGTGTGGGCGCACGACCGGGTGCTGGTCGGCGGCGACGACCGGACGTACGTGGTGCAGCGGGACACCGAGGCGGCCAGCACCACCGACCTGTCGGCCTGGCATGTGGTCACGCCCGATCCGGAGGCCGGTCGCGGGGCGGCTCTGCTCGAGCTGGTCGGCGAGCGCGGTGGCCTGAAGCTGCAGAGCCGGACGGCCCTCGACGGCCCGGTCCGCTCCGAACAGCGGATCACCGTGGATTCGCTTCCGCCGCCCTATCAGGTGAACGAGTTCTACGGCCGGGGTTGGCTGCACGGGGGCCGGTTGGCCAGCGCCGCGTGGATCGTCAACGCCCACATCAGCGGCGCGGAGGGGGTGGCCGTGCTGGACTCGCGCACCGGCTCGGTGACCCACCTGCTCGACCTCGGGCGGGACCGCGCCAAGGGCTGCTGCCCGGTGTTGGGCTGGGACAACAAGGGCGCGGTGCTGCTGCGCCTGGAACCGGCCGCCCTGGCGCGCTGGGACCCGGAGACCGGCGAGATCACCGGGATCATCGCCGAGCTGCGCGGCGTGCTGGCGCTGGCCGGCTGAGCAGCGGAGTGCTGGCGCTGGCCGGCGGAAGAGCGGGCGTGCTGGTACTGGCCGGCTGAGCAGCGTGGTGTGCTCAGCCGGCCGAGCTTGCGTCTCAGGCGGCGATGCCGCCGGGCTGGTCGCCCTTCACCACCGGCGCCCGGACCAGGTTGCCCCACTCCGTCCACGAGCCGTCGTAGTTGCGCACCTGCGGGTAGCCGAGCAGGTGCCGCAGCACGAACCAGGTGTGGCTGGACCGCTCGCCGATCCGGCAGTACGCGATCACGTCGTCGTCCGGGCTGAGCCCGAGCTGGTCGGCGTAGATCGCCTTCAGCTCGTCGGCGGACTTGAACGTCCCGTCCTCGTTCGCGGCGGACTTCCACGGCTTGTTGACCGCGCCCGGGATGTGCCCGCCCCGCAGCGCGCCCTCCTGCGGGTAGTCCGGCATGTGCAGCATCTCGCCGGTGTACTCGCCCGGGGACCGGACGTCGACCAGCGGCCGGCCCACCGCGATGTGGGCCATCACCTGCTCGCGGAACGCGCGCAGCGGCGCGTCGTCCCGCAGCGGCACCGGGTAGTCGGCGCGGGGCCGGGCCGGCTTGTCGCGGGTCAGCTCTCGCCCCTCGGCGACCCACTTCTGCCGGCCGCCGTCGAGCAGCCGCACGTCGGCGTGGCCGAAGAGCGAGAAGACCCAGAGGGCGTACGCGGCCCACCAGTTGAAGTTGTCGCCGTAGAAGACGACGGTGTCGCCCCGACCGATGCCCTTCGCGGCGCACATCTCGGCGAAGCTGGTCGCGTCGAGATAGTCCCGGGTGACCTGGTCGTTCAGGTCGAGGTGCCAGTCGACCTTGACGGCGCCGGGAAGGTGACCGGATTCGTAGAGCAGGACGTCCTCGTCGGACTCGACCACGACGAGGCCCTCGTCGCCCAGGTGCTCGGCCAACCAGTCGGTGGTGACCAGCCGCCGCGGGTCGGCGTACGACTGGAGGCGGGGATCAGGATCGTTCGGCACAGACATGAGCCCCAAGGTACGCCGCGACACCGCCGGGCGGTCCGCCATCGGGGATCGGGGGGGTCAGGGGTGTCGCAGCTAACGCCGCGCGTTCAGGCGCGTCGGTGCACGATCCGGCCGGCGACCACGGTCGCGAGGCAGGTTCCGTCGACGTCGTGCACCGACAGGTCCGCCCGACCACCGGTCACCAGGGTCGGTGCCACTGGTCCGGCCAGCACCAGCAGGTCACTGCGGTCGACGGCGCCCCGTAGTGCCGGATCGGCCAGACGGTCGGCCAGTACCGCCGTCACTCCGGTACGCAGCAGCGCGTGCACCCGCTCGCGCGGGGTGGGCGCTGCCGGCAAGGGCTCGGCCCACAGCCGGCCCGGCCCCAGCGTGCCGGGCCAGCGACGGACCCGTACCTCCGGGTGGGCCTCGGTCAACTCGGCCAGCGAGCCGACCGCCTCGATACGGTCGCCGCTGACCAGCACGCCGTGCTCCGGCACCGGCTCGCCGTCCCGTTCGCGGCGCAGCAGCGGCGCGGTGTGCAACGTGCGCACGTTTCAGTCGACGATCGGCCCGAGCAGCGGGCGCTTCGCGGTCACCGTGTCGCCGGACGACCGGCCGGTGAGCCGCCGCTTGATCCACGGGGCCAGGTACTGCCCGGCCCAGCGCAGGTCGGACGCACGCGCGGCGAGCCACGGCGACGGCGCCGGGTGCGGCGGGACCAGCAGCCACTCCTCGTCACAGCCCACGCCGAGCGCGTTCAACACCTGCCCGGCGACCCGTCGGTGACCGGCCGGGGAGAGGTGCAGCCGGTCGGTGCTCCACAGCATCGGGTTGAGGAACGTGTCGTCGGCGTACAGGTCGACCAGGATCGCGCCGTGCCGCGCGGCGGTCTCGCCGACCGCCTGGTTGAGCAGTTGCACCCGGGGAGCGACGAGACGCTGGCCGGGCAGGCGTGCCATCACGTCCGCGAATCGGAAGAGCAGCACGTCCGCGCCGCCCGAGCGGAGCTGCCGGACGACATCGTCGAAGCGGGAGACCAGCGTCTCCGGATCGAAGGTGCGGCGCAGCACGTCGTTGCCGCCGGCCGCGAAGCTGATCAGGTCGGGCCTCATCGCCACCGCGGAGGGCACCTGCTCGGCGACCACGCTCGGGAAGAGCCGACCCCGGATGGCCAGGTTCGCGTACCGGAAGTCGGGGCCCGCCTCGGCGGCGAGCCGGGTCGCGACCAGGTCGGCCCAACCCCGGAAGGTGCCATCCGGGTACGCGTCGTCCATACCCTCGGTGAAGCTGTCCCCGACCGCGACAAAACTGCGCCAGCGCACCCGCGCCCCCTCACGCCACCCGTTGCCTGCGGCGACAGTCTTTCACCGCAGGCGCGTCGGCCGGTGCCCCGACCGGCCGACGTGGCGGAGGTCATGCGCGCGCCTCGATCGAGGGCCGTGCTCGAGCCCAGCGCCGGGCTCGACCGCCTTGATCGACACGAGGTCGCTGATTTGGGGGTATCGGAGTCGAGTTGATACCCCGACTTCGGCGAACTCGTGTCGATCAACCGCAACTGCGGCCCGGGACGGTGTCGCCAATCCGGCGGATGTCGGGGTGCCCTCGCTCGCCAGCAGGCCCCACAATGGAGGGCCGGTCACCGGGCCGGGTAGCGGGGAGGGCCTAGTTGAGTCAGGCAAGCGAGCCGAGCCCCGCCGGGCCGGCACCGGCGGCGGACACACCGTCGCGCACCACGCGGACCCGTCAGATCCGACTCGTGGGGCTCGTCGTCGCGCTGGCCGTGCTGGCCGCCGCCCTGGTCCCGATCGTCCTCGCCATGGGTCCGCCGACCCGGGACGAGTTGCTGGAGGACGCGCACCTCAAGGGCAAGCAGCAGCTCATCATCGGAGTGAAGGACGACCAGCCGGGCATCTCACAGCGCCTTCCGAACAACGTCTGGAAGGGCTTCGACGTCGACATCGCGTACATGATCGCGAGCTATCTCGGCTTCGACCACTCGCAGGTGCGTTTCGTGCCGATCGAGAGCGAGGACCGGGCCCGCCGGCAGGCCCAGGACGGCGAGGGTTTCGTCACCGTCGACCTGGTCATCGCCTCGTACAGCATCAACGACAAGCGCCGGGAGGAGGGCGCGGTCTTCTCGGCCGCGTACCTGCATACCGAGCAGTCGGTGGTGACGTTGGAGGACTTCAAGGGCCAGGTGAGCAGCCTGGAGGACCTGCGCGGCCTGACCGTCTGCTCGCTGACGACCTCGACGTCCATCCAGCGCCTCGCCGAGGCCGGCGCGACGCCGGTGGGCCGGAACCGGATCAGCGAGTGCATCCAGGAGATGTACGACGGCAAGGTGCAGGCGGTCACCACCGACGCGGCGATCCTCGCCGGTTTCGTCACCGGTGACCGGCCGGGCGACGACGGCCAGCGGTTCACCGTGACCCTGAAGAACGTCAAACCGCTGCGGCACTGGGACATCGGCTCGTCGCCGCAGGAGCGGTGGGGCGTCAACACCGGCCCCAACAAGGCCCTGCTCGACCTGGTCGACCTGGCTCTCTACGAGTCGGCCAAGGACGAGGAGAACTCGGCCTGGGAGAACGCGTTCAACGCCAACCTCCGATGGCAGCAGGGATACAACCTCCCGCAGCCGGTCGCGGAGCAGCAGCAACCCGATCCGAGGAAGGTGGAGGTGCGACAGTGGCCGTGGGAGAGGATCGCCCTGCCGCCCCCGGCGCACCCCGGGTCGTCACCGGTTCACACTGGGCCGTTCGCCCGCGTCGGATGGCGGGGGCGCGGCAGGCGCAACAGTGGCTGCTGACCCTCCTACCCGCCTTCCCCGTCCTCCTGCTGGTGCTGCGGCTCTGGCAGCTCAGCCAGCAGGACATGTCCACGATGCTGCTGCTGGTCCAGTACGTCAGCCCGCTCGGCCTGCTCAGCGCCCTCCTGATCGCCCTGGTGTGGGCGTTCCCCGTCGTCGTGCTCACCTTCGGCGTCCTCGGTCGACTGCTCCGGCTCAGCGCTCCTGACCGGTTCGACCCGGAACGCTCACTGCTCGCCTCGGGGACGGCACGTACCCCCGGGTGGGTGATCAGCGCGGCGGTCGCGCTGGGGGCGCTCACCTGGCAGCTCCGCTTCCTACCGTCGCTGCTGATGCTCGGCCTCTGGCTGCTGGCGCTGCGGACCCGTTACCTGCACCCGGATCAGCCAATGCGCATCCTGTTCGTCAGCGTGGCCCTGCCGTTGGCGGCGGCGGTCCTGGCGTACAGCGTGCTCGGCCCGGCGATCTGGACGGCGTACCGGGAGGGCGAGCTGGCCACCGCCGCCCTGTTGGCGGTCCCGCCCGCCGCCACCCTGCTGCTCACCGGCCCGATCCCCGACTGGATCGCCCCGACGCTGACCCACGGCCTGGCGTTCACGGTCGCCGCCGTGCTCCCCGTGGTGATGGGCGCGGTCTTCCTCCGGGTGCCGGTGCTGCCCACCGCCGCGATCGAGGTGCTTCCGAAGCACACCACCGAGACGGCGACCCCGAGCCCGACCACGAGCCCGACGCCTGCCTCGACGTCCCCGGCGGCGAGCGCTGGCACCGCGGCCCGCGACGGTACGGCCGAGGGCGGCCGGGAGGTGGTGCTCGGGGCGCTCATCACGGTCACCGACACGTCGACGATCGTGCTGGACCGCACGGCCGCCGTGCGGTTCCTGCCCAACGACTGGGTCGAGTCGCAGGTCCTCTGCCCGCAGGCGGCGGCGGTGCCGTACAGCCTCGTTTCGGTGGGCGGTTGGCCGGTGGAGGAGACCGCCCTGGACTGGATGATGCCCCGCCGGCCGGTGGTCGATCCGGACGTGCGCTGCGAGGGCCGCCTTCCCGGCACCGGATGACAGCGCGGAGAGGCAGCTCGCCAGCCGTGATCAACGCCGTGACGACGACCGTCACGCGGACCTCAAAAGGGCGGGCCACCCGAGGATGACCCGCCCTTTCCCGCCCGTCGTCAGTTCACGACGGCGAGGATCCGAATGTCCTTCAGGCTGGCCGGTTCGGCGGTCTCGGCGATCTTCTTGCCGTTCTCGTCCACCAACAGCACGGCGTACCCGCTGCCGGACTGGACCCGCACGAGCATCGAACCGTCAGTGCGGAAGAACACCTGCCGCGACTTTCGGCCCTCGAGTGGCAGTCGGATCTCCTCGCCCGTTCGGGTATCGCGCACCACGCCGACGTTCCCGTACTCGCTGCCGGGGTCGGGTTGGTACAGGGCGACGCGATCGCCATTCGGCGAGAGGCTGGTGACGTCCCCGTTTCGCCAGGTGCCCGTCGGGCCCAGCCCCGGCATGTCCCGCTTCCGGTTGCCGCTGCTGTCGAAGAGGGTCACACCACCATCGGTGTTGATCATCGCGATGACCTCGCCGTCAAACGACCAACGAGCACCACATCCCGTGTTCTTGTTGGCCCACCAGCGCACGGTCTTCTTGGGTGACTGCGTGTCCAGCACCCCAACCCGGCCAGGCCCAACCGTCGGATCCCACTCGCGGAACAGCAGGTACCGCCCATCCGGCGACCAGACCGGGTTGACGCAGGTCTGCTCGACCTCCTTGCGCATCTGCTGCCGGTCTGAGCCGTCGACGTTGGCCGTGTAGAGGTTGGTGTTGCCGTCGGCGTCGAGCTGCACCCAGGCAACCCGGTGCCCGTTCGGCGAGATGTTCGCGCGGATCGACGCCGCGGGGTCCGGCAGAGCCGCCAGTCGCACCACACTGTCCCCCGGGCGCCAGGACCGTAGATTCGCGTTCCTGGCGTCGACCCCCGAGGAGCGGCCGTAGAAGAGCTTCCCGAACTCTACGGCCGGGGCGTTCGTGCCGGACCCGCTGCTGGGCGGCGGGCTGCCGGGGGCGTCGACGCTGACTGACGGCGTCGGGGCGGGCGACTGCGTCGGCGCTGCGGTGACCGACGGGCCGTCCGCGGGCAGCGGGTTCGGGGACTGGTCCGGCCGGATGGCGAACGCGGTGCCGGCCGCCGCCGCGATCAGCACCAGAGCAGCGGCCGAGGTGGCCACCGCGCGCTGGACGCCGAGCCGGCGGGACGTGCGCAGCGTACGGTCCCGCAGGTCGACCGAGGTGACCTCGTCGGCCAGGGCAGCCAGGTCGAGCCGGAGGCGCTCGTCGTTCATCGGTTGCTTCCTTCCAGGACGTACTGCTCGGCGAGCTCGGGTGCCACGGCGCGCAACCTGGCCAGGGACTTGGCCGTCTGGCTCTTCACGGTGCCGACCGTGACACCGAGCAGGTCGGCGGCCTCCGCCTCGGTGCGGTCCTCGAAGAACCGCAGCACCAGCACGGCACGTTGTTTCGGGGAGAGCTTCGCCAGCGCCGCCCGCAGGGTGAGTCGCAGGCTGGTCTGGTGGGCGTGGTCGGGGGTCGAGCCGCCTCCGCGTGGCTCGGGCAGGTCGCCCGGCATCGACTCGGGTATCCGACGGCGGCGCCACCAGGACACCTGCAGGTGGTACATGGTCTTGCGGGTGTACGCCTCGGCGTTGCCGCTGTGGTGCAGGCGGCTCCAGGAGCGGTGGGTCCGGGCCAACGCCGACTGGACGAGATCCTCGGCCAGGTGCTGGTCGCCGGTGAGCAGGTAGGCCGAGCGCAACAGCGCCGGGGTACGGGTACGGACGAACGAGTCGAACTCACTCAGCAGAGGGTCCACACGTGCCGATCCTTGGGGTAGTGGTGCGGGAGAGACATGATGCTTCTCCAGACGTCGCCCTGGGCAACGGTGGTTGCCGCCCGGACGGGTCAGTTTCGACGACCGCGACGAGACTGGCCGGCCGGTGGCGCGCTGGGCGAATTGGGTCGCCTGGACGATCAGCCCGGCCCTAGGCTGCGCGAATGCTGCTACGCATGTCGACCCTGTTGCTGCGGACCCTGCGCGAGGATCCGGCCGACGCGGAGGTGCCGAGCCATCGGCTGCTGCTGCGCGCCGGGTACATCCGCCGCGCCGCGCCGGGCGGCTACACGTGGCTGCCGCTGGGCAAGCTGGTGCTGGACCGGATCACCGAGGTGGTGCGCGCAGAGCTGAACGCGATCGGCGACCAGGAGGTGCACTTCCCGGCGCTGCTGCCCGCCGAGCCGTACCGCACCAGCGGCCGGTGGACGGAGTATGGCGACCTCCTCTTCACCCTCGCCGACCGGCGCGGCGCCGAGCACCTGTTGGCGCCCACCCACGAGGAGATGGCGGCGCTGCTGGTCAAGGACGTGTTCACCTCGTACCGGGACTTCCCGGTGACGCTCTACCAGGTGCAGACGAAGTTCCGCGACGAGGCGCGGCCCCGGGCCGGTGTGCTGCGCGGCCGGGAGTTCCTGATGAAGGACGCGTACTCCTTCGACCTGGACGAGGCGGGCCTGCGGGATGCGTACGCCCGGCACCGGGCGGCGTACCAGCGGATCTTCGATCGGCTGGGCCTGGACCACACGGTGGTGCACGCGATGTCCGGCGCGATGGGCGGCTCGGCGTCGGAGGAGTTCCTGGCCTCGACGCCGGTCGGCGAGGACACCTTCGTCGGCTGTACCGCCTGCGACTACGCGGCGAACACCGAGGCGGTCGTCACCCGCGCGCCCGCTGCGGGCGACCTCGACGCCAAGCCGGCGGCGCAGGTGCACGACACCCCGGAGACTCCGACGATCGCCAGCCTGGTCGAGCTGGCGAACAGCCGGCGGCTGGGTGACCGCGACGACTGGACCGCCGCCGAGACCCTGAAGAACGTCGTCCTGACCGTGCGTCAGCCCGGGGCGGACCGCGCCGAACCCCTGGTGGTCGGGCTGCCCGGGGACCGGGAGGTCGACCTGAAGCGGCTCGCCGCCGCGCTGGAGCCGGCGCAGGTGACGGTCTTCGAGGAGTGGGCCGACCATCCGGAGCTGGTACGCGGTTACCTCGGCCCGCAGGTGCTCGCCAAGCTGGGCATCCGCTACCTGGTCGATCCCCGGGTGGTGACCGGCTCGGCATGGCTGACGGGCGCGAACGAGCCGGGTCGGCACGCCACCGACGTGGTCTGCGGCCGGGACTTCACGCCCGACGGCACGATCGAGGCGGCCGAGGTACGTGCCGGCGACGCCTGCCCCGACTGCGCCGACGGCGAGCTGACCATCCGGCGGGGCATCGAGATCGGGCACATCTTCCAGCTCGGTCGCCGGTACACCGACGCGTTCGCCGTCGACGTGCTCGGGCCGGCCGGCAAGCCGGTCCGACCCACCATGGGTTGCTACGGCATCGGGATCTCCCGAGCGGTCGCGGCCATCGCCGAGCAGCACCACGACGAGCGTGGGCTGCGCTGGCCGGCGGCGGTCGCGCCGTGCGACGTACACCTGGTGGTGGCGGGCAAGGGCCCGCAGCTCGACGCGGCGCTGGACCTCGGCGGGCGGTTGGCCGCCGCCGGCGTGCGCGTGCTGGTCGACGACCGCACGCACGTCTCGGCCGGGGTGAAGTTCACCGACGCCGAGCTGATCGGCATCCCGCGCGCCGTCGTGGTCGGCCGCCGTCTGAGCGACGGGTACGTCGAGCTGCGCGAGCGGGCCGGTGACCGGCGGACGGAACTGCCGGTGGACGCCGTGGTGGAGCGGATCGTCGACGAGGTCGGCCGCGAGCGTGCGAACCTGGTGTAGCCGCCGCGTCACGGGGTAGTGCAGTCGGATCGGGTGAAGCGTCTTCGGAGGATCTCATGACCGGTTACCGGGTCAGCGACGTGATGACCAAGCAGGTCGTGTACCTGTCGGCGGAGACCACCCTGGACGAGGCGGCCAGGGTGATGAAGGAGGCGGACATCGGCGACGTGGTGGTCACCGACGGCGCCACCCTCGCCGGCATGCTCACCGACCGGGACATCGTGGTCCGGGCGGTCGCCGAGAACGCGTCTCCGGCGTCGACCACCATCGGCTCGATCGTCACCCGCGAGGTGGTCATGATCGAGCAGCACTGCACGGCCGGGGAGGCCGCGGCGCTCATGCGGGACCGGGGTATCCGGCGGGTGCTGGTCTGCGACAGCGACCGCAAGCTGGTGGGCATCGTCTCGCTCGGTGACCTGGCCATGCAGCTCGACCCGACCAGCGCATTGAGTGAGATCAGCGAACAGTCGCCGACCACGTGAGCCGTCGGCGCCGGCGGTAGCCTCGACTCATGGCTGACATGCCGGCCCGACTGGCCGAGATCGTCGACGAGTTCGCCGCCGCGCCGCGCGACCTGGTGTTGGAGATGCTGCTGGAGTACGCGGACGTCATTCCCCTGCTGCCGGACGACGACACCGCGCGCGAGGGCATGGAGCAGGTGCCCGAGTGCCAGACCGCGTTCTTCCTGCGCGCCACCGTGACGCCGGACGGGGTGGTCGAGACGCTCTTCGACTGCCCGCCGGAGGCGCCGACCACCCGGGCGTTCGCCGGGATCCTCGCCGAGGGGCTGGCCGGCGCGAGCGCCGAGGAGGTGCTGGCGGTTCCGGACGATCTCTACCAGCGGATGGGCCTGGCCCAGGCGATCAGTCCGCTGCGGGTACGCGGGGGCACCGCGATCCTGGGCCGGCTCAAGCGGCAGGTCCGGGAACAACTCGGCTGAGCGGGCAGTTGCCACCGATCATGGAGATCGAGATCTACGCGGACGTGGTCTGCCCGTGGTGCTACCTGGGCAAGCGTCGCCTGGACGAGGCACTTGCCCGCTACGACGGTGAGGTGACCGTCCGCTACCGGCCGTTCCAGCTCGACCCGTCGCCGGTGCCCGAACCGCTCCCGGTGGTCGACGCGCTGGCCGACAAGTTCGGCGGTCCCGACCGGGCGCGGCAGATGGTCGAGCGGGTGGTCCAGGTCGCGGCGGGCGACGGGCTCCGGCTGGACTACGACCACGCGGTGGCCGCGAACACCTTCGACGCGCACCGGCTGGTCGGCTACGCCACCGAGCGCGACCGGGCGGCCGAGATGGTGGACGCCCTGTTCCAGGCGCACTTCACGAAGGGTCTCGACATCGGCTCCCGGGAGGTGTTGGCGACGATCGCCGGCTCGATCGGCCTGGACGCCGCCGACGCCCGCCGGTTCCTCGACTCCGACGAGCGGACCGCGGAACTCGCCGCCGACCTGGCCGCCGCCCGTGACCTGGGCATCACCAGCGTGCCGACGTTCGTGCTGGCCGGAAAGTACGCGCTAAGCGGCGCCCAGGAGACGTCCACGCTGCTCGCCGCGCTGGCCGAGGTCGAACAGCGGGAGGCCGCTGCCGGTCAGGCGTGATGTTTCACGTGCAACGGTATCGATGCTGATGCCTGGTCAGGCCGGCCTGGCCAGGCCTTCCACCACCTGCGCGCCGGGCAGTGCGCCCAGCGCCGGTCCGGGCAGCGCGATCTTGCTGTGCCGTACGCCGGACCCGATGATCACGTGCGGGGTGGCGATCACCCGCGCGTCCACCAGGATCGGCCACTGCGCCGGCAGCCCGATCGGGGTGATGCCGCCGTACTCCATGCCGGTCAACTCGACCGCGTCGGTCATCGGGGCGAAGCTCGCCTTGCGGACGTCCAGCGCCCTGCGGGCCACCCCGTTCACGTCGGCCCGCGTGGTCGCCAGCACGATGCAGGCCGCGTAACGGACCACACCCTCGCGCTTGCCGGCCACCACGACGCAGTTGGCCGACACGTCCAACCCCACCTCGTACGCGGCACAGAACTCCGCCGTGTCGGCGAGGTCGGCGTCGATCGGCGCGACCAGCACGTCGTCGACGTCGACCGGCGCTTCGGCGGGCCACTGGGCGATGGCCTCCGCGACCGGCGGGGCGAGCAGATCGAGGCGGGCACGGGCCGGTTCGGTCTTCAACGTTCCCATCACGGATGCGATCCTCGCACCCGTGCCGCCGGATCGCCCGTCGACACCGGCGACGTCCCGCGACGCCACGTCCACGTCGCGGCTCAACTGCCCGCGAGGAACGCGTTGTTGCGCATGAACGAGCGGTCGCGGTCGGCCGCCAGCTCCTCTTCGCGTCGGGCCCGGGCCCGCTGAAGCTCCAGGTCCTCCAGCGCGTGCCGGACGCCCAGCCGGATCACGCCGTAGAGGAACACGAAACCGAAGACGTAGAGGATCACCGTGGTGACGACAACGAACATGGCGTCACCGTAAGACGAACGTGAACCGGCGCATCTCTCATCTCCGCGCGGTTCCCCCGTACGTGTCCGGGGCACCGGGACCTCACCTCGACTTGACCAGGTCCAACACCGTGAGCAGCGCGAAGAACGCGATCACGATCTCGTTGACGATCCACGCGTGCCCCTCGGCCCAGCTCCGCATCCGGGCGAGCACCCGCGCGGCCTTCGACCCGAGCAGCACCAGCGCCAGCAGCGGCACGGCGAGCAGCAGCACGGTGAGCAGCACGAACGGCACCAGGTGCCACCACGGAAGGTCGTGCCGGGCCACGGTCGCGCCCACCGTGGCCATGGTGAGGTCGTCGGTGGGTGTCACCACGAAGAGCAGCGCGCCCGTACGCGCCGCCCAGCGCGGATCGGCGTGACTGACGCTGCCCAGCCATCGTGGCGGCCCGGAGCGGTCGCGGCGTACCCAGATCACCACGGCCATGACCACCAGCAGCGCGAGGACCACCAGGTCGATGGCCGGACCACTGTCGACCTTGCGGGCGGCCGTGCTGGCGTCGTTCGCCAGCCCGCCCAGCACCCGGGTCAGCAACCAGCTCACCGTCACGCCGGCGACCACCACCAGTCCGGCGCCGGCGAGGAAGCCGGACGACGCGGCCCGGGGCCGGTCGGACGAGGCGAGGAAGATCGCCACGACCAGTTGGGTCCCGGCGACCATCACCACGGCCAGCGGCAGGACGGTCAGGAAGCTCACCGCTGCCATCCTGACGCCCGACCGGGACCGATGCGCCGAATCGGCGGTGGATCACCCGCCCGGCCGGGTACTCCCCGGCACCACCACCCGGCCGGCCAGCAACGCGCCGAACAACGCCAGACCAGCCGCCACCACGAGCGTCACCAGATAGCTCGACGGGCCGGGCGCGCTCCCCGCAGCCAGAACGGCGCCGGTGAGCGCCAGCACGGTCGCCGCGAAGAGGGAGTCGCCCAGTTGCAGCGACGAGCTGTTGCGGCCCTGCTCACCGGGTGCGGACAGCTCCAACGTGAGCACCGACAACGACGGGTAGAGCAGCCCCATGCCGAGCCCGGCGACCGCCCAGCCCAGCACGGCGACGGCCACCGGCACCTCGGGTCGGACGGCCAGCGCCACCGTCGCCGTACCGGCCGTGATCGCGCACAGGCCGACGCGCGGCAGGCTGGCCCGGGAGGCCGGCACCGGAATTCGACCCTGTATCCAGGAGCCCACCGACCAGGCCAGCGCGCCCACGGTGAGGACCAGCCCGGCGGCGGTCGGCGACAGTCCCCGCTCCCGGGACAGCATCAACGGGATGACCACCTCGGCGCCGACGAACGCCGCCGACGCCAGACCCCGCAGACCGACGACGGTGGGCAGCCCCCGGCCCGCCCGGAGGAACCCGGCTGGTAGCAGGCGCGGAGCGCAGATCACCAGACCGGCCAGGGCGAGCGCGATCACCGTCAGGGCCGCCACGCCGCGCTGCTGCCCCCCGATGTGCAACAGTGCGGCGCTCGCGCCCGCCCCGCAGGCCCAACCGATGCGGGCGACCGCGCCGACCGGCGGCCGCGTCGCCACGGTCGCGTCGAGCGACCGCAGGCCCGGCTGGATCAGCAGCACCGCCGGGACGGCCACCGCCGGGACCACGAGAAAGACCCACCGCCAGCCCAGGTACTCGACGATCAGCCCGGCCAGCGCCGGCCCGACCAGCGAGGGTACGACCCACGCCGCCGCGAACGCGGCGAAGATCCGCCGGTGCAGTTCCTCCGGGTACGCCTGCCCGACGATGACGTAGAGCGCGACCGAGAGCAGCCCGGAGCCGAAGCCCTGCACCACCCGGCCGACCACCAGTGCCGTCATCGCCTGCGCCGTACCGGCGATCAGCAGTCCCACCACGAACCAGGCGACGCCGTGCCACATCGTCCCCCGGGGTCCCCGCGCGTCGCACCAGATGCCGGAGACGACCATCGCCAGCACACCGGCGGCGAACGGGCCGCCGAACGCGATGCCGTACAACGCCAGCCCGTCCAGACTGCGCGCCACGGTCGGCATGGCCGTGCCCACCGCCAGCGCCTCGAAGGCGAGCAGCGACACCAGCGCCACGCTGCCGACCGTCATCGCCCGCAGCCGAGACGTGAACAGCCCGACGGGCGCTGGGGCGAGGGTGGCGGTTCGGCTCGACATGCACCGAGCCTGCGACCTCAACCCGGATTCATGTCAACCGGGGCGTGACCCGGATCTCGTCAGGCTTCCTGGATCGCCTCCCCGACGCCGCGTACCAGTCCCGAGAAGTGCTGGTCCGCGAGGAGATGCCCGGCGGTGATCACCAGGGCGAGCGGCCACTCGATCACCTGCAACGCGGCCAGGACCCCGAGCCCGGCGTAGTAGGCGACCTTGTCCGGTGGCGGTACGGCCACCTCGCCCAGTATGGGCAGCTCGACCCGCCGGCTGTACATCTGGACGTTCTCGCGTGAACCGTTGAGGTGTCGCGTCAGCGTGCTCATTCCGGCCTCCCCGTGTCCGGTGCTGGTCGTCGGATTCCACCGGCCACCCCGTCCATGCGCAGCCCGCCGCGCAAAGTTCCGGTCCGCCGAGGGGCATAACGGACGCCAGGTCGGGAAGCCAGGCCGCCGGACGCGAGGGCGGCGGGAGGACGAGATGACCGACGGCACAACAATCGGCAACGGGGAGTCGGGTCGGCGTCCGTCCGGCCGTACGCCTCGATGACGGCGGCGGGTCGTGCCGCCGGCCGCCTCCTGCCGTCCATCGGCGTACCGCACCTGGTCGGTGAGGCGTCCCGGACCGTCGGGTCGGCCGCGACCCGGTTGGCCCGGACCGCCGGCCTCAGCCGACGCCGGGTCTGGTCGCGCCCGGGCCGCCACCACATCGAGGTACACGGTGTCTGCCAGGACGGCGGCGACCGGTTGGCCCGGCAGGTCGAGGCCGCGCTGGAACGGCTTCCCGGAGTCGCCTGGGCCCGGGTGAACGCACCCTCGGGTCGGGTCGTGGTGGCCGTGCAGGCCCCCGAGCCGAGGCTGCGCGACCTCATCGCCGCCATCAGCCGGGTCGAGCGGACCTGTGACCACGAGCCCGACCCGGAGATCCCACCCCCGCACCCGCCGGAAGAGGGGCCGCGTACGCCGCGCACCCTCGGCGCGCTCGCCTCGGACGCGCTGGGTCTGACCATCTCGGCGGCCACCCGCATCCTGCCGTTCACACCGTTGCCCGGTGAGGTCGCCGGCCTGCTGGCCGCCGCCGACCTGCAACCGAAACTGCACGCCTTCGTCGGTAGACGACTGCGCTCCGACCCCCGCGCCGACGTCATCTTCCCGCTGGCCGAAGCCGTCGTGCAGGGCCTGACCGGCAGGTGGACGGGGATAGTCCTCGACGGCGCCCAACGGATGGTGCAGTGGGGCGAGGCGCGGGCCCAGCTCGCCGCCTGGGAGGAGGCCGAGCCACGGCTGACCGGTGACCCGGAACGTGCCACCGCCCGGTGGCCGGCGGTAGAGCGCCCCTGCCCGAAACCGGACGGCCCGGTCGAGCGCTACATCAACCGGGTGCTCGCCGCGGGCGCGGCGGCGGCAGCCGCGGCGACGCCGCTCGCCGGACCCAAACGGGCCGCCGCGCTGGGACTCTCCGCGCTACCGAAGGCCCCGGGCAGCGGACGGGAGGGGTACGCGGCGCAGCTCGGCCGAGTCCTCGCCCGGCGCGGGGTGATCGCGATGGACCGCAGTGTGCTGCGGCAGTTGGACCGGATCGACACGCTGGTGCTGGACGCCGCAATGCTCGGGTCGGAGCGGGGCGTACTCGCCGATCTGGCCCCGGCCGCCGACGCGGACGTCGACGAGGTGGCGGAGCGGGCGTTCGAGCTGTTCGACCCCGCCGACCCGACCACCGCGCGGGAGTCCGACGGTTGGCGGCTCGCACCCCTGGACCGGCTGCCCGAGGACGCCCGCGGCGACGTACCGGACGGCGAGCGGCTGCGTACGGCGGGCGGGCAGTTGCTCGGGCTGACCAACGCGGGACGACTGGCCGCGCTGCTGCGGGTCGAACCGGAGCCCGCGCCCGGAGTCGACGGTCTACCCGCCGCCGCGCGGCACGCCGGACTGAGGCTGGTCGTGGCCGGGGGCGACGAGCAGCGGTACGACTTCGCCGACACGCTGCTGCCCGGTGGAGACCGGTTGGCCGACTCCGTACGCGCGCTCCAGCGCGACGGCGCGGTGGTCATGCTGGTCTCCGGCGACCGGGCGGCGCTCGGCGCGTCCGACTGCGGGCTCGGCATGTCGGCCGCCGAGGAGTTGCCCCCGTGGGGAGCGCACCTGCTGGTCGGCGCCGACCTTCGGGTGGTGGCACTGCTGGTCGAGGCGACCGGGGCAGCCCGGCGGATGACCCAGCAGAACATCCGGCTCGCCATGGCGGGCACCGGACTGGGTGCGCTGGGCGCGTTCACCGCGCCGCCGGCCCAACTGCCACATCGGGCCCTCGTGGCGGTCAACGGCGCGGCCGCGCTGGCGTTCGCGAACGGGGTCTGGCGGGCCCACCGGCTACCCGACCGGTCGGACGCGCCGGCGCCGGTGGCGACCGCCTGGCACCTGATGCCGGTACGGACCGTGCTGGACCGCCTGGACACCACACCCGACGGGTTGACCAGCGCGGAGGCGCACCGCCGGCATGACGACAACGGCACGGGCGGCGGCACGCCCAGCGGTGGTGGGCTGCTGCGGGCGTTCCTGGACGAGCTGTCCAACCCACTCACACCCGTGCTGGCGGCCGGGGCGGTGCTGTCCGCGTCGTTCGGCTCACTCGTCGACGCCGCGCTGGTCGGCAGCGTCGTCGGCGGGTCGGCACTGGTCGGCGCCGTGCACGAGCGCAACACCGAACGTTCGCTGGCGGAGCTGCTGTCGCGCTCGGCGGTGACCGCCCGGGTCCGCCGGGACGGAGCCGAGCAGGTCGTCGCGGCCGAGGACCTGGTGCTCGGCGACGTCATCTCCCTCGAACCGGGTGACTCGGTACCGGCCGACTGCCGGGTGCTCGAATCGGTGGGATTGGAGGCGGACGAGTCGTCGCTGACCGGCGAGTCGCTGCCGGTCGCCAAGAGCAACCGGGCGGTCGTCGCCGCGGCCATCGCCGACCGCCACTCGATGCTGTACGAGGGCACCACCGTCGCCGCCGGCCACGGCACCGCCGTCGTGGTGGCGACCGGGGCCGACACCGAGTCCGGCCGCAGTCTGGCGCTGGTCCGCCAGGCGCCCCCGACGAGCGGGGTGGAGGCTCGACTCGGCTCGTTGACCAGCGCCGCCATCCCGTTGGCCGCCGGTTCGGCGATCGCCGTCGCCGGGGCGGGACTGCTCCGGGGCGTACCCCTGGCCGAAACGGCCGCGACCGCCGCGAACCTGGCCGTGGCGTCGGTGCCGGAGGGGCTGCCGTTTCTGGTCAGCGCCGCGCAACTGGCGGCGGCCCGGCGCCTCGCCGAGCACGGCGCGTTGGTCCGCAATCCGCGCACCATCGAGGCGTTGGGCCGGGTGGATGTGCTCTGCTTCGACAAGACCGGCACCCTCACCGAGGGCAAGTTGCTCCTCGCGGGGGTCGGCGACGGGGTCGGCGACCGGTACGCGCCGGTGGACCGGCTCGATGACCGCCTGCGGTCGACTCTCGCCACCGCGCTGCGGGCCACCCCGGCGGCGGCCGATCCGGAAGAGTTGGCGTTGCAGACCGACCGGGCGGTTCGGCGGGGCGCCGCCACGGCTCAGGTTGTCGAGCAGACCGGGGCGACCGGCTGGCGCGCGGTCGGCGGGCTGCCGTTCGAGCCGTCCCGCGGCTACCACGCCACCGTCGGCGAGACCGACGGACGCCTGCTGTTGAGCGTCAAGGGCGCCCCCGAGACGGTGCTGCCCCGGTGCGTGAACCGGCGTACCGACGGCCGACGGGAGCCGCTTGACGACGCCGGCCGCGCGGAACTTCAGCGTGTGTTGGCCGACCGGGCGGGCGCCGGGCACCGGATCCTCGCTGTCGCCGAGTGCCAGGTGGACGCCGCGCAGATCACCGACTCCGAGGTCCGGGGGCTGACCTTCGTGGGGTTCCTGGCGCTCGCGGACGGAGTCCGGGAGAGCGCCGCCCCGGCGGTACGCCGCATCCGGCAGGCGGGCGTGCACACCATCATGATCACCGGCGACCACCCGGCCACCGCCGAGGCCATCGCGGCCACCATCAGCGAGCACGACGAGCAGCGGGTGGTCACGGCCGCCGAACTCGACCAACTGGACGACGAGGCGCTCGCCGAACGGCTCGCCACCACCGACGTGGTGGCCCGCTGCACCCCGACCCACAAGGTACGGATCATCCAGGCGTTGCAGAAGTGCGGGCGGACCGTGGCGATGACCGGCGACGGCGCCAACGACGCCCCGGCGATCCGGCTGGCCGACGTCGGCATCGCCCTCGGCCAACGTGGCACACCGGCGGCCCGAGCGGCCGCCGACCTGGTGGTCACCGACGACCGCTTGGAGACCATCATCGCCACCCTGGTCGAGGGGCGTGCCATGTGGTCCTCGGTCCGGCACGCGCTGAGCATCCTCGTCGGCGGCAACCTCGGCGAGATCGCGTTCAGCGTGCTCAGCGCCGCGGCGACCGGCCGCTCGGCCCTCACCGGCCGGCAACTGCTGCTGGTCAACCTGCTCACCGACCTGGCCCCGGCGCTGGCCATCGCGGTCCGGCCACCCGCCGCGGACCGCACCGACGGACTGCTTCGGGAGGGCCCGGACGCGTCCCTCGGTGAGACCCTCAGCAGGGAGATCGGCCTACGCGCGGCGTCCACCACGCTGGGCGCGACGGTCGGCTGGACGTTGGCCCGGTACACCGGGCGGCAGCGCCGGGCCGGCACCGTCGCTCTCGTCTCACTGGTCGGCACCCAACTCGGCCAGACCATCCTGGCCGGAGGCACCAGCCCGGCGGTGCTGGCGTCCACGGCGGCGTCGCTGGGAGTGCTCGTCGTGGTGGTGCAGACGCCGGGTGTGAGTCAGTTCTTCGGCTGCACCCCGCTCGGGCCGGTGGGCTGGACCATCGGCGCCGGATCGGCGCTCGGCGCCACCCTCGCCAACGGCGCGCTCACCAGGCTGGTCGCGCATCTCCCGGCAGCCCGACCCGACCTCGCCCAGCCCGTCGACGGCGACTGACGGCAGCGCTGACCGGTGGCTCGGGCATCATTGATCTCGCTGACTAGCCTGGCGGCATGCCGTCGTTCCTGGCCAACGGAACTCGTCCGAAGGCCTGGCCAAGTCTTCCGCTGGCGCTGCTGCTGCCCTGCGGCCTGCTGATACTGCTGGGTGTCACCGACGACCGCGAGCCGCCCCCACCCGTCGGCGTGCTGACGCCGGCGACGGTGATCGCGGTGGAACCGGCCCGGACCGCCGACGGCCCCTACGTGCTGCTGCGGGTAGACGCCGTTGACGGGCCCACCACCTGCGGCATCTACGAACGGTCGTTTCCCGACCGGCGACTACCGCCGCTGCACCAGCAACTCACCATCGACTACACCCCGTCCCGGTGCATGCCGGAACCGGTCAACACCGAACTGTCCCGAGGGGTCGTCGTCGCCATGGGAACCATCGGACTGGCGGTGTCGCTCCTGTGGCTCCGGGCAGGTCCGCGCTTCCAACGGCTGACGCGCGCGCGGCGCTCCCGCTCCTGACAAGG
Source organism: Micromonospora sp. NPDC049107 (assembly GCF_040648595.1). Classification (NCBI taxonomy): domain Bacteria; kingdom Bacillati; phylum Actinomycetota; class Actinomycetes; order Micromonosporales; family Micromonosporaceae; genus Micromonospora; species Micromonospora sp. NPDC049107. Next base: position 314,011 of record NZ_JBEZEC010000004.1, read on the forward strand.
ACGACCCGCGAGCCGACACGCCATTACCGCAGCGGCCCGGGGAGCGGCACCTCCCCCCGCATCGCCTTCTCGGCCAACTCGATGCGTTCCGGATGAAGTCTGTCGTCGCCAAGGGGGTGACCGGGCGAATTGATGCAGTGCTGCCCCGACGCGGCGCTGCACACCGGACACGCGAGAAAGAATCCGGAGGATGGCACGAGTTCGACGCCCTGGGCCAGCGCGGATCTGCCAATCTTGACGACCGCTGCGAGCAGGTCGTCGTCCTGGTGCCGGGTAGCGGCAGCGGCCGCCTCCCGCATCCCTTCCCAGAAATTCTCGGCCGAGTTCGGTTCGTTCACGTCGATGCGCACGATCGCGGATCCCCGCCTCCCGTCCCGGTAAACGCGGGGCCATGCGCTACGCCCGTGGGCGGTAGTATCCCCAGGCTTTGATTGACAACGGGGAGGACGATCCACATGCGAGGCAAGATCCCGGCCGGCATCGCGATAGCCCTGGCCTTCATGGTTCCGGCCGCACCGGCGATGGCACAGAGCGCGTCGCCCGGGCTCGACCAGAACTGCCAGACGGTCGAGCGCAAGACGTTCACGGACATCCGTGAGCTGTTCACCTTCGACCTGGACACCGCCACGGCAACCCAGCTCCGCGTGCTGGCCAACCAGATCCAGGCCACGGCGAAGAAGGAGTCCCTGACCACCCTGCCGGACGCCACCCAGAAGCGGCTGGACGGCACCTCGGAGGATCTGCGCGCCTGGCTCAAGAACGACGCACAGGCCGTCTGGACGATCGATCTGCGGATCAAGGTTGGCCAGACGATGACCGGCGCCGGCCCCAAGGTGAAGGAGGCCGCGCAGAAGACGCTCGACGCCGAAACAGTCGACCCTTACCTGGCCTACCTGAACGAGGGCCTGTACGCCGCCCGTGCGCTCGACTGCGCGGCGCAGCCCACCCCGACGCCGACGACGTCGCCGACGACGACGCAGCCCACGCCCACGGCGAGTGCGACGTCGACCGTCGCGCCGACTGCGGCCACCTCCACGAGCCCGGTCGCTGCCGGCGGTGATGGTGGCGGACTGCCCGTGACCGGCGCCGACACCGCGACCGTGGCCGGCATCGGCGGCGCGCTCCTGCTCGTCGGCGGCGCGAGCTTCGTGATCGCACGCCGTCGCCGTTCCCGCTTCGTCGCGTAGCTCGATCCGGACGCGCCCGGCCCGACACATCGTCGGGCCGGGCGCTTCTTTGCGCAGGTCAGCGACCCGTTGCGGCCACCGGAGTCGTCGTCAGCGGCCAAATTGGCGGTAGGCCCGAAGAGTTCGTCGAGGCGCCCAGGCGAGGATCCACTGTGGGAACGGCCCTCGCCGACGGCGGCGATTATCCTGCGGGTCGCCCATACGGCAGGCGGGACCCGCCTCCGGACGTCCAGAGGTGAGTCCCGCCTGCCGTGAACCGCGCACCGGATGACCATCGGCGGCGAGGTGCGGGCCCGCTGTCTAGCCCGCGAAGCCGCCCTTGGGCTCGATGATCTCCAGGTTCGTGCCGTCCGGATCGGAGAAGTAGGCGACCTTGGTGCCGAGCGCCGCCTCAGGGGTGACCTCGCCCGCGATGAACGTGTAGTCGTCGCCGAGGAAGTCGTAGCCGGCTTCCTTCATCCGCTGGTACACGGCGTCGAAGTCGTCGACCCGAAAGCAGAGATGCATGGAGCCGGGGCGGTTCGCCATGCCGTTCGTGCGTTCCCCGACCGGCTCCTGGAACTCGATCAGGTCGATGCCGAGACCGTCCAGGTTGATCGTCGCGTATCGCAGCTTCGCGGTAGGCAGCCCTTGCGTAATGCCGAACCGCACGCTGCCCATGGTCCCCTCCGCCACAGGTTCCCGCCCGGTGAGAGCGGAATAGAACGCGATCGAGGCGTCCAGATCCGAGACTGAGATCCCGACGTGGGCGGCCCGGGTGAGGTTCATCGGAGTGCCGGAGACGGTCATGACGCACCTTTCGCTGTGGCCCGGCACCTCAACGGGTACGCCCAGGTTCGGGCGGCTCCACGAGGAACCAGGCTGATCGGTTCGGCGGCCGGGTGGAGAATCCAGCGACGGCCACCAAACTTGCTTGCAAGGGCCTGATGTAGGCGCTAGCTGACATTCCCGGAACAGGCTTACCCTGAAACTCCCGCCCCAAAGGAAGACCCGGACCATGACCGCCACGGATCCCGCGCTAACCGCCCTCGCCAGCGGATGGGCAGCCCTCTCCCTCCTCTACGGCAGGATCGAGGCACACCTTGAGCGCGCTCTGCAGTCCGCGCACGACCTCAGCGTGCGGGAGTACTCGTTGCTCGACGTGCTCAGCCGCCAGCACGACCGCGCAGGCGGCCATCTGCAGATGAAGCAGGTCGCCGACGCCGTGGTGCTGAGCCAGAGCGCCACCACCCGCCTGGTCGCCCGTCTGGAGGACCGTGGCCTGCTCTCCCGCTACCTGTGCCCGACCGACCGCCGCGGCATCTACACCGACGTCACCGACGCCGGCCTGAAGCTCCTGCGGGAGGCCCGGCCGACCAACGACACCGCCCTGCGGAAAGCGCTGGACGACGCCGCCAAGAACCCCGAGTTGGCGCCACTGGTAACGGCAGTCGAGGCAATGGACCTCACACGTCGACCCATGACCACTCACGGTGAGACGTCGAAGGGTTCGACTGCCTGAGGCGGCGTGGCGGTGGGCGGCGCTTCCCGCCGGGCGCAGCCGGGGAGTCGTGGTAGGGCCCGCGACGCGACCCGTCGGTCTGCTTCCAGGAAGCGGCTAGGCCGTATCCCAGTCGGAGGAGGCCGAGACCTCGTAGGGGATCGTCGCCAACAGCTCGGCAGGCCCTTCCAACTTCCAGGCCCGGACGCAGCAGCCGCAGCCGCCATCCTCTTCGGCGTGGGTGAGAGCGTCTCGGTTGGCGTTCAACCAGGCCTCAGCCGCCTCGACCTCGCTCGGCTTGTCTACGGAGGCCGCCATGGTTTGCCGGATCACAGCGAGCACCGTAGCGCAGACCGGTTGGCTGTACCGAGGGCCGAGATCAGCCGAAGAAAGCGCTGGTGGAGCCCAGGGGACTCGAACCCCTAACCCCTGCCTTGCAAAGGCAGTGCTCTGCCAGTTGAGCTAGGGCCCCGCAACGACGGCGACCAAATCGCCGCCATCTTGATATCAGCGCAGGTCGGGCGCGGTGGTCGCCTCGTGCCAGAGGGCGCGCTCGTCGTTGGCGGCCTTGACCTTGTTGAAGACGACGGCAGCCACGCCGACGACGCCGGCCAGGATCAGCAGCTTCTTGAACATGGGGCAACCCCTTGCGCTCGACTACCGTCGGACGATGTGCGGTGGGGCTAGATGGAATCGAACCATCGACCTCAGAGTTATCAGCTCTGCGCTCTAACCGACTGAGCTATAGCCCCGCGTAGCGACGAGCAAGATTAACCCATCCGCCGCGCCGGCCCCAAATCGGGGTCCGACTGCGCGATCCGGGTCGTCGCCGCCCGCAAAACCTACCTGAGTACGGGGCGTCGGAGCGACCGCATTCCGCGGAGGCCCCGACGCCCCGGTCACACTCAGTCCCGCTCGGCGAGCGTCAGCTCGATCCCGCCGACCAGGTCGGCGCAGACGTTGTAGACGAACGCGCCCAGCGTGGCCAGCGCGGTGAACAGCACCACGTTGACCAGGCCGATCAGCGCCGAGCTGAGGATCACGCCCTTGGCGGTGATCTGGAACCCGCTGGTGCTCTGCCCACCACCCGCGTTGACCAGGTCGCTGAGGCTGTCGTTGACGCTCTGGAACACGCCCATCGCGTCCAGCGCCAGGTAGAGCACCGACGTGGCGACCACCACGACGATGAACAGCACCACCGAGACGGCGAACGCGAACTTCATCACGGACCAGGGGTCGATCCGCTTGAGGTTCAGCCGGGCCCGGCGCGGCCCACGGGACGCCGCGGAGCTGACCGAGCTCCGCGCGGCGCGGACCGCCTCGCCGACCCGGGCAGCCCCGACGGCCGACGGGTTGCCGATCCCCGGCGGCAGACCGCCACCGCTCACGGGGCGACCACCGGTGGACGTACGCCCCGGATCCGGCGGCGTCATGCCCGGTGTGATCCGGGGCTGCGTGCCAGTAGCCCCGGTCGATGTCGCCTGACCGGGTCGGGTGCTGATCGGCTGCGTGGTCGTCGGCCGCGCCGGGTTCGGGGCGGCCGCCGTGGGGGCCGCCCCGGTGGACGTCGCTGCCTCACCGGCCGACTTCTCGGCCTTGGTGTCACCCGATCCCGCGTCCTCGCCGGGCTGCTCCGGCGGGGGTGTCATGCCGGGAGCCCGGGTGAATTTCGGGGCAGGCGCGTCGGCGGGAACCGTGGCCCGGCCCACGGCCGCGCGGCCGGTCGCTGGTGTGCCGCCCTTGGCGGCCTCCTCGTCGACCGGGTTGGCCGAGGTCCCCGTGTTCCCCGACTTCGCCTGTGTCTCCGTCATTCAACTAGTCCTGTTCGTCAGGCTCGTCGGCATTGCGAGCAATCGCCACGATAGTCACGCCGTCCGGGAGGTCCATCAGCTTGACCCCCATTGTGTTCCGGTCACGCGTACGGCGTACAGGCTTCACCGGAGTCCGGATGACACCACCGTTGCTGGTGATCGCGAACAACTCGTCGTCCGGGTCGATCACCACCGCACCGACCAGACCACCGCGCCGTTCGGTGATCTTCGCAGTCAGCACGCCCTTACCTCCCCGGCCCTGCACCGGGTATTCCTCGATCGGGGTACGTTTCGCGTATCCCCCGTTCGTGGCCACCAGGACGTCCAGACCGTCCCGGACGACCTCCATGGCGAGTAGGACATCGTCGTCCGTGAAGCGCATGCCGATCACGCCCGAGGTGGCCCGACCCATCGGCCGCAGCGCCTCGTCCGAGGCGTTGAACCGGATGGCCTGCGCCTTCTTCGAGACCAGCAGCAGGTCGTTCTCCGGCGCCACCAGAGCAGCACCGACCAGCTCGTCCTCATCGCGCAGGTTGATCGCGATGATGCCGCCGGAACGGTTGGAGTCGAACTCCTCGAGCCGCGTCTTCTTCACCAGGCCGTTCTTCGTGGCCAGTACCAGATAGGGGGCTACCTGGTAGTCCGGGATTTCGATGATCTGCGCGATCTGCTCATCCGGTTGGAAGGCGAGCAGATTGGCCACGTGTTGGCCCTTGGCTACCCTACTGGCTTCCGGCAACTCGTACGCCTTGGCCCGGTACACCCGGCCCTTGTTCGTGAAGAACAGGATCCAGTCGTGCGTGGAGCATACGAAGAAGTGGCTGACGATGTCGTCCTGCCGCAGCGTGGCGCCACTGACGCCCTTGCCGCCCCGGCGCTGCGAGCGGTACAGGTCGACCTTCGTCCGCTTGGCGTACCCCGTCCGGGTGATCGTGACGACCACGTCCTCCCGGGCGATGAGGTCCTCCATCGAGACCTCGCCGTCGAACGGAATGATCTGCGTACGCCGGTCGTCGCCCCACTTGGCGACGATCTCGCCCAGCTCCTCTGAGACGATCTTCCGCTGCCGCTCGGGCTTGGCGAGGATGTCCTTGAGGTCGGCGATCTCGATCTCAAGCTTCGCCAGGTCGTCGATGATCCGCTGCCGCTCCAGGGCGGCGAGCCGGCGCAGCTGCATGTCCAGGATCGCGGTCGCCTGGATCTCGTCGATCTCCAGCAGCCGGATCAGGCCCTGCCGGGCGTCGTCCACCGTCGGCGACCGCCGGATCAGGGCGATCACCTCGTCCAGGGCGTCCAGCGCCTTGCCCAGGCCGCGCAGGATGTGTGCCCGCTCCTCGGCCTTGCGCAGCCGGTACGCGGTCCGCCGACGGATCACGTCGATCTGGTGCTCGACGTAGTACCTGATGAACTGTGCCAGGTTGAGCGTGCGCGGCACCCCGTCGACGAGCGCCAGCATGTTGGCGCCGAACGTCTCCTGAAGCTGCGTGTGCTTGTAGAGGTTGTTCAACACCACCTTGGCGACCGCGTCGCGCTTGAGCACCAGCACGATCCGCATACCGGTACGACCGGAGGACTCGTCGCGGATGTCGGCGATCCCCGCGAGCTTGCCCTCCTTGATCAGCTCGGCGATCCGCTCGGCGAGGTTGTCCGGGTTCACCTGGTAGGGCAGCTCGCTGACGACCAGGCAGGGACGACCCCGCTTGTCCTCCTCGACCTCCACCACGGCCCGCATCCGGATCGAACCACGACCCGTGCGGTACGCGTCCTGGATCGCCGTCGTGCCGACGATCAGACCGTGGGTCGGGAAGTCCGGGCCCTTGACGATGCCGAGCAGCGCCTCGAGGGTGGTCTCCTCGTCCTCCTCCGGGTGCTCCAGGCACCACTGCACCGCCGCGCCGATCTCGCGCAGGTTGTGCGGCGGGATCTTGGTGGCCATGCCGACCGCGATGCCCTCGGAGCCGTTCACCAGCAGGTTGGGGATCCGGGACGGCAGGATGGTGGGCTCCTTGGCCCGGCCGTCGTAGTTGTCCTGCAGGTCGACGGTGTCCTCGTCGATGTCCCGCAGCATCTCCATCGCGAGGGGGTCGAGCTTGCACTCGGTATATCTCATGGCGGCAGCCGGATCGTTACCCGGCGAGCCGAAGTTGCCGTTGCCGTCGACCAGCGGGTAGCGCAGCGACCACGGCTGCGCCATCCGGACCAGCGCGTCGTAGATCGCCGAGTCGCCGTGCGGGTGGAACTGGCCCATCACGTCGCCGACGACGCGGGAGCACTTCACGTAGCCGCGGTCCGGCCGGTAGCCGGAGTCGAACATGGCGTAGAGGATCTTGCGGTGGACCGGCTTGAGCCCGTCCCGGACGTCCGGCAGCGCGCGCCCGACGATGACGCTCATCGCGTAGTCGAGGTAGGAGCGCTGCATCTCCACCTCGAGCCCGACCGGTTCGATCCGGTCGTGCGCGACCACCGCGGCGATGGCCTCGGTGGGGACCTCGGGCTCGTTCGGTGTGGACTCGGGGGAATCGGTCACTGTATACCCTTATCAGACTCAGAGTCGTTTTCGTGCTGTGGATAACGGCTGTGGATAGCCGTCAAGCTGTGGATAACTCTGTGGACCGGCGGGCCAGCCAGGTGCTGCCCGGCTGGCCCGTCGACGTCCGTCAGATGTCCAGGAACCGCACATCCTTGGCGTTGCGCTGGATGAACGACCGGCGGGCTTCGACGTCCTCACCCATCAGGACGCTGAACAACTCGTCTGCGGTTGCAGCGTCGTCGAGCGTGACCTGACGCAGGGTGCGGGTCGCCGGGTTCATCGTGGTCTCCCACAGCTCGGGATAGTTCATCTCGCCGAGGCCCTTGAACCGCTGGATGTCGTCCGGCTTGGCGTTCGGCTTCTTCTGCTGGCGCAGCGCGATGAGCCCGTCCCGCTCCCGGTCCGAGTAGGCGTACTGAGCGTCGTCGCCCTTCTTGTTCCACTTGATCTTGTAGAGCGGCGGGGCGGCCAGGTAGACGTGCCCCAGCTCGACCAGCGGACGCATGAAGCGGAACAGCAGGGTGAGCAGCAGGGTCTGGATGTGCTGGCCGTCGACGTCCGCGTCGGCCATCAGCACCACCTTGTGGTACCGCAGCTTCTCCATGTCGAAGTCGTCGTGGATGCCGGTGCCGAGCGCGGTGATCAGCGCCTGGACCTCGTTGTTCTTGAGGACCCGGTCGATCCGCGCCTTCTCCACGTTGAGGATCTTGCCGCGGATCGGCAGGATCGCCTGGGTGCGCGGGTCGCGACCCTGCTTGGCCGAACCACCGGCCGAGTCGCCCTCGACGATGAAGACCTCGGACTCGCGCGGGTCGGTGGACTGGCAGTCGGCCAGCTTGCCCGGCATCGAGCCGGACTCCAGCAGCGACTTGCGTCGGGCCAGCTTGCGGGCCTGCTGCGCGGCGATCCGGGCGCGGGCGGCCTGGGAGGCCTTCTGAATGATCGTCTTGGCCTCGGCCGGGTTGCGGTCGAACCAGTCGACCAGCCGGTCGTTGCAGACCCGCTGCACGAAGCTCTTCACCGGGGTGTTGCCCAGCTTGGTCTTGGTCTGGCCCTCGAACTGCGGGTTCGTCAGCTTGACCGAGATGATCGCGGCCAAGCCCTCTCGGATGTCCTCGCCGGAGAGCTTCTCGTCGCCCTTGAGCAGCTTCTTATCGGTGCCGTACCGGTTGACCACGCTGGTCAGCGCGGACCGGAAGCCCTCCTCGTGGGTGCCGCCCTCGTGCGTGTTGATGTTGTTGGCGAAGGTGTAGACCGACTCGCCGTACGACTCGTTCCACTGCATGGCGATCTCGAGGGACATGCCCTCTTCCTCGGCCTCGAACTCGACCACCGTCTTGTGCATCGGGTTCTTGGAGGCGTTGAGGTGTCGGACGAAGTCGGCGATACCGCCGTCGTAGCGGAAGGTGACCTCGCGGGTCTTGCCGTCCTCGTCCTCCGGGACCCGCTCGTCGAGCAGGTGGATGGTGATGCCCCGGTTGAGGAAGGCCATCTCCTGCAGGCGTCGGTAGATGGTCTGGAAGTCGAAGTCGATCGTCTCGAAGACGTCCGCGTCGGGCCAGAAGGAAACCGCAGAGCCGGTGCGGTCGGTGGTCTCGCCCTTCTCCAGCGCGGATGGCTTGGAGTTGGTGTACTGCTGCCGCCAGACGAAGCCGGACTTGTGGATCACCACTGCCATCTTCGTCGACAGCGCGTTCACCACGGAGACGCCGACGCCGTGCAGGCCGCCGGAGACCGCGTACGCCTTGCCGTCGAACTTGCCACCCGCGTGCAGCACGGTCAGTGCGACCTCGACGCCCGGCTTCTTGAGCTTCGGGTGGAGGTCGACCGGGAAGCCACGGCCGTTGTCGGTGACCTGGACCCCACCATCGGCGAGCAGCACCACGTCGATGGTGTCGCAGTAGCCGGCCATCGCCTCGTCGACCGCGTTATCGACGACCTCCCAGACGAGGTGGTGCAGACCGCGCTCGCCGGTGGACCCGATGTACATACCGGGCCGCTTGCGGACCGCCTCCAGCCCCTCGAGAACGGTGATCGACTCTGCGCCGTACTCCTGCTTGTCCTGCGCTGCCACCCTCGGCCACTTTCTCGCGTCGTCGGCGCCGGTGGGGCGCGTCGGGCGCGGGTTCGGCGGGACATGACGCGACGTCGGCGCGCGGACCGGTGCCGGAGATCTCCGGACAGCGGGTCGAACGCGCCGGTCGCCGCGGTCGCCCGCGGATCGCGATCGGCTCGACCCGGGGTGGAGAATGACTTGGGGCCACCGGCCCCGTCGCTCGCCCGCACCGGGTCTTCGTCTCGCTGTCAATCCTACTGTGCGCGGGGGACAGAACCACCACTCGGCACCCTCAACGAGGCGGCTGAGATGTCCGTAGCCGGCAGAACCCCGTTACCCTCGACTCCCCCCACACGCCACGCCCTGTTCGGACGCGCCGCCCCCAGACAGGTTGACCCGCGCTCGGGCGGGTCGGGGGTCGCGGTCGGATCGTCCGTGCCGTACGTTTGCGGCGCCCCGGAAGCGGCCTTGATCTTTACCGGCCGGAACCGGGACGATCGACCCGATCGACCCGACACGTGCTCTCTAAGAGGTGACAGATGGGGCTGGACAACGTCGCGGTGCAGTGGCCGCGGACCGGCCGCTTCTACGATCCGGTGGCGCCGGCCGAGTTCGTCGACTTCGGCGAGATCGTCGACCTGCCACGGATCTCCGCGCCGACGGCGGCGCTGGCCGAGCTGATCGCGAAGACCGGCACCGTCCGGGCGACCGCGTACACCGAGCTGGTGGATCTCCTGCTCGGCCTCGAAGGTGTGTTGTACGCCACAGACGCCGCGGCCGAGGACGAGGACCCGGTGATCGACCCGGACGGCTGCGCCTGGATCGCCGGTGGCATCGAACGGTTCGTGGCCGGGCACCGGGAGTACGGCGAGACGGTCACCTTCGACTCGGTGAGTACGGTGCTGCGGTCGCTGCTCGGCGACGGTCGGCTGGCGGAGCAGCAGCTGCGCTGGCTGGACACCCGGCTCGACGCGTTGCGCGACGAGAGCGGTGATCCGCCGCAGTGGAACTTCACCTGTGCGGAGCTGGGCGTGCTGGCGGCGTTCTACCGGCGGTGCGCCGAGCGCGGCTTCGCCGTCTACGCCGACGCCTGAACCTCCGGGCCGGCGGGGCGGTTGGCGGCGGCGATCACCTGAGTGAGCGCCGCGTGCAGGTGTTGCAGGTCCTCTACGGGCAGTCCGAGGCGCTGGACGATCGCGGCCGGGATCCGCTCGGCCTGGGCGCGCAGGGCCATGCCGCTGGCGGTGAGGGTGACGGCGAGGCTGCGCTCGTCGGCGGCGTCCCGTTCCCGGCGCAGGTAGCCGGCCGCTTCGAGCCGCTTGAGCAGGGGTGACAGGGTGCCCGGGTCGAGCTGCAACAGGCGGCTGAGGTCACGGCCGGACAGCGGGGCGTGCTGCCAGAGCGCCAGCATCACCAGGTACTGCGGGTGGGTCAGGCCCATCGGCTCCAACAGGGGCCGGTAGACGGCCACCACGCTGCGGGCCGCAACCGACAGGGCGAAGCAGACCTGCTGCTCCAGCGCCAGCGGATCGGTGCCCTGCGGTTGGTCGCTCATCGGTTGCTCTCCTCGCGCACGGCAACTATCGTACCGATCGTTGGTACACCAACCATTGGTGCGGCAACCTTAGAGCGACGGCACGTGGGAGGGGCGGCAGATGAGCGAGGACGGCGCTACCACCAGAGCACCCGGCGAGGGCGGTCGACTCCTGAGCTGGGCCTTCCGGCACCTCGCCGGGCCGGCCGACGGCGTGCAGGGCGCGGTGCAGGGCGGTTCGACGGCCGCCCGCGAGGCGTGGAAACGTGACCTGGCCGAGCGCAAGCGCTACACGCAGGAGCAGCGCGAGCGAAAGCGTGCGGCCCGGGAGGCGCAGCGGCGGCGCTGAGCAGGCCGGCTCAGCCGTACGTGTCGCGCGGTCCCCGCCCGCGTACCCGCCGTGGACCCTTCTGCCAGGACGGCGCGGCCGGCCCGTGGATGTGCAGCTTGCGCACCACGTTGTGGCCGACCTCCTGGGCGATCTGCTTGAGCAACGAGCCGGCCAGCAGCCGCAACTGGGTGGCCCAGGCCGTCGAGCGCGCCTCCACGGTCAACTCGCCGTTCTCCAGCTTGACCGGCCGGCTGTGCTGGGCGACCTCCGCGCCGACCACCCGCTCCCACGCGCCGAACACGGTGGCCTCCGCCGCGGGCTGCTGCCAGCCCCGCGCCTTCACCAGCCGGTTCAGCACCGCGCTCAGGGGCTGCGGGTCGCGCGGGTCAGGCCCCGGGCCCGAGTAGCCACGCAGCCGCCGTCCCGAGCCGCCAGCGCCGTCGGCGCCAGCGCCACCGCCGGAGGTACGCCGGGTGCGCGCCGCCGCCTGGCGGCGGGACAGCGCGGCGTCGAGCACCGCCCGCGCCAACTCCGGGCCGCTGGGCCCCTCCGGCTGCCCGTCGGTCGCCCCGGCAGGTGGAGTACGCCCGCCGGCGGCATCCCCGGCCTGCCGGCCGCTGCCGGTGGACGTGCCGCGCGCCGGCCGGGTCTCTGGCTCATCCGACATGTCGTACCGTCCCCTCGCCGACCTGGTAACGGGTGCCCCGCAACGCGGCCGGAACGTCGTCGTCCACGGCACAGGTGACCAGCAGTTGACTCGCCCCGCCCACCAGTTCCGCCAGCCGTTCCCGACGACCGGCGTCCAACTCGGCGAAGACGTCGTCGAGCACCAGGACCGGTTCGATGCCGTCGGCGCGCAACAGGTCGTACCCGGCCAGTCGCAGCGCGAGCGCGAACGACCAGGCTTCGCCGTGACTCGCGTACCCCTTGGCCGGCAGCGGGCCGAGCGACAGGGCCAGCTCGTCCCGGTGTGGCCCGACGAGCGTGGTGCCCCGTTCGATCTCGGCGGACCGCGAGGCGGCGAGCGCGGCGGCCAGCGCCTCGGCGAGCGTGGCCCGGTCGGTGGTCGGTTCGGCCAGTTCGACCGTCGGCCGGTAGGCGATGCCGGCCGCGCCCCGGCCGGCGGCCACCGCGTCGTACGCCTTGGCGACGTGCGGGGTGAGCGCGGCGACCAGTTCCAGCCGGCCGGCGAGCAGCTCCGCGCCGTGCTGGGCCAGATGGGTGTCCCACACCGCGAGGGTGCCCAGGTCGCCGCCGCGGGAGCCGCCGGTCTTGCGGGCGAGGTACGCCGTACGCAGCAGGGCGTTGCGCTGTTTGACCACCCGGTCGTAGTCGGCGCGTACGCCCGCGTAGCGGGGTTGCCGGTTGACCAGGAGGTCGTCGAGGTAGCGGCGACGCTCGGCCGGATCGCCCCGGACCAGTTCCAGGTCCTCCGGGGCGAACAGCACCAGCCGCAGCGCCCCGAGCACGTCGCGCGCCCGTCGCGCGGGCGATCGGCCCAGTCGGGCGCGGTTGGCCCGCCCCGGCACGATCTCCAGCTCGACCAGGAGTTCGCGCCCGTCGTGTACGACCGCGCAGCGGATCACCGCCGAGGAGGCGCCCATCCGGACCAGCGGCGCGTCCGTGGCGACCCGGTGCGAGTCCAGGGTCGCCACGTAACCGAGCGCCTCGACGAGGTTGGTCTTGCCGACACCGTTGGCGCCGATCAGGACGTTCGCCCCCGGCTGGAGGTCGACGGCGACCCGCTCGTACGAGCGGAAGTCGACAAGTTCCAGCCGGCGGACATACACAGGTTGTGGATACCGCTCAGCGCTTGTGGACGGCGTGGCCGCCGAACTGCTGGCGCAGCGCGGAGACGGCCTTCATGGCGGGCGAGTCGTCCTGTCGCGACTGGAACCGGGCGAACAGGGAGGCGGTGATGACGTTCAGCGGTACGGCGAGCCGGACCGCCTCGTCGACCGTCCAGCGCCCCTCGCCGGTGTCCTCGGTGTAGCCGCTCAGGTCGGCCAGCTCCGGGTCCTCGTCGAGAGCGCGGTCCAGCAGGTCGAGCAGCCAGGAGCGGACGACCGTGCCCTCGCGCCACGACTTGAACACGCCGGGCACGTTGGTCACCAGCTCGGAGGCGGTCAGCAGCTCGTAGCCCTCGGCGTAGGCGTGCATGAGGCCGTACTCGATGCCGTTGTGCACCATCTTGGAGTAGTGGCCGGCGCCCACGGGGCCGGCGTGCACGAAGCCGAACTCGCCCTCGGGCTTGAGCGCCTGGAAGATCGGCATGAGCCGGTCGACGTGCTCCTGGGCGCCGCCGACCATCAGGCCGTAGCCGTTCTGCCGGCCCCAGACGCCTCCGGAGACGCCGACGTCCACGTAGCCGATACCGCGCGCGTTCAGCCGCTCGGCACGGGGAGCGTCGTCGCTGAAGCGGGAGTTCCCGCCGTCGATGATGATGTCGCCGTCCCCGAGCACCTCGGCGAGTTCGTCGATCGTGGCATCGGTGACGCCGGCGGGCACCATGACCCATACGGCACGCGGCGATTCGAGCTTCTGTGCCAGCTCGGCGAGGTTAGCCGCGTCGCTCAGCTGCGGGTTGTGATCGAATCCGACCACTTCGTGGCCGGCAGCCCGCAACCGCTCGCGCATGTTGCCGCCCATCCGGCCGAGTCCTACCAGGCCGAGCTGCATTTGTTCCTACCTCCGTGGATCTGGTGTTGCTGGGCCGATCAGCGAGAGACGCGGATCGGCATGATGAGGTACCGATACCCCGGAATGACCTCACCATCCTCGCCAGCGGGTGAGATCACCGCCGGCTTGAAAGCGTCGACGAACGAGAGCATGGCGGTCTGCGCGCCCAGGTTTGCCAGGCCGTCGATGAGGTACTGGGGGTTGAAGCCGATGGTGAGCGCGTCACCGGTGAAGGTGGCCTCCATCGCCTCGCTCGCCCGTGCCTCCTCGGAGCCGCCGGCCTCGACCACCAGGCCGTCGGCGCTGAAGCTGAGCAGCACCGGCGTGGTGCGCTCGGCCACCAGGGCGACCCGCTTGACCACCTCGATCAGCGTGCTCACCGACACCCGCGCCTCGGCGTTGTGGGTGGCTGGGAAGAGCGAGCGCACCGGCGGGTAGTTGGCGCCGTCGAGCAACCGGCTCGTGGTGCGACGGGTGCCACCGGCGAGCCCGACCATGCCCTCACCCGCCGCGCCCTGGGCGAGGGCGAGGGTGACCTCGCCGCCCAGCGGACCGAGGGCCTTGGCGGTGTCGTTCAGGGTGCGGGCCGGGACCAGCGCGTTGATGCTGACCTCGGGGTCGTCGGGTCGCCACTGGATCTCGCGCAGCGCCAGCCGGTACCGGTCGGTGGCGAGCATCGACAGCGTGCTGCCGGAGAGCTCGACGCGGACGCCGGTCATCATCGGCAGTGTCTCGTCCCGGCCGGCGGCGATGGCCACCTGGGCGACCGCCGTGGCGAAGGCCGCGGCGTCGACGGTGCCGGCGCTCTGCGGCATCTCGGGCAGGGCGGGGTAGTCCTCCACCGGCATGGTGGGCAGCGTGAACCGCGCGCTGCCGCAGACCAGCTCGAGGTGGGCGCCGACCGCGGCGATGTCGACCGGCTTGGCCGGCAGCGCCTTGGTGATCTCGGCGAGCAGGCGGCCGGAGACCAGCGCGGCGCCGTCGGCGTCACCCTGCACCTCGACGGTCACCTGGCTGGAGACCTCGTAGTCGAAACCGGAGACCCGCAGGTTGCCGTCGGTGACGCGGAGCATCACCCCGGCGAGCACCGGTACGGACGGCCGGTTGGGCAGGCTCTTCGCGGTCCACGCCACGGCCTCGGCGAGCGCGTCGCGCTCCACTCGGAACTTCATCAATGCCTCCGCGTCGACGTCAGCGACAACTCTCTCATGCCGACCGCTGCCTACCGTCCCGCCCGACCGTGCGGGTGTCCATCGCACCTTAGGGCGCGGGGACATCGGCTGTGCGCCCGACCCCATGGATCGTGTCGATGCTGACCGGCCTGTCCGGCAGCGTTCGGCCCGATCCACAGAAAGCCCAACGGTGATGATTGGTTTTTGTTCTCTTAGAAGAGATAACCCATCGTCTTCATCGCACCTGTGCAAACTGTGGAGAACTCGGGTCTGCCCAGCTCAGACAGGTTATGCACCGGTGGGTTGGCTGTGGAGAACCGGGTGTGAAACCGCGTCACCTGTCCACAACCCGGCGGCGCGGGCCGGTTGTCCACCGTTGTCCACCGGTTGTCCACCGGTAATCCACCGACTTTCTCCCCAAGGTTGTGGACAGCCGAGAAGATCACCATTGGCGTTGTCCCCAGAACCTTCAACAGCTCGTACACACCTCGACGATCATCGGTGGATAACTTCGGCGTTGTCCCCAGGCGTCCACAGCGTCGTACACAGGGTTTCTCCACAGCCTGTGGGTAACTGAGGCGGGACCGACCGTAGTTATCCACCGACGGTGGATAACGAGTTGTGGACAACGAGTGAGCTTCGAGGTGGACACGGCACCGATCCTGTGGCCTACACCATGTCGAGGGTCAAGCCGAAGCCCTCGTCGGGCGGCGAAATCGGTGCCGCCGATGCCGAAGCGAGCACCGTCCGGAGTCGGGTCGCGGCGTTGCGGCGTCAAGAAGAACGCCCGGCCGGAGATCCGGCCGGGCGTGTCCCGGGAGTCGTGCGGCGTCGTACCCCTCAGGTGTTCTGCTTGATCCGGTTGGTCAGCTCGGCGATCTGGTTGTAGAGCGAGCGCCGCTCGGCCATCTGCTGGCGGATCTTGCGGTCCGCGTGCATCACAGTGGTGTGGTCCCGGCCACCGAAGGCCTGCCCGATCCTCGGCAACGACAACTCGGTCAGCTCACGACACAGGTACATGGCGACCTGGCGGGCGTTGACCAGGACGCGCGAGCGGGACTGGCCACGCAGATCCTCCAGGCTCACCCCGAAGTAGTCGGCGGTGGACGCCATGATCTGGTCGGCGTTGATCTCCGGCCCGGCGCCGTCGGGCATGAAGTCCCGGAGCACCTCCTCGGCCAGGGACAGCTCGACAGTCGACCGGGTCAGGCTGGCGAACGCCGTCACCCGGATCAGCGCGCCCTCCAGTTCCCGGATCGAGTTCGACACCCGGGAGGCGATGAACTCCAGCACGTCAGGCGGGGCGTACATCCGCTCCTGTGCCGCCTTCTTCTGCAGGATCGCGATCCGGGTCTCCAGATCCGGTGGCTGGATGTCGGCCAGCAGTCCCCACTCGAACCGGGTTCGCATCCGGTCCTCCAGGGTGGCGAGCTGACGCGGCGACCGGTCGGAGGTGATGACGATCTGCTTGTTGGCGTTGTGCAGAGTGTTGAAGGTGTGGAAGAACTCCTCCTGCGTACGCTCGCGGTTCTCCAGGAACTGGATGTCGTCGATCAACAGGATGTCGACGTCGCGGTAGCGCCGCTGGAACGCGCTGGTCTTGTCGTCCCGGAGCGAGTTGATGAAGTCGTTGGTGAACTCCTCGGTCGAGACGTACCGGACCGAGCGGGCGTTGCCGAGCGTCGTGGCGTAGTGCCCGATCGCGTGCAGCAGGTGCGTCTTGCCCAATCCGGAGTGCCCGTAGATGAAGAGCGGGTTGTACGCCTTCGCCGGCGACTCGGCCACCGCCACGCTCGCCGCGTGGGCGAACCGGTTGGACGAGCCGATGACGAACGTCTCGAACATGTACTTCGGGTTCAACCGGTTGCCACCGGTGTCGGCGCCGGGCAGTCGGCGCTCGTCACGCCCGCCGGGACGATGATCCATCCCGCTGCGACCCGGGCCGCTGTCCGTTCCGCCGTCGCGGGGCAGGGGACGGATCACGTGCTGGTCCCGGGGGGACGTGGCGTCCTCGCGGTAGCGGGGCTCGTACGGCCGGGTGTCGGGGCCGGGCGGATCGAGTCGGGCCGCCTGCTCGTCGTACCCGCGCCGCTCGTGCGCCGGTCGGGGCGACCGCGTCGGCTCGACGAAGGCGGTGCTGAACAGTGCCTCCTGCCCGTCCCGGCTGGCCGGGATCAGCCCCGGCCGGTGCGCGTCGACGACCGGCGCGGGGGGTGGACCCGCCGGCGCCGGCGGGGCGGCGGTCTCGGGCAGCCGTGGCCCGAGTTGGTCACCGATGCCCTCGTTCGCCACGGACCGTCCGGCGTACTCGTTCCCGAGCGGGCCCGACTGCGGTTCGTCGACGTCGAGTGGTCCAGGCTCCGGGGTGCTGCGGTAGACGGTGCCGGCCGGGCGGCCGGCGGCGTCCTCCGCCACGCGTACGGTCACGGCAACCTGGATCGGCCGGCCGAGTCGGCGGGTCAGCGCCTCGGTGATCGCCGGGCGCAGCCGTGACTCGATCACGTCCCGGGTGAACGCGTCCGGTACCGAGAGCAGCGCGGTGTCCTCGACGATCGCCCGCAGCCGGGTCAACCGGAGGTAGGCGCGCTGCTGGGCGGAGATGATCTCGTCGGCGAGCTCGTCGGTCGCCGCCAACCACACCGCGGCAAGGTCGGTCGTACCGGCCACCGTCGTGCCACCCCCTCGCCTCTGCTCCCGGCCGCCGCTGTCTGCCAGCCGCCCGTCCCGGGCCCGCCGCGTGCACGGGTGGAACATCACCCACCCGGACAACTGACCAGCGCTCGTCCACAGGTTATCCACAGCCTGTGCACCGACCGATTGTGGCCGCCCCCGGGCGCGGGACCTGCCCCTGCCTGGACGGCCGTTGAAGCGGGTTCACCGTGCCGAACGATTCACCAGCGTGTCCGGTCTTGCCTGCGCGCGACGACCGGAGCATCCGACGCTCACCGCAATCGGGCACGGTAACAGCGTTGTCCCTGCCCCATCAACCGGCGACGCCCCAGCGACCTTGTCGGCATCAGCGAAAACCGCCCCTTCGGTCCCGGGCGCGTCCCGACCTCCTCGCTGTGGATGTTTGACGGTCATTGCACCCCTGCGTAGGCTGGAGCGGCTGCTCTCTCGCCCTCTGCTAGGGTGATGGGTGCTTGCTGCCCGCGGTCGTTTCCCCGCACCGTCGGTCCCGCTCCGCCGGGCAGCGCCGAACGGTGGCCATCGTCGAGGTGGCCTGGACCACCCCACGACCCCGGCGATCCCGTCGCGCGGGGCGCGTACGAAAACGGAGAGCCTGACGTGAGCAAGCGCACCTACCAGCCGAACAACCGCCGGCGCGCGAAGACCCACGGCTTCCGGCTGCGCATGCGCACCCGTGCCGGCCGTGCCATCCTCTCGAGCCGCCGCGCCAAGGGTCGTACCACCCTGTCGGCCTGAGCCGACCGGGCTGGTCCGGGGGACGTGGGCAGTCGTGCTGGCCGCCGCACAGCGACTGCGGCGCAGCACTGACTTCGCCGCAGCGGTTCGCGGTGGCCGACGCGTCGGCCGAGGTGCCGTCGTGGTCCACCTGACCATGCCTTCGGCCACCGACCACAGCACAACGACCTCGCCGGAGCCGGCGCGGGAGCCTGGCGCGGAGCAGCCCTCCGCTCCGGCCCGCGCCGGCTTCGTCGTCTCCAAGGCGGTCGGCAACGCGGTGGTCCGCAACAAGGTCCGGCGCCGACTTCGGGCGCTGGTCCGGGAACGGTTGGACGCGTTGCCCGACGGCAGCACCCTGGTCGTCCGAGCACTGCCCGCCGCGGCCGAGGCGTCGTACGCCCGGCTCACCACCGACCTGGACGCCGCCATCGCGGTTGCCCGGTCGCCACGGGAGAGGCGGCCCCGGTGAGTGCCGATCCGACCGCCACACGCCCGCCGTCGACAGGTGCCCGGGTGCTGATCGCGCCCATCATCGCGTACCGTCGGTGGATAAGTCCGGCACTGCCGGCACGCTGCCGGTTCTACCCGTCGTGCAGTGCGTACGCCCAGGAGGCGCTCGTGCGGCACGGCCCGTTCCGGGGAGTCGTGCTGGCGGTCCGCCGGTTGCTGCGCTGCCACCCCTTTCACCCTGGTGGACATGACCCGGTTCCGGAGCCGGGCAGCCGCCGTCGTGCTGATGTGACTGGAGCCCCGAATTGAGTCTGAGTCTCGACTGGATCTACTACGCGATTTCGTGGATCCTGCTGACCTGGCACTCGGCGTGGGACGCCATCGGGGTGCCGGTCGGCGCGGTGGTCGGCACGAACTTCGCCTGGATCCTGTCCATCATCTTCCTGGTGGTCACCGTCCGGGTGATCCTGTTCCCGGTCTTCGTCAAGCAGATCAAGTCGCAGCGGGCGATGCAGGCGCTCCAGCCCAAGGTCAAGGAGCTGCAGGAGAAGCACAAGGGTGACCGGGAGACGCTCCAGAAGGAGATGATGGAGCTCTACCGGAAGGAAAAGGCCAACCCGCTCATGGGCTGCCTTCCGATGTTCCTCCAGATCCCTGTCTTCCTCGGCCTCTTCCACGTGCTGCGGCGGCTCGACCCGTTCAAGCCCGAGGACAAGAAGACGATCTACGGCTGGACCGTCGATCAGTTCAATAGCGCCTCTCACGCGAAGCTCTTCACGGCCCCGCTCGCTGGCAAGTTCGGCTCCACCGCCGACGAACTGGCGCGGCTCAACGCCAACGGCAACACCACGAAGATCATTGCTGGTGTCCTGGTCCTGGTGATGATCGCCACCACGTATCTGACCAGCCGTCAGATGATCCTCAAGACCGGCTGGGCCGAGGACCCGCAGCAGCGGATGATCCAGCGCCTGATGCTCTACGGCATCCCGGCCTCGCTGCTGATCTCGGGGGCGATCTTCCCGATCGGCGTGATCATCTACTGGGTCACGAACAACCTCTTCACCCTCGGCCAGCAGCAGTGGGTGCTGCGGAAGTTCCCGCCGCCGGTGACCGCGAAGAAGGCCACCGCCCCCGCGGCCAGCCGCAATCCGGTGCAGCCCGCCAAGTCGGGTGGGCTCTTCGGGCGTGGCAAGGCCGCCCCGGCCGCGCCCGTCAAGGCCGCCGCGCCGAAGGTTGCCGGCCCGAAGCCGGGTGCCAAGCCCGCCAACCCGAAGAAGAGCCGCCCCGCCAAGCGGCAGGGCTGACCGCCGTGCGGCCGTCGCCGGGCAACCGGCGACGGCCCGGGCCCCGCACCGCGCAGCCGCCGTATGGCCGGCGCCGGGCGGAACCGGCCGCGCACGGCGCGGTCACGGGCGACACTGCCCGTACAGACGTGCCCGTGGGCACCGGCGACCTCCCGCCGGCCCCGGGAAACCAGCGGACCCGACGGTCCGGCCGAGCGAGTACGGAGATGAGACCGTGACCGAGACCAGCATCCCCCGCGCCGACCAGTCCCTGGACGAGGAGGAGACCGCGACGATCGAGGTGGACGGCGACGACACCGAGGCCGACGACGCCACCGAGGCCCCGGCCGGTGGTCGTGAGAAGAAGAGCGCGGGCGAGAGCGACCTGTTCCGGCAGAGCGAGATCGCGGCGGACTACGTCGAGGGACTGCTCGACATCCTCGACTACGACGGCGACATCGACGAGTTGGTGGCCAGCGGCCGTCCCGTCGTCGAGGTGGTCGGCTCCCGGCTGCAGAACCTGGTCGGCCAGCGTGGCGCCACCCTGGATGCGCTCCAGGAGCTGACCCGGCTCGCCGTCTTCCGGCAGACCGGTACGCCGAGCCGCCTGCTGCTCGACGTCGGTGGCTACCGGGCGAACCGTCGCAAGGAGCTCGCCGCCGTTGCCAAGAACGCAGTCGAGAAGGTGAAGGAGTACGGCGAGCCCGTGCGCCTGGAGGCGATGAACGCGTTCGAGCGCAAGTGCGTCCACGACGTGGTCAACGCCATGGCCGGCGTGGCGAGCGAGTCGGAGGGCGTCGAGCCGAACCGTCGCATCGTCGTACGGCCGGCGGACTGACTCCGTTGACCCACGACGACACCGCGGCTGATGCCGTGACCGGCCCGGGCGGTACGCCGTCCGGGCCGTCGGCTGTCCGGAGCGACAGCCCGGCGGGGTACGACGCGGCGAACGGGAGTCCGCCGTCGCCGGCCGATGCCGCGTTGCCGCCCGAACTGGCTCCGGCCGCGCTGACTCTCTTCGGTGACCGGCTCGACATCGCCGCCGCGTACGCCGAACTGCTGGCCACCGACGGCGTGGTCCGCGGTCTGATCGGCCCGCGGGAGGCGCCCCGGATCTGGGACCGTCACCTCCTCAACTGTGCCGCCGTGGTCGAGCGCATTCCGAGCGACGCGAGCGTGCTCGACGTTGGCTCCGGCGCCGGGCTGCCCGGTCTGGTGTTGGCCATCGCGCGTCCCGACCTGACGGTCACGCTGATCGAGCCGCTCGCGCGGCGCACGTCGTTCCTCATCGAGATCGTCGAGCGGCTCGGCCTGACCCGATCGGTGCGGGTGTTCCGTGGCCGCGCCGACGAGGCCGCCAGTGGGTCGAGCGGCCGGGACCCGATCAGCGGTGACGTGGTGACCGCCCGCGCCGTCGCGCCGTTGGACCGACTGGCCGCCTGGTGCCTACCGCTCGCCGTGCGCGGTGGACGACTGCTTGCCCTCAAGGGATCGTCCGCAGCGGCCGAGATCGAGGAGCACGCCGCCGTCGTGGAACGGCTCGGCGGCGGGGAGGCCGCCGTGCACCTCTGCGGCGTCGGCGTGATCGACCCACCCACCACGGTGGTGGAGATCGTCCGGGAGCGGATGGTCGGCCCGGCCCGACCGGCGGCGAGCAAGCGCTCGCGCGGCGGGAGGACTCGCCGCCGCTGACCATGGCGCCATCGGGCGTCCGGTCGACGGTTTGCCTCGTTGTATCGGTACGGATGGACGACGGAATGAGAACCCGACGTGGACCGGCCACGCCCGTCCGCCGTAGGCTGGCCGCGCGTCGATAATGTGGAGCGGCCGACGGACGTCGCGGACTCCGACCGCTCCCGAGGGGCCGTACGCTCCGGGGTGCGAGAGCGGGTGTGGCCAAGTTGACCGGGGCGCGGACCGACCATCCGAAGCGGGCAGGGATGACAGGTGCATGACGACGGCAGGTACGACGATCCACGCGTGACCGGGTCAACCAGCGACCCTGTTTCACGTGAAACCGACTACCAGAGCTGGTCCCCCGGCGTCGCCGGAGCGTCCGTTCCGGTGGACGACGATGTGTTCTCCGCACCGGACGAGGCGGTGGCTCCGACCATCGGGCCGGAGCCGACGACCGGTCGGCGGGCGGCCGACGGACCGAGTCGACCCGCGAATGCCGCCGACGTGCGGCAGACGCCGGGCCGGCGGAACAGAGCGGCGGCGGTGCGCTTCGAGTCCGCCGTGCCCCACCAGCCCACCGCCGCAGCGGCGCGCGACGCCACGCCGGTGGTTCCCGACGTACCGGTCGCGTCGACCGAGTCGTTGGCGGCGGTCGCGACCGACCCCACGTACGTTTCACGTGAAACCCCGACGCGCGAAGAGGATGACCCACCGTTGGCTATGGAGGCGATGCGCGCCGTGCAGATCCTGAATCCCAGTGGCGAGGTGACCATGCCTCGACCGGACCGGACCCGGGTCATGTGCGTCGCCAACCAGAAGGGTGGCGTGGGTAAGACCACGACCACGGTCAACCTCGCGGTGGCGCTCGCCCTGCACGGCAACCGGGTGCTCGTGGTCGACCTGGACCCGCAGGGCAACGCGTCGACCGGCCTGAACGTGCCCCACCACACCGGCATCCCAGACGTCTACGACTGCCTGATCAACAGCGTGCCGCTGGCCGAGGTGGCGCAGGCGGTCGAGGGCATCCCCAACCTGTGGTGCGTACCGGCCACGATCGACCTCGCCGGGGCGGAGATCGAGTTGGTGTCCGTGGTGGCCCGCGAGTCGCGCCTCGACCGTGCCATCGCCGCCTACCCGGGCCAGTTCGACTATGTCTTCATCGACTGCCCGCCCTCGCTCGGCCTGCTCACGGTCAACGCCCTGGTCGCCGCGCAGGAGGTGCTGATTCCGATCCAGTGCGAGTACTACGCGCTGGAAGGCCTCAACCAGCTGATCAACAACATCAACCTGGTACGGCAACACCTCAACCCGAAGCTCGACGTCTCCACGATCCTGCTCACCATGTACGACCGTCGTACCCGCCTCGCGGACGCGGTCGAGCAGGACGTCCGGAACCACTTCGGCGACAAGGTGCTCCAGGCGGTCATCCCCCGCAACGTGCGGGTGTCGGAGGCACCCAGCTACGGCCAGTCGGTCATGACCTACGATCCCGGTTCGCGGGGCGCCACGAGCTACTTCGAGGCCGCCCAGGAGATCGCCGAGCGGGGCGTCAAGGAGCCGGTGGGCCGGAATGCGTAGTGGGGACGAGTCGCTGGGAGGCGTGGCATGAAGAACCGCCCTCGGGGCGGTCTGGGGCGGGGCCTGGGGGCTCTCATCCCGACCGGGCCCGTGCCGGGTGCCGCCGGCACCGTGACTGCCGAGCCGGAGAACGGGAGCGTCGACGCTGACGAGGGCGTGACCCCCACTGCCCTCCACACGGCCCCGGTAGGCGCCGCCGCCCACCAACCGGAGCCCGAGCTCAGCCCCGTGCCGGGCGCTCGGTTCGCGGAGATCCCGGTCGACGCGATCATGCCGAACCCGAAGCAGCCGCGCCAGGTTTTCGACGAGGAGGCGTTGGAGGAGCTGAAGACCTCCATCCGGGAGGTCGGCTTCCTGCAGCCGATCGTGGTGCGCCAGCTCGACGACGAGAAGTACGAGCTGGTGATGGGCGAGCGCCGTTGGCGCGCGGCCCAGGCGGTGGGACGGGACAATATCCCGGCCATCGTCCGGGACACCCGCGACGACGCCATGCTCCGGGACGCGCTGCTGGAGAACATCCACCGCGCCAACCTGAACCCGCTGGAAGAGGCCGCCGCGTACCAGCAGTTGCTGGAGGAGTTCGGCGCCACCCACGAGGAACTGGCCCGTCGGATCGGCCGCAGCCGGCCGCAGATCTCCAACACGATCCGGCTCCTCAACCTGCCGGCCCAGGTGCAGCGCCGGGTTGCCGCCGGCATCCTCTCCGCCGGCCATGCCCGCGCTCTGCTCAGCCTCGACGACTCGGAGGCCCAGGAACAGCTGGCGTTGCGGATCGTCGCCGAAGGGCTGTCGGTACGGGCGACCGAGGAGATCGTGGCTCTGACGCTGAACGACGGCCCGGCGAAGGGATCGGCCGCCAAGCGGCGACCGAAGCCCCACGCGCCTGCCCTGTCGGATCTCGCCGACCGTCTGTCGGACCGATTCGACACGCGGGTGAAGGTCGACATCGGTCGGAGCAAGGGCAAGATCACCATCGAGTTCGCCACCGTGGATGATCTGGAACGGATCGTCGGCATCATCGGCGTACCGGAGGAGGGGTCGCAGGACTGACGTCCGCGATCTTCCGTCAAGGGCCGCGCCTCTCCAGGGAGGCGCGGCCCTCGCGCGTACGGCCTCGTTTCACGTGAAACCGGCGCCCGAAGCGGCTCTTGGATCTCGACTCGGCGTCGCCGAGGTGCCGGCCGGACGCGTTCACCCGCCACGGCCCACGAGGGCGTCCCAGACGGCCGGGTGAGCCGGGAGGTCCCCTCTGACGCCCGAGGGCGGCAGCGACCCGCTCAGGCGGCGCGCGGGCCACCGCCTGCGGGGCCCGAGTCACGGCTCCGGCCCGCGTGTAAGTGCTCGCGTTTCACGTGAAACGGCCCTCGGCGGGCGAGGGCACCCACGCATGCCGGCACCGCCGGGAGCGGTGATCCGGAGCGCTACCGGCCGGCGCGCGGGCAATGATCGAGGGGGCGAAAAGTTATCCACAGCCGTTGTCCACAGGCACCCCCCGTTTCACGTGAAACGCCGCGTGAAAGCGGGTGGCAGCCTGTGGATGACCGCGTGTATGGGTGCCCTCGGCAGCCTGTGGATATCGACTCGCCGGCCGACGCCGACGGGCCCCGGCGATCGACGTCGGACGCTGATCGTGGCGGTTGGAACCGGTCGAACAGGTAGGGACAGCGGTGCCAGACTCGGTTAGGGTCAGCGTCGTGCGCGACACCCCTCCCTCAGTCCCGGACTTCACCCAGTGGCCCTCGTTTCCCTTCGAGGGCGAGCTGCGGGTGAAGCAGCTCGAAGAACCGGTCCCGGTCGAACCGCCCCGCAAGGGCGAGGGTCTCCGGGAATGCACCGCCTGCAACGCACCCGACGACGCCTACATCTGGGTGGGAGAGCGGTGGCGGGTCCGTGCCATGGACCGGCCGACCGGCCTGCCGATGGTGCTCATCCTCGAATCGCGGAGCCACCTGGACCTGGGTGACCTGCCGAACCTGCTCGCCGCCGAGCTGGGGGTGATGACGGTACGTCTCGAGCGGGCCATCCGGTCGCTGGACGGCGTGGCACGGGTGCACGTGAACCGGTGGGGCGACGGCTCCGCCCACCTGCACATGTGGTTCCTCGCCCGGCCGTACGGTCGGCTCCAACTACGGGGAACCTTCTTGTCCCTGTGGGACTCCATCCTGCCGCCGATCTCCGAGGAGCAGTGGCGGGAGAATCTGGCGCTCGTCGCCGCCTGGCTCGCCGAGTTCGGTGGCCGACCGTTGGCCGAGCCGCCCCGCATCCAGTGGCAGGCCCCGTCGAGTCTGCTGGCCCAGTCCGCAGCGGCGGCCGCGCATGCCGCAGCCGCTCAGGATGACGCCGTGTCTGTCATCGAAGCGGCCGAGGAGATTCCCGAGCCAGTCGAGGACGCAGACGGCAACGTCGATGACGACCTCGGTTCCGAGTCGCCGGCTGCGGCGGAGGACCAGTCTGTGGACAGCGGCGACCCGGTAACGGCCATCGCTGACGACGCCGACGGTTCGACAGCCGCCACAGCGTCCGAGCCGAAGTCGCCCGTCAGCCCGGTACTCGATGCCCCTGCGGTCGAGTCGGTCGCCGACGGCACGACGACCTCGGAGCCGGAACGCGACGCCGAGGATCCGGCACCGGGGATTCCGGTCGTCCCAGCCCAGCGGAGGCCCCCCGCCGACGACGCCAGCGACGGCGGAGCCACCCCGCCCGGCGTGAGCGCACCGCGCTGATCACCGGTTGCGCGTGGGGGTTGGCGGACGACAGTCCGGATGTCGAGCCACCCCCACGCTCGCCGCGGCGGGCGGCGGCAATGCCGGGTGCGGACCAACGCTCGGAAATGCCCTCGCGCGCCGAGCCCTGAGCAGATCACCGACGCTCGCATCCGGCTCGGTGCCGGACAAACCCGAGCCGCCAAGTTACGTCTCTCGCGCTGGACACTCAGCCGCCTCTCGACACCGCGCCCCGCTGACCCGTCGCGGCCGGACGGCGACGCTTGACTACAGCGTCAGACGCGCGGATCGCGGAGATCCGAATGGCCTCGGTAGTGCCGGCGGTGACTCACGACCCCCATGTCGGGACTCCGTCGAGGTGGTTGCCTGCCTAATCTGCGTGGACCGCAGCCTTGCTGCCGATGCCGAGCGCACGGGTGAGCCTCACCATGGTTCGGGCGAGTCGGGAAGGCACGGAGTCCGGGGCTGGGATGGTGACCGGTCGCACGCGGCCGTTGTGCAGCGCGGTGAACCGCCATCCCTCGGGCGTGTGGACCGCAACGAGAGTCTGGCGGGACAGGCGCCTTTTCGGTAGTTGAGAACGCCACGGCATCTGGACCGAGGCGGTGCCATGGACGATGGCGATGTCGGGGCTGAGGTAGCGAATGGATTCGATGTCACCGACGAGTGCCGAGTCGGCGAGCACGCCCCGGAAGAGCTGGTCGTGGGCGCTTTGCATCGGCTTTCGCCCGATGGCGCGGGTGCCGTCGTACGAGACGTAGTCGGAGTCTTCGGTGAAGCAGGCTGCGTAGGCGACAGCGTCGTTGTCCGTCCAGGCCTGCTTGAGGCGGTGGAAGAGAGCTGTGATCTCGTGGTCTTCGGTAGCCATGGCTACACCCCTCTAGTATTATTCGATGGTCGAACCTTACGATAGCAGGAGTCTTCGAGTGTCGAAACATGAACTGGTCGGCTTGGTGGCCGCCGAACTTCGGCTGCTGCAGCAGAGCTTCGACGCTTTCGACGAGGCCGCCGCCGCCACCCTCAAGCTCAACCGAACGGACCTGCGAGCGTTGGACCTGCTTCTGGCCGGCGAGGGTTGCCTGTCGGCTGGCGAACTCAGCCAGGCCCTGAAACTCAGCCCGGCCGCCACAACCACTGTCATGGACCGACTTGAGCGCACCGGATTCGCGAACCGGATCTCCGACCCGAACAACAGACGACGCGTCCTCGTTGCCGCGACCGACGCGGCTCGCGCCGCTGAGCGAGACATATACGCACCGGTCGGTGTCGCCGGAGCGCAAGCGCTTGCCGAGTACAGCCTCGACCAGCTCGCCACGATCCTTCACTTCCTGCAGACTGCCCGCCACGTGCAGGAGGACCAGGCGACGCGGATCAGCCGACACGAACCCGACGATCTCTGACGCTGCTCACCGGTTGCTGCCTGGAGCGCGCTCGGCCGCCGCGAACGCCGCCACCAGCCGGTACCGCTCCGGCTCTCCACCAGGTGCCTGCTCACCTACCCCGTGCGCGATCGAGGACCAGGTTCACGGGCGTGCAGGGTGTCACGAGGGGTGCCCGAAGGTACCCGATCGGTCGGGTCAGGACGGGTGGCGGGCGGCGGCCCGGCTGACCAGTGAGCCGAGCAGGCGGCCGAAGTCCAGGCCGGCCGCCTGGACGGCCAGCGGCAGCAGTGAGGTCTCCGTCATGCCGGGCGAGACGTTGACCTCCAGCACGTGCGGACGGCCCTCAGCGTCCACGATCACGTCGACCCGGGAGAGGTCCCGCAGACCGAGCGCGGTGTGCGCGGCCAGCGCCACGTCGGCCACCGAAGCGGCCACCTCCGGCTCCAACCGGGCCGGAGCGTGCCAGGTGGTGCGGCCGGCGGTGTAGCGGGCGGCGTAGTCGTACACGCCGTTGCGCGGCACGATCTCCACCGGTGGCAGCGCCTGCGGACCGTCTCCCAGGTCGATCACGGAGACCGCCACGTCGATCCCGGGCACGTACCGCTCGACGAGGGCCGTCGGGTCGTACGCGAAGCAACCGACCATCGCGGCCGGGAGGGACGCGGCGTCCCGGACCACGGCGGCGCCCAGACCGGAGCCACCCTGCGCCGGCTTGACCATCAACGGCAGGCCGAGCCGGTCGGCGATGCGGTCCAGCACGGCGACCGCCCCGAGTTCGGAGAAACGGTCGTGCGGCAGGGCCACCCAGTCGGGGGTGGGGATGCCGGCTTCGCGGAGCACCGCCTTCGCCGAGGGCTTGTCCCAGGCGAGCCGGGAGGACCGGGCGTCGCAGCCGACGTACGGGATGCCGCACAGGTCCAGCACTCCTCGCAGTGAGCCGTCCTCGCCGGTCGCGCCGTGCAGAGCGATCACGACGGCGTCCGGCGGATCGGTGGTCAGGGACGGCAGGAGGGCCACGTCGGCATCCCGCAGTTCGGCGTCGACGCCGACGGCGCGCAGGGCGTCGAGCACGCGCCGACCGGAGCGCAACGACACGTCCCGCTCGTAGGAGAGTCCGCCCGCGAGGACCAGCACTCGCAGGTCGGCCGCGACGGCGGAATCGGTCACGGAGAAGCGCTCGGCAGCGGTCGTACCCATGCCGGCATCATGCCAAGTCGGGACCCGGCACGTCGGAGCCGGGCCGGCCGCGGCGGCCGGCGACACCGCCGACGGCACCGAAGACGCGCCGCGTCGCGAGTTCCTGCTCCATGACGCCCGCCAACCGGCGTACGCCCTCGCGGATGCGCTCCGGAGGCGGGAAGCTGAAGTTCAGCCGCATCGCGTCGGTGCCCGTGCCGTCGGCGTAGAAGCCGGTGCCGGGCACGTAGGCGACCCGGGCGGCGATGGCGCGCGGCATCATGGCCTTGGAGTCCAGGCCCTCGGGCAGGGTGGCCCAGACGAAGAGCCCGCCGGCCGGGGTGGTCCAGCTGGTGCCCTCGGGCATCAGATCGGCCAACGCGTCGAGCAGGGCGTCACGGCGTTCCCGGTAGACCTCGCGGTAGACCTTGAGCTGCTGCCGCCACGGCATCGTGCCCAGGTAGGTGGAGACGGCGGACTGGGCGTAGACGCTGGGGCAGAGGATCTGCGCCTCACTGGCGATGACGATCTTGTCGCGGACCGCGTGCGGCGCCAGGATCCAGCCCACCCGCAGGCCGGGAGCGAACGTCTTGGAGAAGGTGCTGATGTAGAAGACGCCGTCGCGCCGCCGGGCCCGCAGCGGCGCCGGGGCCTCACCCTCGAAACCCAGTTGGCCGTACGGGTCGTCCTCGACCACGAGCAGGCCGGCGCGTTCGCAGATGTCGAGTACGCGCTCGCGGCGTTCCTCGCTGAGCGTCACGCCGGCCGGGTTCTGGTAGGTCGGGATCGTGTAGAGGAACTTGACGCGTCGGCCGGCCCGGGCGAGGTCGGCGATGGCCGTCTCCAGCGCCTCGGGAATCAGCCCGTCGGCGTCCATCGGCACGTGCGCCACCTGTGCCTGGGCGGCCTGGAACACCCCGAGCGCGCCCACGTAGGTCGGGCCCTCGGCGAGCACCACGTCGCCTGGGTCGAGGAAGAGCCGGGCGACCAGGTCGAGCGCCTGTTGACCGCCGACCGTGACCACCACGTCCTCGGGGGAGGCGCCGCACGCGGCGTCGATGCCGGAGAGGGCCATCACCTCGCAGATCCGCTCGCGCAGCTCCAGGGTGCCCTGGCCGATGCCGTACTGGAGGGTGGTGACCCCGTGCTCGGAGCCGAGCCTGCCCAGCATCTCGCCGACCGCGTCGAGCGGCAGCGCGGCGATGTACGGGGCGCCGCCGGCGAGCGACACGACCTCCGGTCGACTGGCCACCGCGAAGAGTGCTCGGATCTCGGAGGCGGTCATCCCGCGCACGCGCCGGGCATACCGGTCGGTGTAGTCGTCGAGTGTCGTGCCGGTCATGACCTCACCTCGATCACTGCTCGGGTGGCTACCGCCCCGGGTACCCCGCCTGCTCGTGTCCATGGCGGCGGCACACCGATTGTCGATCCTAGTCCGCCGAGGCCTGGTTGCCGCCGTGCCGGAACGGATCGACCACATGGCGGACCCTGCGGCCGGGGGTGGGGATCTGCGCATCCCCTCCCGTACGGTCGATCGGCGGCGTACGATCGCTCGTCGGGGGCAGGAAGGCGGCGCTGTCGTTCCGTGCCGGTCTCACCACCGAGCCTATTGTGGGGATGCGCCATATGTCGCGACGTCTGGTCAGCCTGACCCTCGACACGCTGGAGGATCTTCCGCGCCCCTGCCGCCAGTGCGTCTACTGGGAGCTTGATCCGGTCTCCGCGGACCGGGCGTGCGCCGCCGGTGACCCGGGCCTGGAGAAGGAGGCGTGGGTCTCCCAGACCCTGCTGGAGTGGGGGTCCTGCGGCAAGCTCGCGTACGTCGACGGGATGCCGGCGGGCTTCGTGATGTACGCGCCACCCGCCTACGTTCCCCGCTCGATGGCGTTCCCGACGTCGCCGGTCTCGGCCGATGCCGCGCTGTTGATGACCGCCAACGTGGTCGCCGCGTTCGCCGGGGGCGGGTTGGGCCGGATGTTGGTGCAGGGTGTCGCACGGGACCTGACGAAGCGTGGCATCAAGGCGATCGAGGCGTTCGGCGACGCCAAGTTCGGTGACGCCGACGATCCGGCCGGCGGCTGCGTGGCACCGGCCGACTTCTTCCTCTCCGTCGGCTTCAAGACGGTACGTCCGCATCCCCGTTTTCCCCGGCTGCGCCTCGAACTGCGTACCGCGCTGAGCTGGAAGTCCGACGTCGAATACGCGCTGGAGAAGCTGCTTGGCTCGATGAGCCCGGAGACGCTGCTCCGGCCGGTCCGGCCCGCCCCGGCCACCCGCTCCACCGGTGGCTGAGCGGGATCAGTCGACCACGGTGCCGGCGGCCACGACCGCACGCAGTTCGCTGACGTCGAGCGAGCCGGTCGGCACGTCCCGCTCGATCGGGTAGTACATCCGCTGGACGGCGGCAACGATCGCCTCCACCACCCGGTCGCGGAAGCGGGGATCGACGAGCCGGGCGCGGTCCACGGGCGAGGTGAGGTAGCCGACCTCGACCCGGACCGCCGGCATCCTCGTCAGTCGCAGCAGGTCCCACGCCTTGGCGTGCGTACGGCAGTCCCGCAGCCCGGTCCGCGCCACGATCTCCCGCTGCACCAGACCCGCCAACCGTTCACCGGTCGCCGAGGTCACCCCGTTGTCGGTGCCGTAGTGGTAGGTCGCCACCCCCTCCGCGTCCGGGTTGGCGTGCCCGTCGAGGTGCAGGGAGATGAACACGTCGGCACCGAGCGAATTCGCCAGCAACGCCCGGTCGGTGTCCGGCAGGCACGCGTCGGGCGCCGGACCCCGGGTGAGCTGAACCCGGACCCCGGACGCTGCGAGTCGTCCCTCCAGCCGGCTCGCCAGGTCGTGCACGAGGTCGGCCTCCGTCCAGCGCAGCGGGCCGTCCGGCACCACCATCCCGGGGTCGGTGCCACCGTGGCCGGGGTCGATGACCACCGTCTTACCGACCAGCGCCGGTCCGGACTGGCGGATCGCGTCGGACTCGCGCAACCACTGGGGGCGACCGCCGACGACCTTGCGACCGATCCGGCGCAGCGCGTCCATCGTGTGCGGGCCGCAGGAGCCGTCGGGCGTGAGACCCACCTCGCGCTGGAACTGGGCCACGGCCCGGGACGTCCGGATGCCGTAGATGGCGTCGGCGCGGCCGACGTCGTACCCCATCTCCAGCAGCCGTTCCTGCAGCGACCGGACATCCTCGCCGGTGAGCGGCTCGGGGACCGCGTGGTAGAGGGTGCGGGCACCGAGTCGCCAGCGTGCGGCCTCCAGCGCGCCCCAGGTCTCCGAGCCGACCCGGCCGTCCACGCTGAGCCCCCGCGACTGCTGGAACGCGCGGACCGCGCGTTCGGTGTCCAGGTCGAACTCGTCGCTGTGCGGGCCGGCGGCGGCGAGTAGGTCGAGGCCGGTGAGGATGGTACGGATCTCCGTGACCGCAGGTCCCCGGTCTCCGGGTCGGATCGGACGCACGCACGACCCCCTCTGCACGAGTCTGGCTGGCCGGGCGGCGGCCCTGAGCTTGAGGCTATGCGTTCCGGACCGGTGACGGGCT
The DNA here is from genome assembly GCF_040648595.1 of Micromonospora sp. NPDC049107. NCBI lineage: Bacteria > Bacillati > Actinomycetota > Actinomycetes > Micromonosporales > Micromonosporaceae > Micromonospora > Micromonospora sp. NPDC049107. The sequence continues at coordinate 346,012 of NZ_JBEZEC010000004.1, forward strand.
CGGGCCGGGAAAAACACCGAACCCCGCACCCGACGAGCGGGCACGGGGTTCGGTGGTGTCTGCGCTGATCAGAGGGCCGACTCGATGAGCCGGACCAGCTCACCCTTCGGCTTGGCGCCGGCGATCGACTGCACGGGCTGGCCGTTCTTGAAGACGGTGAGGGTCGGCACCGACATGACCCGGTAGGCCCGGGCGGTCTCCGGGTTCTCGTCGATGTTGAGCTTCACGATGGTGACCTGGTCGCCCATCTCGCCCGCGATCTCCTCGAGCAGCGGCGACACCTTACGGCACGGCCCGCACCACTCGGCCCAGAAGTCCACCAGCACCGGCTTGTCGGCCTGCAGCACGTCGGCGACGAAACTCGCGTCCGTGACCGCCTTGGTATTTCCCACTATTGCCCTCCTCCGGGATGTGTTTCCTGTTTCAGCTGAGCGTCGCGATGAACCGCTCGGCGTCGAGCGCGGCGGCACAGCCGGTGCCGGCCGCGGTGATCGCCTGGCGGTAGGTGTGGTCGACCACGTCACCGGCGGCGAAGACGCCGGGCACGCTCGTCCGGGTGCTGGGGGCCTGGACCTTCACGTAGCCCTCGTCGTCCAGCTCGACCTGGCCCTGGAACAGCTCACTGCGGGGGTCGTGGCCGATGGCCACGAACACGCCGGTCACGTCCAGCACCTTGGTCTCGCCGCTGTGTACGTTGCGGACCCGTACGCCGGTGACCTTGCCGTCAGCGCCCAGGACCTCTTCGACGGTGCTGTTCCACTCGACCTTGATCTTCTCGTTGCTCAGCGCCCGGTCGGCCATGATCTTGCTGGCCCGGAAGGAGTCGCGTCGGTGGATGATGGTCACCGAGTCGGCGAAGCGGGTGAGGAAGCTGGCCTCCTCCATCGCCGAGTCACCACCGCCGACGACGACGATGTGCTGGTTGCGGAAGAAGAAGCCGTCACAGGTGGCGCACGAGGAAACACCGTGGCCCAGGTACTCCTGCTCGCCCGGCACGCCCAGCGGACGCCAGGCCGAACCGGTGGAGAGGATCACGGCGCGGGCGCGGTAGGCGGTCTCGCCGACCCACACGGTGCTCGTCGCGCCCGAGCCGGCGTCGCCGGTGTCGACCAGCTCGACCCGCGTCACGTCGTCGGTCAGGAACTCGGCGCCGAACCGCTCGGCCTGCTTGCGCATGTTGTCCATCAGCTCGGGGCCGAGGATGCCGTCGGCGAAGCCGGGGAAGTTCTCCACCTCGGTCGTGGTCATCAGCGCGCCGCCGGATTGCGAGCCCTCGATGATCAGCGGCTTGAGGTTGGCGCGCGCCGCGTAGACCGCCGCCGTGTAACCGGCCGGGCCGGAGCCGATGATGATCAGGTTGCGGACCTCGTCCACTGCCGTCTCCCGAGTTGTGTGTGTTCGGCGTCGGCGCGCGCACCGATGCTGATCCGAGTGCCGACGCCTGGGGGGTGCCGGCAGCTGACTTCCAGAACGTCATCGTACGAAGCGGGGATTCCCGAACCGGGCAACCGGTGGGTCAGGTCACGTGGACGCTCATCGTGCTGCGGATTCACCCTACCCGCGCGGAATACCGGCTGTCCGAGCCGGACCCGGGTACGCCGCACTCGGCGCCGCTCACCCAGGCCCAGCGCGATCCGGTCGCGTCGGTGAACCGGATGACGAGCGCCTGCTCGCCCTGGAACCGCGCGTAGTCGATCATTTCGACGGCGAGTGGACCCGAGCCGTGCTCCGCCGCCACGGACGACAGGCACGTGCTCAACGCGGCCTCGGTGGTGAGCCGGGCGAGCTGATTCGACCCGTCGGGGGAAGGTCGTCGCTCACCTCCGGTGTCCGCCCCGGGCTGCTCACGGGGGCCACTGCCGCTCGAACCCAGCAACGGGGACGACGGGCTCGGCGTGCCGCCGAGGCTCTGCGGGGTGTAGTCGGTGCCGCTGTGCAGGGTCGGGCCGGACGTGCGGACCGTCTCGCCGGCGGCGAGGTCACGAGGCGCGTTGACCGGACGCTCCATGGCACCGCTGTCCGCGGTGTTGGTCGAGAGGTGACTGAGCCCCAGACCGACCGCGACGACGGCGGCGGCCGCGACGGCCACCGGGGTGGCGGCGCGGACCCAGCGACGCCGCCGACGACCCGGGCCGGTGGGGCCGCGCCCCGACTCGGCGGGGAACGAGGTGGTGGGCCGACGTCCACCCTGCGCCGGCACGGTCACCGGTGTGGCGTCGGCCGGCGGGGTGTCCGCCGCCACCAGCGCGGCGGCGATTCGTTCGGCCACGGCGGACGGCAGCTCCGGTGCGGGCTCGGCCCACCGGGTCAGGTCGCTGCGGACCTGCGTCACCGCGGAGGCCAGCAGCGCGTACGCCTCAGCCCAGGCCGGGTCCGTGGACACCAGTTCGGCGATCCGGGCCTGCTGCGGGGTGCCGTCCAACGCTCCGCCGAGGTAGTCAGCGAGCAGGTCGGCGTCGACCTCCCGGAACTCCTCGGTCGTCACGTGTCCTCCTGATTGGCGTCCTGCCGGATGCGAACCGACCCCGATCCGACGCCCTCGGCCGGGCGTGGGTTCCCCGTCGTGACGTCGGGCACGTCCGGTTCGACCGGTCCGGGGCGCGTCGGCGGGGGGCGGAGGTGCCCGAGCAGCACCGCCAACCGGGCCCGGCCCCGGGCGCACCGGCTCTTCACCGTCCCCTCGGCGACCCCGAGGATGCGGGCCACCTCGGCCACCGGGTAGCCCTGCACATCCACCAGTACCAGGGCGGCCCGCTGCTCGACCGGAAGCGCGGCGAGCGCCGCGCGAACGACGAGCGCGGTGTCGTGGTCCTGCACGGGCGCGGCCGGCTCGACGCCGCCGGTGCCCGACCCGTCGGCCCGGTTGCCGTCGGGCAGCGGCACCGTGGGGTGCGCCTGCCGGCGGCGGATGCGGTCCAGGCAGGCGTTCACCACGATCCGGTGCAGCCACGTGGTGACGGCGGAGTCACCACGGAAGCGGGCCGCCGCGCGGTGCGCCGACAGCAGGGCGTCCTGGAGCGCGTCGGCGGCCTCCTCACGGTCGCCGAGGGTCCGCAGGGCCACCGCCCAGAGCCGATCGCGGTGCCGGTGGAACAGGGCCGCGAAGGCGTCCCGGTCGCCGGCGACGTGGGCGCGCAGCAGCTCCAGATCCGTTGCCGCGTCGCGCCCGTCCATCACCGCGTCCGGCTGATGCGGTGTCCGGGGCGTGCCGTGCGGCTCACGAACCCTGGACCGTGATCTCCTGCACTCCCAGCTTGAAGCCGCCGTCGTCGCCGTTGGGCGGCAACTCGGTGAACCAGAGCAGCAGGTACCGGTACTTCTGGTCGGCGTCGAAACCGTTGAAGGTCATCGTGGTGCCGTCGTGCTCCTTGAGGACACCGATCTCCGTCTTGTAGTTCGACACCATCGACTTGTCGCCGTTGGAGGTCGCCGGGTAGGTCGTCGTGCCGGCGAGCAGCTTCGCGGTGGCGCCTCGACCGGAGAGCACGGCCTGTACCGACTTCACCGTGTGCGGGGCGCCCAGGTCGAGCCAGACACCCATGCCGGACTTGAGGTTGCCGTACGTGGCGTTCGGGTAGCGGTCGGTCTCCCAACCCTTGTCGTTGTCGCCATCGGTCATCTTCTTGGCGCCGTCGAGCTCGTCCCGCGGGGCGCTGTCCGGGTCGATGATCCGGATGTCCTGCACCTTGAGATTGCGCACCGTGGCGGCGGCCGGGGTGGCCTCGCCGGCCGGAGCGCTGGCACTCGGCGTCGCCCCGGCGGTCTCCTGCGGGTCCTTGTCGTCACCGCCGAGCGCGCTGATGCCGATGAGCAGGCCGACCAGCGCGACCGCCAGCAGACCGGCGATGCCGATGGCGACCTTGCGACCGCCCGCGGCGGCCAGCGGCGACGGCTCTTCCCCGGTCTCGGCGGTGAACCGCAGCGGCCCGCCGTTGTCGAGGTAGTGCTCCTCCTCGGCCGGCACGTCCAGCCGGGCCAACTCGGCCGCCAGCACGTCGGACGACGGCGGCGCGATGTCGGCGTCGAGCAGGTCCATCGTCAGGTCGTCCAGGTACGCGGGCACACCGGCCCGCACCTGGCGGGGCGCCGCGAGGGCGGCTCCGGCGTCCCGGACGGCGTCGGGGATGGCGGCCCGCCCGTGACCGGCGGTGGCCCCGCGCAGCGGCGCCTCGGTGTGCGGCCAGTGACCGGTCAGCGCGAAGTAGAGGACGCCGCCGACCGCCCGGATGTCGCTCTCCTGGCTGTCGTCGCCGTCGGTGCGGGCGTCGGCCAGGACCACGCGGCCATCATCGCTGATCATGACGGTGCCGGGGTGGACGTTGCCGTGCACCATGCCGGTGGCGTGCACCGCGGCCAGCGCGCTGGCGACGGCGTTGCCGACAGCGGTGGCGCGAGCCGGGTCCAGCGGACCATCGGCGGCCAGATCGCGCAGCGACTGCCCGTCCACCCACTCGCGGACCACGTACGCCCGCTCGGCCTCGTCGATGGCGTCGTACACGCCGACGAGGTTGGGGTGGATGACCCGGCTGGCCGCGACGGCCGCCTGAAGCATCTCGGTGGCGGAGTCGCCACCCGGGTAGCGCAGCACCACCGCGACAGGGCGGCGCAGGATGACGTCGACCCCGCGCCAGACCAGCCGACCCGCGCTGTCGTTGTTGATGTGCTCGACCAGCTCGTAACGCTCGGCGAGGATCTCACCGGCCGTGGGAGCACCGAAGGTCATGATCGGAGGAGCGCTCTCGTCCGCCTCCTGACCCTCGCCGACCTGGGTCACCCGTCCTCCCTCGGTGATCGTGTCGATCGATGGACCCGTACTGCTGGGCATGTGGCTTCCCGCTCTGCCGTTGAAGGAACCGGCCAACCGGTGTCGGCGCCTGCCGTACCCGTCGAGAGCGACCTTACCCGGGTTGCCCGTCTCCCCGACATGTCATCTTCTTGCCGTACCCGGCGGGGTGCCGGGGATCGGGGAAGTCGTCCGGTTACGACCGTTGTCAGCCACGTTGCTGGCACATGTACTAGCTAATCTACGGCTTCACCACAAGTGACCGACGTCGGGGCCGGGCCGGGCGTGCCGCCCTCGTCCACCAGCCGGTTTCCCGCCGATCGGACGCCCACGCTCAGCCGTACGGCTGGTTATCCACAGGCCGATCCGGCGGCTGACCGGTGAATCGCGGAGTTATCCACAGGGACATCCCCAGGCTGGTGATCGCCGGTCACGTTCCGTGTGGCCGAGACTGTGGGTGCGGCTCAACGACCGAGACGCCGACGGACCATGCCGACAACCTCGGTGATCTCTCCGATCCGCAGCGCCATGGCGAGCCCGAGGTAGGTCCCGCCGATCACGGCGCCACCGATCACGAGCTGAAGGACGGCCTGTATCCAGCTCGGCGTGTCGCCGCCGGGCAGCAGGCTCACCACGAGCAGGCCGACCAGGGCGGCCCCCAACGCGGCCACGAGGACCCGGCCGAGCGTACGCAGGATGGCGCCCATCCCGATCCGGCCGATCCGGGGGCGCAGCAGCCACGCGGAGGCGAACGCCGCCGCCAGGTAGGACACGGCGTTACCGATCATCATCCCGGCCGCCGCGAAGTGCGCGGCGAAGGCGACGTAGAGCACCACCTGCACGCCGATCCGCAGCGCGACCACGGGAATGTTGATCAGCGCCGGGGTGCGGGTGTCCGGCAGGGCGTAGAAGGCGAAGGTGAAGAGCTGGCTGATCGCGAACGGCACCAGTGCCAGGGCCGCGAGGAGCAGCACCAGTGAGGTGTCGGCGGCGTTCTCGTCGGTGAACGCGCCGTACCGGAACAGCGTCACGGCCAGCGGGGTGGCCAGCACCGCGTAGCAGACCGCGATCGGGGCGAGCACCGCCGAGACCGTGCGGGTGCCCCGGGACAGGTCGGCGGCGACGTCGGCGTAGCGGCCGTCGGCGGCCGCCGCGCTCATCCGGGGCATCAACGCCGTGATGATCGAGACGGCGATGATGCCGTGCGCCATCATCAGCAGCAGGAACACGTTGTTGTAGATCAGCGGACCGGCGGCGTTCTCCTTGCCCGCCCTGTTCAGCAGGTTGAACAGCACGATCAGGCCGACCTGGCTGACCGCGACGTAGCAGAACATCCAGCCGCCGAGGCGGCCCAGCTCACGCAGTCCGAGGGTGCGGAAGTCGAATCGGAGCTTCCAGCGGAAGCCGACCTTGCGCAGGGCCGGCAGCAGTCCGGCGGCCTGGATGGCGACACCGACCAGGGTGCCGCCGCCGATCAGCAGGATCCGGCCGGTGGTCATCTCGTCCGGCTTGACGATCGTCGCGCCGAAGATCGCGATGTAGAGGCCCGCCGTGGCGATCACCACGATGTTGTTCAGGATCGGCGCCCACATCGGCGCGGCGAAGTGCCCCCGGGTGTTGAGCACCGCGCTGATCAGGGCGCTGAGACCGGTGAAGAAGATCATCGGCAACATCAGGTACGACAGCGCCGTGACCAGATCCCGGAAGTCCGCCCCGGTCTTCTTGCTGGCGTAGAGCGAGGTCAGCACGGAGGCGAAGGCCACCGCCACCAGCGCCGCCGCGGCCAGCGCCAGCACCGCGAGGGTCAGCAACCGCTGGGCGTACGCCTGTCCGCCGTCGCTGTCGATCTTGCGGCGGCGGACCAGCACCGGGATCAGGACACTGGTGAGGATGCCGCCGAGCAGGAACTCGTACACCATCCCGGGCAGGATCTGGGCGGTCGTGTAGGCGTCACCCACCAGCGCGCCGCCGAGCGCGGCGGTCAGCGCGAGCGTGCGCAGGAAGCCCGTACCCCGGCTGACCAGGCTCCCGATCGCCATCACCGCGCTGTTGGCCGCAGCGCTCGTCTCGCCCACCTGTTCCTGCGGCGGAGCGGTCGACTCCATGGCCGGCTGGTTCAGCGGCTCGGCGGAGATGAAGGTGGCGCCGTCGGAGGGGCGGATGTTGGCTCCCGCACCACCGTCCCGCGCGGCGTTCGCGCTGCGGTAGAGCCCGCCGCTCATCTCCAGCCTCCCAGGGGTACGTCGAGCCGGGCACCGACCCGCACGTCACAGACCTTAGTCAACCCGCACCCGTTACCCGCGCCCGGCGGATCGGATCACACCCCGGCCCGATAGGCTGGCGATCCCATGTCCGAAGCCTCCGCTCCCCACGCCGCCGACCGCCGCGACCTCACCGCCGCGCAGCGCAACGCCGTCGCCGAACTGCTCCGGGTCTCCCCGGTCGCCGACGAGCTGGGCCGCCGTTTCGTCCGTGCCGGCCACGAGCTACACCTGGTGGGCGGTTCGGTACGCGACGCGCTGCTCGGCCGACTCGGCGACGACCTCGACTTCTGCACCGACGCCCACCCCGACGAGACGCTGCGGATCATCAAGGGCTGGGCCGAGTCGATCTGGGAGACCGGCCGCGAGTTCGGCACCATCGGCGCCCAGCGCGACGGCCTCCGGCTGGAGGTCACCACCTTCCGCGCCGAGTCGTACGACCAGGTCAGCCGCAACCCGGTGGTGGTGTACGGCACCAGCCTCGACGAGGACCTGAAGCGGCGCGACTTCACCATCAACGCGATGGCGGTCAGCCTGCCGGACCACCGCTTCACCGATCCGCACGGTGGGCTGGCCGACCTTTCGGCGCAGGTCATCCGTACCCCCAGCACCCCGCGGGAATCCTTCGGCGACGACCCGCTGCGCATGCTGCGGGCCGCCCGGTTCGCCGCCCAACTGCGCTTCGCCGTCCACCCGGACGTGCACGTCGCGATGACCGAGATGGCCGCCGACCTGGACCGGATCACCGCCGAGCGGATCCGTGACGAGTTCACCAAGCTGCTCTGCGGCGCGGACCCGATCACCGGGCTGCGTCTGCTGGTCGACACCGGTCTGGCCGAACGGTTCCTGCCGGAGCTGACCGGGCTGAAGCTGGAGATCGACGAGCACGCCCAGCACAAGGACGTCTACGAGCACACGCTGACGGTGGTCGAGAACGCGGTCTCCTACGAGGAGGAGGGCTGCGACTTCGTCCTGCGGATGGCCGCCCTCATGCACGACGCGGGCAAACCGGCGACGAAGGCCGTCGGGTCCGACGGCCGGGTCAGTTTCCACCACCACGAGGTGGTCGGCGCCCGGCTGACCAAGGCCCGGATGAAGGCGATGCGGTACCCCAAGGAGATCACCGCGAAGGTGACCGCGCTGGTCGCGCTGCACCTGCGCTTCTACGGGTACGGCCGGGGCGAGTGGACCGACTCGGCGGTGCGCCGTTACGTCGCCGACGCCGGTGACCTGCTGCCCCGGCTGCACAAGCTGACCCGCTCGGACTGCACGACCCGCAACCGTCGTAAGGCGGCCCAGCTCGCCGCCGACTACGACGCGCTGGAGGAGCGGATCGCCCGGATCGCCGCCGATGAGGATCTGGCCCGGGTACGCCCCGACCTCGACGGCAACGCGATCATGGAGCTGCTCGGCGTACCTCCGGGGCCGATCGTCGGGCGGGCCTGGAAGCACCTCAAGGAACAACGCCTGGAGCACGGCCCCCTGGACCGCGACGCCGCCGAGGCGGAGCTGCTCCGCTGGGCCCGCGCCGAAGGCCTGATCCCCTAATCTGCCCCACCCCCGGTCGCGCCGAGCCCCACCGAACGCCGCCAAAGCGTAAGGAAGGGCCCCCTATACAACGCCAGGCGATAACAGGGGGCCCTTCCTTACGCCTCAGGCGTCGAGGGTGGGCTTGGTTGCTCCGTTCGTGGATGCCGAGCCGAGGCGGGCCAGCAGGCCGGCCAGGTCGATGCCGGTGAGGTCGCTGCCGAGCTGCAGACCCTGCGCCACGTTGCCGGCCACCGACTTCGTCAGCGACGACGCGCCGTCGGTGGAGATGACCGTCATCTTGTCGATCGCCCCGATTGGAGCGCTGGCCGCCTCGACGACCTGCGGCAGGACCTTGACCAGCAGGTCCAGCACCGCGGCCTCGCCGTACGCGGCGAACGCCTCGGCCTTGCGCGCCATCGCGTCGGCCTCGGCCCCACCCCGGGCCAGGATGGCCGCCGCCTCGGCCTGACCCTCGCGCTCGACGGCCTCGGCGATCGCGGAGCGCCGCCGCTGCTCGGCCTCACCCTCCTTGGCGCCCTCGATCGCGTTCGCCTCGGCGAGGGCCGCCCGTCGGGCCCGCTCGCCCTCACCGGTGAGCCGCGCCTGCTCGGCGGAAGCCTGCGCGGCGGCGATGACGGCCTGGCGCTGCGCGTCCGCGCTGAGCACCGCCGCGTTGCGGGCCGCCTCGGCCTCCTGCTCCACCTTGTACCGGGCGGCGTCGGCCGGCTTGCGCACCTCGGTGTCCAGTTGGCGCTGCTTGAGTTCGGCGTTGCGCTCGGCCACCTTCTGCTGCTCGGAGAGGATGGCCTGGTCCCGTTCCGCCTGGGCGAGCGGCCCGGCCGCGGCCGACCTGGCCTTCGCCGCGTCGATCTCCGCCTGGATGCCGGCCTGCTTGAGGGCCAGGTTGCGGTTCGCCTCGGCGATGGCCTCCTCGGCGAGCAGCCGCTCCTGCTCGGCCTGCTGCCGGGCCCGCGCCTCGGCGATGGCCGCGTCCTTGAGCACCCGGGCGGCCTCGGGGCGGCCCAGGTCCTGCAGGTAGGAGCCCTCGGCGAGGATGTCCTGGAGTTGGAAGGTGTCGAGCACCAGACCCTGGTTGGTCATCGAGTGCTCGGCCTCCTCGGCCACGGCGCTGGCGAACGCCGCCCGGTCCCGGATGACCTCCTCGACGGTGAGCCGGCCGACGATCGAACGCAGCGCGCCCGCCAGCACCTCCCGGGTGAAATTGTCGATCTCGTCCTGTTGGTGCAGGAACCGCTGGGCGGCCGCCCGGATCGCGTCCTCGGTGCCGCCGACCTTGACGATCGCCACGCCGTGCAGGTCGGCACGGATGCCCTGCTTGCTGACCGCGCCCCGGATGCCGACGTCGATCCGTCGGCTGGACAGGTCGAGCGACTGGAGCTTCTGCACCACCGGGAGCACGAAGACCGAGGCGCCGAGCACCACCTTCTGCCCGGAGGTGTCGGTCGACCGGCCGCCGTCGGCGGTGTGCGTGGTGCGTCCCTTGCGGCCCGTGACGATGAATGCCTCATTCGGCCCGGCCACCTTGATCCGGGACAGCACGAACAACACCAGGACGAGCGCGAGGACGACCGCGCCCACGACAGCTATCAACAGGGGCATGAAGGGGGGTCCTGTCTACGAGAAGGAATCAGTAGGTCTCGACGTGCACGCTTGTCTCACTCAGCGCCTGCACGACGAAGACCTGCGCGCCGAGCGGGATCGGCTGGTCGGCGCGGGCGTTGAGCTTGATCGGCTGGCCGGCGACGCGTACCCGCACCTCGCCGTACCCGTTGAGGGGTACCGGCGTGACGACCAGGCCGAGCGCGCCGACCAGGTCGTCGCGGGTGGGGGTGGCGTCGGTGCGCATGTTGCGCGCCGCCCGACTGAAGCGCGACGCCAGCCACGCGGTGGGCACGGCCGCGAGCACACCGCCGGCCGCCGCGCCCGCGATCATCCCGGGGGTACGGGCACCCAGCAACTCGTTCACGATCGCTCCGCCGAAGCCGAACGCTCCGGCGAAGCCGGCGACCGTCTCGGTGGAGATCGGGCCGTCCACGTCTGGGTGTCCGAAGTGGAGCAGCCCGCTACCGAGCAGGGCGAGCGCCAGCACCGCGACGCCGGCCCCACCGATGATCAGAAAGATGAGCGTCCCCGTGGCCACGACCTGCACGGTATCGACGCCGCGCAACGCCGATGAACGGTCGATCGGCTCAACGAGGCGCCACGCTCACCTCCAACTCGGACAGCTGTTCGGGCAGCGGCTGGCGGACGAGTTCGCGCCCCGTCGTGTCGGCCAGCACGACGTCACCCTGGTACGGCTGCCGGTAGAGCAGTCGGTCGTCTTCGACCCAGGCGGCGTCGGCGACCGGCAGCGGATTGACGACCCGCCCGGTGGCGGTCTCCACCAGCAGCGGCTCCTGTTGGCCCTGCACGACGACCAGGCGCCCGTCCGGCGACCAGGCCCACGGTCCGGCGGGATCGCCAGGTAGCGGCTCCGACCGGGTCGGTCGTCCGTCGTCGGCGGAGAACATCTGCACGCCACTTCGGGGGTGCCGGACCGCCTCGGACCGTGGCTTGCCCTGGGCGGTCTGTGGCAGTGCCACCTCCCGGCCGTCCCGGGTCCAGACGAAGGAGCACTGGTCGGTGCAGAAGTAATTCTTCCGGGACACCTCGTGGGTACGCTTCGTGCCGTTCCGCTCGACCACGACGAAGCCGAAGTGGTCCAGCGCGGTGGTGGTGAACAGGAGGCGGCGACCGTCCGGTGACCAGGTCGGGCGGTTCAGCGCACGGCCGACCTCGTGCCAGCGGGTCTTCCCGGTCGCCATGTCGACGAGGCCGACCTCGCGTGGACGGTCTTCCTCGATGACCGCCACCAGAGACCCGGCAGGTGCGGGAAAGATGCCGTCGTAGCGGTCGGTGGGCACGTAGCGGCCCCGGCTCCGGTCGAGCAGGAATCCGCCGCCCGAACCGCCGGTGAACTGTGCCCGGGTCACCACCCAGTTGCCGGGCAGCACCAGCGGTGTGAGGGTCCAGTTCGCTGCCGGGACGGGCCGGACCGACGGTGACGAGGTGATCGAGGGTGAGGGAGTCACGGTCGGGGGCGGCGTCGCCGGGTTCGGGGCCGGTCGGGGTCGGAGCAGCACGAATGGCACGGCCGTCGCGACGATCGCGACCATTGCCGCCGCGCTGATGACCAGTCGTCGCTGACGGCGCAGCCGGCGACCCCGGCTGAGCGCCTGGCCGGCGAGGCCCGGAGCGGGTGCGGCGCCGTTGGCGAGGTCGCGGACGGCCCGGCGGAGCATCTCGTCCAGATGCGTGGTCATCGCGTCACCCCCGGGCGGTCGGTCAGCTCGTCCAACCCCGGTACCAGGCGTCGGAGCCGGGCCAGCGCCCGGGAGCTCTGGCTGGCGACCGTTCCGGCCCGGCAGCCGAGGAGTGCCGCGGTCTGCTCGACGCTCAGGTCCTCCAGGTAGCGCAGCGTCAGCACGGCCCGTTGCCGTGGCGGCAGCGCCCGCAGAGCCTCCAGCAGCAGCAGGCGCAGATCCGTTTCGCTGCCGTCGTCGTCGGCTGCCGCCAGCTCCGGCACCTGGGCCACGGGCACCTCACTGCGCCGCGCTCGTCGTCGCCAGCCGGACACCTGATCGTGGTAGAGGATGCGTTTGACGTACGGCTCGGCGTCGCCCCTGATCCGCGGCCAGCGGGAGTACGCCTTCGCCAGCGCGTTCTGCAGCAGATCCTCCGCCGCGTGCTGGTTCCCGGCCAGCGCGTACGCGACGCGCAGCAGGGCGGCGCCCCGCTCCTCAACGAACGTGGTGAACTCCCCGTCGACATCCGCCACCGCCCACCTCCGTAGTTCAGACGCCGAACGGCAGCGGAACTTTGCCTCGTCGCGGGGGACAATGGGTTTGTGCGCTGGACTGTGCTCGACTCGCCGATCGGGGAATTCTCCGTGGCCACCGATGGCACGAGTGTGTGCGGAGCCCACTTCGGTCGGGTGGACACGGCCGTCGACGAGCCGGGCGATCCGCTGTCCCGGCAGGTCGTGGCCGAGCTGCGGGCGTACTTCGCGGGTGCGTTGACCGCGTTCACGGTTCCCGTGTCGGCCCCGCGCGGCTCCGAGTTCGAGCGGGCGGTGTGGCGGGAGATGACTCGCATTCCGTACGGCGAGACGCTGACGTACGGCCAGGTGGCGCGGCTGGTCGGCGATCCCGGAGCGGCACGGGCGGTGGGGGTGGCCTGCAACCGCAACCCGATCCCCGTGATCGTGCCGTGTCACCGGATCGTCGGCGCGGGCGGCAAGCTGGTCGGTTTCGGCGGCGGCCTGCCCCGCAAGGTCAGGTTGCTGGAGCTGGAGGCGGGCGTGGCTCTGCGGCAGGCCTGGTCCTGACCCGTTGATCGTTGGCTGCTGAGCGACGCGACACGCCGAACAGGGTGCTGCTGGGCTGCCACCGATCGCCGCACCGGCAGTGCCCGAACGCGGCGAGGGCCGGGTCCTGTCGGACCCGACCCTCGGCCGTGCTGGTTGTTCAGCGGGTCAGCGCTCGACCTCGCCGGCGATGAACTCCTCCACGGCCTGGTGGGCGTCGTGGTCGGCGTACTGCACCGGCGGGGACTTCATGAAGTACGACGAGGCCGACAGGATCGGGCCGCCGATCTTGCGGTCCAGCGCGATCTTCGCGGCCCGGACGGCGTCGATGATGACACCGGCCGAGTTCGGCGAGTCCCACACCTCGAGCTTCAGCTCGGCGTTGAGCGGGGTGTCGCCGAAGGAGCGACCCTCCAGGCGGATGTACGCCCACTTGCGGTCGTCCAGCCACGGCACGTGGTCCGACGGGCCGATGTGCACGTCGCTCTTGCTCATCTCGTGCGGGATCTGCGAGGTCACCGACTGGGTCTTCGAGATCTTCTTCGAGACCAGGCGGTTGCGCTCCAGCATGTTCATGAAGTCCATGTTGCCGCCGAAGTTGAGCTGGTACGTGCGCAGCAGCTCGACACCGCGGTCCTCGAAGAGCTTCGCGAGCGCGCGGTGCACGATGGTCGCGCCGACCTGGCTCTTGATGTCGTCGCCGACGATCGGCAGGCCCGCGTCGGTGAACTTCTGCGCCCACTCGGGGTCGGAGGCGATGAAGACCGGCAGGGCGTTGACGAACGCGCAACCGGCGTCGATCGCGGCCTGGGCGTAGAACTTGTCGGCCTGCTCGGAGCCGACCGGCAGGTAGGAGACGACGACGTCGACCTGCGCGTCGCGCAGCGCCTGGGCCACGTCGACCGGGGTGGCGTCGGACTCCTCGACGATCTCGCGGTAGTACTGGCCCAGACCGTCGAAGGTCGGGCCGCGCTGCACGGACACGCCGGTCGGCGGCACGTCGCAGAGCTTGATGGTGTTGTTCTCGCTGGCGACGATCGCCTCCGCGAGGTCCATGCCCACCTTCTTGGCGTCGACGTCGAACGCCGCGACGAACTCAACGTCAGAGACGTGGTAGTCGCCGAAGGTGACGTGCATGAGACCCGGGACGCGGTCGTTCGGGTCGGCGTTGCGGTAGTACTCGACGCCCTGAACCAGGGACGAGGCGCAGTTACCCACACCGACGATGGCGACGCGGACGGAGCCCATAGCGTCTGCCTCCTTCTTTTCTGTCACGGCCGCTCTTTCCTGGTCTCTCCAGGCGGAGGCGGGCTGTTGTCTTCTCGTCGGCCACCGGCTGTCCCCAGGTGGGGGACCGTCGGGGCTCGGCCGGAGCGCTCGTTGGCAATGAGCTCCTCCAGCCAGCGGACCTCACGCTCACAGGCGTCCAGGCCGTGGCGCTGCAGTTCCAAGGTGTAAGCGTCGAGGCGCTCGGCCGCCCGGCCCAGCACGTCGCGAAGGCCTTCACGACGTTCCTCGATCTTGCGGCGGCGACCCTCCAGAATGCGCAGGCGGGTCGCCTGGTCGGTCCGGGCGAAGAACGCGAAGTGCACACCGAAACCCGTGTCGTCGTACGTCTCGGGCCCGGCCTGTGCGATGAGCTGGGCGAAGCGTTCCTTGCCCTCCGCGGTGATCTTGTAGACCACCCGACCTCGTCGGCTGGTCAGCGCGGGAACCTCCTCGGCGGTGGCGGGTGTCTCGGCGGCTTCGGTGATCCAGCCCGCCGCCTGCAACCTGCGCAGGGTCGGGTAGAGCGAGCCGTAGCTGATCGCCGCCCGGATCGCGCCGAGTTTGGCGGTCAACTCCTTGCGCAGCTCATAGCCGTGCATCGGAGACTCCTGCAGGAGGCCGAGGATGGCGAATTCGAGCACGGGCCACCCTCCCTTTACCCTCCGGCGCGGAGCGGTAACCGCCGCGATGTATCGGACCGATACATCGCACGTTAGCGGCTGCCGCCGGCCAGGGCAAACCCCCGTTCCGGGGTGCTTCCGTCACGCATCGTGACCGTGGTCGCCTCGTCGGGCCGGACCGCGTACCCTTCACCGCATGCGTACGCAGCGCCAGATCGTCGACTACTCGCTTCAGAAGCGAGCAGTGCTGCGTGAGCTGATGGCCAGCCGCATCGGTACGTACGACGTGTGTGACGCGTCGCCGTACCTGAAGAACGCTGCACGCTTCCACGGTGAGCCGACCGACCTGCGCTGCCCCATCTGTCGCAGCGAGAATCTGACCCTGGTCCACTACATTTACGGGGACGAACTCAAGCAGTCCGCCGGACAGGCCCGGACGCTCGCCGAGCTGCCCGTACTGGCGATGACGCTACGTGAGTTCCAGGTCTTCGTGGTGGAGGTGTGCCTCGGCTGTGACTGGAACCATCTCGTCGAGCAGTACCTGCTCGGCCGGGACGGTCTCACCGGCGACGGCGACGGTGTTGGCGCTGACGGGCAGGACGCCGCGGCCACCGAAGGCGTGGGTCGGCGGAGGCGAGAGGCGCAACGGTGATCTCAGCGGGTTGGACCGGCTCCGGGGCTGGGGACATGACCCGGGACGGCCGACCACTCGTTGGTCCGATTAGCCCGATTGATTCGGCAATGACCCTGGCGAACCGGCACCCTCGTGCCGGCGGTCCGGGTGAAGCAACTCACGGCAACCCGGTGGCGGCGCTGTCGCGCCCCACCGCGACCGGCAGGGTGTGAAGAATGAACTCGTACGGCGATCCCAGCTCCGCGCGCGGTCGGGCCCAGTACCCGGGCCCGGACGGTGACCCCGGACCGGGCGCGGACGACGCGTACCGCAGACCCGGCGGTGACTCCCGCGCGGGCGGTTGGTCCTCCGCGGAGCCCGCGGCGCCCCCCGGCCGGGCCTCGGTGACACCGAGAGCCGCCGGCGGTCGCGCGTCGGTCGGTGGCTCGGCCTCCGTGCCGCCCCCCGGCGCTGCCGCCGGATCCGCGTCGGTGGGCTCGGCCACGCCCGGCCGCAGCGGTCGGGCCTCGGTGCCGGTGTCGCCGGCACCGGGTGCGGCCGCGGGTCGCGCCGGCGCCGGACGGGCCTCCGTCCCGGTGTCCCCTGCGCCGGGAGCGCCCGCCGGTCGGGCCCGGGTGGGCACCGCCGCCGTCGGCGCCGCCTCGGCGGGCCGGGCCAGTGTCGGCTCCGCGTCGGTGGGTGGCCGTGCCGCGGTCGCCCGGGCGAGCGTCTCGCCGGTCTCCGGCGGGCCGGGTGGTCCCGGCGGTCCGAATGGCCCGGGCGGACCGAACGGGCCCGGTCGCGGTGGCCGGGGCGGTCGCGGCGCGGGTGACCCCGCCGCGGCGGCGCGGGCCAAGAAGCGCAAGCGGATGAACCTGCTGATCGCCGGGTTCGCCGTCTTCATCATGCTCGCCGGTGCCGGCGTGGTCGGGTTCACCTACTACTCGACAAACGTGGTCATGCCCGAGGAACTGCCGCTGCCGCTGTCCACCACGGTGTACGCCAAGGACGGCAAGACCACACTGGCCAGGCTGGGCAGCGAGAACCGCACCTTCGTCACCATCGACCAGATTCCGGAGCACGTGCAGCACGCGGTGGCCGCAGCCGAGGACCGGAACTTCTACCGGCACTCCGGCGTCGACTACAAGGGCATCGTCCGTGCCGCCTGGAACAACGTCTCCAACGGTGACAAGCAGGGCGCGTCGACGATCACCCAGCAGTACGCCCGCAACGCGTTCGAGAATCTCCAGGACGACACGTACGGCCGCAAGGTCAAGGAGGCCATCCTCGCCTCCAAGCTGAACGACGCGTACAGCAAGCCGGAGATCATGCAGCACTACCTCAACGTCATCTACTTCGGGCGTGGCGCGTACGGCATCGAGGCCGCGGCACAGACGTACTTCGGCAAGCCGGCGATCAAGCTCACGCCCGCCGAGGGCGCGGTCCTGGCGGCGCTGATCAAGCAGCCGGTGGCGACCGACACCCACAAGGGTTACGACCCGGCGGTCAACCCGACCGACGCGAAGACCCGGTGGGACTACGTGATCGACGGGATGAAGAAGGAGAAGTGGCTGGACCCCGCCGCCCCGATCGCGTACCCGAAGGTGCTGCCACCGAAGAAGGGCGGCAACGGCTTCGGCGTCGACAGCCCCCGGGGCAACGTCATCAACTACGTCCGTCAGGAGATGGACGCGATGGGCCTCTGCTCCGACAGCGGCGCGGAGGGTAAGACGAGCTGTGTCGACGCGCTGCGCGACGGCGGCTACCGGATCACCACGACCATCGACCCGAAGCTCCAGACGGCCGCCGAGAACGTCGCCATGCAGTCGAAGAAGGGCTCGGAGCTCAACGACCAGCCCAAGAACCTGATGGCGGCGGTGGTCTCGATCGACCCGAAGAAGGGCCGGGTGCTCGCCTACTACGGCGGTGACAGTGGCGCCGACTTCGACTACGCCGGCAAGAACACCGACAAGAACGGCGACCTGGCCGGTGGTCACGCTCCGGGCTCGTCGATGAAGGTCTACACCCTGGCCGCCGCGATCGAGGCGGGCATCTCGGTGAAGTCGCACTGGGACCCCACGCCGTACAAGCCCGAGGGTTCCAAGGTCGCGATCGGTAACGCCGGCCGGACCAATCTCAAGTGCGGCAAGTACTGCACCCTCGAAGAGTCGACGATCCAGTCGTACAACGTGCCGTTCTACTGGGTCACCAAGGAGATCGGCGCCGAGAAGGTGGTCGACATGGCGCACAAGGCCGGCGTGACCACCATGTGGGGAGTCGACCCGCCGCAGGCGTTCGACCTGTCGAAGAAGGGGCCGAACCCGTTCGACAACTACACCGGTTTCGGCAAGTACCCGCTCACCGTGTTCGACCACGCGAACGCGATGGCGACGTTCGCCAATGACGGCAAGTACATCAAGGCGCACTTCGTCATCAAGGTGGAGCAGCAGGACAAGAGCAACGGTAAGTGGAAGGTCGTCGGCAGCGAGCGCATCAAGCCCGAGCAGCGGATCGACAAGAAGGTCACCGACGAGGTCACCGCGGTCCTGAAGCAGATTCCCGCGCCCAACAATCTCTCGTTGGAAGGCGGCCGCCAGGCCGCCGCCAAGACGGGCACCTGGGAGTACAACAGCAAGGACAACGCGCACGCCTGGACGGTCGGCTACACCCCGCAGATCGCCACGGCCGTCTGGGTGGGCAGTCGGGACATCAAGAAGCCCGAGATTCGTCTCGCGAGCGGTAAGCCCATCGGCGGTTCGACCCTTCCCGGCCCGATCTGGGAGAAGTACATGAACACCGCCCTCAAGGGTCAGGAGGAGATCCCCCTGCCCACCGTCACCGGTGAGGGCGACATCACCAAGGGCAACGGCAAGGAGCCGGCCGCGCCACCGCCGCCGCCCCCGGGTCAGCCCGGCCAGCCGGGGCAGCCGTGTGACCCGCTGACCAATCCGTTCTGCCCCCGCAACGACGGCAACCCCGGCGGGAACAACCCGGGTGGGCCGGGTGGTCCCGGTGGTCCCGGCGGTCCGAACGGTTAACCGCCACCCGACCTGCCACTGAGCACCCTGGAACAAGAGCCACAGCGCACCCGCCGCCGCCGGCCGGACGACCTGTCCGGCCGGCGGTTGACGTAGTGGCACCGGGCACTTGTCGCTTGTCGACGGTGCGGGTTGTGACCTCGACGGGTAGACGAGTACATGACGCACCGCTGCGAGTACGGCAGGATGCCTCTCTATGAGCACCCAGTCGACGCCCGGCATCGACGACGCCGGAACCACCGACCACCCGTCCCGCTCCGACGGGTTCGTTCGCGGCCTGTCCGGCGCCATCGGCGGACCGCTGGGCGACCACGCGACGGCACTGGACCGGCCGGCCGGGCAGGAACGACGATTCTGGACCGCCGTCCGGATCGTCCTGGCGCTGGCCTGCCTCACGCTCGCGCTGCACTGGGTGCAGAAGTCCCCGTGTCAGGACGGCGCGTGGCAGAACAACGTCCAGTACAACCGGTTCTGCTACACGGACGTCCTCGCCCTCTACTACGCCGAGGGCCTCAACGAGGGCAAGGTGCCCTACCGGGATCACCCGGTGGAGTACCCGGTGCTCACCGGCTACTTCATGGGCGCCCTCGGTCTGCCGGTGCACGCGATCGGCAAGGGGGACCCGAGCATCAACCAGGGTCAGTGGTTCTACAACCTGAACGCGCTCGTGCTGGGCGCGCTCGCCGTGGCCACCGTCGCGGTGATCCTCGCGTTGCGCCGACGACGACCCTGGGACGCCGCCCTGTTCGCGCTCGCCCCGGCGTTGCTGCTCACCGCCACCGTCAACTGGGACCTGCTCGCCATCGGGTTGGCGGCGTTCGGTCTGTTGGCCTGGGCCCGGCGACAACCGGTGGTGGCCGGCGTGCTGCTCGGGTTGGCCGGCGCGGCGAAACTCTGGCCGCTGTTCCTGCTGGGGCCGATCCTCGTCCTGGCGCTGCGGGCCAACCGGCTCCGCGCCGCGCTCACCGTGCTCGGCGCGGCGGTGGTGGCCGTGGTGCTGGTGAACCTGCCGGCCTACCGCGCCAACCCGGACAACTGGGGTCGGTTCTTCGAGCTGAACACCACTCGGCCGATCGACTGGGGCACGCTCTGGTACATCGGGCGCTACCTCGACGGCAAGGTCGGCAACGACCCCGGCGAGCAGGGCCCGTTCGAATGGTTGAACACCAACATCCCGACCCTCAACACCATCTCGTACGCCCTGTTCGGGCTGGCCTGCATCGGCGTGGCGGTGCTGGCGCTGCGGGCCCCGCGCCGGCCGCGGCTCGCCCAGCTCGCCTTCCTGGTGGTCGCCGCGTTCCTCATCTTCAGCAAGGTCTGGTCCCAGCAGTTCGTGCTCTGGATGCTGCCGCTGGTGGTGCTGGCCCGGCCGAAGTGGGGTGCCTTCCTGGCCTGGCAACTCGCCGAGGTCTGCTACTTCGTGGCCTTCTACGGTGAGCTGCTGGGCGCGGCGACCAGCCGTCCCGTCTTCCCCGAAGGGGTGTTCGTGCTGGCCTCGACGCTGCGGCTGGCGACCGTGGTGACCCTGTGCGTGCTTGTCGTGCGGGAGATCCTGCACCCGGAGCAGGACGCGGTACGCGCCACCTACGCCGACGACCCGGACGGCGGCGTACTGGACGGCGCACCGGACGCCCACTGGCTGGACCGCTGGCGCCGCCCCGCGACCAATCCCGACCTGGAGCCCGAAACCGCCGCCGCCACCGCCACCGCCACCTGATCCCCAGGACCTGACGCGCCGAACCCACGTCAGGTTTGCGGGGGAGCCCGCCCGGCGCAGGGATCAAGCCTGACCGCCCGGAGCCGGGCGGGCTCCCCCGCAAACCGCCCCAGCAGGGCGAGCGCATCAGAGCCGATACACCACTGCGTCGCCGACCTCCTGGCGGGTGATGCCGAGCGACTCGACCGGCGCGTCGATGGTGATCTCCCATGGCGTGCCGGGCACCTCGTCGCGTAGCAGCACCACCGTCCGCACGCCGTACGTTCGCAGGTAGTTGACGCTGGTCTGGTCGGGGAACGACTGGCTGGCCCGGCGGAGTTCGTCGAGCTGCCGGGGCGTGAAGCCGCTGCCGCCGTTCGCCACGTCCGGGAACCCACTCGTCGACCAGAGCATGACGTGCTGGTCGATGCCCTGGTCGCTGGGGAGCACGAGCAGCGGACCCTCCGCCGAGCGCATCGCGGCGGGCTGCCTCGGCACCACCGGATGCGGGGTGGCGTTCAACCCTTCGACGGTGACCAGCAGCAGCGGTAACAGCGTGGCGATCCGCAGCCACGGGCCGGGCCAGGACGGCACCCGCTGCGCGGCCAGCTCACGGACCCGGTCGGTGAGGGCGGTGACCGCGCCGGCCGCGAGCAGCGCGAGCAGCAACGTGATCCAGAGCATCAACCGCCCGGGGGTACGCAGCGCGTTCCAGCCCGGCGCGTGCTCGAACAGCGGCACGTAGGTGAAGGTGCCGTCGAAGAAGCGCGTGCCCATCGCGAACACCATCGTGACCAGCACACCGCCGAGCAGGAACAGGCGGTGTCGCAGCCGCCAGACCGAGAAGAACAGCCCGCCGAACGCCAGCGCGTAGAGCACGAAACCCGGCAGCAGTGTCATCTCCGCATGGAACGGCAGCGCCGCGCGGGCACCCTCGTGCAACCCACCCCAGATCCGCGACTCCGCGGGCGCGGTCACGAAGCCGGACGCGGGGGGCGAGAAGATGGAGATGTCGTCGACGGTCCGCTCGGCGTACGGGTGCAGCTCGGTCACCTGGAAGTACGGGAACGCCATCAGCGCCCCCACCCCGGCGAAGAACAACCCGCCGACCAGGTCGGCCACGAGCAGCCGGCGGCCGAACGGCAGGGTACGACCGGACCGCAGCCACTTCACTCCGAACAGCACGGCGGCGACCAGCGCGGCGGCGGCCAGGAAGTACGCGAACGGCAGGCCGATGCCGAAGCCGAGGCTGATCTGCCAGGCCGCCACCAGCCAACCGCCGTACACCCAGCCGTCGTGCCGTCGTTCGGGCCGGTAGCCGTGGCGCAGCGACCAGCCGTGTCCCCGCGCGA
Source organism: Micromonospora sp. NPDC049107 (assembly GCF_040648595.1). Classification (NCBI taxonomy): domain Bacteria; kingdom Bacillati; phylum Actinomycetota; class Actinomycetes; order Micromonosporales; family Micromonosporaceae; genus Micromonospora; species Micromonospora sp. NPDC049107. The sequence continues at coordinate 367,540 of NZ_JBEZEC010000004.1, forward strand.
GCATCGCGAGGGCCAGCGGGATGCCACCGTTGGAGAGCACGTGCAGGTGCCCGGCCTGGGCGAGCAGCCACGGCGCGTAGGCGTAGCCGACCCCGGCGACGGCGGCGCCGATCCGGCCGGCCCCGAGCTGCCGGGCCAGGGCGTACGCCCCGAGCGTGGCGAGCGCGTGCGCCAGCACGAACATGATGTTGTAGCGCAGCACCGCGTCCTCGGGGCCGCTGCCGAGCATCCCGGCCGGGGCGTAGCCGAGCAGCGTGTCGGAGAACGCGAAGCTCCACAGCTCCGGGAAGAACGTGTTCGACTGCCACAGGCGGGCCGGGTCGGCCAGCAGGATGTGGCCGGACCAGGCCATCTGCCACGCCTGGAGGCTCGGGTCCCAGGTGTCCTGCGGCAGGGTGTAGCGCGGGTAGCGCAGCGTCGGCCAGGTCATCAGCACGGCCAGCGCCAACGAGGCGAGGGCCGCCAGGGTCCACTCGTGGACCAGGGAGCGGCCCACCGGGCGGGCGGCCCGGGTGAGCCAGCTGGGCCGGGGCTCCGGCGCCGAGGCGAACGCCTCCCAGCGGTCGGGGTCGACCGGCTTGGCCTCGTCGGTCGCCTTCGCGGTCGACTCGTCGTCCTTGGCGGTGGCGTCCCTGGCGTCGTCGGCCTTCTTCTCGCCGTCGCTGGTCGTACCGACGCTCGTGGCCTTGTCGGCCTTCTTCTCGCCGTCGCTGGCTGTACCGACGGTCGTGGCCTTGTCGGCCTTCTCCGCGCCGCCCCTGGCGCGACCGTTCCTGCCGGGGGTGCCCGTCGCGGCCGTGCCGGCGGTGTTCGCGGCCTGCTCGTCGGCGGCGCTTTTCGCGGCCGTGCTGGCGCTCGTGCGAGCCTTCCCCTGCGCCGGGTCGTCGCGGGTCGCGCCGTTCGTGGTGGTTCCGGGCGAGGCGGCCGGGGTGTCACCGGTGGGCGGCGCGGCCGGTCGGATGGGTTGGTCGCCGGTGGACGCGGGCCGAGCCTTCCCCGGCTTGGACTGGCCGGTCGTCATGCTGCCGGGCGCTCCGTCGGGAGCTGCTGGCGCAGGAAGTCGATGTCGGCGGCCTGGCCCTCGACGCCGCCCGGGGTCTCGACGACCACCGGCGCCCCGGCGGCGCGGATCACCGCCACCACCAGCTCCGGGTCGATCGTCCCGCCGTCGAGGTTGTCGTGCCGGTCCTGCCCCGAGTTGAACGCGCCCTTGGAGTTGTTGGCGTGCACCAGGTCGATCCGGCCGGTGATCGCCTTGACCCGGTCGACGAGGCCGAGGAGCTCCTCACCTCCGGCGTACGCGTGGCAGGTGTCCAGGCAGAAGCCGACCTCGTAGTCGCCGACCGCGTCCCAGAGCCGGGCCAGCGCGTCCAGCCGGCGGGCGCACGCGTTGTCGCCGCCGGCCGTGTTCTCGATGAGGACCGGCACGCCGAACCCGCCGGAGTCGGCCGCGTACGCGAAGGTCTTGCGCCAGTTGTCGAAGCCGACCGCCAGGTCGTCTCCGGCGTTGACGTGCCCACCGTGGACGATCAGGCCCTTGGCGGCGATCTCGGCCGCCGCGGTCGCGTGCCCGAGCAGCAGCTTGCGACTGGGGATCCGGATGCGGTTGTTGAGGGTCGCCACGTTGATGACGTACGGCGCGTGCACGTAGAGGTCGACGTCGGTGGCCCGCAGCCGCTCGGCGTCCTCCCGAGGCTTGGGTGCCTTCCATCCCTGCGGGTCGGAGAGGAAGAACTGCACGGTGTCGGCGGACCGTGCTGCTGCCTCCGCCAGCGGGTCGGTCGAATCGACGTGGGCTCCGATACGCATGGCAGCGAGCCTACGTCGGGACCACGGCGGGTGTGCTGACGGTCGGCGCGATGTCGTCACTCCGGCCGTCGGACGATCGTTGAGGGGATGGGATCCGACGAGCGGGGCCCGGGGCTGGGCGCGACGAGGTGCCCGGGTACGGCCAGCGGGTGTTCGTCGGCCCGACAGCGAGGTCACCCCTGCGGCGCGGCCCGGCGTCGCGGGGGGAGACCCGTCGTAGTGCCAGATCGGCCCGGATCCACAATCTCGGAAATTTCTGCCTTTTCGCCCTACACGGGACGACAGCCGTTGTATCGTCAGATAACAACACGATAAAGCTCCGCGGGGCGTCTCCGGTCCAACCTCATCGGTGTGGTCGTTCCTCCCCAGGTCCCACCCAAGGAATGCGGACGGGACGCTCCGCGGCCTCGTTGACGGGGGCTCGCCACCGACCAGTGACGGTCGGGTGGCGGGCCCCCGTCGGCATGTCCGGGGCACTGGCCCGACCACCCCGGGCATGATCGTCCGGACCGGGTATCCTGGTCAGGTTGTCCGCGTCCGGCCGGGTTCCCCCGGCACGTGCGGGCAGCGACGCACGACCTCCTGCCACGGAAGGACCGTGGCCGCTTAGCCCACAGGAGGTGAGCACGTCTTGCGTCATTACGAGATCATGGTGATCCTCGACCCCAGCCTCGAGGAGCGCACCGTCGCCCCGTCGCTCGACACGTACCTGAACGTGATTCGGACCGCGGGTGGCTCGGTTGAGAAGACGGACGTGTGGGGCCGCCGGCGCCTCGCGTTCGAGATCAACAAAAAGGCCGAGGGCATCTACGCCGTCGTCGACCTGCAGGCCACGCCTGCTGCCGTGGCCGAGCTGGACCGTCAGCTCCGGCTGAACGAGTCCGTGCTGCGCACCAAGGTCATCCGGCCGGAGATGCGCTAAGCATTCTGTCCGGCATTCAACCCGGTTCGCCCGGATCAGCCTCCGCGACTCTGTCGTACGGCTCTGAGAGCCTGTACGACGAGACGCTGAGTGCGCGAGGAGATGGTCATGGCAGGAGACACCACCATCACGGTCATCGGCAATCTGACCGATGACCCCGAGTTGCGGTTCACCCCCTCCGGGGCTGCGGTCGCCAAGTTCCGTATCGCCTCGACGCCCCGATTCATGGACAAGGCGTCGGGCGAGTGGAAGGACGGCGAGCCGCTGTTCCTCGCTTGCACCGTCTGGCGGCAGGCCGCCGAGCACGTCGCCGAGTCGCTGCAGCGCGGCGCTCGGGTGATCGTCTCGGGCCGGCTGCGTCAGCGGTCATACGAGACCCGCGAGGGTGAGAAGCGCACCGTCATCGAGCTTGAGGTCGACGAGATCGGCCCGTCGCTGCGCTACGCCACGGCGAAGGTGCAGAAGATGTCCCGCTCCGGTGGCGGTGGCGGCGGCTTCGGTGGTGGCGGCGGTGGTGGTGGCCAGGGTGGCGGCGGAGGCAACTTCGACGACCCCTGGGCTTCGGCCGCACCCTCTCCCGCGCGTGCCGGTTCGGGCGGCAACTTCGACGAGGAGCCTCCGTTCTAATGGCGCCGAGCGCCCGCGATCGCAAACCAGGAGCAAGGTCAATGGCCAAGGCTGCGGCACTTCGCAAGCCTAAGAAGAAGGTGAACCCGCTCGACAAGGACGGGATCACCTACATCGATTACAAGGACACGGCGCTGCTGCGCAAGTTCATCTCCGACCGCGGCAAGATCCGCGCTCGGCGGGTCACCGGCGTGACCTCGCAGCAGCAGCGGCAGATCGCCCGCGCGGTCAAGAACGCCCGCGAGATGGCGCTCCTGCCGTACACCGCAACGGCCCGCTGAGAGGAGGCACCGATATGAAGATCATCCTGACTCAGGAAGTGTCCGGCCTCGGTGCCCCGGGCGACATCGTCGAGGTCAAGGACGGCTTCGGCCGTAACTACCTGCTGCCGCAGGGCTTCGCGATCGCCTGGACCAAGGGCGCGGAAAAGCAGGTCACGGTCATCAAGCGGGCCCGCTCGGCCCGTGAGATCCGCGACCTCGACCACGCCAACGAGGTCAAGGGCCAGCTCGAGGGTCTCAAGGTCAACCTGAAGGCCCGTGCCGGCGACGGCGGGCGGCTCTTCGGCTCGGTCACCTCGGCCGAGATCGTCGACGCCGTCAAGGGCGCCGGCGGTCCGGTCCTCGACCGTCGTCGGCTGGAGGTGCCCGGTCACATCAAGTCGACCGGCACCTACCCGGTGAAGATCAAGCTGCACCCCGAGGTCACCGCGTCGTTCAACCTGAACGTCGTTCAGGGCTGACGACCCGCTGGACCACGACGAAGGCCCGCACCGAGCGATCGGTGCGGGCCTTCGCGCATACGCCACAAGTGATCCGGCTCGCCAGCCTCAGCCGATCGGTTGACCGGTCACCGCGCTGATCAGCACCGTGGACAGACCACCACCGACCACCGCCGCGGCGAGCGCGATCGTCGCCGACCGCCACGTCGTGCCGACCCGCCGCAGCAGCGCAGCCACCACCAGGCTGCTCACCAGCGCCAACCCGAAACGCGGGGAACCGGCGAGCAACGACTCCAACGCACGGGACCGTGCGGAGTCGCAGCCACCCCCGGAGATGTCGGTGACACAACCGGCGGGCGCCTGCCCGTCCAGCGTCAGCAACCACAGGAAGATCAGCACGGCCGGCACCACGTAGCAGGCGGTGGTGTACAGCAGCGGCCGGACCGACCCACCGGGATCAGGGTCGAGGAGGTCATCCTCCAGACGCCGCGCCCAGCCGCCCGCCGCCACCGACTCGACCCGCCGCCGCACCGCCGCCGTACCGACCGGCGACCGGTCCGCCCGACGCACGGTGCCGGAAGGGGGTACGGGCGCACTACGCGGTCGCGGGGCGGTGTAACCCACCACCGGCGACCGAGGCGCCGACGTCGTCGTGGTGTCCATCCAGCGCGGATCGTCACCGGACAACCGCGTACCGGGCCAGAAACCGCTGTCCCGGCTCGGCCATCCCTCCGTCAGTCGATCCGAGCGGGGTGGCAGCGTCCGGTCCCACTGGTCGTCCTCGACCGCGGACCGCTCCCACTGGCCGGTGCGGTCCGACCGCTCCCAACCACCGACACTCTCCCCCTGCGACCACTGCCCGCTCAGGTCCGTGGTGTCCGGGCCGGGCGGCGGCCACGCGTGCACGCCCGACGCGTCCCACGGGTCCACCGCGGGCGCGTACGACGGATCCGGCTCCGCCGGCCGCTCCGACCCGCGTTCCCAGGGATCGACCGCCGGACGAGTCCACGACTCCTCCGCCGCGCGCCGGCTGCGCCGCGTCGGTCGGCTCACCTCCGGGCGGGACGTCGCCTCGGCCGGGCCGGCCTCCAGGTCCCCACCGGACCAGATCACCTGCGGACGACCGGCCGGCGCACGACGGGGACGACGGTCGGCGGCCGCGCCGGAGACCGGCTCCTCCTCCGCCGAGTCGGCGCGTCGGCGGCCCGCATAGCCCTGCTCCTGGGGACGGTCGAGCGTCCACTCCCGGGTGTGGTCCGATTCGGGGCCCGCGCCGATCGCTGGCTGCTCGCGCCGACCACCCGCCCCGATCGCCGGCTGCTCGCGCCGACCACTCGCACCGATCGCCCGCTGCTCGCGCCGACCGCTCGCGTCAGCCCGGCGTCTGCCCGTCGTCTCGGCGCTGCGCCAACCAGCGCCGGAGCTCGGACGCTCCGGCTCCACCTCGTCCTGTGCCTCGTCGGGCGCGGCGTGTCGTCCACCACCGTCGGCACGCTGGACCCCCGATTCCAGCGCCCACCGCGGCAGGTAGGCGTCGACCGGCTCGTCCTGCCCACGGTCCCGCGCACGCCGCCGACTGGAGGTGCGGTAGGGCGCGTCCTCGTCGTACGGATCGGCCGGAGCGGGCAGCGCGGGCTGACCCCACGAGGCGGTTGACGGACGCTCCCGCGGGCTGCCCTCCCCGCGTCCCCAGTCCCGGTAACTCACGGCCGGAGTGTGACCCTTCTGAACCCAAAGCGTGATCCGCTGTCCAGGTGTAGCCGTTCGCTGGAGATAGTACGGGAAGATCGTGTAAAAGAACCGACCGAAATATTCTCCTCCACAGGGTGGGGACCGCATATCGCCAGGTCAACGACCTGCGGCCGAGAATTCCCCAGCGGTTGTCCACAGGCTGTGCACACCCTGCGCACATGCTCGCCCACCGGCGTCCACAGGTTGTCCCGAGGCTCGTCCACCGTGCTTGTTGAGTCGCTGACCTCGGGGTCCGTATGGTTGGCCCTCGACCGCCGGCGCGATGGCCCCCGATCGACCGGTTCGGTCGGGAGAACTGTCGTACCCGGGCGGTAATGCTGGGACGGATCCGACGCAGTGGAGGGGGGACCGGTGTCGGTCACCGACGACATGCGGGCGGAGGCCCGGTCCGGCAACGGCCAGCCACCCGTGCAGCGGGACGGCCAGTTCGACAAGACTCCACCCCAGGACGTCGCTGCCGAGCAGTGCGTCCTCGGCGGCATGTTGCTCTCCAAGGACGCCATCGCCGACGTCGTCGAGATCCTCAAGACCAACGACTTCTACCGGCCGGTGCACGCCACCATCTTCGACACCATCCTCGACATCTACGGCCGGGGTGAGCCGGCAGACCCGATCACCGTGGCCGCCGCCCTGACCGACTCGGGCGACCTGGCCCGCATCGGTGGCGCTCCCTATCTGCACACCCTCATCGCCAGCGTTCCCACCGCCGCCAACGCCTCGTACTACGCCCGCATCGTCAGCGAGCGTGCCGTGCTGCGTCGGCTCGTCGAGGCCGGCACCAAGATCGTGCAGCTGGGCTACGGCACCGCCAGCGGCGGCAGCCGCGACGTCGACGACGTCGTGGACCTCGCCCAGCAGGCCGTCTACGACGTCACCGAACGCCGGGTCAGCGAGGACTTCGCGATCCTGGCCGACATGCTCCAGCCGACGCTGGACGAGATCGAGGCGGTGGGCGCGCAGGGCGGCGTGATGACGGGCGTGCCGACCGGCTTCAGCGACCTGGACCGGCTGCTCAACGGCCTGCACGCGGGGCAGTTGATCATTGTGGCCGGGCGGCCCGGTTTGGGAAAATCTACGGCGAGTATGGACTTTGCCCGAAATGCCGCCATTCGCGCCAACCAGGCCGCTGCCATCTTCTCGCTGGAAATGAGCAAGGTCGAGATCGTCATGCGACTGCTCTCGGCCGAGGCGCGGGTGCCGCTGCACGTGCTGCGCAGCGGGCAGCTCTCCGACGACGACTGGACCAAGCTGGCCCGCTGCATGGGTGAGATCAGCGAAGCGCCGTTGTTCGTCGACGACACGCCCAGCATGAACCTGATGGAGATTCGCGCGAAGGCCCGCCGACTCAAGCAGCGGCACGACCTCAAGATGATCGTGGTCGACTACCTCCAGCTGATGACCTCGCCCAAACGCACCGAAAGCCGCCAGCAGGAGGTCGCCGACCTCTCCCGTGGCCTCAAGCTGCTGGCCAAGGAGGTCGAGTGCCCCGTCATCGCGGTCAGCCAGCTCAACCGTGGCCCGGAGCAGCGCACCGACAAGCGTCCACAGTTGTCCGATTTGCGTGAATCGGGTTCAATTGAGCAGGATGCAGACGTTGTCATCCTGCTGCATCGCGACGATTACTACGACAAGGAGTCACCGCGGGCGGGCGAAGCGGACTTCATCGTTGCCAAGCATCGAAATGGCCCGACCGACACGGTGACGGTCGCAGCCCAACTGCACCTCTCGCGATTCGTGGACATGGCCATCGGATGATCGGCGTCCGCGGGGCGCCGTACGGCTCGCCAATCCGCCGCCGGCCGAATCGCCCGAGGCAACGGCTGGAGACAGGCATCACCCCAGGCTGAGGTCGTGCTTCTCGAGAGCGGCCTGGATGATGTCGAGCGCCTTCGGGCCCATGCCGTGCAGTGCGGCCAGCTCCTTACGGGGCACCCCGGCCAACTCGCGCAGAGTCGTGTAACCGGCGTTGTGCAAGGCGCGGGTGGCCGGCGCACCGATCTTCGGCAGCAGGTCGGTTGAAGAATCCATGTGTCCATGGTGCATTACGTCACCCCAGCAGAGGGAACCAGCCCGCCGCCTCGCCTAACTCCAGCCGGTCCCGGTCGGTGAGCGGCAGCCGGCCGGTCGCCTTCAGCAGGAACTCCTGGTCATCCCACCCGGCAGGGCGTACGGCGTCGTCGCTCAACAGGCCATCCATTGTGGACACCGCCACGCGCACCGCCAGCGGTCCGGGCGGCGGCGCGGCCGGCAGCTCCACCGTGAGGTCCAGGTGGTGCACCACGGCCTCGGTGGTCAGGGTCGCCAGGAGATCGGGTACGCGCAGCACGTGGCCCTGTGTGGTCACGTACCCCTCGGGGTCCGCGAACCCGGCGGCGCGGACCGCCGCCGGGGCGGTCTCCCGCCACAGCCGGACGATGGCCGTCGGCCGGTCGAAGGCGGACGCCGACCGCCGGATCCACCAGGCGTGCCGGGCTGCCTGTTCGTCGCCGCCCGGGAAGCCCCGCCAGTAGGAGACGTCGTCCACGTCTGCCGGACCGTCGACCGGGCTGGCCAGGGCCACCAGTGCCCGCTGGGCGTCGCCGAGCACGTGCAGGAGCAGGTCGGCGACGAGCCAGCCCTGGCATCGGGTGGCCCGTTGCAGGTCAGCGTCGTCGAGGGCGTCGACCACTGCGGTGATGCCGTCGTACGCCTCGGCGAGGGCCTCGTCGTGCCGGGTGGCGGTCATGCGATGCAGCCTCGCACGGACCGCCGGGTCAGCCAATCACTCGCGGCGTTGCCCGGGTCGACGTGGATCGACCCGGGCAGGAAGACTCGGCTGGGCTCAGCCGAACATCTCGTCGAGGAAGCTCTTGCGCTTCTTGTGCCGGTAGTGGCCGTGGTAGCCGTAGTGCTGCTGCTGCTGGTGGCCATAGGCAGGCGCCGGCGGGTAGCCGTGCGCGGGCGGCGGGGGCGGCGGTGGCGGGACGGCGCCGTAACCGGGCTGGTGCTGGGCGGGCGGCGGCGGTGGGGGCGCGTAACCGCCCGGCTGCTGGGCCGGCGCGGTCGGCCCGGCCTGTTGGCGACTCCAGTTGGCCTCTGCCTCGAACAGCTTCTCGAGCTCGCCGCGATCGAGGAAGATGCCCCGGCACTCGCCACACTGGTCGATGACGACGCCGCTGCGCTCGTACTGGCGCATCTCGCCGCGACACTTGGGACAGATGAGGTCACTCATCACCCGACGGTACCCGGTCGACCTAAGCGATTGCTGTGAGCGCCGCGATGACTTCGTCGTCGGAGACCTCGTGGAAGTCGTCGTAGTAGACGCTCACCGAGCCGAACTCCGGCGGGCGTTGGGCGCAGATGACCTGGTCGGCTTCGGCGGCCAGCAGCTCGTACGCCTCCTGGGCGCCGACCGGCACAGCCACCACGACGCGGCGGGCGCCGAGCCGGCGGGCGACCTCGACGGCGGCACGGGCGGTCGCGCCGGTGGCCAGACCGTCGTCGACGATCACGGCGACGCGTCCGGTGAGGTCCAGCGGTGGGCGACCGCCCCGGTAGAGCCGCTCGCGGCGCTCCAACTCGACCTGTTCGCGGTGGCTGACCTCGGCGATGTCGCTGCTGCCGAGGCGGCTGGCGATCGCGTCGTTGAGCACCTGCACGCCACCGGGGCCGAGCGCGCCGAAGGCGACCTCCCGCGCCCAGGGCATGCCGAGCTTGCGGACGACCAGCACGTCGAGGGGGACGCCGAGCCGTTCGGCGACGACCTGGGCCACCGGTACGCCGCCGCGGACCAGGCCGAGGACGACGGCGTCCGGGTCACCGACCAGGGCGGTGAGCCGTTCGGCGAGCACCCGGCCCGCCTCGGCGCGGTCGCGGTAGGTGGTCATGCCCTCAGGTGTACGCCGTGCGACGTCGTTTCGCCCGCCGGTTACGCCGATGTGGCCCGACCGGGCAGGTGCTCGGGCGTCGGGGTGGTGGGTGCGGACTCCGGGCGGTGCACCGCGGGTGCCCAGACGAGCAGCGCCACCGGGTAGAGCAGGTAACCGAACCGGGTGGAGGGCATGAGGGCGATGGCGGCGAGTAGCCCGTACCCGCAGATCGAAGCGACGGTCGCGGCGGTGCCGGGCGGGCGTCGCGCGAGCCGGACGGCGATGGCCGCGCCGGCCGCGACCAGGAGGGTGGCGGCGATCAGCCGGCCTCCCGGCAGGGTGGTGGCGATCAGGTGGCCGGGGAACGGAGACTGCGCCGGGCTGGTGACCAGGCCGTGGCCGAGGGGAAAGCGCAGCACGTTCTCGGTGAGGGCACCGCGGTCGACGAGCAACGCCGGGAGCAGGGCGAGCACGGGTAGCCCGATCGCGCCGGCGGCGACCCGGGCGCCGGCTCGCCGGGTCAGACCCCAGACGATCAGGACCAGGGCGATCGGCCAGGCGAACAGCTTCAGCGCGCCGGCCAGGCCGACCGCGAGACCGGCCCGGCCCGGCCGTCCGGCGGCGGCGAGCGCGAGGGCGAGCAGGCAGAGCGCGAGTACGGGTAGGTCGTCGCCGCCGGTGGCCAGGGTCAGCGCGCAGACGGGCAGGACGGTGGCGGCCTGCACTCCCCGCAGCAGGGCGGCGTCCCGCCGCTGTTTCGCGTCGAGGGTGGCTTGCGCGGCGCGCAGCGCGACCACGGCCAGGGCGAGCGCCAGCGCGGTGCCCAGCGCGAACCACACCCGGGCGTCGGTCCACCAGACGTCGACGAGGGCTCGGGGCAGGCCGAACATCGCCATGCCCGGCTGGTACGGCGTGTATCCGAGCAGTTGCTCACCGGGCGGCAGGGCGGCGATCGCGTCCCGACCGAGGTACGGCGTGGCATGGTCGAGCAGTCGGATGCCGGCCTGCTCGACGACCAGCACTTCCTCCTGGGCCCGGTCGGTGCGTCCGTTGGCCCGTTCGATGCTCTGCCAGAGCACGGGTACCAGTGCGGTGGTCACCCAGGCGAAACCCGTCACCACCCAGCGGGAGGCGAGGCCGGCCAGCCGGGGGCTGCGTCGGCGCAGCACGAGTTGGACGATCACCGCCATCGTCGCGACCAGGTAGCCGACGGCGGCGACGGCACCCCAGGCCCGGTGCGGCAGGAGGGTCGACGTGCTCGCGGTGATCGCCGCGAACAGGGCCGACACGGTGTAGAGACCCAGGTCGAGGACGAGTCCGCCGGCGGCGGTGTCGAGCGTTCGCCAGCGCTGGTGAAGGGCGGTCGGGGCGTCGGCGGTCACGGCCGCCAGTCTGGCAGATCTCGCTGCTCACCCAGCTGGCCGTCCGGCCGCAGCCTGGTCGGTGCGCAGGTGCCCGGTCAGGCCGGGAGGTGGCGGTCCGGGCGGGAGCGACCGGCCTGGCGGCGGGTCTGGTTGAGGCGGATCACCGCGCCGGTGTCGTGCAGCGGCGGCGCCAGCGTCCCGGGTTGGCCCCCCGAGCCGCGCTGCATCGTGGCGAGCAGGGTCCCGGCGGGCATCGGTCGGGCGAACAGGTGGCCCTGACCGGCCGAGCAGCCCAGCTCCCAGAGGGCCCGCCGCTGCGGTTCGCTCTCCACGCCTTCGGCGACCACCGCAAGGTTGAGGCTGCGGCCCAGGTCGAGGGTGGAGCGGATGACGGCCGCGGCCTCGGCCGAACTCTCCATGGTCGTGACGAAGCTGCGGTCGATCTTCAACTCGTGCACGGGTATCCGGGAGAGCAGCGAGAGGGAGGAGTAGCCGGTGCCGAAGTCGTCCAGCGCCAACCGGACGCCCTCGTCGCGCAGCCGGCTGAGGACCCGGTCGACCACGTCGAGTTGGCTGAGCGTCAACGTCTCGGTCAGCTCCAGCACCAGCCGCTCAGGCGGCAGGTCGTGGGCGCGCAGCCGGGCCAGTACCGAGCCGGGGAAGCGCGCGTCGAGCAGGCTGCGCGGCGAGACGTTGACCGCCACCGGCACGTCGAAGCCGGCGTCACGCCAGTCGGCGGCGGCCATCAGTGCCTGGTCGAGGATGGCCTCGGCGAAGGCTGGCAGCATTCCCGAGCGTTCCACCGCCTCCAGGAAGCGCAGCGGGTCGATCAGCCCGTGGGTGGGGTGGTGCCAGCGGGCCAGCGCCTCGGCGCTGGTCACCTCGCCGGTGCCCAGGTCGACGATGGGTTGGAAGTTGACGATGAACTCGTGGTCGGCGACCGCGCGGGGCAGGTCACCGCCGAGGGTGAGGCGGTTCAGGTCGGCGGTGTCCCGGGTCGGCGCGTACGTGGAGATCCGCTGCCCGGCCCGCTTCGCCTGGTACATCGCCACGTCCGCGCGGCGCAGCAGCTCGGCCATGCCACCGCTGGCCGGGGCCACGGAGATCCCGCCGCTGGCCTCGACGCTGATCCGCATCCCGTCCAGCTCGAACGGCTCGTGCAGGGCAGCCAGCAGCGTGTCGGCCCGGTGCGCGGCCACCGCCGGCGCCGGCAGCCCGCGTAGGAGTACGGCGAACTCGTCGCCGCCGAGGCGGGCCACCAGGTCGCTCGCCTGGGCGGCACCGCGCAGCCGGTCGGCGACCTGGACCAGCACCTGGTCGCCGGCAGCGTGGCCGAGGGTGTCGTTGACCTCCTTGAAGTGGTTGAGGTCGATCAGCACGAGAGCGGTCACCCCGTCGGCGTGCCGGGCACTGAGCTGCTCGGTGCCCTGATCGAGCAACTGCCGCCGGTTCGCGAGGCCGGTGAGGGCGTCGTGCGCGGCGGCGTACGCGTGCTCGTCGGCCACCCGGGCCAGCTCGGCGTACGCCTGTGCGTTACGGACCGCCGTGCAGAGCGCCGAGGCGAAGGTCCGCAGCGTGTACTGCTCCCGCTCGGACAGCCGCACCGGCCCACGGAAGCGTAGGCGCAGGACGCCGATGTCGACGGAGCGGTCGTGGCCCTCCAGCGGAGTGGGCACGACGGTGCCGTCCACCTCGGTGGCTGTGTCGGTCGGCCCGTCGAAGGTGATGCCACCGGTGGCGCCCCGGACGGTGCGACCACCGTCGCGGAGCTCGATCTCGACCTCGTCGGCGGAGAACAGTTCGGCGGCCTGGGTGACGGCCGTGGTGAGGACGTTGTCCAGGTCGACCACGTTGAGCGCGTCGGTGGTGCGGGCGAGTCGCTGCCACGCCTGCTGTTCGGTGCGACCCCGGATACGTGCGGAGTAGGCGAGGTGCAGGCTCAACATCAGTGGCGGGACAGCGAGCAGCAGTCGGGGATCTTCCCGGAGGATGAGGAGCGTGCAGAAGGCGACGATGAAGCGCACGCCGAAGCCGGCGATGCGGAGGTCAAGGTTGTTCAGGAACTGCCGCGAAATGGGCGTGCTGGTAGCCAGCGCGATCACCGGGATCGCCAGCAGATCGTCGAGCAGCGCCGCTACCAGGTAGATCACACCGAGCAGGGAGGCCAGTTCGACCACGCCGGCGGACGGCCACTGCCAGTGGACGGCCACGGTGGCGACGCCCGCCCCACCGGCCACCAGGATGTTCTTGCTGACTGCGAAAGCTGCCTTGATCGTTGGCAGCTTCATGATTACCGACCCCACACCGACGCCGGCGCCCGTTGCCAGGACCACCCAGGAGGGTGGTGCGACGGCGAGCCCTATCACGATCGCCGTCTCGACCCAGGTGATGGCGTGGGTGGTGGAGCGGATACGGATAGGCGCCATGACGATTGTGCCGAGCGCAGTCATGAAGGTCAGCGCCACGAACGTCGCGCCGTCGCCCACGGAGTCGGGCGGACGGGTCGACACGTCGGCCCCGGCGACGACTGTGGGGACGATTGCCATGACGACGATGAGACCGACGAGCAGCAGAAGCTGCCGATCTGTCCTGGGACTCTGCGGTGACCCCTGGCCCATGAAGCTCCCGTCGTCGCCGACAGTTACCTGTTGACGACGGGAGCTTACCGCTCAGTGTCACCCGGATGTCAGTACCAGTCGCTGCCGCGCATTGCATGCCCCCTCCACTCGTCCGGCCGTTTCCGTATTCCGGAACCGTTCTCGTGACGGGGAGCCTAAGAGGAGCTACGCGGTTTTAGTAGCAATAAATGTCGGTATACGCAACATTAGCCAAGCTGGCGAGCTTTGTGACGGTCTGTCCATGCCGCCTGAGCGGAGCGCGGTCGTACTGCACTGGCGGTTCGCAGCTTGCGCCCTGCTGAGAGGCTATCGGCGTTGCCACCTCCTCCCTAGTCTGGCGACGGTGTGCGGACGGCCTATCCGTCAGTTCGGGTTCCGGCTCAATCCGGTCGGGCAGAATCTGGTCTTTCTTGCCTGGTCGGTGTGGGTTTGGGGGGTCTGGTCGAGGGGCTGTTCCGAATTGTGGACGCCGATAGCCTTTCCCAGTGTGATCAGCTAAACACCGATGGATGTGAATTCGGGGGAACGGTTGAAGATCAACCTGCTCGGTGACGTGGAGGTGCTGCTTGCTGACCACAAGTTGCACCTGGGCACACCGAAACAACGGGTAGTCTTCGCGATGCTCGCTGTTCAACCGGGCCAGTTGGTGACGCTGACCGATCTCATAGACGAGCTGTGGGTGGAGCGCCCTCCGCGATCCGCCGTAGCGAATGTGCGGACCTACGCGGCAAATCTTCGCCGGGAGTTCGAGACGTTGGCGCTCGCGGACGCGACTCTCGTACGGCAGGGGAACGGCTATCGACTCACCGTGCGACCGGATGTGATCGATGTCTTCCGCTTCCAGAAGGAGCTCTACGCGGGCCGGAACGCTCTGGGCGCCGGCGACCTGGCGCGGGCGTCAGAACTACTGGGCCGTGCGTTGGCCCGGTGGCAGGGCTCCATGCTCGCCGGCCTACCGCTCGGCCCCGTCCTGACGGCTCGAACCGTAGCGGTCGAGGAGGAACGGCTACTGGCGGTGGAACTCCTCGCCGAGGTGCACCTGCGGTCCGGGCGGGACGATCTCGCGATTCCGTCGTTGCGGGAGGTGGCTGCTCGCCATCCGCTCCGGGAACCGACGTACCTCCTGCTCATGCGGGCCCTGCACGAACGCGGTGACAGCGCCGAGGCGCTTGTCGTGTACGACGAGATTCGTCGGCAACTGGTCACGGAGTTGGGCGTGAGCCCGGGAAACAACCTCGAAGAACTCCGCAGCCTGATCGTCGCCGAGACGCCGAAGTTGGCATCAGTCGTCGTCGCCGACCGCGAAGCCCGGTTGGGACGGCTGGTGACGTCCGCCCCGGGGCCGGCGGGACACCCGACGGCCCCGCCAAGACCCGTGGTCGCCACGGTGGATCATCTGCCCCGTTCGGTCACCGACTTCGTCGGTCGCGAGGCCGCGGTGGCACGATTACTGGCGGAGACGCGGCGTGTCGAGGACCGCGTCCCGGCCGTGCACCTCATCGACGGGATGGCCGGCAGCGGCAAGACGACCCTCGCCGTGCACCTGGCCCGTCGACTGAGCGACCGGTACCCGAACGCCCGCTTGTACGTCGACCTGCGCGGGCATGGCGAGAAGGAACTGGTGGGACCGGCGTCGGCCCTGGTCGTCCTGCTTCGCCAGCTCGGAGTGCCGTCCGAGCGGATACCGGTTGACCTGGACGACAGGACGGAACTCTGGCGACGCGAGCTGGCCCTCCGCAGGTCGGTGATCATTTTGGACAATGCCGCCAGCAGCGACCAGATCCTTCCCCTCCTGCCGATCGAGCCGACCGCCGTCGTCCTGGTCACGTCACGACGACGTCTCACCCATCCTGATCTCGGAACGTCTCAGTCCCTGCCGGTCATGTCGCCCGAAGAGGGCGTCGACCTGTTGGCGCTGAGCGTGGGGCGGGAACGGATCGACGCCGAGCCGGCAGCGGCCGTCGAGGTGGTCCGGCGGTGCGGCCACCTTCCGCTGGCGATTCGCCTGGCGGGAGCCCGACTGGCTCACCGGCCCGGTTGGCGGTTGGCGGATCTTGCGGCACAGATGGCCACCGCCACGTCGGTTCTTCCTCATCTGGGCGGAGAGAACACCACCGTCACCGGTGCGTTCGCCACCTCGTACGAACCTCTTCCCGAGTCGACGAAGCGGGTCTTTCGATTTCTGGGCCTGTATCCCGGTAATCGCTTCAGCTCAACGACGGTCGCGGCGCTTACCGGACTGACGGTGGCACAAGCTCATGCCGCTCTCGACGACCTCACGGACCGACACCTCGCCCAGGACCTGAAGTCGGGGCAGTACGGCTTACACGACCTGATGCGTCAGTACTCGGTCGAGCTGTGCATTCGCCTCGATTCCCCGCAGGACCGCAGGTCGGCCATGGCCCAACTGTTCGGCTTCGCCCTGGAGGCGGCACTGCGGATCGCCGAGACCATCGAGCCGGTCGTCATCAAAAGCCAGGTAGAACATCTTGCCTTCGACCGACCCGAACTGCTCGAGACCCTCGGCGAGCCGAGTGCCGAGTGGTTGGAGGCGGAACGGGCGGAGTTGGTGACGATGGTGGTGTCAGCCCATGAGTCGGGCTTTCATCAACACGCTTGGCGACTGGCCCGCGCCCTGTGGCGATTCTGCTACATCCGCGGGTACTTCGAGGACATCGTCACGACGCACCAGCATGGGCTGGCTGCGGCCGAGGCGACGGGCGACACCGAGCCGACGGCGCTGATGCACAATTACCTTGCATCCGCTTACGTCAAGACCGGCGACAATCGGAGGGCGCTCGAACATCTGACCCGCGCGGTCGAGCTTTCCAAGGAATCGCGGGACAGGCTGGGTACGGCTCGCTACCAGGCCAATCTTGCCCCCGTCTATTACTGGAGCGGTCATCTCAGCGAAGCTGTGGCGCTCGGTAAGGAACGTCTGCGTGACTACCGGGACTACGGCAATGTCGGGGCACCGATGGCGTTAGCGAATGTCGGTCTCGCCCTGATGTCACTGGGTCGTTACGAAGAGGCGCTGTGGATGCATCGCCGTCATCTGGCCTGGGCCCGGACGACTTCGAGCGAGTTCCACGTGCTCAACGCCCTCAGCCATATCGGGGCGGTACGCGCGCGTAAGGGGGACCTCCCCCAGGCGATCAGGATCCTCAGGGCTTCGCTGGCGCTTCGCGACCGTACCGGCCACCGCTACGGAGAAGCGGAGGTACGCCTGGACCTCGGTGTCGCCTATCGCGGTCTGGGTCGTTTGGCGGAGGCGCAACACGAGCACGAGTTGGCCCGCAGCCTGGCGGTCGGTTCGAGCGAACGGCACGTCGAGGCGGCGGCGTTGAACGAGCTGGGCAGCACGTTGCGGGCACGTGGGCGGGACCGCGAGGCAGCCGAGACGCACCGTGAGGCGCTGCGGTTGGCGACCCGGATCGCCCACCCGCACGAGCAGGGACGGGCGCTGGCTGGGCTGGGCGAACACTTCGCCAGCATCGATCCGGCCGAGGCTCGGCGGCACTGGGAACGGGCGCTCGCCATCTTCCGCCGGATGGGTGTGCCGGAACGCCTCGACGTGGAGCGTCGCCTCGCCGGGCTGGACGACGAGACAGGTCGCTGACCTGCCCACACGTCGCTTATCGATTTCTTATCGCCGGGCTCGGTAGCTTCTCCCACGTATCGACGAACGGGGGAGGTTCTGCCCCTGGGCAGAACCAGGTCGTCGAGACACGCCCGTCACCGGGTCACCCCCCAGCGACTCCGGTGACGGGTCGGGCCAGGAAGGGGTGACGATCCAGTGGAGGCGCCGTCGCACCCGGCGAGCCGCTGTGCCGTCACCCCTTCCGAGCGTCCGAGCGTCGTACCGCCCCGATAGGCTCAGCGCCGTGACCGAACCCGCGCAGCTCAGCCACGTCGACCGTGCCGGCGCGGCCCGCATGGTCGATGTCTCCGGCAAGGCGGTGACCGGGCGGCTGGCCGTCGCGGCGGGCCGTCTGCGCACCACCGAAGAGGTCGTCGACCTGCTACACCGGGACGGGTTGCCCAAGGGCGACGCGCTGGCGGTGGGCCGGCTCGCCGGAATCATGGGGGCCAAACGCACCCCGGAGCTGATCCCGCTCTGCCACCCGATCGCCCTGCACGGCGTCACCGTCGACCTGCGGCTGACGACCGACACCGTGGAGATCACCGCCACCGCCCGCACGGCGGATCGGACGGGAGTCGAGATGGAGGCGCTCACCGCCGTCGCGGTCGCCGGCCTCGCGCTTGTCGACATGGTCAAGGCGGTCGACCCGGCGGCCTCGGTGGAGGCGGTCCGGGTGCTGCGCAAGGAGGGCGGCAAGACCGGCGAGTGGGTGCGGCCGGAGGACCGGCCGTGATCCGGGCCCGGGTGATCGTGGCGTCCAACCGGGCGGCGGCCGGCGTCTACGCCGACACCAGCGGTCCGCTGCTCGTCGCGGGCCTGCGTGAGTTGGGCTGTCAGGTGGACGATCCGGTGGTGGTGCCCGACGGTGAGCCCGTCGGCGACGCCCTGCGGGAGGCCGTCAGCGACGGTGTCGACGTGGTGTTGACCAGCGGTGGCACCGGCGTCACGCCGTCCGACCGGACGCCGGACGTGACCCGGGCCCTGCTGGACTACGAGATCCCCGGCATCGCCGAGGCGATCCGGTCGCACAGTCGGGAGCGAGTGCCCACCTCGGTGCTGTCCCGAGGGCTGGCCGGGGTGGCCGGCCGGATGCTGGTGGTCAACCTGCCCGGTTCGACGGGCGGCGCCCGCGACGGCCTCGCCGTGCTGGGGCCGATCCTCGGCCACACCGTCGACCAACTGCGCGGCGGCGACCACTGACCGCACGCGCGGAACCTGCCCAGCCAGCCGCGCCGCAGCGATCACCGAACGGCCCGCAACCCGTCTCGCGTCGTCAGAGCGCGCCGGCTGTCCGTCCGTGCCGATAGGCTCGGTCGGTGCGAACGGAAACCACACCAACGGTGGCCCAGGTCGCCGCGCCCCCGCCGGCCGGGTGGGAGGAGGCGCGGTCCCGGGTGTACGCGGTAGGCCTGGCCGCCGCGCTGCCCGCCGTCGCCCGGCCGCTGGTCGACACCGACGGACTGACCCTGGCCGAGCCCCTGACCACCCGCACCGACCTACCCGCGTTTCCGACCTCCAGCGTGGACGGCTGGGCCGTCCGGGGCGACGGGCCGTGGCGGATCGTCGGCCGGGTACTGGCCGGCAACACTCCCGGGCCGCTCACCGACGACGGCACCACCGTCGAGATCGCGACCGGAGCGATGGTCCCGGAGGGCGCCAGCGCCGTGCTGCGCGTCGAGGAGTCAACCGTCGCCGACGGTCTGGTCAGCGGAACGCCCCGGCGCACGCCGGAGTGGCGGCAGCCGGGCGAGGAGGCGTACGCCGATGAGGAGCTCCTGCCCGTCGGCACGCCGGTCGACCCGGCGGTGATCGGCCTGGCCGCCTCCTGCGGCCACGACACGCTGCGGGTCCGGCGCGCGCCGCGCGCCGCGCTGCTGGTCTTCGGCGACGAGTTGCTGACGGCGGGTCCGCCCGCGGCGGGTCGGGTGCGGGACGCGCTGGGCCCAGCGGTGCCGGCGTGGCTGCGGCGGTACGGGTGCCACGTCCGCCCCTCGGACGTGGTGGGGCCGGTGGCGGACACGCTGCCCGCGCACGTGGCGGCGCTGCGTACGGCGCTGACCACCGCCGACCTGGTCTGCACCACCGGCGGCACGATGCACGGTCCGGTGGACCATCTGCACCCCACCCTGGAGGCGCTGGGCGCCGACTACGTGGTCAACACGGTGGCGGTCCGGCCGGGCTTCCCGATGTTGTTGGCCCGGCTGGCCGATCCGGACGGGCGGGTCCGGTTCGTCGCCGGCCTGCCGGGCAATCCGCAGTCCGCCATCGTCGCGCTGGTGTCACTGGTCGCGCCGCTGCTCGCCGGCCTCGCGGGTCGCTCGATGCCGGTGTTGCCGCACGCCACGTTGGCCGAGGCGGTGCCCGGGCGCGGTGACCACACCCACCTGGCGCTGGTTCGGCTGGACCGGACCGCCGGCACGGCGTACCCGGTGCGGCACGTCGGTTCGGCGATGCTGCGCGGCCTCGCGGGCGCCGACGGGTTCGCTGTCATCCGACCGGGCACCAGCGGTGCGCAGGGTGACCGGGTGCCGATCGTGCCGCTGCCGTTGCTGCCCGGGGAGCGGGCGTCGTGACCGCGCCGGCGATCACCGTCGTCGAGGTCACCGACCGGCCCCTGGACCTCGCCGCCCACGAGGCGGCGGTCGCCGACCGTCGGGCCGGCGCGGTCGTCTCCTTCCAGGGCGTCGTCCGCGACCACGACCACGGGCGTGCGGTGGTGAGCCTGGACTACGAGGGACACCCGAGCGCCGCGCAGGTGTTGCGCGAGGTCGCCGCCGAGATCGCGGCCGACCCCGACGTCTACGCGGTGGCGGTCTCGCACCGGGTCGGCCCGTTGGCCATCGGTGACGTGGCGCTGGTCGCCGCGGTGAGCACGGCGCACCGCGCCGCCGCCTTCACCGCGTGTGCCCGACTGGTCGACGAGGCCAAGGCCCGCTTGCCCATCTGGAAGCGGCAGGTCTTCGCCGACGGCACCGAGGAGTGGGTCAACTGCCCCTGACCGGGCCACAGCCCTAGGCCGGCCAGTTCTTCTGAAACAGACCCTAGCGGCGGCCGTTCACCACCACTGCTCGGGCGAGTCGTTCCCCGTAGAAGGCCGGCTCAGCGCCGGGCCGCCAGGGCAGGGCCGCGACCAGCACGATCAGGGCGAGAGCCAGCGAGTTCTCCATCAGCGCCCCGAACAGGCCGTCCTGGTAGTGCGACACCTCCGGCAACTGGTGCTCGTACGGCCAGATGGGGGAGATGAGGAACAGCAGGTAGAGCCCGACAGCGGCGACGCCGTGCCGGAGCCCGGTCAGCGTGGGATACCAGATCGGCGGGCGAAGGGCGTTCAGGCCGCTCAGGCCACCGAACGCCGGCCCTTGACCGGTGCGCTGCGGGAGACCCCGGCTGGCCTCGCGGCGGCGTACGGCGGCGTCGGCCAGCACGATGATCGCCGGGATCACCCAGACGAGGTGGTGCGTCCAGGAGATCGGGCTGATCACGTTGGCGGTCAGTCCGACAAGCGTGAACGCGGTCAGCTCGTCGCCCTCGGCGCGTGAACTGGCCGCCCGGGACAGGCCCAGCGCCAGGATCAGCACCGAGAAGGCGAGCCAGAGCAGGCCGGGTGTCTCGATCGAGTCGTACAGGCGGGCCAGCAGGCCGGCGAGCGACTGGTTCGGCGTCATGTCGGCCGCGCCGACGCGCTCGGTCTGCCAGAGCACGCTGCCGAAGTAGGTACGTGATTCGTCGCCGACGATCGCGAAGGTACCGATGGTCACGCCGATCGCCGTGCCGATCGCGGTGGCCGCCACCCGCCACTGCCGAGTGATCAGCAGATAGGCGATGAACAGCGCCGGGGTGAGCTTGACGGCGGTGGCCAGGCCGATGCCGGCGCCCGCCCAGGCGCCACCGTAGACGAAGCGCAGCAGCGGACCGTCGGTCGCGGCGTAGTGGGTGCCCCGGCGGGAGCGCCACCGCAGCCCGATGAGGTCCGCCATGATCAGGGCGAAGAGCAGGAGGTTGACCTGGCCGTAGCCCAGGGTCTCGCGGCTGGGCTCGATGGCGACGGCCAGCGGGACGGCCAGGGCCACGGTGAACCACAGTGGCCACGCCAACCGGTCCACGATGGGGCGCAGCAGCCCGGCCAGCACCAGGGCCAGCGCGGCGATGCTGGCGAGCGCGTTGACCATCCCGGCCGCGCCGATCGGCAACTGTGCCATCGGCAACATGACGAGTCCGGCGAACGGCGGGTAGGTGAAACCGAGCGTGGTGCCGGGCGCGATGAACTCGTAGAGCTCGTGACCGCTCGCCCACCACACCACCGCGCCATGGTAGATCTTCATATCGAAGAAGTTGTACGGCCGCCCGAACTCGCCGATGGCGAGCCACGCGGCGTAGGCGACGGCGACCACGACGGCGCCCCGCACGACATTCCTGCGATCGATCCCCCGGGTCATGCGCTGAACTGGGGCGAGGCGGTCCGCCCGTCTACCGACAGTCGTCGGCATGGCGTGGCCACCCCCGTACCAAGGTCGTCCTACCCGTCCAGGTCCTGCACGGAGCCTAGAACGGCGCCTCACGTCAATGCCTCCCGCGTTATGCGACCGTGTCCGATCCCACACATGTTTTTGACATTTCCACCGCGTTAACGCCTACCGGGTGGTTCAGGTAATTCGCGGCCTTAGCGGGGGGTGGGGTGACAACGAGAGGCATCGAGGCAGGTCAGCCTGGGAGTCGACGCGCGGTGGCCGCCGACCGGACGGCGATCCGCGCCTCGCGGCGGGCGGTGCGCACCGCCCGCTGCATGGAACGTCGAGAGTGGCCGATGCGGTGACCCGTACGCCAGCGCACGCCGGGCTTGCCCTCGGTGTCGACGGCCGCGAGGAGGAGACCGCCGAGGAGCCCGAGGTTCTTGAGGGTGTGGATCTGGTTGTTGTTCTTGGCGATCGGGTCGTCGTTCTTCCAGAACGGATGCCCGGCGATGGTCACGGGCACCAGGGTGCCGGCGAGGACCAGCGCGGCGGGTCGGCTGAACCGCCCGGTGGCCAACATCAGCCCCGCCCCGACCTGCGTCGCCGCGTTGAGCCGGATCAACGACTCGGTGTCGGTGGGGAACTTCGGGTGCGCCTTCTGCAGCAACGGCGCGACCTTGTCGGTCACCGGCTTGGCGGTCTCCGCCAGTCGGTGCGGGTTGCGGAGGTTGCGGTATCCCTGGATCACGAAGATGCCGCTCAGCATGGCGCGGGCGAGGGAGCGTACGGGCGTCATGGATCAGTCATACCCCCTCGCGGCGTTTGCTACCCGGTCAACCGGCGGATCCGGATCGATCCGCGGCCGCGCGCGCCACGCCGAATCGAGCGACCATCGCTGATGGACGGGGCGTGACGGGTAAGGTCGCGCGGGTGACGACGCTGCGGCTCCGCCCCGAGGACCCGGCCGACGCCGGCCCGGTGCGACGGGTGCTGGCCTCGGCGTTCGCCCGCCCGGACGTGCAGACGCCGCCGGAGGTGGGACTGGTCGACGACCTGCGCGGCACCGACGCCTGGCTGCCCGAACTGGCCATGGTCGCCGAGTACGGCGGGGAAATCGTCGGATACGCGCTGCTCACCCGGGTCCGGGTACGGCCCGAACGCGGTGCCGTGGTGCCGGCCCTGGCACTCGGACCGGTGGCCGTGGCGCCGCACCGACAGCGGGTCGGACACGGCAGCGCGGTGGTGCAGGCCGCCCTGGACGCCGCCACCGAACTGGGTGAGCGGGTGGTCGTGGTGCTCGGTGACCCGGCCTTCTACCGGCGCTTCGGCTTCGGGCCGGCCACGGAGCTGGGTCTCAGCAGCCCGTGGGCCGGTCTGGGTGAACCCTGGCAGGCGCTGGTGCTGCCGCCGTCCACCAGCGAGGAGGGCCCGCCGCCGCGCGGCGAGGTCGTCTTCCCCGCGCCCTGGTCCCAGGTCTGACTCGCCGGCCCGCCACCGCGCCCGTCGGGCCGACCGGTCGCGGGGTCAGGCCGGCTGGGTGCGCAGGTAGCGGCCGAAGTGTGGAACGGTGAAGGCCACCGTGCCCCGCTCGCCGGAGTAGATGAGCCCCTTCTTGATCAGCGCGTCCCGGGCCGGGGAGAGGCTGGCCGGCTTGCGGCCGAGGGCGCGGGCGATCTCGGCGGTGGGCACGGCGGCGTCCATGTCGTCGCGTACCGTCCCGCTGGCTTCGCCCTCCACCAGGGACAGCGTGGCCATCGCCCGCATGTACTCACGCTCGGCCGGGGTGGCCCGCTCGAACCGGGAGCCGAAGAACCCGACCGCCAGTTCGGCCTCGGCTTCGGGCGCGGCGACCCGGACGTCCGCCGCGGTGATCGGCGACCGCGGCGCGTGGTCCCAGGTCGCCTTTCCGTACGCCTGGACGAAGTACGGGTAGCCGCCGGACTTCTCGTAGAGCAGGTCGAGCGCCTTCTGCTCGTACTCCACCTCCTCGCGCTCGGCCGGCGCGCAGAGCGCCTGGTCGGCGGCGATCCGGTCGAGCCGGTCGATGCGCTGGTAGCGGAAGAGCCGCTCGGAGTACGACTTGGCGGCGCTGAGCACGGCCGGTAGGTGGGGCAGCCCGGCGCCGACGACGATCAGTGGGGCGCCGATCTGGGACAGCTCGTGGCAGGCGGCGCAGAGCGCCGAGACGTCCTCCGGCCCGACGTCCTGCATCTCGTCGATGAAGAGCGCGATGCCGGTGCCGACGTCGCTGGCCACGTCGGCGGCGTCGCTGAACAGCTCGACCAGGTCGATCTCGATGTCGCCGGAGTCGGCCCGGCCACTGGCGGCGGGTACGTCGATGCCGGGTTGCCACCGGTCGCGCAGCTTGGGCGTGGCCCCGCGGCCTGTCGGCGTGGACCGCTGGGCGAACGCCTTGAGCACCCCGAGGAAGGCGTCGATCCGGTCTGGGGCGCGGTGGCGTGGGGCGAGTTCGCGGACCGCCATGTGCAGCGCGGCGGCGACGGGGCGGCGCAGTGACTGGTCCGGACGAGCCTCGATCTTGCCGGTGCCCCACAGCCGGTTGATCGCCTGTGACCGCAGGGTGTTGAGCAGGACGGTCTTGCCGACGCCGCGCAGCCCGGTGAGCATGAGGCTGCGCTCGGGCCGGCCGCGGGCGATGCGTTCCAGCACGATGTCGAACACGTCCAGCTCGCGCCCCCGTCCGGCGAGTTCGGGTGGGCGCTGACCGGCACCGGGGGCGTACGGGTTGCGGACCGGATCCACGCATCGCAGAATATCGGGCCCTCTAGCTGGGAAGCTAGATATGGATAGATGAGGCTACGGCGTGTCGGGGTCGTCGAGACAAAACTAGGGCTGTCTAGCGTCCACGCTAGACAGCCCTAGTTTCGGGAATCGTCTACTGCTTCTTCAGGCAGAGCACGTAGTCGAACAGGTCGATCGAGTTGTCGTGTACGTAGTTCGCGGTCGCCTGCGGGGCGAGCGTCTCGCACCGGTCCCCGTCGGTGGTCGCCGGGATCCGCAGCAGCACCTGGTAGGTGTTCGGGCCGCACGGCACCTTGCGCAGCTCCGCGTCGTCCTCGCTGCCGTCGTTGACCACGCAGTCGCCCTTGGCGAACTCCTCCTCCTCGTCCTGCGACGGCGCGACCTGGCTCGGCGCATCGCTGGGTAGGCCGGGAGGAACGACCGGCGCGCTCGCCGACGGCACGGGCGTGACGTCGCTGTCGGAGTCGGCGATCCGCCAGGCCGCCCAGCCGACGAGACCGAGGCAGGGGCAGAGCAGAAGCAACACGACCAACCCCACGATCAGGGCGACCTTGCGGCCGTTGCGACCGGCGGGGGCGGCGGGCGGCATCGGGTACGCGCCGGGCGGCGGCGGGCCCAACGGTGCTCCCGGCTGACCGGGGGCGGGCGGGAACGGCCCCGGCGGAGCGTTCCACTGCGCCGGCTGCCCCGGCGGAGCGTTCCACTGCGCCGGCTGGCCCGGTGGAGCGTTCCACTGCGTCGGCTGCTGCGGCGGAGCGTTCCACTGCGCCGGCTGCTGCGGCGGAGCCCACTGCGAGGGCTCAGGTGGTGGCCCCCACTGCGGGAGCGTCGGATCGACCGGTGGCGGGCCGCCGGGGCCGGTCGGCGGACGCTGGTACGGGTCGTCCGGCTGCCCGGAACCCGGTGGTCCGTAGGTCGTCATGTCATCCCCAGGGTGGGTGGTCAGCGCTGCTTGAGGCAGAGCACGAAGTCGAGAGTGTCCAGCTCGCTATCGAAGAAGTACCAGTTCGTGTAGCCCTCGACCTTGGCGCACTTGGCCTCGGCGTCGCGTTCACCGCTGGTCGCGCCGTCGACGCGGCGTAGCACCTCGTACGACTTCGGCGCGCAGCCGCTGATCAGCAGCTTGGGCTTGCCGCCCGACACGCCGTCGTTGCGTACACACTGCCCGACCTTGACGAACCGCGGATCGGCCGACGACTCCGGCGCCGCGGCGCTCGGCGCCGGCTCGTCCGGTTCGGTCACACCGGCGGTGGGCTCCGCCGCGGCGGCCGAGCCGCTTGGCGCGGCCGTGGTCGGCGCCGGATCGTCCGATCCCCGCAGGAACCAGTACGCGCCGCCGGCCACCACCAGCAGCAGAACGACCGCCAGCACCGCGATCAGCGGTCCCCGTCCGCGCCTCGGCGGCCCGGATTCGGGGCCGTCACCGTCGGGCTGGTAGGGCCCGGGGCCGTAAGCCGGGTTCCCGTCGACGGTCGGGTACGCGCCGCCGTAGGGCTCCGAGGCCCCGCCGCCGTACGGCGTCCCCGTCCCGCCCCCGTACTGGCCGCCCCCGTACTGGCCGCCTCCGTACTGGCCGCCTCCGTACTGCCCGCCCCCGTGCTGGCCGCCCCCGTACTGGCCGCCCCCGTACTGGCCGCCTCCGTGCTGCCCGCCCCCGTGCTGGCCGCCCTCATAGGGCGCCGCCGGTGCGCCGCCGTACGGGCCGTCGCCGTAGGGTCCGGGCCGCTGCGACGCCACCGGGTAAGGCTGGACCGCCGGCGGATAGGGCTCCGCGGCCGGCGGATAGGGCTGCTGCGGCGGCCGGTTGGGCGTCTCGTCGGGGCGTTGCCCACGCCACGGGCGTCCGTAGCCCTCACCCGGTGGTCCGTAGTTCGTCATGCCGCCCTCCTGCACAAGTGGTGAGAGGCCGGCCACCAAAGCGCGACGCCGACTCCGAGGTCACCGTAGCGTGGTCCACCGATGAGCTCACCTCCACCGAGCGCCGCCGCCGCATCCGGCCGCCGCGCCGACGCCGCGCCAAGCCTGGTCTGGACCGCGTTGATCGTGGTCTACCTGCTGTGGGGCTCCACCTATCTGGCCATCCGGATCACGGTGGAGACGCTGCCGCCGCTGCTGTCCGCCACGATGCGGTTCGCGGTGGCCGGTCTGGTGCTGGCGGTGGTGTTGCGGTTACGCCGAGGGCCGGGTGCCCTCCGCGTGCGGCCTCGACAGCTCGGCTCGGCCGCGCTGGTCGGTGTGCTCCTGCTCGCCGGCGGCAACGGGCTGGTGGTGCTCGCCGAGTCCGGGCCGCCCGGGGTGGCGCTGCCCTCCGGCGTCGCCGCCCTGCTGGTGGCGACCGTGCCACTGCTCGTGGTGCTGCTGCGGTCGGTCACCGGCGACCGACCGCCGCTCTGGACGTTCGCCGGGGTCACCGTGGGCTTCGTCGGTCTGGTGCTGCTGGTGCTGCCGGCCGGTACCTCGGACGCGGTGCCACTGGTCGGCGCGCTCACGGTGGTGGCGGGAGCCGCCGCCTGGTCCTTCGGGTCGTTCCTGTCGGGCCGGATCGGAATGCCCGCCGACCCGTTTGTGGCGACCGTGTACGAGATGGCGGCCGGAGCGCTGGCCCTGGCCGTGGTCGCCGCCGGCCGGGGCGAACTGAGTGACTTCCACCCGTCGGCCGTCAGCGCCCGGTCCTGGTTGGCGCTGGCCTATCTCATGGTGGCCGGATCGTTGGTGGCCTTCACGGCGTACGTCTGGCTGCTGCAGAGCGCGCCGATCTCGTTGGTGTCGACGTACGCGTACGTGAACCCGGCGGTCGCGGTGGCGCTCGGCGCGTTGCTCGTGGCCGAGCCGATCACACCGCAGGTGCTGCTCGGCGGGGCGGTCATCGTCGCCGGGGTGGCCCTGGTGGTGAGCACCGAACGCCCACGCCGCAAGGCAGCGGTTCCACGATCGGGGGCGGCGCGGGCGGGAGCCCGCCGGTAACGTCCGGCCCATGTCGGCGGCCGCGCTGGTGGGGGTGGCGCTGCTCGGCGGTCTGGTCGGTCTGGTCGTACCCTCACTGGCCCGGCGGTTCGTCGATCCGCCGGCGCGGCGGATCGGGTCGGCCTGGCTCTGTCCGCCGGTGGCGGTCGTGGTGTTCGTGGGGCTCGCCACCGTGCGGCGCGACGACCCGGCGCTGCCGGTCCTTGTCGCGGTGGCGGTGGTGGGGTTGGTGCTGGCCGTGGTCGACCTCGGGTGCCTGCGGCTGCCCGACCCACTGGTCGCTGCTGCCGGCACGCTGGCCCTCGGCGGCCTGACCGGGACGGCGTTGCTGGCCGCCACTCCGGGGCGTCTCGTCGGCGCTCTGGTCGGTGCGGTTCTCTGCGGCGCGGCGCACGTGCTGCTCGCCCTGCTGCCGAGATCCCGGCTCGGCTTCGGGGACGTCAAGCTCGCCGTGGTCCTCGGACTGCCGCTCGGCTGGCTGGGACACGACGCCCTGCTCACCGGGCTCCTGCTGGCGCACCTGCTACAGGGTGGGCTGGTGGTCGGCCTGCTCGCCACGCGACGGGTACGCCGCGACACCCTGCTCCCGCTCGGGCCGGCCCTGCTCGCTGGCGCGTGGCTCGGCGTGCTCCTCGGCTGAGGTTTTGGCATGCCCGGCACGGCGCGTTCCCGCCGGCCCGCCCGAAAGAGCGTGATGCCTCTGAGTCATCTTGATGCCTCTGAGGCATCACGCTCAACGTGCCACCTGGCCTCCGCGCCCCCCGGGGCTCAGATCAGGCGGAGTTGGCGGTCCCTGGGGCGGCGGGGTTCCGTTTCGCCGAACCGTTCGAACAGGCCCGGGTCGATCGTGGCGAGGAACGGCGAGGGGGCGCAGTCGCGCTCCGCGCCGTGCCGGGTACGGCGGGCGGCGTGGCTGACGTACAGCCGGTCCTGGGCCCGGGTCAGGCCGACGAAGAAGAGTCGGCGCTCCTCGGCGACCGCGTCCTCGTCGGGCGTCGAGCCGGGCCAGCGCAGCGGCAGCAGCCCGTCCTCGGCGCCGACCAGGAAGACCACCGGGAACTCGAGGCCCTTCGCGGCGTGCAGGGTCAGCAGCGTGACCGCCTCCGCGCGCGGGTCGAGCGCGTCCACCTCGGCGCCGGTGGCCAGCTGCGACAGGAACACCTCCAGGTCGTCGCCGCAGCGGTGGGCCAGCGGGGTCAGCAGGTCCACCGCCGAGCGCACGTCCTCGGGGCGGGCCCCGCTACCCGTGCCGTCCAGGGTGGGCACCGCGAACCGCTCGGCGACCGTCTGGCCGGCCAGCCGCACCCGGGCCGCCAGCGACCCGGCCAACCCGTCGGCGTGCCGCAGCTCGCGGGCGATCGCCGCCACCCCGGGCCGGTCCCGAAGCCGGTCGTGCGAGCGCTTCTGCACGGGGATGTTGGCCCTGGTCAGGGCGTCCACGATCGGAGCGGCCTGCGCGTCGGTGCGGTACAGCACGGCGATGTCGGAGAATGACAGCGTGGTGGACCGGCCGTCGATCCGGCCCGAGTCCAGCGATCGGTGGGACAGCCCGCCGACCAGTTCGTCGACGGTCCGGACCACGAAGTCGGCCTCGTCGGCCACGGACGCCGCCGGGTATCGGCCGACCAGCGGGGCCTCCGGGTCGAGCCGGGCCGGATCCAGTCGCCGGCCCTGGACCAGCGAGGACGGCGCGATGGCCTGCACGGCGGCGGCCAGGATCGGTGCCGACGAGCGGTAGTTCCGGTTGAGCCGGACCAGCCGGGCGTCCGTGAAGTCCTGCGAGAAACGCAGGAAGTAGCCGACGTCGGCGCCCCGGAAGGAGTAGATCGCCTGGTCCGGGTCGCCGATGGCGCAGAGGTTGCCGTCGGCGGAGCTGAGCAACCGCAGCAGCTCGTACTGCACCGCGTCGACGTCCTGGTACTCGTCGACGAAGATCCACCGCCAGCGGTCCCGGTACCGCTCGACCAGCTTGCGGTCCGCGCGCAGCAGCTCCACCGGCAGGGTGACCAGTTCATCCAGGTCGACCAGGTCCTGCTTGCGCAGCCGCGCCGTGTAGCCGGCGGTGTCGTCACCCGCCTCAGACCGGGCCGCCGCCCGCTCGACGTCGTCGGCGATCCGGAAGCCGGCCGGCAGGCCCGCCGCGTCGGCGTTCTCCCGCAGAATGGTCAACCCCAGCGCGTGGAACGTGCCCACGGTGACGTCCTCGGCGACCGGACCGAGCAGCCCGTCCAGGCGGTGCCGCAGCTCCTCGGCCGCACGGCGGGTGAACGTGATCGCCAGGCAGTGCTCGGGGAAGACGTTCAGCTCCGCACAGAGGTACGCGATCCGGTGGGTCAGCGTCCGGGTCTTGCCGGTGCCCGGTCCGGCCACGATGAGCAGCGGTCCGCCGGGAGCGGACGCCGCCACCCGCTGCATCGCGTCCAAGCGGTCCAGCAGGCCGGTGCCGACCTCCTCCATACCGGAGAGCATCGGCTCGAACGGTTCGTGCGGTGACGGCGGCGGCGCGATCGGTGGCGCGGGAGGCGGGGCCGGCTTGCGCTTCGACTCCGCCTTGGCCGCCGCCGGGCGCTTCGCCGTCGCGCGAGCCGCCGGCTCCGCCGGACGTCGCTGCGACGGCACCGACACGGGTACGTCGAACAGCGTCTCCTGCGCCGTGCCAGCGCCCGTGCCCAGCTCCGCCGGATCGAACAGCGTGATCACCCCGTACTCGCCGTCGTAACCCGGCACCCGGCGTACGTCGCCCCGCCGCAGCCGACCGATGCCCTCGGCGAGCAGCTCACCGCCGGCCTGCGCGATGTCGGACAGCGGCGTCGTGGTCAGAATTTCCAACTCGGGGCCGAGCGCGGCGAGCAGCTCGTTGAGCCGCCCCTCGACCTTCTTCGACCGGGCGCCCACTTTGTTGATCTCACCAAGGATCTCGGCGAGCGGCACCAGGTGGGTGACGTCCCGGGCGTGCGCCGGGCGGTGCCCGTCGGGTCGGTCGGCCAGCTCCTCGATGCGGCTGAGCACGCCCACGGTGAGCGGCTTGCCGCACTCGGGGCAGAGCCCTCCGGCGGCCCGGGTCCGCTCCGGGGACCAGTTGACGCCGCAGAGCCGGTGCCCGTCCGCGTGGTACTTGCCCTCCTCGGGGAAGAACTCGATGGTGCCGGCCAGGCCGACACCGCTGCGCAGCGCCTCCCGGACGGCGAAGTAGTCCCGCTCGCCGGTCAGCACGGTCGCCTCCCGACCGAGGGCCGGCGGCGAGTGCGCGTCCGAGTTGGAGACGAGCTGGTACCCGTCCAGGCTGCCGACCCGCCAGTTCATCGCCGGGTCGGACGACAGACCGGTCTCCACGGCGAAGATGTGCTCGGCCAGATCGGCGTAGCAGTCGGCGATCGCGTCGAAGCCGGACTTCGAGCCCAGCGCGGAGAACCACGGCGTCCAGATGTGCGCCGGCACGAGATACCCGTCCGGACTGGCTTCCAGCGTGATCTCCAACAGGTCCCGCGAGTCCAGACCGAGGATCGGCCGGCCGTCGGAGCCGAGATTGCCGATCCGCCCCAGAGCGGTGTTGAAGCGGGCCACCGCCTCCAGGTCGGGCAGGTAGACCAGGTGATGCACCTTGCGCGTCCGGTCGTCCCGCTTGTAGATGGTGGAGATCTCCACGCTCAGCATGAAACGGACCGCGTCCGCGTCGGTCGTACCGGCCAGTCGCGGCGGCAGCCGGCGGGCGATGTCGCGCTCCGTCTCCTCGCTGAGCCGGTAGAGCCCCGGCTCGGCCGGGCGCAGCGTCTCCACCAGGTGGTCGTACCAGGCGGGGTGGGTGAAGTCGCCGGTGCCGAGCAGGGCGATGCCCTTGCGCCGCGCCCACCATCCGAGGGTCGGCAGGGTCAGGTCCCGGCTGCACGCGCGCGAGTACTTCGAGTGGATGTGCAGGTCCGCGACGAAGGGCGCAAGGCCACCGGGGGGTACGTCACTGAACGGGGGCACGCCGCATCCTGTCACGCCCGCCACGCGGCCCGCCTTTCGCCACGCGCGGACGTGACCTCCGCTATGCCGAGCGCAACTCCACGAGGCTGATCTGCGGCTCGGCACCCACCCGCACCGGCGGACCCCAGAAACCGGCGCCGTTGGTCACGTAGACCTTCGTGCCGTCGACCTCGCCGAGCCCGCTCACCACCGGCTGCTGAAGACGGACCGCCAGGTTGAACGGCATCAGCTGCCCGCCGTGCGTGTGCCCGGAAAGTTGCAGGTCGACGCCGTAGCGGGCCGCCTGCTTGGCGGCGAGCGGCTGGTGTGCGAGCAGGACGACCGGGCGGCTCGGGTCGCGGTCGCCGAGGGCGGCCTCGAAGTCCGGGCCGGCGGCCAGGCCGGTGCCCTTGGGGTCCGCGTTCAGGTCGTTGACGCCGGCCAGGTCGAGCACACCGCCCCGGGCCTGGATCTCCTGCCGGCGGTTCTGCAGAACCCGCAGGCCGAGCCGGTCCACCTCCTGGACCCACTCCTCGACCCCCGAGTAGTACTCGTGGTTGCCGGTGACGAAGAAGTTGCCGTACCGGGAGCGCAGGTCACGCAGCGGCGCGGCGGCCGGGCCCAGCTCGGCGACCGAGCCGTCGACCAGGTCACCGACGACCGCGACCAGGTCCGCGTCGAGGCGGTTGATCGCGGCGACGATCCGTTCGGTGTGTGCCCGGCCGCGCAGCGGGCCGAGGTGGATGTCGGAGACGGTGGCGATACGCAGGCCGTCCATGCTGCGTGGAAGCTTGGCCAGGGGGATCCGCACCCGGTCGAGGCGGGGCGGGCCGAGCGCCGTGCGGACGCCGTACCCCGTGATGCCGGTGGCGGTGAGGCCGGCGAAGATGGCCGCGCCGCGCGCCAGCAGCAGGCGACGGGCCGGGTCGTGGTCCGGTGCCGCGACCGTGCCGGCGGCCGGCGGATCGGCGGGCCCAGCGGCCCCGACCAGCACCGGCTCGGGCGCGGCGGTGGTCGGCTCGGCGACGGTCACCCGGCGGCGTAGCACCAGACGCGCGATGAGCATCGGCACTTCCAGCACGACCAGCGTGACCAGCAGGTAGAACATGACGGCGAGCCACACGTAGCCCGGCCAGGCGAGCCAGTAGAGGCCGCCCTGCGTGCCGACGAGGGTGACCGGTACGAGCACCGCCAGCACTCCGGCGGCGATCCCGCCGACCCGCCGCCAGCGACCCGGCGTCGTCGTGTCCCGGACGAGACGCTTCCACAGGTAGAGGTGAATCAGCCCGGTGACCAGGGCCAGTACGCCCATGAACCCTAGAACCGCCAACATGTGCGCGCCCCCTCAGCCGCCCGCGAACGGGGGTAGGACATCGATCGTGGCCCCGCCCGGCAGGGGTGCCCGACGATCATGGCAGGTGACGCCGTCCACGAGGAAACTGGCCACCCGCAGCACGGCGGCCAGTCGGTCGCCGTGCCGCTGGGACAGCTCGGCCGTCAGGTCGTCGAGAGACCGGCCGGCAGGCGTGACCTCCTCCGAGCGGCCCGCGGCGGCCCGCGCCCCGGCGAAGTAGCGGACGGTCAACGGCCTCGGTTCCACGACTCAACCCCCGATCGCGGACATCGGCCGGGTCGGCTGGAGGAAGGTGGGGTCGTCGATGCCGTGCCCGGCCCGCTTGCCCCACATCGCGGTACGCCACCGCTGCGCCAACTCGTCGTCGGTCGCGTCGTCGCGCAGCGCCGCCCGTAGGTCGGACTCCTCGGTGGCGAACAGGCAGGCGCGCACCTGGCCGTCGGCGGTCAGCCGGGTTCGGTCGCAGTCGCCGCAGAAGGGCCGGGTGACGCTGGCGATCACGCCGACCCGGGCCGGGCCGCCGTCGACCAGCCAGGTCTCGGCGGGCGCCGCGCCGCGCTCGGCCGGGTCGGGGCTGAGGTCGAACTGGGTACGCAGGGAGGCCAGGATCTCCTCGGCGGTGACCATCGTGCTCCGGTCCCAGCCGTGCTGCGCGTCCAGCGGCATCTGCTCGATGATCCGCAGGTGGTAGCCGTGGTCGAGCGCGAAGCGGAGCAGGGCCGGCGCCTCGTCCTCGTTGACCCCACGCATCAGGACTGAGTTGATCTTCACGGGGTCGAGACCCGCGGCCGCCGCCCCGGCGAGCCCCGCCAGCACCGCGTCGAGGCGGGGACGGCGGGTGAGCTGGGCGAACCGGGCCGCGTCCAGGGTGTCCAGCGAGACGTTCACCCGGTCCAGGCCGGCCGTCCGCAGCGCGGGCGCCAGCCGGTCCAGGCCGATGCCGTTCGTGGTGAGCGAGATCCGGGGGCGCGGATCGAGCGCGGCGACCGCGCCCACGATGCCGAGCAGGCCGGGCCGGATCAACGGCTCCCCGCCGGTGAACCGCACCTCGGTCACGCCGAGCTGCTCGACGGCCACCCGGATCAGCCGGACGATCTCCTCGTCGGTGAGCAGCTCCGGGCCGGCCAACCAGGGCAGCCCTTCGGCCGGCATGCAGTACGTGCACCGCAGGTTGCACTTGTCGGTTAGGGAGACGCGCAGGTCCCGCGCGATGCGGCCGTACCGGTCGACGAGGACGCCGTCGGTACGTCGGTCGACACTCACCGGTCGACCGTAGCGCGCTCGACGCCGACCAGGGCGGCTCGGGCGACCCGGACAACCGCATCGCGGTAACCGGCGCCGAAGAGCGCGGTGTGCACGAGCAGCAGATGCAGCTGGTGCAGCGGCACCCGCTCGCGCCAACCGTCGGCCAGCGGCCAGCTCTCCCGGTAGGCGGCAAGGACCCGGTCCAGCTGCGCGACACCACCGAAGAGCGCCAGTTGGGCGAGGTCGGTCTCGCGGTGCCCGCCGTGCGCCGCCGGGTCGACCAGCCAGGCCCGCTCGTCGATGCCCCACAGCACGTTGCCCGGCCACAGGTCGCCGTGGACGCGGGCCGGCGGCTCGTCCCCGCCGAACTCACCGACGTGCCCGATCACCCGTTCGATGAGCGCGGCATCGCTGCTGGTCAGCGCACCGCCGTCGACGGACAGGCGTAGGTAGGGAACGAGTCGCCGCCGCGCGAACCACGTCGACCAGGGGCCGTCGTCGGGGGTGTTGTCCTGAGGAAGCGCACCGATGAAGCCGTCCCACGGCGCGCCGAAGGCAGGCGCGCCGGCCCGGTGCAGGGCGGCCAACTCCCGACCGAAGCGATCGGCGGCCTGCGGCGTCGGCTCGCCGGGCTCCACCCAGTCGAGCGCCAGCAGGTCGGGCAACGCCACGATCACCTCGGGTACGCCGATCGCGTCGGCCTCCCGCAGCCAGCGCAGCCCGGCGGCCTCGGCAGCGAAGAAGCCCTCGGGTGCCGGCCGGTCGGACCCCTCCGGCCAGGACTTCGCGAAGACCGAGTGACCGTCGTCCAGCGTCAGCCGGGCGGCGGCGCAGATGTCGCCTCCGGCGACCGGCGTCTCCCGGAGCCGCTGGTGGGTCCGGAACGTCGGCAGGTGTGCCGGGTGCGCGCGCAGGTACGCCAGGTCCATCAGCGCACGGTAGCGGCTGCCCATGACACCACGGTGTCCTGTGAGCACATCGAATCGCTTCTACCTCTGGGAATACGCTCCGTAGTTGTGGATAAGTCGCGTGTCATCCACAGGGTCTGGAAGGCTCCGCGGCTCGGACGCAGCCTTCCTGCATGACCTCGACCGAACGTCCGAAGCTCTCCGTCCGCTCGCCCGCAGATCTGATCGCCGCCGTGCCGTACCTGCTCGGCTTCCACCCGGCCGACAGCGTGGTCGCGGTGGCGCTGCGCGGTCGACAGATCATCTTCGCCGCCCGCGCCGACCTGCCCGAGCCGGCGACGGATCCGGTCGACCGTGCCCGGCACCTGGCCGGGGTGATCCACCGGCAGGGCGCGGACGCCGCCACCGTGGTGGGCTACGGGTCACCCGAGAGGGTGACCCCGAGCGTGGACGCGGTGCGCGCCGCCCTGACGGCGGCCGGCCTGGAGGTGCTCGACGCGCTGCGGGTGACCGACGGCCGGTGGTGGTCCTACCTGTGCACCGAGGTGGACTGCTGCCCGCCCGAGGGTCGGCGCTACGACCCGCAGGCCAATGCGGTGACCGCGTCGGCCGTGTTCGCCGGTCAGGTCGCCCTCCCCGATCGGGCGGCCCTCGTGGCGCAGGTGTCGCCGGTGGCCGGCCCGGCCCGCGAGGCGCTGCGGGCGGCCACCGTCCGGGCCGAGCGACGGCTAATCGAGCTGATCGAGCAGGCGCCCGCCAGCGACCTGCTGGGCGGGCGGGCCGTACGCTCCGCCGGGGTGACGGCGGTCCGCGACGCGCAACGACGACAGCGGCGCGGTGAGCGGCTCGACGACGACGAGGTGGCCTGGCTCAGCCTGCTCCTCGGGCACCTGCCGGTCCGCGACCACGCCTGGGAACGGACCGACGGCCGCGAGCGGGACATCGACCTCTGGACGGACGTGCTGCGCCGGGCCGAGCCGGAGTTGACCGCCGCGCCCGGCGCGCTCCTGGCGTTCGCGGCGTGGCGGGCGGGTCAGGGGGCCCTGGCGGCGGTCGCGCTGGAACGGACGCTGAGCCTGCACCCCGAATACTCGCTGGCCCTGCTCTTGGACGACCTGCTCCGGCGGGGCGTACCCCCCTCCGAACTGGACGGCTGGCCCTCGGTCGGTGTGCCCGGCGTGGTCCGCCCCCGCAAGCGACGTCGACGTGGCCGCCGCTGACCCGGGTCAGGTCGGCTGCTCGATGGTGATCCGCTGTGGGCCGGCGTACACGTTCATGGTCCGGCCGCGCAGGAATCCGACGAGCGTCATCCCCGCCTCCTCGGCCAGCTCGACCGCGAGGGTGCTCGGCGCGGACACTGCCGCCAGCAGCGGCAGTCCCGCCATCCAGGCCTTCTGGGTCAACTCGAAGCTCGCCCGGCCGGACACCAGCAGCAGGTGCCCGGTCAACGGCAGGTGCCGTTCCCGCACCGCCCAGCCGATGACCTTGTCCACGGCGTTGTGCCGGCCCACGTCCTCCCGCAGTGTCACCAGCTCTCCGGCCGGGGTGAACAGTCCCGCTGCGTGCAGCCCGCCGGTGCGGTCGAAGGCGTGCTGGGCGGCCCGCAGCCGGCCGGGCAGCTCGGCGAGGAGCGTGGCCGGTACGACGAGCGGGTCCTGGACGACCGGAAACAGCGAGCGGGTACGGACCGCGTCGATGCTGGCCTTGCCGCAGACCCCGCAGGAGCTGGTCGTGTAGAAGTTCCGGGACGGGTCGGTGGTTGGTTCCGGGACGCCGGGGGTCAGCACCACGTCCACCACGTTGTACGTGTTCGGAGTCTCCGCGCCGGAGCAGAGTTGAGCGGTCAGCACGTCGTCGGTGGACCGGATCAACCCCTCGGTCAGCAGGAAGCCGATCGCCAGGTCCAGGTCGTCTCCGGGGGTGCGCATGGTGACGGCGAGCGGCTTGCGTCGGTCCGGACCGGCCGGGCCGACCCGGATCTCCAACGGCTCCTCCACAGCGAGGGTGTCAGGCCGTCTGACGGCTGCGCGTCCGTCGGCCGCGTCCAGGTCGATCCGCAGTACGCGCCGTCGGTCAGTCGCCCGTCCCATCCCGCCATCCTGCACCCCGCCCCGGCCGGCCCGCACGGCCGCCGCCCATCAGGCACCCCGCAGCGCCCGGCGGCCGAGCGCCGGCACGGCTACCGTGACCGGATGGGGACGTACGCCGCCGTGGTGCTCGCGGGTGGGGCCGCCCGCCGGATGGGCGGGGTGGACAAGCCCGCGCTGCCGGTCGGTGGTCGCTCGATGCGCGACCGGGTGCTGGCCGCGGTGGGGGACGCCGCGCCGCGGGTGCTGGTCGGGCCCGCTGACGACGTGCCGGACGACGTACGGGTGACGCGCGAGGATCCGCCCGGAGGCGGGCCGGTCGCCGCGACGGCGGCCGGGTTGGCGCTGCTCGACCCCGACACGACGCTCGTCGCGCTGCTCGCCGCCGACCTGCCGCTGCTCACCCGCGCCGCGATCGGCGACCTGCTCACCCACCTCACCGCCGCGGGGAGGCCAGCACCAGCCGCCCCGGCGGACACCCCGGCACTCGCCGCCCCGGCGGACAGCCCGGCACTCGGCCTTCACCCTGAGGCTGTCGACGGGGTGTGCTTCGTCGACGCGGACGGACGGCGGCAGTCGCTCTGCGGAGTGTGGCGGGTCGACGCGCTGCGGGCCGGGCTGCTGCGGCTGGCCGCCGAGCGGGGCGGCAGTCCGGCCGGTGCTTCGATGCGGGCGCTGTTGGCCGGTCTGGCGATCCACGACGTGCCGTGGGCCGGTGCCGGTCCGCCGCCCTGGTTCGACTGCGACACTGACGAGGACGTACGCCGGGCGGAGGAGTGGGTGCGATGACGGTGTTGGACGACTGGGTCACGGCGGCCTGCGCCGAGGTGGGTCTGGACCCGGCCGAGGTGCCGGTTCCGGCGGTGCTGGACCTGGCCCGCGACGTCGCCCACCAGGTGGTGCGACCGGGTGCGCCGGTCAGCGCGTACCTCCTGGGGTTGGCCGTCGGTCGTGGCGCCGATCCGGCGGACGCCGCGGCCCGGCTCAGTGCCCTCGCGGCCGACTGGCCGGTCGGGCTCGACGCCGAACTCGCCGACCCCACCTCCTGACCGCCGCGCCCCGTGCGGGTGTCACGGCGCCGGGTGTCCGATCCCGGTCCGGGCTGATTCGAGCCGAGTGGACCGTGGGTAGGGTGATCGGAACGGACGGAGGCGATCATGACGGCTGACCACCCCTCGGCGTCGGATTCAGAGCCCGGCGGTACACCCGAGCCGGCGGAGTCGATCCTGCTCGACGACCCCAGCACCACCGATCTGCGGGCCAAGGTGACGGAGGCCTGGCGGGAGTTCGCCCGGATGCTCGCCCTGCGGCTACGGGAGCTACCGGCCGGCGCGCACCTCGAACTGACCCTCGATCCCACCGCCTCCGGTACGGGTGACGCCGTCTACTCGATCAGCGTCGACGCGACCGACGACGGCGGTCTCTCCGCTCGGGCGGTCGGTAACGCGGCGCTGCCGCAGGGCTACCGGCTGGACCGTGCCGCCGTGGCGGACATGGTGGCGCTCGGCTGGTCCCCGCCCGGCGTGGTGGCCGGCTCCGGCGGCGCGTTCGGGCTGGACGGCACGGTGGCGGAGGCCAACCGGATCGCCCCGCTGCTGTCCCGGACGCTGCGCGACGTGTACGGCGCACCCCACCCGGCCTTCCTCGTCTACCTGGTGCACGACGCCGACGGCGAGCCACTGGCCGTCGAGCCGTTGGGCACCGCGCGCAGCGAGTTCGGCCCGGACGCCGACGTGGAGGGGGACCTTCAGGAGGCGTTGGCCGAGGCGTCCGCCGACCGGGACGACGTGCTGGACCTGCCGGAGCGCGTCCGTACCGTCGTGTCCACGATGTTGAAGTCCGACGCCGAGCGGTTGCAGATCGACTCGGACGGCGACATCACCATCCGGGCCGGCTCGGCGATGGTCTTCGTGCGGGTGCGGGACAATCCGCCGCTGGTGGACGTCCTCTCCCCGGTCCTCACCGAGGTCGAGCCGACCGAACGGCTCTACGTCAAGCTGTCGGAGCTGACCAACCGCATGCCGATCGGTCGCCTGTACTGCGCCGACGACACGGTCTGGGCCTCCATCCCGGTCTTCGGCCGTAACTTCCAGGCGACCCATCTCATGCTGGCGGTGCAGGTGATGACCGGTCTCGCCGACGAGTTGGACGATCGCCTGCACGGTGAGTTCGGCGGTAAGCGCTTCTTCGGCGAGGGCGACAAGCCGGTCCGGAGTGACGATTCCCAGCACCGCACCGGCATGTACCTCTAGGCCACGTCCAACAGGGTCTTGCCGACCGTCGCGCGCGCCTCGATGGCGGCGTGCGCGTCGGCGGCGCGTTCGAGGGGGAAGCGCTGGCCGACCAGCGGCCGGAGCTGCCCGGCCGCCGCAGCCCCCAGGACCCCGATGGTGTACGCCCGCAGCCGCGCGGGCGGCACGTCCGGCCGGATCAGCGTGATCTGGCGTTCGGCGGCGGCATCCGGTGTGACGGGGGACCACTCGCCGCTGGCCAGCCCGTAGCTGATCATCCGGCCGCCCGGGTTCAACAGCTCGAACGCCGCCCTGGCCACCGAACCGCCGACGCCGTCGAACACCACGTCGACCCCGCCCACCGCGTCGCGGACGCCATCGGCCCAGCCCGGCCGTAGGTAGTCGACCGCCACGTCGGCGCCCAGCCCGGGCAGCAGGGCCACCTTGCGCGGTCCACCGGCCACGCCGATCACGTGTGCGCCGGCCCGCCTCGCGATCTGGACGAGCATGCTCCCCACCCCACCCGCGGCGGCCTCGACCAGCACGCGGTCGCCGGCGCGGACGCCGACCGCCTCGACGAGCATGGTGGCGGTACGCCCGTCGGCGAGCAGCGCCACGGCCGCGTCCAGCGCCAGCCCGGCCGGCACGTCGATGGGCGCGGACGCGTCCACCGCGACCTGTTCGGCGTACCCGCCGGCGCCGCCGGTGGCGGTGACCACCCGTTGCCCGATGCGGGCCGGGTCGACGTCCGACCCGACGGCGGTGATGACGCCGCCGACGCCGTTGCCGGGGATCAGCGGCGGGGCGTACCGGTTCGGCCCGGGACGCCCCGAGCGCTGCTGCGTCTCGACGAAGGTGACGTTCGCGTGCGCGACGTCGATCAACACCTGGCCGGGGCCGGGCGTCGGATCCGGCGCCGGGCCGGGCGTCAGCACCTCGGGACCGCCGAACTCACGTAGCCAGATCGCCCGCATCACTTCCCCCTCGTGTCGTGCCATGCCGCCACGAGTCCAACACCTGAACCAGACTTGAGGTCAAGCCGCGCATTGCGGGCCGAGCCGGGCGGCGGACGGTCAGGCGCCGGTGGACGGCCCGACGCCGGGGGATTCGACCAGCCGGGACAGCACGATGGTGCTGCGGGTGGACGTCACGAACGACTCGGCGCGCAGTCGCTCGAGGGCCGCCTCGAGGTGGGCGATGTCGGCGGCACGCAGGTGCACCAGCGCGTCCGCCTCGCCGGAGACGGTGTACGCGCCGACCACCTCGGGGTGTCGGCGGGCGGCCACGCCGATCTGCGCCGGGGTGGTCCGGCCGGCGCAGAACAGCTCGACGAACGCCTCGGTGGTCCAGCCGACGGCGGCCGGGTCGACGACAGCCGTGAATCCCCGGATGACGCCGGTGGCGCGCAGTCGGTCGACCCGGCGCTTGACTGCCGGGGCGGAGAGTGACACCCGGGTGCCGATGTCGGCGTACGACGCGCGGGCGTCGGCGACAAGCAACGCAATGATCCGCTGGTCAACGGCGTCTATCTGCAACGTTCCGCCTCTGGGAAGCAATGGTTGTGGCTGTTACCAAAGTTCAACGATACCTACTCTTGGTGACCGTGAACCAGCAGCGAGTCCCGCGAAAGCGGACGTATCTCATGTGCTCGCCCGAGCATTTCGCGGTCGAGTACGCGATCAATCCGTGGATGGACGTGACCACCCCGGTCGACCGGGAACTGGCCGTCAAGCAGTGGGACCGGCTGCGCGACACGCTCGTCGGTCTCGGCCACGAGGTGCACCTGCTCACGCCGGAGCCGGGGCTGCCCGACATGGTGTTCGCCGCCAACGGCGCCTTCGTGGTCGACGGCAGCGTCTACGGCGCGCGGTTCAAGCACGAGCAGCGGACCGCCGAGGCCGCCGCGCACCACGCGTTCTACGAGCAGCAGGGTTGGCGTTTCCTCGCCCCGAACGAGACCAACGAGGGTGAGGGCGACTTCGCGTACGTGCCGGAGGCGCACGGCGGACTCATCCTGGCCGGGCACGGCTTCCGTACCGAGATTCCGGCACACGCCGAGGCGCAGGAGGCGCTGGGTCGGCCGGTGGTGTCGTTGCGGCTGGTCGACCCGCGCTTCTACCACCTGGACGTGGCGCTCGCCGCCCTCGACGACGCGAACATCGTCTACTTCCCCGGCGCGTTCTCCGCGGCCAGTCAGCGCGTCCTCACGCAGCTCTTCCCGGACGCGGTGATCGCCGACGACGAGGACGCGTTGTCCTTCGGGCTCAACCTGGTCAGCGACGGCGCGAACGTGGTGCTCAACAGCGAGGCCACCCGACTGGCGGGCAAGCTCAAGGCCGCCGGTTACACGCCGGTGCCGGTCGATTTGGCCGAGCTGAAGAAGGGCGGCGGCAGCGTGAAGTGCTGCATCGCCGAACTGCGGCACTGACCCGAACAGCGCCGAGTACGGCAGGGGCCGGCCTCCCCACGGGAGGCCGGCCCCTGCTTCGTCCCGACAGGCTCTAGCCCAGCGTGGCCAGCTCGTTGATCAGCACGTTCGACATGACCTGACCGTCCTGCTGGACCTCCCGCAGGTACCACTTCTGCTGCGGGGTACGCGGCTGGTTGAACTGCCAGATGCCGCGCGGGCTGTCGATCTGGCCGATCTTGCCCAGCGCCAGGTTGACCTGCTGCGGGGTGGGCGTTCCGCCGGTCAGCTGGATGGCCTGGTCGAGCACCTGGGCCGCGTCGTACGACGCCATCGCGTAGGTCGTCGGCGTGCTCTGGTGCTTCTTGCGGTACGCCGAGGCGAAGACCCGGTTCGACGTGTTGTTGAGGTCGGCCGAGTAGTTCAGGGCGGTCTGGATGCCCAGCGCGTCCCGGCCCAGGCTATCCAGCACGGCGCCCTCGGTGAGGAAGCCGGGGGCGTACACGGGCCCGGAGAACTGGTCGCGGAGCTGCTTGATGAACTCGACGGCGGCCGCACCCGCGAAGAAGCAGAACACAGCGGTCGGGTTCTTGCGCAGCGCCTTCTCGATGTCCGCCACGTAGGTGGTCTTGCTCGGGTTCGGGGTGGGGCTGGTGTTGGTCACCGGGTCGGCGATGCGCGGGTCGGTGGGGCCGAACTCCTGCTTGAAGCCCCGCACGACGTCCGGGCTGCCCACGTTCTCCGGCACGATGATCGCGATCCGGCCGTTCGCCGGGAGCTGGTCGCGCAGGTAGCGGCCGAGTGCCCGCCCGGCCTCGTCCAGCACGTACGAGGTACGCCAGATGTAGACGACGCTCTGCAGGCTGCTCGGTGAGGCGTTCGACCCGATGAGCGGGATTCGGGCGTCCTCGATGGTGTCGCGGATACCCACCATCACCGACGAGTTGACCACGCCGGTGAGCGCCAGCACGTTCTGCTTGAGGAGCTGGTCGACGGCGGCCTTGCCGGTCTTGGCGGTCTCGCCCTCGTCGGCGGTGAGCAGCTCGACCGGATGCCCGCCCAGTTGCTGGTTGTGCAGGTCGAGGAAGAGCTGGAAGCCGTTGGTGATGTCGTCACCGATGGACTTGAAGCCGCCGCCCTTCGGTGCGATCAGACCAATCTTGATCGGGCTCTTGGTGGGGGTCGGCTGAGCCTCGGTGTCGGAGCCGCACGCGGTGGCGAATCCGGTCGTACCGAGCGCGGCCAGGAGTTGGAGCGCCCGCCTGCGATTCATCTGCGACACCGAGTTCCTTCCCAGGAGCGTTGCAGGGCGAACAGCGCCCCTCCGGCGTTCTACCTGCTCGGCGACGCTGCGTCAATGGCTAGTGATCATCGTGCAGGGACCGCAATGCATCGAGCACTCGGGGCCAGGCCGAGGACTCCGGATCGATCAGCCCGAAATGCTCGCATTCGGGCAGCTCGACAAGGGAAATATCGGATCCCACGGTACGAGCTGCCACCACGAAGTCCCGGCTCATCGAGACCGGCACCTGTTCGTCCAGTGAGCCGTGCATCACTACCGTGCGTGTTGGCATCGGTACCAATGATCGTGGATCGGCCGCCGCGTACCGGTCCGGCGCATCCCCCGGACCGCCGCCGAGCAGCGCGGCGACCGCACCGGAGTCCAGGTCCAGCCGGTACGCCTCGGCGAGATCGGCCACCGGGGCCAGGGCCAGCACCCCACCCACCGTCGACGGCGCGGTGGCCGCCGCGTACAACGCCAGGTGGCCACCGGCGGAATGACCGATCAGGATCGGCGGGGCCCCGCTCACCCGACCGGGCAGCGCCGGCGCGACCAGCGCCGGCAGCGCCGCGATCCCGGCGAGGGCGTCCGTCAACGTGCCCGGCCAGCCACCACTCGGTTGCCCGGTACGTCGGTACTCCAGTTGCGCCACCGGGTACCCGTCGGCCGCGAGCGCGGCGGCCAGCGGTCCGGTGTGCCGCCGGTCGTACTCGGCCCGCCAGAAGCCCCCGTGCACCACGACGACCAGCGGCCGGGCCGGCCCGGAACCGGCTGGGCGGCGAAGGTCGGCGACCTGGTCGGGGTGGTCGCCGTACGCCACCGTCCGGTCCGGCGCGGGCGCCGGCCGGGTCAGCACGGCGCGTGGGTCGGCAGACATGGCGCGACGGTAGCGCGCCCCGCCCGGGTGGTTCGGTCCAGGGGAGTCGGTCCCGGGCGGCGTGGGCCGGACCTCCTGGGTAAAAATGGACCCCATGACCGCTGAGCAGAACGACCAGCCCGGCCCCGACGACTCCGGCCACTCCGGCACCGTGGTGGTGGTCGGTCCGGACGGGCGGCCGATCGGCACCGTGCAGACCGAGGAGGGTCAGGGTGAGGATCCGACCCGCCTGGTCGAGCAGCCGGCCAAGGTGATGCGGATCGGCAGCATGATCAAGCAGCTGCTGGAGGAGGTCAAGGCCGCTCCGCTGGACGACGCCAGCCGGCACCGGATGCGGGAGATCCACGAACGCTCGATCGTCGAGCTGAAGGAAGGTCTCGCGCCCGAGCTGCGCGACGAGTTGGAGCGGATCTCGCTGCCCTTCACCGAGGACAAGGCGCCCAGCGAGAGCGAGCTGCGCATCGCGCACGCCCAGCTCGTCGGCTGGTTGGAGGGCCTGTTCCACGGCATCCAGGCCGCCCTGGTCGCCCAGCAGATGGCCGCCCGGGTTCAGCTTGAGCAGATGCGCGGCGGCCGGCAGGCGCTGCCCAGCGGCCCCGGTGGGGTCGTCCCGGGCATGCCGGGCATCGGCCAGCCCGGCGGCGGTGAGGGTCACAACACCGGCCAGTACCTCTGACCGGTCACTGGACCCCGAACACCTTCTCCAGGTACGCGGCCACGCCGTCGTCGGAGTTCGAGCCGGTCACCTCGTCGGCGACCGCGAGGACGGCGGGGTGCGCGTTGGCCACCGCCACGCCGCGCCCCGCCCAGCTCAGCATCGGTACGTCGTTCGGCATGTCGCCGAAGGCGACCACGTCCGCCGCGGCCACGCCGAGCCGGTCGCAGTACCAGTCGAGCCCGGCCGCCTTGGTCACCCCGGCCGCGGAGATCTCCACCAGCCCCGAGGACGACGAGTGCGTCGCCTCGGCCAGCCCTTGCAGCGCCCTGGCGATCAGCGCCGCGAACGCGTCCGGGTCCTGCTCGCCGGCCCGGGCGAGGAGCTTCACCGCCGGCACGGAGAGCAACTCCTCCGGCGTCTCGATCGGCCGGATGGCGTCGGCGTCGGCATCCCAGCGCAGCGGGTAGT
This sequence comes from Micromonospora sp. NPDC049107, assembly GCF_040648595.1. NCBI lineage: Bacteria > Bacillati > Actinomycetota > Actinomycetes > Micromonosporales > Micromonosporaceae > Micromonospora > Micromonospora sp. NPDC049107. The sequence goes on from NZ_JBEZEC010000004.1 coordinate 412,487, forward strand.
CCGCCTCGTGACGCATCTCCCGGCTGTCCAGGATCTCCACGGCGAAGCTGATGCCGGGCACCTCGGCGCGCAGCCGCCGGGCCACCTCCACCAGATGCTGTGGCGCGAGCGGGTCGGCCCGTAACACCTCGTCGTTGACCGGGTCGTAGACCACGGCGCCGTTGGCGCAGACCGCCGGCAGAGGCTCGGTCAGCTGGTCGTACACCATCTTGAGCCAGCGGACCGGGCGGCCGGTGACCAGCACGACCGGCGTGCCTCGCGCGGAGATCCGCGCGAGCACGTCGGCGGTGTGCGGGCTGACCGTGTGGTCGTCGCGGATCAGCGTGCCGTCGATGTCCGTGGCTACCAGCCGGGGTGTCTCTCCCATCATCGGGAGAGTAGTCGGTCCAGATACACCGCCACTCCGTCGTCATCATTGCGCAGGGTCACCTCGTCGGCGGCCGCGCGGACGTCGGGGTGAGCGTTGGCGACCGCCACCCGCGACCAGCCGGCCCACTCGAACATCGGCAGGTCGTTGGGCATGTCGCCGAAGACCAGCACGTCGGCCGGGTCGACCCCGAGCGTCTGCGCCACGACGGTCAGCCCGGTCGCCTTGTCCACCCCGGGCGGGCAGATCTCGATGAAACCGAGCCCGGCCTGGGTGAGCGTGGCGACCTGCGGCTCGACGATCCGGCGGGCCACCGCCAGCAGTTCGTCCACGTGGTGGTCGGCGGTTCTGGCGAACGCCTTGAGCACGTCGCAGGAGAGGCACTCGTCGCGGGTGCGCGCCTCGAACCGGTCCTGGTAGGGCCAGCTCGGGTGGTAGTCACCCCAGAGCGGGGCGTCGTGCTCGTCGGACGCCTCGACCATCACGGTCAGCGGGCCGACCTCGGCCTCCAGGTCGGCGAGCAACCGGGCCAGCACCTCGGCGGGCAGGCGCTCGTCGCGGAGCACCACCGGGCCGGCCGGGTCGCTCTGGTCGACCACACGTCCGCCGCCGGCCATCACCAGGAAGTCGGCGGCGCGGATGTCGTTGCGGGTCAGCTCGGTCAGGCGAGGGCCGCGTCCGGTCGCGCCGACCACCGGAATACCGGCGGCCCGCACCCGGTCGAGCACCCCGTGGGTGTACGCGGAGACGGTGTCGTCGCTGCGGACGAGGGTTCCGTCGAGGTCGGTCGCGATCAGCTTGGGCAGTCCCGGGCGGGTCATCGTTCCTCCTTCGCCCACCGCCGTCGCAGCCAGCCGTGCGGTCCTGGTCGAGACCCGGCGTGACGGCGGGCAGCAACCGTACCTCGCCGAAAGGGTCGCAACCATGGCTTCCCGGCGAATCGGGCACCAACGCGCGCCACCCGCCAGGTGTCCAACCCCACCCGCGCCTCTCGCGCCCCGTTCCCGCGCCCGCGCCTCTCGCCCCGCCCTCGCCTCGCCGATCTTGCACTTTCGGTTGCTGATTTGTCGACTTATGCGCCTTATGTGAGGACAGAAATCGCAAGATCGGCGCGGGCGCGGGCGCGGGCGCGGGGCGCGGGGACGGGGCGCGGGGGTGGGGGTGGGGTTAGGTGGGGTTTTCGGGGCGGGCGAAGGGGGTGGCCGGTTCCACCGTCAGATCGGCGGGGGCGGGTAGGCCGTCGTCGAGTGGCCCCGGGTCCGGGCGGCGACGCCAGGAGCGCATCGCGGGTACGTCGGCGGCCGGGGCATCGTCGTCAGCCGGCCCGGCGGACGCGTCGGCCGGTACGGCCCCGGCCAGTCGCAGGGCGGCGGCGAAGAGGACGCACGCGACGAACGCCAGCACGAGACCGCGGCCGTACTCGACCCGGAACTCTTCCTCGGGCGAGTAGAGAAGGGCCCGCTCCCCGGTGTCGTGGAGCGTCGCGGTAGCGGCGACCAGCAACGCCAGGAGCGCGCCGGCCAGCGTGAGCCCGACCAGCCGCGCGTTCGCACGGACCGCCGCCGTGCCCCCCAGCGCCAGGGCCACGGCGCAGGCCAGGCCGAGCAGGCCGGCGAGATAAGCGACCCCGAAGCCGCCGATCTCGGACACGCTGGCCCGCACCTCGATCGTGTTGGGCCCCTCGGCCCCGCCGCTCGGCACGGTCGTCAGCAGCCACTCGCCGATCATCGACGCGATCCCGGCGACCGCGCCGAGGCCGGCCAGCAGCAGCGGCAGACGAGGGTCACGGGTCAGGCCGACCAGGGGATTACCGAACCGGCGTGTCCGCGCGGGCTCGTCGGCGCCCCACTCGATCACAGCCGGCGCGTCGGGCGAGTCTCCCTGCCGCGGAACGGGCAGATCCTCGGGCATCGGCCATCCCTCCGCCGGTCACGGGCCTGCGTCGAATCATGGCACAGCCCTCGGTCGCGGCGCTGCCGTCGACACCGCGCGCCCGCCCACGTCCGCCGCGCCGCCGATCACGGTGACGGGAATCGCAGGGCGGTCCTCGGTGCCGGCCGGTCGCCCGCAGGTCAGGTATCCGCTAGCGTTCTCAACATGCCTATCCGTACCGCTTCCGCACAATGGCAGGGCAATCTCACCGAGGGTTCCGGCACCGTCCGCACCGGTAAGGGCGGCCTGTCCGGCAACTACTCCTTCAAGTCGCGCTTCGAGGAGGGCGAGGGCACCAACCCCGAGGAGCTGATCGCCGCCGCGCACGCGGGCTGCTTCTCGATGGCGTTCTCGAAGGCCCTCGCCGACGCCGGCACCACGCCCACCTCGGTCGAGACCACCGCCAAGGTCCACCTGGACAAGACCGACGCCGGGTTCAGCGTGACCCGGATCGACCTCGAGACCGTCGGCCAGGTGCCCGGGGTCGACGAGGCGGAGTTCCAGAAGCTCGCCGAGGCCGCCAAGGCCAACTGCCCGATCTCCCGCCTGCTCTCGCCGGGTGCCGAGATCACCCTCACCGCCCGCCTGGCCGCCTGACCCGGCGACCCGCACACACGTGGACCACGGCCCGGGTCGCCGAGCGCGACCCGGCCGATCGGTCCCGCGTCGGGCAGAATGAACGTCGTGCCGGTGGAGATGACCCGCGAGCGCTTCGAGGAGCTGGTCGCTGACGCGCTCGACGAGGTGCCCGAAGGGCTTCTCGGCCTGATGAACAACGTGGTGATCCTCGTCGAGGACGACCCACCGCCGGGTGAGTCCGACCTGCTCGGCCTCTACGAGGGGCACGCGCTCACCAACCGGGGCTGGGACTACTCCGGCGTACTGCCGGACCGGATCTTCATCTACCGCCACCCGATCCTGCGGATCTGCGACAACGACGAGGACGTCGTCGACGAGGTGGCGGTGACAGTGGTGCACGAGATCGCCCACCACTTCGGCATCGACGACGAGCGGCTGCACGCCCTGGGCTGGGGCTGACGCGCGAGCCCACCGTCCGCGCGCCGCTGAACCGATCGCCTCCGGTTGCCGTGGTCACCTACGGTCGATGCAGCGACCGCGACCATTTCAGGAGGAACCTTTCATGCGCAGCGAGCTGTTCTCGTCCGAGAATCTGGAGAAGGAGTCGGCGCAGGCGGGCATGCGTCTGCAGAACTCCAAGATGTTGAAGATCGAGCTCAACGGCGAGGCGATGGCCCGGGTCGGCTCGATGGTCGCCTACCAGGGCAACGTGCAGTTCCAGGCGCTGGGCTCGGGCGGCCTCGGCAAGTTCCTCAAGCAGAAGCTCACCGGCGAGGGCGTCCCCCTGATGAAGGTCACCGGCCAGGGTGACGTCTTCCTCGCCGAGCTGGCCAAGGACGTCCACATCATCGACCTGGAGCCGGGCGACGCGCTCTCCATCAACGGTTCCAGCGTGCTCGCCTTCGACTCGACCCTGCAGTACGACATCAGGATGGTCGGCGGCGCCGGCATGGCCTCCTCGTCCGGGCTGTTCAACTGCGTGTTCAGCGGGTACGGCCGGATCGCCATCACGACCAAGGGCACTCCCGTGGTGCTCAACGTGGACGCCCCGACGTACGTCGACCCGCAGGCGGCCGTCTGCTGGTCGGCCAACCTCCAGACCGGCTACCACCGAGCCGAGCAGCTCGGTCTCGGCACGCTGCTCGGTCGACGCACCGGCGAGTCGTTCACCATGAGCTTCGCCGGTCAGGGCTTCGTCGTGGTGCAGCCGTCCGAGGAGCCGCCCGTCATGGGCAGTGGTCAGCAGCAGCAGGAGGGTGGCCTGCTCGGCGGTCTGCTGAGCTGAGCGCCGATCCGGGTGGGGCGCGCTCCGGAGCACCCCACCCCCAGGGCCTCGGCGCTCGGCCCGGTCAGCTCATCTCGCCGGTGCGCAGCCGGGCCAGCCAGGCCGCCGCGTCGGCGTAGTCGACGTCCGACAGGCCGGCCGGCGCGGGCACCCGCCGCTCGCCGGCCTCGACCCAACGGTGTCGGGGATAGGACCCGAGGAAACGGACCTCCGCGCACACCCGGCGCAGCCCCTGCAACGCCTCACCCAGGCGTACGTCGGCCACGTGCCCGGTGCAGTCGAGGAAGAAGACGTACCGGCCCAGCGCCTCACCGGTCGGGCGGGACTCGATCCGGGTCAGGTTCACCCCGCGTACGGCCAGCTCGACCAGCACCGACAGCAGCGCGCCCACCCGGTCGTGAGCGATGTAGACGGCCAGTGAGGTGAGGTCGTCGCCACTCGGCGGTGGGGGTGGCCCGGGACGGGAGACCAGCACGAACCGGGTCACCGCGTCGGGGTGGTCGGCGATCTTCTCGGCGAGCAGCGTGAGCCGGTGCCGGGCCGCCCCGATGGGCGCGCAGATCGCCGCGTCGTACTCGCCGGACCCGGCGCCGGCCGCCGCCGCGCCGTTGGAGAGGACATCGACGACCGTCGCATCGGGCAGGTGGTCACGCAGCCAGCCGCGGCACTGGGTGGACGCCTGCGGGTGTGCCGCGATGGAGCGGACCGTCGACAGCGCGGTGCCTGTACGCGCGGCGAGCACGAACTCCACCGGCAGGACCACCTCGCGGGTGATCACCAGCGGCGCACCCTCGACGATCTCGTCGAGGGTGACGCCGACCGCCCCGCCGATCGAGTTCTCCAGCGGTACGAGCGCCGCGTCGGCCTCTGCGGCCCGGATGCTGTCGAGCGCCTCCCCGACGCTGCGAGCCGGCGTACGGGAGCCGTGTTCGGCTGCCGGGATGGTGCGCAGGGCCTGCTCGGCGAAGGTGCCCTCGGGGCCGAGGTAGACGTAGCGCGTAGGCGGTGTTCCGGGCATGCCGCCCAGACTACGCACCCGGTCCGACCGCTGGAGATGGATCGCAGGCGAGCGTACGGATTCCGGCCGGCCCGGTGGCCCGGACCTCGATGGTGCACACGTCGGTGCCGGCCGTGACCAGTTGCAGAGCCGTCGGCCCGCCCTGGGTGACGACCTGAAGCTCCTCGTGCCCGGTCACCTCCAGCACGGTGTACTGCCAGTCCCCGGCGCACAGCGGGCCGGTGCGGACCCGGACCCGGACGTTGTCCGGGAGCACCGAGGCCCGTCCCTGCAGCAACTGCACCACCCGCTGCCCGGTCGGCCCGTTCCGGCAGGTCGTCGCCACCAGGCCGGGCTCCGGAGTGGCCGCGTGGGTGGCGGGCGGCGGTGCGGTCGGCGCGGTCGAGGGCGTGCCGGTCGCGACGCCGGTCGGGCCCGACGGCCTGGGGCTGCCGGCCCCGGTGGGCACGCCGGTCGGGTCACGCAGTTCCGGAGGTGCTCCGCAGCCGGTCAGCGCTCCGATGGTGAGGAGCGCCAGCAGCGCCGCCCACGCGGGCGCGGTGGGGGCAGACGGGTGGCGGGGTGGGCTGAACGGCACGGGCCGGTCCTCGGGACATCGGGATACGTCGCGGCCGGGTGGCCGAGCCCATCGTAGGGCGAGCGGTCGGCCGGGTGAAGCTCAGCCGAGGACGCGGTGTCCGGCGCGCTCCAACGCGGTTGTGCCCTCGGTCAGTCGGACGGCCGGCAGCAGCACGTAGTCGGTGTCGAAGGTGGAGAAGGTGACCACGCTGACCCGGGCCGCGGCGAGTGGGTCCACGAGCGCCGCGAGCGTGCCGGTGCCGTCCATGCCCGCCGGACCGGCGACGCGAAGGCAGCGCCAGATGGTCTCCACCACGGCCTCGTCGGGCAACCGATCGGCCGGGCAGATCACCGAGATCCCGTCGGCGGTCCAGCTCACCGTGACCACGTCGGCGCGACCCAGCCCGCTCGACAACTCGTCCGGCAGGGCGGTGCCGCCACCGAGCCGGCACACGGCGTACTCCCCCGGCAGCAGAGTGATATCGAGCATGAGGGCACCCTACGGCGTGGAACCGAGCCCATCTGGGCATCGCCGCGTGCGGCGAACACCACATCGCGCCGCAGGTCAGACCTCGGAGAAGAAGGTGAGCGAGCCCGCGACGGCGCCGTCGGAGAGCACCGGCGTGGAGATCGCGTCGACCGTCGCGTCAGGCCCCCCGCCGGAGGCGGCCTGCACCCGCAGCAGGCCCCGGGCGAGCCGGCCGGAGGAGAGCGCCAGCAGGGGCGGAATCTTGTCGATCTCGGCCTCGGTCAGCTCGCCCCGGTTCGCGGTGAAGTCGAGCAGGCGAAGGCCGCCGTCGAGCAGTGGACGCCCGATCAGGCCGGCGGGCTCGCCCAGGCAGAGCAGCGCGCAGCCGGCGGTGGAGATGGCCACCACCCGGGTGTCGGCGTCGATCAGCAGGCAGGGCTCGTCCGCCCGCCCGACGGTCGAGGACCACTGGCCGACATTGTCGAACTCAGACTCTGTCGAGGCTCGGGCCGAGGGCACGAACACTTCTGAGAGCGAGAGTTCGACGTGGGCCACCGCGCCTCCTATGTACAACGACGGACTGTCCACGCTAGCCGGTCAACGACGGATTCACCGAGCGAGCCGGGTCACCGCGCCGCAGCGGAGAACTCCCGGGCGGCCGGCGACGGCGCGGGAGCCGGTGGGTAGGTGGGGGACCGGGGCCGCGTGGCGTCGCCGGTGACGTTACCGGCGGTGGGCCGCCTTGTCAGCGGCCGTTCGGCCCTCCTCGTACCACCGGTAGTCGGCCGATGGACGGTACGTGCCGTTCAGCCAGGTGCTCGGGTGCTGTGCCACCCGTGCCAGCTTCTCGGCCGTGGTCGGGCTGATCCGGTTGCCACCGGCCACGAGAAGCCGGTCCAGCTCCCGGTGGGTGGCCATCAGGCAGTCCTTCGGGAGGCCGTAGACGCTGATCACGCCGGAACCCACGAAGGTCAGCACGGGCGTCACCGGGATGGTCAGCCCCACCGCGTCGGAGAGGGCCTTGCTGGCCCGCTTGGCGTCCCGGCGGGCCTCGGTCACGTACGGGGGCCGCTTCCCGTTGATCTGTACGACGTCCCCGGCGACGAGCACCCGGGCCCGGCCGTGGTCGGCGATGGTCACCGCGAACAGGCCGCTCGGCCCGATGGCGAGGAAACCGGCGCGGTCGTCCTGCGCGCGGTCGAGCAGGACGTCCGCCACGTCGGTGCGGGGCCACTCGATGACGTGCCAGGACGGCCCGAGGTGGTCGAGTTGACCGAGTGCCCGCGCGCCGGCCGCCTCCAGCCGACGGGCGCCTCGCTCGGCACGGCGGCGTCGGGCCCACTCGAGCGGTGTGGGGCGGATCGGTTCGAGAGCCCCCGGCGCCTCGACGCGGGGGTGGGGAACCGCGATGGGCGGCAGTGCCCGTGCGGTCGGTACGGCTCGTCGTGCGGGAAAGACAGTCATCGCGACCTCCGGCAAAAGGTCCCTCGAAGTTATGTCCTCACTACCCTACGTTGCCACTGTGGGTGTTCGGCAAGCCGGAACGCCGGAGTGACTGTGGATGAATGCCATATTCATCCACAGTTCTTTTCTCGGATGCCGCCAAACCCTGCCCTACGCTGCGGGAGTGACCCACTACGTCGACAGTGAAGTCGGCCGGCTCGGCACCGTCCTGCTGCACCGGCCCGGCCCGGAGCTGGCCCGGCTCACCCCGCGCAACAACGACTCGCTCCTGTTCGACGCGATCCCCTGGGTCGGCCGCGCGCAGGAGGAGCACGACGCCTTCGCGGCGGCGCTGCGCGAGCGCGGGGTCGAGGTGCTCTACCTGGCCACCCTGCTGGCCGAGGCGCTGGCCGTCGCGGACGCCCGCGCCGAACTGACCGAGCAGGTGCTGCGCTCGCGCCGCCTCGGCGACACGCTCCGCGCCCGGGTCGCCGACCACCTCGCCTACCTGGACCCGGCCGCGCTGGCCGACGTGCTGACCGCCGGGCTGGCCCACGAGGAGCTGCGGATCAGCTCGGAGCGGCCGGGCGGGCTCGTCTACACCCTGATGGACCGGCACGACTTCGTCATCGACCCGCTGCCCAACCTGCTCTTCACCCGGGACTCGTCGCTGTGGATCGGCGACCGGGTCGGCGTCACCAGCCTCGCCATGCCGGCCCGCCGCCGGGAGACCACCCTGACCGACGCCATCTACCGGCACCACCCCCGGTTCGCCGGCACCGAGTTCGTCTACCGCCCCGACCTGGAACACCTGGAGGGCGGGGACGTGCTGCTGCTCGCACCCGGCGTGCTGGCGGTCGGCGTGGGTGAGCGGACCACCCCGGCGGGCGCGGAACGCCTCGGCCGGCAGGTCTTCGCCGCCGGCCTGGCCCACACCATCCTGGTGGTGCCGATCGCCCAGAAACGCGCCACGATGCACCTGGACACCGTCTGCACGATGGTCGACGTCGACGCCGTCCTGATGTATCCGAACATCGCCAGCACGCTCTCGGCGTACACCGTCATCGCCGGCGCGGACGGCGAGGACCCACGGGTGGACGGCCCGGCGCCCTTCCTGCGAGCCGCCGCCGACGCGATGGACCTGGACCAGCTGCGGGTCATCGACACCGGCCTGGACCCGGTGACCGCGGAACGCGAACAGTGGGACGACGGCAACAACACCCTCGCCCTCGCGCCCCGGCTGTGCGTCGGTTATGAGCGCAACACGGAGACCAACGCGCAGTTGGAGCGGGCCGGCATCGAGATCATCCCGATCGCCGGTTCAGAGTTGGGCTCCGGCCGGGGCGGCCCGCGCTGCATGTCCTGCCCGATCGTCCGCGCCCCCCTGAAGGAAGGGCCCCCTGCTAACGCCTAGTGCATAGCAAGGGGCCCTTCCTAACAACGCCTCAGCGCAGGGTGAGCTGTCGGCCGAGCAACCCCTGGCGGGCCCGCCGGCCGGCGGCGTCCAACACCTCGGTGCTGGCGAGAGCCTCCGCGTACCGCTTGGCGAACTGCGCCACCGGGTCCTCCCACTCGCTCGCCGGCGTCTCCTCGGGCAGGTCCCAGACGGGTACGAGCCGGCCGTGGGCGCGGAACATCCCGGCGAACTTGGTCTGGTCGCCGAGCGTCAGCGTGCCGGCCGCGCCGAGCCGGGCCAGCGCGTCGAGGGCGCCGTCCTCGTCGTCCGGCAGCACCCAGCGCACGTGCGCCTTCTCGGGGACCCGGCACCAGTACGCGGCCTTCGCGGAGGTCATCCGCACCGTCGGGTAGATGGCGGCGTTCGCCCGCTCCAGGGACGCCTGGACGCTCGGGTCATCGGTCGCGCCGGGATCGAGCCAGAACTCGAACCCGTCGTGCATGCTGATCTCCAGCGGGCCGTCCACGAGGATGTCCTGAAGTCGCGGCCCGGGGCCGGGCAGCGGCGGCACGGAAACCTGGCCGCCCGGCTCGGTGCGCAGCGCGCTGAGGAGCGCCTCGGCCAGGTCCCGGGAGACATCGCCGGACTGCTGGTGACGCTGTAGACCGATGAGCACCTGGCCGTCCGGCTTGCTCACCGCCGGCGCGGCCATCGGCAGCACCGTGGCCAGGGTCGCCGACCGGTCGCCGAACTCCTCGACCAGGGCGGGCGCCAGGCGCAGCGGGGCGGACGCGGCGGGCACCAGCTCGCGCAGCGCGATCCACTCGGGCTCGTCGACCAGGCCCTCGAAGGGACGCGGCACGAAGACGTCCCGCACCTTGTCCCGACGGGGAGTGGTGTCGGTGGCTGCTCGCTGGCTCTTTCGACGCTTGCTCACGGCGTCACAGCCTAGAGCCCCGCCGGCCCCGGCATGACCCGGACCCACCCAACCCAGCGCGAGTTGATCATGAAGGTGTTAGCCGGCCGGCACCAGGCCGGGGGTGGGAGTGGGGTCGAACTCCGCCCAGACGCGCTGACCCATACCGTCCCGCTCGACACCCCAGCGGGTCGCCAGGCCGGCGACGATGTGCAGGCCCCGCCCGTCCGCCGCGTCGAGGCCGGCGGTGCGGATCCGTGGGCCGGTGGCCGCGCCGCCGTCGGTCACCCGCAACTGGATCCGTGGGCCGTCGGCGGACGGCCGCAGCCGCCAGGCCACCCGGACCACGCCGCCGGGCAGCGGGTGGGCGTGCCGGACCGAGTTGCCCACCAGTTCGGCGAGCACCGCGATCAGATCCGCGAGGAGCGCCGGGGGCACGACGTCCGCCAGGTCGTCGGCGAGCCGATGCCGGGCCAGTCGTGCGCCGGCGGGGTGGTGGGGAACCACCACGCACCACGCCCGATCCCTCGCCGCCGTCGCCACCGTCGCCTCCACGTCGCGCCCCGCAGGTCAACCGCGCGGTAGCCGCACCTCTGCGACCGTACCGCCGTCGGTCCTCGGACGTAGGGATACCCATCCATTCTGCTGTTCAACGATCCGGCGGACGAGATAGAGGCCCAGCCCCGCCCCGGGGTAGCCGCGCCGGTCACCGGACTCGCCCTGCCAGAACCGGTCGAACGCCCGTTCCACGTGCTCCGGCCGGATGCTGATGCCGCGGTCGCTCACCCGGAACGCGACCAACTGACCGTCGACCCCGGCCGTGATCTCGATGGGGGAGCCCGGCGGCGAGTACTTGCCGGCGTTGGTCACCAGCTCGGTCAGGACGGTGGCCAAACTGGGACGGTGGCCGAGCGCCTTGGGCAGGTCGACGGGCAGGCGGAGCGTCAGCCGGTGCCGCAGCTCCGCCGGCAGGTCCACGACCGCCGCGCGCAGCGCCGCACCGAGGTCGAACGGGGTGGGCGGCTCGTCCGCGGGCCCCGTCTCGGCCGCCGAGGAGAGCAGCCGGTCGACCAACCGGGCCAGCTCGTTGGCGCGCTGCCCGATCACCCGGGCGGCCTGCCGTCGGTCGCCGTCGGTCAGCGACTCCCAGTGGTCGGTGAGGGTGTCCGCGTACCCCTTGATGACGGTGACCGGCGTGCGTAGCTCGTGGCTGGTCACCGCGACGAACAGCTCCCGGTCGTGATCGCGGCGCTGCTGGTCGGTGATGTCGCGGAAGGTGACCACCCGCAGCGCGCCCGGGCCGGGCAGGTCGCCGGAGGTGATGCGCAGCCAGCGCCCGTCCGGCAGCCGGTGGTCGCGAACCTGGCCGGCAGGCGGCAGCGGCAGCGGCAACGGCCGGTTCAGGGCCTGGCCCGTCGTGCAGCCGGTGACCTGGACGGCGGCCGGGTTCCACAGCCGGACGTGCCCGTCCCGGTCGACCACCGCCAGCCCGTCGGCGAGCGCCGCCACCACCGGCCCGTCGCCGTGCACCGGCAGTCCGCTCTGGTCGCCGTACATGTGGGCGACGCACGAGGCGAGGTACGCGATGACGCCCTGCTGCTCGGCGCCCGGCTCGTCGTCGCCCGGATAGAGGGCGTGCAGGCTGCCGACGGTGTGACCGCCGATCTCGGCCCGGGACACCACCATCCGGTGCAGGCCGCTGCCGGCGAGTTCGGCGGCGAGCTTGCCGCTCAGATCGGTCACCCGGACCTGGCTCACCCGGGGGCCGGAGAGCAGCCGGACCGTGTCCGGGTCGTCCGCCGCGAGCGGGCGGCCGAGCGCCCACTCCGCCGCGCCGGTGGCCGCGATCACCCGGCCGCCCGTCGGACCGAACTCGACGAACGCCATTCCGCTCGCGGACAGCGCCGGTTGGGCCATCCGGAGGAGTTGGGTGAGGACCGGCAGGCCCGCGTCCCCCGCATTGATCATCTCGATCACGACGGTGTGGCCGGCGAGAAGAGCGGGAAAATCGATACGCTCCGGCATGTGCCGAGTCTGCCCCGCCGGCCCGGCTTTCGGCACCCCCGGTTGTCGGGTGGGCGTAGGCGTAGGCGCTGCCGGCGGTCGACGCGCTGGGCGGCCGGCTCGGCGTCGCGGCCCGTTCAGCGGTCCCGCCGGGCCAGCACGTGCGCCGGTCGGTCCGTGATGATCCCGTCCACCTCCCCGGCCAGCACCAGCTCCACGTCGGCCGGCTCGTTGACCGTCCAGACGTACACCTGGTTGCCGGCGGCGCGCAGCGCGGGCAGCAGGTGGGGGCGGGCCCGGAGCAGGCCGATGCCCGGGCCGGCGATGCGGGCGCCGAACGGCAGCCGGCCCAGCCGCAGCCAGGGTGGAAGCACCTCCAGCAGCAGCACCGTGGGCAGCGCCGGGGCCAACTCCCGGACCCGGCGTACGGCCAGCGGGGAGAACGACATGACGGTCACCTGGACCGGGTCGTCCGGTGCCGGATCGACCAGCCCGTACTGCCGCAGCAGGTCGACCAGCCGCCGCTCCACCAACGAGCCGAAGCGGGACGGATGCTTCGTCTCGACGAGCAACCGGACGGGCCGCCCGGCGGCGAGCACCGCGTCGAGCAGCCGGGCCAGGGTCAACAGCCGGGTGTGCGACTCGTCCGGCGGCAGGTCACCGCTCGGCGCGCCGGCTGGATGCCACGAGCCGAAGTCCAGCGCGTCCAACTCGGCGAGAGTTCGCGCGCTGACCAGCCCGCGACCGTTGCTCGTGCGGTCCAGCCGCCGGTCGTGTACGCAGACCAGATGACCGTCCCGGGTCAGCCGGACGTCGCACTCCAGCCCGTCGGCGCCCTCGTCGAGGGCGCGCAGGTACGCGGCGAGGGTGTGCTCCGGAAGGTCGTACGAGGCGCCGCGGTGCGCGAAGACCAGTGGCCCGCCCATCCCGGCCGCCTCAGATGACCTGGCCGGGCTGCCCGTTCGCGTCGACCACTGCTCGGCCGACCGCTGCCCACTGGCGCATCCCGCCGTCGGCGTTGCGCACCTGACCCCACCCGTTGTTGATCAGGTAGGCGACGACCTGGGCGGATCGTCCACCGGAGCGGCAGATGACGGCCACGTCCCGGTCGGTCGGCACCTCGGCCAGCCGCGCGGGCAGTTCCATCATCGGCAGGTGGTGGGCGGTGGGGGCGTGGCCGGCCGCCCATTCGTCGGCCTCCCGCACATCGAGCAGGTAGGTGTCGTCGGCGATCTCGGTCACGGGCACGGTGGGAACCTGGGGTCCGAACACAGGAAGCAACACTAGATCCTCGGGGGCCGGATCGGCACCGACCCGGCCGTCGCCACGGTCACAACCGGGTCACCCAGCGCGGGTTGGCCTGCGCCCAGTCCGGTACGCGGGTGCCCCGGACCGCCTCGAACAGCCCGTTGCCGCCGTTGTCGAGCACCACGTACGAGACCTGGTCGATGGTCTGCGGGGACGAGGGCACCTGGACGCCGCGCATTCCGTCGGGCGGCAGCGCGCGGAGCGCGAGGAGCAGATCCTCAAGGGGTACGCCGTTGGTGTCGACGGTCAACGAGCCGCCGACCGCCCGGAGCACCTGGTCCAGCTTCACCGGATTGTTGCGCAGGTCGGCGTCGCCGGCGCTGTCCAGCATCGCCCGCAGGAGTTGCTGCTGGTGGCGCTGCCGGTCGTAGTCGCCCCCGGGCAGGTCGTAGCGCTGCCGTACGTAGTCCAGCGCCTGTGCCCCGTCCATCCGCTGGCAGCCGGTCCGGAAGACCCGGTTGGTGTGGATCGAGCGCACCTCGGTGTCGACGCACATCTGCACCCCGCCCAAAAGGTCGATCACCTTCCGGAAACCGGAGAAGTCGATCAGGGCGGCGCCGTCGAACCGGATGCCGGTGAGCCGGTTCAGGGTGGTGGAGAGCAGTCGGGCGCCGGCCGATCCGCCGCCACCGTGCTCGTACGCGGCGTTGATCTTGTCGGGGCCGCCGCCGAAGCCGTTCGCCGGTGGGATGGCGACCAGCAGGTCACGCGGGATGGAGACCAGGTACGCCGCACGCCGTCCGGCGGGTACGTGCACGATGAGGATGGTGTCGGAGCGCTGGTCCGGCTCGCTGCCGCCGGCGCGTTTGTCGGTGCCGATCAGCAGGTAGTTGAGCGCCCCGTCCAGGTCGGTCCGGTCGGTTCGGGCGTTGGCGTCGAGCAACTGCTCCTTGGTGACCGTACGGTCGTACCGGTGGGTCAGTGTCTTGAGGCCCATCACCGCGAGCCCGGCCAGCAGGACTAGGGCCAGTCCGACGGCGAGCAGGAGGCGTGGCCAGCGATCGCGGCGCGACCCGGCCGGGTGTGCCCGGCCGGCCGCGTTCCGTCCCCACCTGGACGTGACCGCCTCCCCGCAGCCGATACGTGAACCTTGCTCACGTCAGGCTACGGTCAGTGACGGAACGGTCGCCGGGCTTTCCGCGACTTGGCCGTCACTTCCGGCCGGAGATCACCTCGGGGTGGGTGAAGACGAACTCGGCGAGCTTGTCCTGCTTGACCGCCTCGAACATCGCCATCGTCTCCTCGTTCAACGCCTCACGGTTGTTGCCGTTGCCGTTGAAGCTGCCGTTGTTGGTCTTCAACATGGTCAACTCGTTGGCGGTGACGCCACGCATGGTGAAGATGAAGTTCTCGATCGGCACGCCGCCGGTGTCCAGGACGAAGGCCTTGCCGGCTGCCTTGATCAACGAGTTCATCTTGGCCGGGTTGGTCAGCATGCCGCCGTCGTTGGCCTTGCGGGCCATCGCCTTGATCAGTTGCTGCTGGTTCTGCTGCCGGTCGTAGTCGCCGTTGCGGAGGGTCTTGCGCTGCCGCGAGTAGTCGAGCGCAGCCCAACCCTCCATCTCCTGGCAGCCCTTCTTGTGCACCACCGGCTTCATCGTCTTGCCGGTCTTCTTGGCGTCGGCGTTCCACATCGGCTTACCGTCGACATAACTCATGTGCAGCGACGTGACCTCCTGGCTCACGCAGATGCGCACGGTGCCCAGGGTGTCGATGACGTTCTTGAAGCCCCCGAAGTTGATGATCGCCGCGCCGTCGAAGCTGATGCCCGTGAGGCGCTTGATCGTCTGCGCCATGAGCTGGGCGCCACCCTCCCAGCCGCCACCGTTGCGGGCACCGGCCTGGAAGGCGGCGTTGATCTTGTCGGTGCCACCGGTGTAGCCGCTCTTCTTGAACGGGGGGATCTGCGCCTCGGTGTCGCGGGGGATGGAGATCAGGTACGCCTGGTCGTGCGAGGCCGGGATGTGCAGGACGATGATGCTGTCCGACCGGACGTCGTCGGCGGCCCAGCGTTCCCGGGCGTCCACGCCGAGCAGCAGCATGTCGATCGGCCCGTCCAGGCTCGCGCCACCCTCGGCGTCGGTCTTGCCGGCGTCGCCGAGCAGGTTGCGCTGGGCGATGTCACCGGTGGCCTGACCGACCAGCACCTTCGTGCCGACGATCGCCACCCCGCTGCTGAGCATCAGCACCGCACCGAAGATCACGGTCAGGCGGGCCCAGAGCGGATCCTTGCGCCGGGGCCGCTTCTTCGCCGGCCCCTTGCCGCCTGTCCGGCTGTCGCCGGCACCTGGCGGACGACCGCCCGGGCCGCCGCCCGACGGGCCGGGCTGCACCGGTATGGACGCGGCGATACGACCGCTCTGCGCGGCGGATGTAGTGGACGGAGGGCGACGGCTGGCCTGAACCGGCATTCGTGCTCCAGCTCGTGATCAGGAGGGGGCGGCACCACTGTACGTACATCAATTCGACTTTGCGAGTTCATCTGGACTCAATTCGCTCGCCAGGCACCGTCAACCAGGCGATCGCCCCCACTCGATGACCAGAAAGGCGAGGCAGCGATGGCCTGATCGGCTCGAACGCCTCAATGCCCCTAATGTCCGATTCTATCTGACAAGTTGGCGCGGCACCTGGTGTGGCACGCGCGAAAGGGGGCCCGACCCGGATGGGTCGGACCCCCGCAGGGTCTACTTGCTCGCTGGCGGAATCGGCCCGTACGCGCAGGTGGACGCCGAGTCGATGCGGATCCCGTTGGGGATCCCGTAGTACCCGACGTCGTAGAGGGTGTTGGGCTTGCCGGCGGCCATGCACTTGATCAGCCCGGTGGTGTACCGGACGTACACAACGTCGTCGTTGCGGCTGTTGGCGCCGTACACGACATCGACCCCGTTCGAGATGGACTGGAAGCCCGAGGTCACGACCTGGTACTTGTGATCGATGACCTTGTCCTGGTCGGAGAGGCACGTGTAGGGGTACGGGCACCCGAGGGCGGCAGCCTGAGCCGGTGCGGCGGTGGCTGCCAGGCCAGCCCCCGTGATGAGCGCGGCGGCGGCCGTCGCCCCTAACGCCTTGTGCAGCTTGCCTGTCATCGACTTCTCCTCGCCTTGGTGGCAGAGGGCAACGACCCGAAGCGATGCCGGGCGCCTCCCTCGATCGAGACGCCCGGCAAGCGGTTCGCCCGGCCAGGGCCCCTGCCGTGTCCGTGGTTGTCATTGATCGAGGTGCGAGGCCCAAACCTAAGACAATCCCCAATGGACGGTCAAGACACTTACGGAGTGGGGGCAGGAGAGGAGGCTCAGCCGCCGTCGTTGCTCTTCGGCGGGTTGGCCTTCACCCAGTCCGCCATCGTGTCCGCCGACATGGCCTTGTACATCGCCAGCGCCTTCTCCCGGTCCGACACCACCACCGACTCGCCGTTGATGGTGTCGCTGCCCGAGTTCGGGCTGGTCAGGAACGTGAGGTTCTCACCACGCAGGCTCCGGAACTGCACCGCCATATCGGTCAACGAGAAGCCCTGGTCGACCGTCACCGCCGCGGTCACCGACTTGAGGAAGTCGTTGAGCTTCTTCGGGTTCGCCAGGGTGCCGGTGCTGGCCGCCTTGTCCATCAGCGCCCGCAGGAAGTCCTGCTGGTGCCGCATCCGGGCGAAGTCGCCGTCCGGGAACTGCTTACGCTGCCGGATCCAGTCCAGCGCCTCCGCGCCGTCCATGTGGTTGGTGCCCTTGGTGAACGTCCGGTACGGCTTGTGGATCGAGGTGATCGTCCGCTCCACCTTCAGGTCCACCCCGCCGAGGGCGTCGGTGACCTCCTTGAACCCGCCGAAGTCGATCGCCATGACGTGGTCGATCCGGACGTCGCTGAAGCACTCGACGGTACGGACCGCCAGCGGCAGGCCACCGAAGGCGAACGCTGCGTTGATCTTCGCCCGCCGGCCGGAGCCGCAGTCCGCGCCCGCGCTCTCCGGGATCGGCACGTACAGGTCACGCGGGATGGAGACCAGGTACGCCTCCTTATGGTCGGCCGGGATGTGCATCACGATGATCGTGTCGGCCCGCCACTGGCTCTTGGTGTCGACCGGCGCGTCCGGGTCCCGGGAGTCGCTGCCGACCAGCAGGATGTTCAACGCGCCGTCGACGGGCTTCGCCGGACGGCCGCCGGTGATCTCCGCGAAGGGATCGGTGCGGGCCAGGTCGTTGTTGAGGCCGCGCGCGTACAGCCACGCGCCCAGGCCGCCGAGCAGCGCCAACACCAGCACCGCGATGCCCGCCACCAGGCCGATCCGCCCCCAGCGTGGGCGGGGACCACGCCGTCCCGACCCGCCGGCGCCACCCGGCCCGCCCGGTCCCGTCGGCCCGCCGGGGCCGACCTGCCGATCGTCGTACGACGGGTAGAAGCGCGCCTCGGCCGGACGCGCGCGTCCGGAGGCGCCCCGGTCGGGGCCGGGCACCGAGGCGCGCCCGGCGCTGCGGTGCAGGTACGGGTGGGGAACGCCGGCAGGGGTCGCTGACATGCAACTCAGAGTACGTAGCGAGGGCCACTACCGCCCTCAGGTGACACTCAGCGATCGGCGGTCCGCCGCGAGCCGGTTACCCTAGCCGCGCCCGGAAGTACTCGATCGTGCGTCGCAGGCCGTCTTCGGGCGTCACGGCCGGCTCGTATCCGAGCAGTTCACGGGCGAGGGTCAGGTCGGGGCGCCGCATCTCTGGGTCGTCCGCGCTGCGCGTGATGTACGTCACCTCCGAGTTGCTGTCGGAGAGTGACACGATCAACTCGGCGAGTTGACGCATGGACATCTCGTGCTCGGTACCGCAGTTGACCGGCCCGGTCTCGGTCGAGTCGAGCAGCAGCAGGATGCCCCGCACCAGATCCTCGACGAAGCAGATTGACCGGGTCTGGTTGCCGGTGCCGTGCACGGTGATCGGCTCGTCACGCAGCGCCTGGGAGATGAAGGTCGGGATGGCGCGACCGTCGTCCGGGCGCATCCGCGGGCCGTACGTGTTGAAGATCCGCACGATCGCGGCGTCCAGCCCCCGGTACCGGTGGTACGCCATGGTGGCCGCCTCGGAGAAGCGCTTCGCCTCGTCGTAGACGCTGCGGACGCCGATGGGGTTGACGTTGCCCCAGTAGGTCTCGCGCTGCGGGTGCTCCTTCGGGTCCCCGTACGCCTCGCTGGTGGAGGCCATCAGGAACCGGGCGCCGTCGGCGACCGCGCGGTCCAGCAGGTGCAGGGTGCCCACCGACCCGACCCGGAGGATCTCCACCGGAAGCTGGGCGAAGTCGGTGGGGCTGGCCGGCGAGGCCATGTGCAGGATCGCGTCGAAGCGCTCGGCCAGCGCCGGGTGGTGCGTCGGCAGGCCGTCGGAGAGGTCCGCCTCGACCAGGGTGAAGGTTGGCCGGTCCAGCAGGTGGGCGACGTTCTCCTTGGAACCGGTGACGAAGTTGTCCAGGGCCACCACCGTGCACCCGCGGGCGATCAGCGAGTCGACCAGGTGCGACGGAACGAAACCGGCGCCGCCGGTGACAAGAACGCGGTGACCAGACCCAAAGCGCGTAGCAACCTTCATGCCGGTCAGCCTACCGACTGAAGGAAGGGCCCCCTGCTAACGCCTGGCGTTGTACAGGGGGCCCTTCCTAACAGCTAGCGCGTCAGTGCGCACCCGCGCCGGTGAGGGCGCGGACCTCCAGCTCGGCGTACTTGTCCTCGTCGTGCTCCTTCGAGATGAGCGTGCCGACGAACCCGCAAAGGAACCCGAACGGGATGGACAGGATGCCCGGGTTGGACAGCGGGAACCACTGCCAGTCGTGGTCCGGGAACATCGACGTCGCCGCGCCCGACACCACCGGTGAGAAGAACACCAGCACCACGGCCGAGATCAGACCGCCGTAGATCGCCCATACCGCTCCGGAAGTGTTGAACCGCTTCCAGAACAGGCTGTAGAGGATCGCCGGCAGGTTGCCCGAGGCGGCGACCGCGAAGGCCAACGCCACGAGGAACGCCACGTTGAGGTTCTGCGCGTAGATCGACAGCAGGATCGAGATCGCGCCGATCACCAGGGCGGAGATCCGGGCGACCCGTACCTCCTGGCGCTCGGACGTCTCGCCCTTCTTCAGGACGTTCGCGTAGAAGTCGTGAGCCAGGCTGGACGAGGAGGCCAGGGTCAATCCGGCGACCACGGCCAGGATGGTGGCGAAGGCGACCGCCGCGATGATCGCCAGCAGGGCCGCGCCACCCAGGTCACCGCCGAAGAACTCCAGGCCGAGCGCCTCGGCCAACTGCGGCGCGGCGGTGTTGCCGGCCTTGTCCTGCGCGATGATCGCCGGACCACCCACCATCGCCGCCGCGCCGAAGCCGAGGGCCAGGGTGAGCAGGTAGAAGGTGCCGATGATGCCGATGGCCCAGAGCACGCTCTTACGGGCCGCCTTGGCGGTCGGCACGGTGTAGAAGCGGATCAGGATGTGCGGCAGACCGGCCGTGCCGAGCACCAGGGCGATGCCGAGCGAGAGCAGGTCCATCTTGTTGTAGAACGTCTGCGTGGCGTTCCCGGCGACCTCCACCCCGTACCGCAGGCCCGGTTCCAGGAGTTTGTCGCCCTTGCCGGACGCGGAGGCGGCGGCGCCGAGCAGCTCGGACAGGTTGAAGTGGTACTTCGCCAGCACCAGCACGGTCATCAGCAGGGCGCCGCTCATCAGCAGGAACGCCTTGACGATCTGCACGTACGTGGTGCCCTTCATGCCACCCACGGTCACGTAGATGATCATCAGGGCGCCGACCATGATGATGGTCGCCACCTTGGCCGTGGCGGCATCCATGCCGAGGAAGGTCGTCCCGGGCTTGATGCCGAGCAGCAGCGCGACGAGCGCGCCGGCGCCGACCATCTGGGCGAGCAGATAGAAGATCGAGACGGTGATGGTGGAGACGGCAGCTGCCGTACGCACCGGACGCTGCCGCATCCGGAACGCCAGCACGTCGGCCATCGTGTACCGGCCGGAGTTGCGCAGCAGCTCCGCGACCAGCAGGAGGGCCACCAGCCAGGCGACCAGGAAGCCGATCGAGTAGAGGAAGCCGTCGTAGCCGTAGAGCGCGATGATGCCGGCGATGCCGAGGAACGAGGCGGCCGACATGTAGTCGCCACCGATCGCCATGCCGTTCTGGAAACCGGAGAAGGAGCGGCCGCCGGCGTAGAAGTCCGTGGCCGTCTTGGTCTGCCGGCTGGCCCAGATGGTGATGCCCAGGGTCACCGCCACGAACACCAGGAACAGCGTGATGGTCAGGTTGCGGGCCGTGTGGTTCGTCGCGTCGGCCGCGAGGAGCAGGTCAGCCGCGTGGACCGTCATCGTGGGTCACCTCCCCGATCTCGGCACGGATGCGGTCGGCCACCGGGTCGATCTTCCGGTCGGCGTACCGGGAGTAAAGCCAGGCGATCAGGAACGTCGAGACGAACTGGAGCAGGCCGAAGACCAGGGCAACGTTGATGTTGCTGCCGAACAGCTTCGTGCCCATGAAGTCCCGGGCGTACGCGGAGAGAATGACGTAGAGCGCGTACCACAGGAAGAACGCGACGGTCATCGGGAAGACGAAGCCGCGCAACGCGCGCCGCAACCCGGCGAACTCGTCTGACTGTTGTACGGCCAGGTACTTGTCCGGCCGGGAAGCGGTCGGCGCGGGTGTGTCCGTGGACATCTGTGGATCACCACCTTCACAGGCGTCGGGGGTAGTTGCGCGCACCGTAGGAGGCACGCTCCCCGCCGGGGAAGGTCGAGATCGACGCCGGTCGTCGAGTGCGCCGAGCGGTTGGCTGGGTGCGCCGAGTGACCTACGTCACCCCGGTGACCGGTCGCGCTCCCAGGCCCCTGGTCAGCCCCGCAGCTCGAGGTACCGCCCCCGGTAGTGCAGCAGCGGTGTGGTGTCCTCGGCCAGGTCGACGGCCTCGATGGTGGCCTCCACCAGCAGGCCCCAGCCGTACTCCCGGGCGGTGTCCAGCCGGCACCCCGCCCAGCCGCCGGCGTCGGACGGCACCGGCCCGTAGGGCGTGTCGGTCCACCCGCCGGAGGCGAAGAGCCCTCCCGGCGCGGGAAAGAGGCCGGCGAAGCGGTCGGCGAGCTGCCGGTGTGGCGGGCCGAGCGGCGCGACGGCGAACCGACCCGCCTCCTCGACGGCGGCCCAGAGGTCGGACTCCGGGTCGATCAGCCCGAGCAGCCGGTCCGGCTCCCCCTCGGCGACCAGTGTCGACGCGACCGTCAGACCCGCCGGGCCGGGCGCCGTCCAGAGGGTGACCGGCGCGGCGAGCCGACCCCGCAGCCGGCGGGCCGGCGACCGTTGCCCGGCCGGCACCGCGAACGGATCGGTGTGGTGGATCTCGGCGCCCGGCTCATGATTCACGTGAAACATTGTGCCGCCCCGGCCGCGCACCCAGCCCAGAAAACGTGCGTGCAGGTCGGCGGGTCGCCCGCTCAGCCGGGCGAGCTGATCGCCCGCCTCCGCCATCAGCGTGCCCAGGTAGAACAGCAGCGCCGTGCGGTCGTCCCGGTACTCGGCCAGCAACGCCAGCCGCGCCGGTTGGCAGGGCCAGTGCGCGCCGCAGCCGCGACACCGCCACAGCGGTCGCATCGGCAGGTGCGGCCGACTCACTCCGCACCGCCGGCGGCTGGCGGGAGGCAACACTTCGGTGAGCGTGATGCCGGTGAGTCATCTTGATGACTGACAGGCATCACGCTCGTTGGGGTGTCAGGTGCCCGCACGTGACGCGCCACACCGCCGTGTGCCGGCTCGATCGCGCCCGGCACGGTCGTCGCCGCCACGTTCCTCATCGAGTACGACCACCGCGCCCCGCCCCGACCAGGAATGAATCCGAGCACGGCTGACCTCCTCCCAGTGGATGCGAGGGCCGCCCCGATCGGGGGAGTGACCGGGACGGCCCCGACGCAGGACCGACCGCCGGGTCATCGCCTCCACCAGCCGGGCCGCGTGCTCTCCACCCTGGACGGCGCGGCGCGGACACGGGAGGATTCCAGGGCTTACTACGCTGCGCAGTCACGTACTTACCGGAGAGGTAAGGATGAACATCGAGATGTGGGTACGGGCGTTGAAGGCCGCCCGCGCCGGTGCCGACGTGTCCCAGGAGGCGCTGGCGACCCTGATCAGGTGGAGTCCGTCCACGGTGGCCGCCATCGAGACCGGCCGTCGCCGACCGACGATGGAATTCGCGGTGGCCGCCGACGAAGCCCTGGCCACCGGCGGCCTCCTCGCCGAACTCCTCAAGGCTGCGGACCAGGAACACGGCCCATCCTGGTTCGTCCCGTGGCGCGGCTACGAGCAGCGGGCGACGCGCCTCCGAGCCTTCGAGGCATGCCTGGTGCCCGGCCTGTTGCAGACCGAGGAGTATGCCCGCGCTGTCATCTCGGCGGGTGGATTGCAGCCGCCGGCCGTGGTCGACGAACTTGTCGCGGTTCGCCTGGAACGTCAACGGCTGTTGTCCCGGGAGGTGCCGCCGCACTGCGTCTTCGTGGTGGATGAAATGGGCCTGCATCGCCCCGTGGGGGGTCACGCCGTGCTCAATGCCCAACTCGGTCGACTGCTTGAGGTGGCGGACCTTCCGTTCGTGCGGCTGCACGTCATTCCATTGAGCGTCGGTGAGCATGTCGGGTTCGGTGGCGGCTTCGTATTCGCCGATCTGCCTGACGGGGAAGGGGTGCTCTACCTGGAGAATGCCGCTCGCGGACACGTCATGGATGAACCGCAGACGCTCCGATTGATTGATCGCAAATGGGATAGTCTGCTCGGCGAAGCACTGTCCACAGGTGCGTCAATGGACCTGATTCGGAAGCTGAAGGTGACACCGTGACGATGATTGAGCCGCGCTGGCGCACCTCTATCCGGTCGACCGACTCCGGCGGCAACTGCGTCGAGGTGGCGGACAATCTGCCGGGTGTCGTGCTGGTGCGGGACAGCAAGGATCGGTCCGGCCCGGTGCTCACGTTCAGCCCGTCGGCCTGGACCGGATTCCTCGCTGCCCACGCGTCTCGCGGCCCGGCCGCCTAGCGGCGTGGCGTGACGGTGGCGAGCAGTTCCGGCTGACGTCGGTCCAGCACGTCACCGGCCAGGTAAGCGCCGAGCAGGGCCGCACCCAGCCCGTACGCCGCGCCGACCGGAAGGGCCAGCCACAGCCAGGCCTCGCCGAGCAGCGCGGCGGCCACCACCATCGGCACCGCGACGGCCGCCGAGGTGACCATGGCCAGCAGGGTGAGCAGCCCCTTCGCCATGCCCGCACCGCTGTTCATCCCGAACGGGTTGCTCGTCTCCGGCAGCGAGTACGCCCCGAGCACCGAGACGAAACTGTTCACCGCCAATCCCGCACCGTAGGTGGCGAGCAGACTGCCCACCATCAGCCCGATCCACTCCGGTCGGCTGAGCAGCGCCGACAGCACCACTGCGATGATCGCCAGCATCGGCAGGACGTACAGCGAGAAGGCGGTCATCCGCGCGCGCAGCTCGACGCGACCCGGCACGCCAGCCACGACGTTCGCGGCGTACGCGCTGCCGTCGAAGCCGAACTGGTTGGCCAGGGTGACCGAGGCGAGTACGCCGACGAAGAGAAGCGAGATGGTGACCACGACCGGTGAGCTGTCGCTGGCGGCCGCCGTGAACCCCGCGTTCTCGGCCGCGAAGTCGCCGCCCATGACGTTGATCAGGACGGGCACGAAGATGCCGACCACCGCGATGGTGATCAGGTTGGCTCGGCGGCGGGCGTCCCGCCACCAGTAGCGGGCCTCCCGGGCGACGAGCGCGCCGAACCGGTCCCGCCGCGCCCAGGTGGCGGCCCGGGGGAAGAGTTGGGCGACCGCGCCGCCGTCGACGCCGCGTCGCGCCGGTGCCCGGCCGGCGGTCGCCGAGCCCACCATCGCCGACTCCAGCGACCGCGACCACCAGGCCAGCAGCGCGCCGATCGCCGCCAGCGTGATCAGCAGCTTGAGCGGGGCGGCCCACACCCGTCCCTGTGCCACGTCGATGCCGGCGGTCCACGGCGCCCCGAACGGCGTCCACCCGAGCACCGACGCGGCTCCGGTCAGTCGGGTCCAGTCCGTCTGGCGCAGCGCCGCCAGGCCGAACACCTGCAACGGGCCGAGTAGCGCGGCGGTCACCGCCAACAGCACGGCGGCCAGGTCGCGTACCCGACGGGACCGCAGCATGCTGGCGAAGGCGCTGGTCACCGCGCGGCTCGCGGCCACACAGAGCAACAACCCGGCGAGTACGCCGAGCACGGCCACGACACCGGCGGACCAGCCGCCCAGCGCCCAGGCGGTCAGTACCAGCCCCAGCGAGGCGATCGACGCCGCCAGCACCGGCACGCTGACCAGCGCGGCGGCGAACAGGCCGACGACAAGGGTGCGGCGCGGCAGCGGCAGCAGCGCGAACCGGGCCGGGTCCAGTGTCTCGTCCACCCCGAAGAAGACCAGCGGCAGCAGCAGCCAACCGAGCACCAGCAGGCCCCCGCCGGCCGCCGCGACCAGCACCGCGTACCGGCCGTTGCCCGTCATGCCCGGCGCGGCGAACAGGAAGAAGCCGCTGGCCGCGAGCCAGAGGCCGACCAGCGCCCCGCCGACGAACATCGCGATCCGCCAGCCCTGGCCCCGGAAGTTGTTGCCCATCACCCGGAGCTTGAGCCGTACGAAGTGCCGCGCGGAGACCCGTCGCGCCGGAGCGGCGGGTGCGGTGGCCGCGGTGGCCCGGTTCACCGAGACAGCCATGACAACTCGTCACCGGTCGCGGTGCGCCCGCCGACCACCTCGACGAAGACCTGTTCCAGCGACCGGTCGCCCCGGACGTCCGCGATCGTGCCGACCCGCTTGATGGTGCCCTGGGCCAGGATCGCCACGTGCGAGCACAGCCGCTCGACGACCTCCATCACGTGACTGGAGAAGACCACCGTGCCGCCGCCGGCCGCGTACCGGGTGAGAATGTCGCGGATCAGCGCCGCCGACACCGGGTCGACCGCCTCGAACGGCTCGTCCAGCACCAGCACCCGGGGCGCGTGCAGCAACGCGCAGGCCAGGCCGATCTTCTTCTTCATGCCCGCCGAGTAGTCCACCACCAGCGTCCGGCCGGCGTCGCCGAGCGCCAGGACGTCCAGCAGCTCCGCAGCCCGCTGGTCGACCACCGCCGGGTCCATCCCCCGCAGCAGCCCGTGGTACGCCAGCAGTTCCGCGCCGCTGAGCCGGTCGAACAGCCGGACACCGTCGGGCATCACGCCGAGCAACTGCTTGGCCGTGACCGGGTCGCGCCACACGTCCTGGCCGAGCACCCACGCCGAGCCGGCGTCCGGCCGTAGCAGGCCGACCGCCATCGACAGGGTGGTGGTCTTGCCGGCCCCGTTCGGGCCGAGCAGCCCGTAGAAGGACCCGGCCGGTACGTCCAGGTCGACACCGGCGACCGCGACCGTGCCGTCGAACCGTTTAGCCAGACCACGCAGCACGAGCGCGGGATGTTCACCAGTCATGGCCCGACGTTATCCGCCGACCGCCAGATCCGCCGTCCGGCGACAGGCGGACGCACGATCATTCCGGAGGCGTAGCCGCCCGGCTTGATCCACTCGTGTTTCGTGATGCTGCGGTATCCCCTCGCCCGGACACCCCTATTTCAGTGATCCCGAGTGGATCAACGCCCTCGCGGCGCCGATCTTGCAGTTTCGGTTGTCCATAAGCGTGAGATGTCGTCTTTGTCGCCACAGAAACTGCAAGATCGCGGGGCGCGGGGCGCGGGGCGCGGGGCGCGGGGCCGGGGCGCGGGGGGGCGGGGGGCGGAGGGGGCGGGGGCGCGGGGGGCTACAGGCGGAGGGCTTCGGGGGTGTGGAGGCGGAGCATGGTGGCCGCTACGTCGGCCGGTGCTCGGCGGCGGGTCGCCATCGACACCGCGACCATCACGGTGAAGGCCAGCGGCACCGTCCACGCGGCCGGCTGCGCGGTGAGGGTGGCGGGCCAGCCGGACAGCGGCGGGCCGAGGACGGTCACCAGCACCGCGCCGATCGCCGCCCCGCCGCCGGCCAGCACCCCGGCGGCCGCGCCCAGGTCGGTCAGACCGCGCCACCAGATGCCCAGCACCAGCAGCGGGCAGAAGCTCGACGCGGCGACGGCGAAGGCCAACCCGACCACCTGTGAGACGTCCAGGCCGGAGACGTGCAGGGCCAGCACCGCCGGTACGCCCCCGGCGATGATGGTCGCCCAGCGGAAGCCGCGTACCGAGCCGCGGCCGAGCACGTCCGTCGAGATCACCCCGGCGACGCTGGTCAGCAGGCCCGACGAGGTGGACAGGAAGGCGGCGAACGCTCCCGCCGAGACCAGCGCGGCGAGCAGCCGCCCGGTGAGCCCGTCACCGAGGACCGCGCCGGGCAGCAGGACCACCACCGCGTCGGTCTGCCCGCTGACGAGCAGTTGCGGGGTGTAGATCCGGCCCAGCACCCCGTACAGGGTGGGTAGCAGGTAGAAGACGCCGACCAGGGCCAGCACCACCAGCGTCGTCCGGCGTGCCGCCGCGCCGTCGGGGTTGGTGTAGAAGCGGACCAGCACGTGCGGGAGACCCATCGTGCCCAGGAAGGTGGCCAGGATCAGCGAGTACGTGCCGAACAGGCCCCGGTCGTCGGCGCCGGCGGCGCTGGGCAGCAACCAGTCCGCCGCGTCGGTGGCCACCCCGGACACCTCCGGCACCGGGTCACCGGCGGCGAACGACAGCTCGTCGCCGGGGCGTACCTCCCGAATCTCACCGTCGGCCAGGGTGAGGGTCGCGCGGTGCTCGACCACGACGGTGGTCGCGGCCCGGAACGTCGGCCCGTCCGGCGGTGTCACCGCCGGGCGGGCATCGGCCTGCCACTGCAGCGCCAAGAAGATCACGGGTACGGCGAGAGCGGTCAACTTGAGCCAGTACTGGAACGCCTGGACGAAGGTGATGGCCCGCATCCCGCCGAGCGCCACGTTCGCGGTGACCACGGCCGCGACCAGAAGGGCACCCACCGGGTACGGGGAGCCGGCCACCGTGGCCAGCGTGAGCCCGGCACCCTGTAACTGCGGCACCAGGTAGAGCCAGCCGATGAAGATCACGAAGGCGGTGGCGAGGATGCGCAGGCGGCGTGACCCGAGCCGTAGTTCACAGAAGTCGGGCAGCGTGAACGCGCCGGAGCGGCGCAGCGGCGCGGCCACGAACAGCAGGAGAGCCAGGTAGCCGGCGGCGAAGCCGACCGGGTACCAGAGCACGTCCACGCCGTACTTGAGGACCAGGCCAGCGATGCCGAGGAAGCTCGCGGCCGACAGGTACTCCCCACCGATGGCGGCAGCGTTCCAGGTCGGACTGATCGCCCGCGAGGCGACCAGGAAATCTGACGTGGTCCGGGCCAGCCGCAGCCCGTAGAAGCCGATGCCGACGGTGACCAGGGTGACCGCGACGATGGCCGGAACCACGTAGTCGTTGCCCACCTCAGTGCTCCGGCCGCTGCACCAGGTCGGTGAAGTCCTGCTCGTTGCGCTCGGCCAGCCGCACGTACGCCCAGCCCACCGCGATCAGGAACGGGAACGACGCCACCCCGAGCAGCAGCCAGGGCAGGTTGACGCCGGCCACGGTGGTCCGGCCGAGCGACGGCGCGATGGCGAACAGCCAGGGCAACCCGCCCAGCCCAATGACGACCACCAGCGACAACCGCAACGCCAGCGCGAGCTGGGCCCGGACCAGGCCACGGACCAGCGCCTCGCCGACCTGGGTCTGCTGGGCCAGCTCGGCGCGGGTCCGCTCGGAGCGCGTGTCGCGCCGGGTGATGTCGGCCAACACGATCCGGGCCCGGCGGGGCGGCGGAACCGCACCGCCCGACCCCACGTCAGGGAGTTGCTTGGCCACCCCGGCAGTCTTGCCCGCCTCGCCGGATTGTCAAGCGTCGACGCTCACCAGCCACGCGGGACGAGGCAGTGCGAGGCCGGGCCGATCACCGGGATCCGGTCCAGCTCGGGGCGGGCGCGCTCCCGTCCGAGGTTCGTCGCCCAGACACCGTCCCGTGGCAGTTCGACGGCGAGCCGGGACAGCGCGCAGATCCGCATCGGCTCGGGCAGCCGGGCCAGGGCGGGTACGGCGTCCGCCGAGAGGCCGGACACGTAGTCGACGTCCAACCGGCCGGTCTGCAGGTACCTGTCGACGTTCCGGTCGGCGATCAGCCGATCGGGGTTGACCAGGGCCAGCCCGAGCAGCGCCAGTACCGCCGTGCCGATCACCAGTCGGGGCAGCCAGGTGGCCCGCAGCCGTACCACGGCTACGCCGACCAGCACGAACAGCAGCCCGAGCCACAGTTCGACGGTTGCCACGACGAGCCGCAGGCGGGTGGCGCCGTACGCGTCGGCGTAGACCTGCATCCGGTAGAGCGCCGAGGCGACGATCACCAGGCTGAGCGCGGTCAGCGCCCCGAGCAGCGCGCGGACGAGCAGCCGGTCGGTCCGTGTGGCCTTCGGTGCCCGACGGGCGGCGACGGCGATCACCAGCAGGGTGAGCCCGGTGACGGCGAGCAGTTGCCAGAAGCCGCCGCGCGCGTACTGCGCGTAGGTGAGCCCTGCCGTGCGCAGCACGTGCCCCGAGCCACCGAACAGCACCGTCAACTGGACCAGTACGAACGCCGCGAACAGGGCGTCGAGCAGCACCAGCGGAAGCGTCCACTCGAGCCGGTGCGCCGGCCGCGCCGGCCCAGGCCGCAGGCCGTCGAGGTTGGGCGGTCGACTGACCAGGTACGCGGCACCCAGCAGACCGCCACCGATCAGCAGCAGACGGAACGTCCACCCGATGGTGCCGGGAACCGAGATGTCGGGCAACAAGCCGCTGACCAGGTCGGCGAAGACCGCGTCGGCGGAGGAGAAGAGCAGGCCGAACAGCATCAGCAGACCGGCGGAGATCGCCACGCTGGTCAGGACCCGTCCGACGGCGATCCCCGAGCCGGCCGGTCGGGTGTCGCGCAGCCCGCGTACCGCCCAGGGGAGCGCCCGTACCGTCGCGGCCGGCGGCAGGGTCGCGGCCAGCAGCATCCCGAGCGGGCTCCGCCCGCCGGTCACCGCGAGCGTCCCGGTCACCACGGCGGCGAGCAGGCAGAGCGCGAAGAGCCAGCCGGCTGCCCGGAGGGTACCCACGCCCACCAACGCGACGGTCGCGGCGGCCCAGACGACCTGCGCCGCCCGCCCCGATGCCCCCGTGGCATCGGGACGGGCGATGGCCGCCGGGGTTACCCGGTCCGTTGGCGTGGCCTGGGCCGTCGTCGTGGTCGGAGTGGCCGGGTCGGACGTCGTGGTCGGAGTGGCCTGGCCGGTTGCGATGGACGGAGTCGCCGGGGTCGCCGGACTGGATGGGGTGGTCGGTGGCGTCGGTGTCGCCGACGCGGGTGGCGCGGTCGACGGTCTCGCCCGAACGACGGCGGCGACGGCGAGCGCGGCGGTGCCGGCCAGCACGGCCACCAGCCAGCCGAGTCCGGGACGAATCATCGTGATCGTCGACGCGCCGAGGACGGAGGCCGCCGTCAGGGCCGCCAGGACGAGCGGGCGCGCGGCACCCGATGGCCCTGGCCAGCGCCGCTCGATCAGCGATGGCGGCCGGGGTGCAGCCGCCATCGGCTGGGGCCAGGCCGGAAGCGGCCGTCCGGCAGGGCCGGTCGGCGGTGCGGCTGGGCCTCCGGCCCGGGGTGCCGCTGGGCCTCCGGTCGGCGGTGCCGACGGGTTGGCGGTCGGCCGTGCCGGTGCTTCGGCGACTCGCGTCGCCGGGCCGCTGGTCGGCGGCGGAGTGCTGCCAGGGGTGGTCATGCGACCTCTCCTCGGTCTGGGCCGTTGTTCGGGATGGTGACCTGGATGCGGCAGCCCGGACGGGCGCCCTTGGCGGCGCTGACCGGGTCGAGGACCGCGATCCGGCCGCCGTGGAGTTCGACGACCCAGCGGGCGATGGCGAGGCCGAGGCCGGTTCCACCCCCGGCGGCGCGGTCGCCGCGGGTGAATCGTTCGAACACCCGCGACCGCTCGGCCGTCGGGATGCCCGGTCCCTCGTCGCTGACCTCGAAGTGGAGCTGGCCGGCGTGTTCCTCGGCGCTCACCCGCACGGTGCCGCCCGGCGGACTGTGTCGCGCCGCGTTGTCGAGCAGGTTGGTGAACACCTGGTGCAACCGCCACGGGTCGGCGTGCACGGTCAACGGCGTCGCCAACTCGTGCAGCCGGAAGTCCACGTCCAGCCCCGCGCCGGCCGCGCTGGCGGTGGCGTGCTCCACCGCCTCGTCGAGGAAGTCCCCCACGTCGATGGTGACCCGGCGCAGTGGCACCACCCCGGCGTCGAGACGGGACAGGTCGAGCAGGTCGGCGACGAGATGACCGAGCCGCTCGGTCTGGGACAACGCCGCGCGCAGTGCCGCCGGCTCCGGCTCGGCCACCCCGTCCACCATGTTCTCCAGTACGCCCTGCAACGCGGTGATCGGCGTCCGCAGCTCGTGGGAGACGTTGGCGATCAGCTCACGCCGCCGCTGGTCCGCCGCGTGCAGGTCCTCGGCCATCTTGTTGAACGCCTGGGCCAGCTCGCCCACCTCGTCCCGGGAGGTGGCGCGTACCCGACGGGTGTAGTCGCCGCGGGCCATCACCCCGGCGGCGGCCGTCATCTCGCGCAGCGGCGAGGTCATCCCGTGGGCGAGCACCTGCGAGGTGACCAGCGCAATGCAGATGGCGGTGATCGCCGTGCCCGGTGGGAGCCAGCCGATGCCGTACCAGAAGTAGCCGATGGCCACCGCCCAGGAGGCGACCAGCAGGACACCGAGCTTCATCTTGATCGAGCGGACCGGGTCGAGGGGGCGGGGAAGCACCCGGTTCAGCCAGTCCACCTGCGGGCCGGTCACGCGGGAACCTCCAGGGCGTACCCGACGCCGTGGACGGTCCGGATCAGGTCGGCGCCGAGTTTGCGGCGCAAGGCCTTCACGTGGCTGTCCACCGTGCGGGTGCCGGTGCCGTCGGCCCAGCCCCACACGTCGGCGAGCAGTCGTTCCCGGGGAAGCACCGTCCGGGGTCGGCCGGCGAGGTGCAGCAGGAGGTCGAACTCGGTCGGCGTGAGGTGCACGTCCGCGCCGGCCCGGCGAACCCGCCGTTCGGCTTCGTTGATCTCGATGTCGCCGAGGCGGATGGCGGGTGGCGCGGGGGTCGCGGCCCGTTCCATCCGGCGCAGCAGCACGTGGACGCGGGCAGCCAGCTCGCGCATCGAGAACGGCTTGGTGAGGTAGTCGTCCGCGCCGACGGCGAGCCCGACCAGCAGATCGGTCTCGTCGTCGCGGGCGGTGAGCATCAGCACCGGAACCGGCCGGACCGCCTGGATACGCCGGCACACCTCCAGACCGTCGAACCCGGGCAGCATGACGTCGAGGACGACGAGGTCCGGCTGCCCGGTCCGGAACCGCTCGACCGCGCTGGGGCCGTCCGTGGCGATCTCCACCGCGAAACCCTCGGCGCGGAGTCGGGCGGCGACCGACTCGGCGATGGTGCGTTCGTCCTCGACGACCAGGACGCGGCGTTCCTTCATGGGGTCTGACTGTAGGGAGCCACCGTGGAGATCAGTGGGTGGCGTTGTGAACAACCTGTGGAGAACCGGTCAGCCCTGTGGATAACTCGGCGGTAATGGCCGCCGGCCTCCCCGAACGTCCGAGGCTCGTTGTGGACGACCAACCGAGCTGTCAGGGTGGACCGGTAGAGAGGAGGTGTGACGGTGACCAACCCTGCCCGGCCCGGCCGAGGTGACGCCTGGACGGTGGACGACCTCCAGGCCCTCCCCGAGGACAACCAGGTCTACGAGATCTTCGACGGGAGCCTGCTCGTGTCCCCCCATGCGGACGTCTTCCACGGCGCGGTCGCCAACCGCCTCCGCCGAATCCTCGACCGGCAGGCACCGCCTGGTCTGCTTGTCGGGCAGGACATCGGCGTCAGCGCGAAGCGCTCGTCGTACTTCGTTCCGGATCTGTTCGTCGCACGCGAGAGCGCGATGGATCGGGGTGGCGCCGCGCTCGACCCGGTCGACGTGCTCCTCGTCGTTGAGGTGATCTCGCCGAGCAACGCCGGCCGCGACCTGGTGCTCAACCGGCACGAGTACGCGGCGGCCGGCATTCCCCGCTACTGGCTGGTGGAGCCCCGCAAGCAGACCGTGACGGTGCTCGTGAACGCGCCCGGCGGTTACCGGGAGCAGGTCGTCATGCCAGCGGGCGAGGTCTACCGCAGTGAGCAGCCGTTCCCGCTCACGCTTGCGCTCGCCGACATCTTCTGACCTGGCCTCTGCTCGGTGGTTGCCGGGTTCAGTCCAGGCCGACGCGCTCGGGGCGGGCCGAGGCGGAGCCGAGCCAGGTGTGCGGGTTGCCGTACCAGCACCAGCCGAGCTTCGGCGCGCCCTGGCTGATCCACAGCGCCGGCACCCGCTTGTCGCCGCACCGTGATCCGACCAGCGAGAAGCACCTGTTGCTGGCCAGCGCCTCGGGGTACAGCGTGATGAAGGCGAGCCCCTCGTCGATGGTGAGCGGAAGCCGATCCTGGGCGGTCATACCCTCCATGGCCGCCGCCGGGGCGAGGTTGCGGAACTCCTCACCACGGTCGACGTCGAAGAGGAGGTACGCCGGCCCGGCGGGCACCTCCAGCTCCTTGATGGGGTCGAAGCGCGGCAGGTCGTCCTCGGCGTAGTGCCGGTCGAGGAAGCCGGGCTTGCGCTTGCCGGCCAGGGTGGTGAGTTCGAGTCGGGGCTCCACGCCGATCAGGTCGCGCGTGACGACCAGCAGGAACGGCACCCGGGCGTCGGTGGGCGCGGGCAGGCCGGCGGCACCGTCGACCGCTCGCGCCCGCAGGGGCGCGACCAGGTCGCGGAAGGCGCTCTCGGTCATCCCGGCCAGGGCCGGATAGCCCAACTTCAGCAGGCGGTCGAGCTGGCTGTCGAACTCGGTCTCGGCGTTGAACGGAGTTTCGTGCACGGCGGCCTCCCGGGTTGTCGTACGGCCTAGCGTACAACGTACGGGATGGTCGGGCGCATTCCCGGTTCAGCGACTCCAATCCTGCTTCGCCGCCCTGACCAGCTTGTCCTTCAGCTCGCGGGTGTGCCGCCGGCTCACCGGCAGCTCGGTGGAGTCGACCACCACCACGTAGCCGGAGTTCACCAGACGCAGTTCGGCGATCAACTTCAACTGCACCAGGTACGACCGGTGCACCCGCACGAAACCCGCGTCCGCCCAACGCTCGGCAAGCGTGGCGAGCGAAACCCGTACCAGGTGCGACCCCTCGGCGGTGTGCAGCCGCGCGTAATCGCCCTGCGCCTCCACCCAGCGCACCGCCGAGCGCGGCAGCATCCGGGTCGTCCCGGCCAGCTCGATCGGGATGGTCGGATCCTCCTCGGCGCGGGCCAGCGCCGCCGGGTGCGACGGCACCACCCGCGAACCGATCACCCGCCGCAGCGACTCGGCCAGCCGTTCGGCGCGTACCGGTTTGCGGACATAGTCCGTGGCGCCCAGGTCGAAGGCGTCCACCGCGCCGTCGTCGTACGCGGTGACGAAGACGATCGCCGGTGGCCGGGCGAACCGCCGCAGCACCCGGGCCAGCTCCATGCCGTCCAGGCCGGGCATCCGGATGTCCAGGAAGACCACGTCCACGTCGCCGTCGCGCAGCAGCCGCAGCGCCTCCGTGGCGTCCCCGGCCGTGTGCAGGCGGGCCACCCGGGGATCGGCCCGCAGGTGGTAGGCCAACTCGTCGAGTGCCGGCGGCTCGTCGTCCACCGCCAACACCCGCAGGAACCCGGTGGTCACGAGCCGGCCCGTACGCCCGGGTGGAACTTCGGCACCCGCACGCTCACCCGCGTGCCCGAGCCCAGCCCGGTCTCGACGACCAGCCCGAAACGATCACCGAAGACCGAGCGCAGCCGCTCGTCGACGTTCGAGAGGCCGACGTGCTGGCCCGTGTCGTCACCCGGGTCGCCGGTGCTGCGGGCCAGCTCGGCGATGCCGGCGGTCAGCGCGGTCGGATCCATACCCACCCCGTCGTCCTCCACCGTGATGTGGCATTCGGCGCCCGCGTCCCGGGCCTCGATGCTCACCATGCCCGTGCCCGGCTTGCGGGACAACCCGTGCCGGACGGCGTTCTCCACCAGCGGCTGGAGGCACAGGAACGGCAGCGTCACCGGCAGCACCTCCGGCGCGATCTGCAACCGCACCTGCAACCGGTCGCCGAAGCGGGCCCGCTCGATCGTCAGGTACCGGTCGATCGACCGCAGCTCCTCGGCGAGGGTGGTGAACTCCCCGTGCGCCCGGAACGAGTACCTGGTGAACTCCGCGAACTCCAGGATCAACTCCCGGGCGCGCTCCGGGTCGGTGCGGACGAACGAGCCGATCGCGGTCAACGCGTTGTAGATGAAGTGTGGGCTGATCTGCGCCCGCAGCGCCCGGATCTCGGCCCGCGCCAGCCGCTCCCGGGACGAGTCCAGCTCGGCCAGGGCGAGCTGGTTGCCGGCCCAGTGCGCGGTCTCCAGGGTCGCCTGCACCAGCCCCGGCGCCGGCGCGTTGTCGGCGATCGCCACCAGCGCCCCGACCACCCGGGCGTCGGCGCCGTGCAGGGGCGCGACCACCGCACCCCGGATCGGGCAGTCCACCCGGTCGCAGCGCAGGTCGGACTCCCCGAGCACCGTCGACCGCCCGGAGCTGATCGACCGCTGGGCCGCCGCCAGCAGCTGCTCGCCGTGGTGCGTGCCGCGTCCGTCGAGGGCGAGCACCTTGTCGGCGTCCGTGAGCGCCAGCCCGACCGCGCCCGCCAGGGCCCGCAGATGGCGTACGGCCTTCGCCGCGCCGGCCGCGCTCAGCCCCGCCCGGAGCGGTTCGGCGGCCAGCCCGGCGGTGTGCAGCACCTCGTAGGTGGCCCGCTGGGTGGCGGTGGCGATGCCGCGCCGGGCGCGCAGTCGCAGCACCGCCAGCAGAGCCGCGGTCAGCGCGGTGACCAGCGAGACGACGCCGACGACGGCGGAGAGGTTGCCACCCACGCAGCGATCCTGACGGCTCGCCGCCGCCCGCGCTAGTAGGCGCCCTTGCGGGCGAGCACCACACCGACCGTCCGCCACAGGATGCTGAGGTCGTACGCCAGCGACCAGTTGTCGACGTAGTAGAGGTCGAGCCGGACGGCCTCGTCCCACGACAGGTCGGAGCGGCCGGAGACCTGCCACAGCCCGGTCATGCCGGGGCGCACCAGCAGCCGGCGTCGCACGTCGCCCAGGAAGTCGCCGTCGTCGGCGGGCAGCGGGCGCGGTCCGACCAGCGACATCTCACCCCAGAGCACGTTGATCAACTGCGGCAGCTCGTCCAGCGACGAGGCCCGCAGGAAGCGACCCACCGGGAAGACCCGGGGGTCCTGCTTCATCTTGAACAGCATGCCGTCGGTCTCGTTCTGGTCGGTGAGGCTGGCCAGCCGGTCCTCGGCGTCGACGTACATCGTCCGGAACTTCCACACCCGGAACGTGCGTCCCTCGTGCCCCACCCGGGGCTGGCGGAAGAAGACCGGCCCGCGGTCGGAGATTCGGATCGCCACCGCGATCGAGATGAAGAGCGGGATCAGCAGCAGCAGGCCCAGGCCGGCGGCGACCCGGTCCATCAGGTTCTTGGCCAGCAGCGCCGGCCCGGAGAGCGTCGGCTCCTCGACGTGCAGCAGCGGCAGACCCTCGATCGGCCGGATGTGCACACGCGGGCCGGCGATGTCGGTCAACTGCGGGGCGACCACGAGATCGACCCCGGAGCCTTCGAGCTGCCAGGCCAGTCGGCGCAGCTCGCCCGGCTCGGCGCTGGCCGACCCGCACACGGCGATGGTGTCCCCGCCGACCTCGCGGACCAGGGCCAAGACGTCCCGGCCCGAGTGCACCGGCACCGGTGTCGGCACCCCGCGGGCCGCCGCGTAGCCGTCGGTGATGTGGATGGCGACCGGCATCAGGCCGGCGGCCGGGCTACGGGTGACCGCCGCGTAGACCTCCAGGCACTCCGGCAGGGTGCCGACCAGCACCATCCGGTGCGCGGCCTGACCGGCCCGCCGACGGATGTAGTGCAGCGCCCAGCGGGCCACGAAACGGCCCCACAGGATCAGCAGCAGCGCCCCGAGCAGCGCCGTGCCCACCGTCCACCGCGACAGCGCGGTCTTGGTGGCGAAGGCGAGGAAGGAGACGCTGGCCGCCACCGTGACCGCGGCCCTGATGACCCGCTTGAACTCGTCCGGGCCGAGCCCCAGATAGCGCCGGTCGTACGCCCGGTTGCTCCAGAGGATGACCACCCAGCCCAGCGGCAGCAGGAGGTAGGAGATGGTGTGGAACCAGGTCGGGTCCTGGTTGGTGCCCGAGAAACCCGAGGCGGCCTGGTCGAAGAGTTGGATCGCGATCCAACTGGCGAACGCCGCCGCGCCGAAGTCGAGCAGCAGCAGGATCGCGGTGTAGGGGCGGTGCCAACGGGAGACACGTCGTCGCGCCCTGGCCCACGCCGACCGAGGGACGCCGTTGTGTGACGGCGGCGTCGGCGGCTGGATCTCGAAGCTGTCGACGTGCCGCACGAGTCTGCTCCGGCCTTCGTTGGATACCGGGCGCTGGAGGCTTGCCGTCACCTCACCCATGTCCTCCCGCATGACACGTGCCGCTCACTCGCCGTGAGGGCCCGGGTCGCCCACCGTCCCAGTCTCCCACGCGGGCTCCGGCCGGTCGCCGCCCCGCAGGAGATTGGCGACCGATGGTGTCGGCGGGATCTGGCCGGCTCCGCACCATTTCAGAAGCCGGGGACCGGGCCACTATACCGATGGATACGCCTGTGGCGAGAACGGTGGACCGGAGGTTCGGCTCACTCGGGTCGATTCCGCTCTGTAGTCGCCTCGTGGGATTACTCACCGTACGAGACGGGACAACCGTCGGTCAGCCAGCGGCTTGCCGCCGGTCTGACAGGTGGCGCAGTACTGCAGGCTCGAGTCGGCGAACGAGACTTCCCGGACGGTGTCGCCACAGACCGGGCAGGGCAGGCCGGTACGGGCGTGCACCTTCAACCCGGATCGCTTCTCGCCCTTGAGTTCGGCGGCACGCTGACCGAGGGACCGCTCGACGGCGTCCCCGAGCACCTGCCGTGTCGCCGCGTGCAGGGTGGCGAGCTGGGCGTCCGTGAGCCGATCGGTGATCGCGAACGGAGACAGCTTCGCGGCGTGCAGGATCTCGTCGGAGTACGCGTTGCCCACCCCGGACAGCACCGACTGGTCGGTCAGCACCCCCTTGACCTGCCCGCGTCGGCTGCGCAGCCGCTCGGCGAAGGTGGGCAGGTCGGCGGCGAGCGCGTCCGGCCCCAGCTTGGCCACCCCGGGTACCGCCGCCGGGTCGGTGACCAGGTAGGCGGCCAGCTTCTTCTGCGTACCGGCCTCGGTGAGGTCGAAGCCGGAGCCGTCGTCGAGCCGGACCCGCACGGCGATCGGGCCCTTGCCGGGGCGCAACGGGGTGGTGGCCGGGAACGCCTCCCGGTAGTGCAGCCAGCCTGCCCGGGCCAGATGAACCACGAGATGCAGGTCACCCTCGATCACCACGTCGAGGAACTTGCCGTGCCGACGGGCGTCGACCACCGCCTTGCCGGCGACGGCGGTGGGTGCCGGATCGTACGTCTTCAGGGCGCTGATCGCGGCGATCTCCAGCCGGTCGACACGCCGCCCCACCGCGCGCTGCCGCAGGTAACCCGCGAGCGCTTCAACCTCCGGTAGTTCGGGCACCAGCCAACGGTAGCCTTCTTTCCCGTGAGAATCGTGGTGGCGCACAACCGGTACCGGGAAGCTCAGCCCTCCGGCGAGAACACCATCGTCGACGCGGAGATCGCCCAGCTCACCGCCGCCGGTGTCGAGGTGCTGCCCTTCATCCGCAGCTCGGACGAGATCCCCTCGATGTCGAAGGCCGCCAAGGCGCTGCTGCCGATCTCACCGATCTGGGCGCCCCGCGCACAGCAGGACCTGAGCCGGCTGCTCACCGAGCACCGACCGGACGTCCTGCACCTGCACAACCCGTACCCTCTGATCTCGCCCTGGGTGGTGCGGACCGCGCACCGGCACGGCGTGCCGGTGGTGCAGACGGTGCACAACTACCGGCAGGTCTGCTCCTCGGGGATCTACTTCCGCGACGGGGTGATCTGCCAGGACTGCAAGGGCCGGGCGCTGGGCGTGCCGGCGATCAGGCACCGGTGCTACCGCGACTCGGCGGCGCAGAGCGCGCTGATGGCGACCACCCTGGCCGTGCACCGGGGCACCTGGCGCTCCGTGGACCGGTACATCGCGCTCACCACGGCCATCGCCGACCACCTCCGCGACTACGGCATCCCGGACGACCGGATCGTCGTGAAGCCGAACGCGATCCCCGACCCGGGCCGACCGTCGCCGCTGGGTGACGGGTTCCTCTACCTGGCCCGGCTCTCCCCCGAGAAGGGCGTCGACCTGCTGCTGGACGCTTGGCGACGGCATCCGGTGGGTTCGCTGGGCACGCTGCGGGTGGCCGGTGACGGCGAGCTGCGCCCGCTCGTGGAGGCAGCCGCCGCCGAACGACCCGACGTGGTCTACCTCGGTCAGCTCGACCGGGCCGGCGTGCAGGCCGCAGTCGAGGCGAGCGCGGTGGTGATCGCCGCCGCGATGTGGCACGACGTGCTGCCCACCGTGATCATCGAGGCGTTGGCGAGTGGCCGGCCGGTGCTGGGGACGGCGCTGGGCGGCATTCCGTACCTGGTCGGGGCCGACGCCCCGCACGAGCCCGCCGGCACCGGGCCCGCCGAGATCGCCTCCGCCGTCGCCGGCCATTCCCCGCCGCCGGCAGGTCCGCCTGCGGTGCCGGCCGGCCTGGTCACCGGCACCGCCGGCTGGGTGGTCCCGCCGGACCCGGCCGCGTTGGCCGCAGCGCTCCCGGTCGCGCGGGCTGGCGCCGCCGCGCTCGCCGCACCGGCCCGGCTGCGGTACGAGCAGACGTTTCACCCCGACGTGGTCATCAAGCGCCACCTGGACATCTACGCCGACGTGGCCCGCCGCCGTTGACCCCGAACCTGCCGAAAGGTTGATCACCGCTCAGGTGTTGGGCAGGGAGCGTTGTTGGCGGAGTTGTTCGAGGAGGGCGGTGTCGGCTTCGAGGTCGGGGCGGTCGACCTGCCGGTCCAGGTCGACGACGTGTTCGAGTTCCCGGATCGCCTGGTCGAGGTCACCCCCCGCCCCGTGGGCCATCGCGATGTTGTACCGAGTGACGGCTTCGCCGGCCCGGTCGCCGACCTCCCGCTGGATAAAGAGGGCTTGGTGGTAGTGGTCGAGGGCCTGTTGCCGATCGCCCAAACTGTTGTGGACGCTGCCGATGTTGTTGAGGGTGGCGGCTTCGCCGGCCCGGTTGCCGACGTTCCGCTGGATGGGGAGGGCCTGCTGGTAGTGGTCGAGGGCTCGCTGCCGATCCCCTAAACCGTCGTACACGTGGCCGATGTTGTTGAGGATGGTGGCTTCGCCGGCCCGGTCGCCGACTTCCCGCGCAATGCCGAAAGCCTGGTGGTAGTGGTCGAGGGCCTGCTGCCGATCCCCCAAACTGTTGTGGACGCTGCCGATGTTGTTGAGGGTGGCGGCTTCACCGGCCCGGTTGCCGACGTTCCGCTGGATGGGGAGGGCTTGCTGGTAGTGGTCGAGGGCCTGCTGCCGATCCCCTAAACCGTGGTACGCGAGGCCGATGTTGTTGAGGGTGGCGGCTTCGCCGGCCCGGTCGCCGACCTCCCTACCAATGGGGAGGGCTTGGTGGTAGTGGTCGAGAGCCTGCCGCCGATCCCCCAACCGGTTGTACACGTGGCCGATGTTGTTGAGGGTGGCGGCCTCGCCGGCCCGGTTGCCGACCTCCCTCAGGATGGGGAGGGCCTGGTGGTAGTGGTCGAGAGCCAGCCGCCGATCCCCCAGCTTGTCGTACACGCTGCCGATGTTGTTGAGGGCGGCGGCTTCGCCGGCCCGGTCGCCGGCCTGCTGGTACAAGGTCAGGGCCTGCTGGTAGTCCTCCAGTGCCGGCCAGGGCCGACCGGTTGACGCCCGCGCCCAGCCACGCCGATAGAGGGCGTCGGCGTCCGGGCCGAGGGTCAGGGTCGCGGTGGCCATGGCCTCGACCGCCGCGAACCGCGACGTATCCAGCCACACCTGACACACCCGGGCACCGACATCCCCGGCGATCGCCGGCTGCCGCCCGACGACAGCAAGCCGATGCACCTCGACCCATCGGGCGAGGTCCCTCGGGTCAGTGGCCATCGGAAGGGGCGACGCTGTCGTTCGGCCCCACGGCCCCGACCAGCGCGGCCCGCAGCTCCGCCGCCCAGCTCGCGGCTTGCGCCCCGGACACCTGCACCGTGGCGTTTCCCATCGCCCGCGCCCTCCCCCGGTACGCCCGGTCAAGCCGGCCCAGGACCGCCCACGTCCGGCCTCGGCTAAGTGATCGACGGGCGGACCTTGGCGGCTACTGTACGTTTCATCCGCTTCCCGGGACCGCTCGATGAGTCCGCCTCAGGTGACGGGTTTCCGACGCGCTTAGCGCATCCCGGCCATCGTGGGAAGAACAATGACGGCCGATGCCACCGCCGCATGCCGGTGGTGTCGCGGTCCGACCCTCGGCAACCGCCGCGTCGGCAACCGGTAGCAGCAGGAGGAGCGAGGTGGGTCGGGCATGGCGGGTCGGGGAACGCCGCGACCGCGCCCCGTCGCCCCCGCTGCGGCGACCACCGTCGCCCGACACGTGGAGGTGCATCGGCTTGCTGTCGCTGGTCGGCTGCCGGCGATCGCCCGGGACCTCGGTGCCCGCGTGTGTCAGGTGTGGCTGGACACGTCGCGGTTCGCCGCGGTCGAGGCCATGGCCACCGCGACCCTGACCCTCGGCCCGGACGCCGATGCCCTCTATCAGCGTGGCTGGGCCCGGTCGTCGACCGGTCGGCCCTGGCCGGCACTGGAGGACTACCAGCAGGCCCTGACCTTGTACCAGCAGGCCGGCGACCGGGTCGGCGAAGCCGCCGCCCTCAACAACATCGGCAGCGTCTACAACCGGTTGGGGGATCGGCAGCGGGCCCTCGACCACTACCACCAGGCCTTGCCCATCCTGAGGGAGGTCGGCGCCCGGGCCGGCGAAGCTACCGCCCTCAACAACATCGGCCACGTGTACAGCCGGTTGGGGGATCGGCAGCGGGCCTTCGACTACTACCACCAGGCCCTCCCCATTACGCGGGAGGTCGGCGACCGGGCCGTCGAAGCCACCACCCTCAGCAACATCGGCCACGCGTACGCCGGTTCAGGGGATCGGCAGCAGGCCCTGGACCACTATCACCAGGCCCTCCCCATTACGCGGGAGGTCGGCGACCAGGCCGGCGAAGCCACCACCCTCAGCAACATCGGCCACGTGTACGCCGGTTCAGGGGATCGGCAGCGGGCTCTGGACCACTATCACCAGGCCCTGCCCATCCAGCGGGAGGTGGGCGACCGGGCCGGCGAAGCCGTCACCCGGTACAACATCGCGATGGCCCACCGGG
This sequence comes from Micromonospora sp. NPDC049107, assembly GCF_040648595.1. Taxonomy (NCBI): domain Bacteria; kingdom Bacillati; phylum Actinomycetota; class Actinomycetes; order Micromonosporales; family Micromonosporaceae; genus Micromonospora; species Micromonospora sp. NPDC049107. Next base: position 454,303 of record NZ_JBEZEC010000004.1, read on the forward strand.
CGGGGGGTGACCTCGACCAGGCGATCCGGGAACTCGAACAGGTCGTCGACCTCGACCGGCAGGTCGACCACCCCGACCTCGAAGCCGACACCGCCATCCTCGAACAACTCCGCCAACAACGCGCGGAAGACCGCGGTTCTGAACCGCCTGCGGGACCGTGAGGGCAGCGCTGCCGACGGCGAAGACGAGACGCCCCGATGCCAACGGGTTGCCTTCCCTCAACCCACACGCCGACACCCCGCGCCCCCGCGAGATCGTGCTTGATCCAGGATCTAGTGGCCTCGGGGCGGCCGGATGGCACTGTTTCCTGGTTCGAGCACGATCTTGTCGGCGGGCGTCGGGTCAGGACACCACTGCGGTCGTTTCGGGCGCACGGGCGCGGCAAGATCTACACGACATCAGGGAAACTGCTGCCTCCCACATCCAGGAGGCAGCAGTTTCGGGGAAGTTGTGCGGATCTTGTGAAACGCAGCCGCAGGCGGGTCAGCGCAGGGAGGCTGCGGATCTTGCGGAACGCGGCGGGGGTGGGGTCAGCGCAGCGAGGCGCGGGCGGAGAAGGCGATGCTCGCCAGCAGGAAGCCGCCGTTGACGATGGTGAACGCGACAAGCACCCAGAGCGCCAGCGCGGGCGCTGCGGCGAGGACCAGGGCGGCCACGAAGACGACCGCGCCGTAGTCGCGGACCAGCTTCACGAGGCGTACGGGCAGCGAGGTCGAGGTGACCATGCTGGCGGCGTTCGGGCCGGCCTGCATCACCGAGGTGACCAGGTTGACCATCCAGGTGCCCGCGAAGGTGGCCACCAGCCAGGTCGGGGTGGACGGCTCCTGCGCGACGGCGGTGGCGGCCAGCGCGGCCACCAGGGCGATCTGCGCGGCCACGTCGCAGAGCACGTCGATCCGGGCCCCGGCCGCGCTGCCCTGGCCGGTCACCCGGGCGAGCTGCCCGTCGGCGCAGTCCAGGGAGTACGCCACCTGCCAGCCGACCAGGGCGATCAGGCCGACGACCCAGGCCGGTACGTCCCCGTCGGCGACCGGACCGGCGAGCGCTACCACGGAGATCGAGGTGGCCAGCCCGAGCACCAGGTTGGTGAGGGTCAGCGCGGTCGGGCGCAGCCCGAGGCGTTGCGCGACCAGCGCGAACACCGCGCCGAGCCACTGGCTGATCGACTCGCTGAACAGGCCGCCGCCCCGGTTGACCCGGTGGAAGTCGGCGACGGTGGGACGGGGGTCAGCCAAGCTGGTCGCGGATTGCACCGGCGTAGTCTGCCAGCCGCTCCCGCGTCTCGGTAGGCGACAGGGCCAGGTGCTCGAGGATGGTGTACCGGTCCGGGCGGGTACGCGGCGCGAACTGCACCGCCTCCACGAACTGGTCGTCGGTGAGCGCCACCTCGGCGGGGAGCCGGGGCAGACCGTGCCGGGCGAGGCAGGCGGACATCTCCGCGAAGCGGCGTTGGTCACCGCGCAGCCAGGTACAGAACAACGCCCCCAGCCCGGCCAGCTCGCCGTGCGAGGCGGTGCCGGGGAAGAGGGAGTCGACCGCGTGCATGATCTCGTGGCAGCCGCCGCTGGACGGACGGCTGGTGCCGCAGACCGCCATCGCCAGGCCGCTGGAGATCAACGCTTCGGCGAGGACGGTCACGAAGGAGTCGTCGCTCATGTCGCCGGGGTGGTTGAGCACCGCTTCGGCGCCCGCCCGGGAGAGCGAGGCGGCCAGTCCATCGACCGGCTCACCGCGTACCTGCCGGGCCAGCTCCCAGTCGGCCAGCGCGCTGATGTTGCTGACCACGTCGCCGATGCCGGCCCGGTTGTGCCGGTCCGGGCCGCTCTCCACGAAGTCCAGGTCAACGATCACCGCGATCGGGATGTGCACCCCGTAGGAGCCCTTGATCCCGTCCGTGATGAGGCTGGCCACCGGGGAGCCGATCCCGTCGTTGGCGAGGCTGGTCGCCACCGACACCATCGGCAGCCCTCGGCGGGTGGCGGCGTACTTGGCGACGTCTATCGTCTTGCCACCGCCGATGCCGACGACCGCGTCGTACGAGCGGGTGCGGAGCTTGCCGCCCAGGTCGTCGGCGGCCTCGAGCGTCCCGCCGGAGACGGTGAAGACGTCCGCCGAGCGCAGCGACGGTTGGATCAGCTCGGCGATCTGGGCGCCCTGACCCGGGCCGAGCACCACCGCGACGTCGCCGCCGGAGGAGATCCGCCCGTCGGCCAGGATCGCGGCCAGGTCGGCGACCGCCCCGCGTCGCACGTCGATGTGCAGCGGGGTGAGGACGCTCCGGGCTAGTAGCGGCACGCGATCTCCCGCGCGCGGGCCAGGTCGGCGTGGTTGTCGACCTCGACCCACGGGACGTCACCGATCGGCGCGGCCCGGACCTCGCCACCACGGTCGGCGAACTCCTGGTAGCCGTCCTCGTAGTAGAGGTTCGGGTCCCGCCGCCAGGTCGCCTCGAGGGCGTCGGCGAGCGCGTCGGCGACCTGCGGCTCGATCAGCGTCGCGCCGATGTACTCCCCGTACGCCTCGCCCGGATCCATGATCTTGGTGATCCGGGTGAGCTGGCCGGCGGCGTCGAAGGTGGTCTTCATCTCCTCCTCGGCCAGCGGCTTGAGGGTGTCCACCGCGAGCAGGATGCCCGGTCCGCGCTCGGCCAGCAGGGTCTTCTCCACGCTCACTGGGTGCACGGTGTCGCCGTTGACCAGCAGCACGCCGCGCGCGAAGTGCTCCCGGGCCAGCCAGAGGGAGTACGCGTTGTTCCACTCCTCGGCCTTGTCGTTGTGCACCAGGGTGAGCGTGACCCCGTACTTCTTCTCCAGCTCGGCCTGCCGTACGCGGACCGCGTCCGCCGCGTAGCCGACCACGATCACGATGTCGGTGAGCCCGACCTCGGCGAGGTTGCCCAACGCGATGTCCAGGATCGTGATCTCGCCGTCCACCGGCACCAGCGCCTTCGGCAGCGTGTCGGTGTACGGGCGCAGCCGGCGCCCCGCCCCGGCCGCGAGCACCATTCCGATCATCGCGACATCCTCCCTCGTCCTGCTGCCGTCACCGGTGGAGGATAGCCCCGGCAAGCCCGGCGACTCCGGCCAACCGGTCAGCCGGGCAGCGCCGCGAGGTCGGCCAGCATGGTCAGCCGCTCCTCGGCGGCGAGCACGGCGTACGGCCCGGCGGCCCGGCGGTCGGTCTCCAGCTCGATGGCGAGCCGCTCCGGACCGGGTGGCAGGGCGGTGACGCTGGACGCGGTGTGCCCGGCGGCGGTCCAGGCGGCGGCGTGCGCGTCCGCCCGGTGGTAGCGCAGCGCGCCGAGGCGGTTGAGCAGCAGCACACCGGGCGGGCTGCCGTCCGGCTCGTGCGGGGGCGCGAGCGCGGCGAAGGCGGAGCCGCTCCGGGTCCCCTCCTCGTCGGCCAGCACGAGGGCGTACGCCACCAGCCGTCCGAGCACGGCGACCAGTCGCGCCACCCGCTCGTCGTGCCCGGACCACAGTTCCTCGGTGACCTCGGCGTGCACCTGGTACAGCTCGCCGAGGAAGGCGGCACCGCGCTCGGTGGCGGAGAGGGCGCCGTCCGGGCTCCGGTAGATCATCGCGTGGGCCACCTGCTTGTCCACGGCTCGTCGGCAGGCGATCGGATCCCGGTACCTGGTGATCGCCGCGAACCCCGCCCCGTCGACAGCGCCACCGGGCGCGGCCAGTCGGGTGCGCAGGTCGACGAGGAAACCGCTCGCCGCCGCCCCGCCGTAACGCTGGGACAGCTCGGCCCCACCGCCGTGGTGGCCGGCGAGCATGGTGGCGCGGAAGGTGCGGTCCACGGCCGGGGCGAGCAGTCCGGCGATCCGGTGCGGCGGTAGCGCGACGCTGTTCACCGGCCGATCGACCGCAGGAGCGCGAAGCCCTCCTCCGCGATCCGCCGGATCAGGCCGCCCCCGATGTCCCACCAGTCGGGAAGCAGGCGCCGGTGTGGTGAGCGGCGCTGGAAGAAGATGCGGCCGTCGCGGTCGACGATCAACGCGCCGGCGCAGCGCAGGGGCTCGGTGGACACGCGTCGACAGTAGCGAGCGTCGCCGCATCCCGACGATGTCCGGTCTTGTCCTGGAAACATCCACGGACGACCATGTCCGTACCGAATGCCACGGTCCCAAAGGGGTGATGCGTGATGCAGGTACGGGAAGCAATGTCCAGCCAGGTCCTCGTCGTCGGTCCGGAGCACACGCTCCGTCAGGCGGCCCGGATGATGTCGGCCCGCGGTGTCGGGTCGGCGGTCGTGATCGATCCCGAGTCCGAGGGGGTCGGCATCATGACCGAACGCGACGTGTTGAAGGCCATCGGCGCGGGTCTCGACTGCGACACCGAACGCACCGGCGCCCACCTCACCTGGGACGTCGTGTACGCGGCGCCGGAGTGGACGGTCGCCGAGGCGGCCGCCGCGATGGCCCGGGGTGGTTTCCGGCACCTCGTGGTGCTCGACGGCGGGGAGGTGGCCGGGGTGATCTCGGTGCGGGACATCATGCGCGTCTGGGCCCGGAGCGAGGTGGCCGCCACGACCTGAACCGCGCAGGTGTGCCGGGTCGGATCGACGGGTAAGGATCCCTCGCGGGCGCGGAGATGCCGTGGCCCGTGGGGGAGGGCCCGATGCGTGACGCGGAGCGCCTGGTCGAGCAGCAGTACGCGATGCTCCTGCGGCGGGACGTGGCCCGACTGCCGGACCTGTACGCCCCGGAGGCGTTCTACTCCATGCCGGGTGTCACGGTCCGACCGATCGAGCTGCCGGCGCTGCTGCGTACCTGGACGGGGGCCTTTCCGGACCTGCTGGTCGACCCGCTGGGCACGGTGCGCACGTCCAGCGGCGCGGCCGTGGAGCTGCGTCTCAGTGGCACCCACACCGGCACGTTGCACTCGCCGTACGGCACGGTCGCCCCGACCGGCCGTTCGGTGAGTTGGGAGGTCGCCGACGTGGTCCGGGCACGCCGGGGTCGGATCGTCGCGTGGCGCTCCTACTTCGACTGGAGCCAGCTCCTCGACTCGCTCGGCGTGCAGTTTGACGGCCTCTCCCGGGCGGCGCAGCACGACTCGCTCGCACTTCCGGTCTGATCTGTCGCCGTCCGGCCCGGCCGGGTCACCCGTCCCGGTGGCTCAGGATGCGGACATCGCCGTGCCGTCGGCGCGTCCCCCGCCGCCGCCCGTACGCTCAATATCCATGACCGCCGAGCAGCTGATCTCCTTTGCCCGTGGGGCCCCCTCGCTGGACATCGTCGATGTCGAAGGGCTCAAGGCCGCCGCCGTACGCGCCTTCGACGCCGATCCCGCGGGGGTCACGGCGTACGGCACCTCCGTCGGCTACGTGCCGCTGCGCAAGTGGATCGCCGAGAAGCACGGCGTCGCGGCCGACCAGGTGCTGGTCACCAACGGGTCGCTGCAGGCCGACGCGTTCCTCTTCGACCACCTGATCCGCCCCGGCGACGCGGTGGTCGTCGAGCGCCCCACGTACGACCGCACGCTGCTCAACCTCCAGCGGATGGGCGGCGAGCTGCACGGTGTGACGGTCCAGCCGGACGGCCTGGACACCGCCGAGCTGCGCAAGCTGCTGGAGTCCGGGGTGCGCCCCCGGCTGGCGCACGTCATCCCGAACTACCAGAACCCGGCCGGCGTGACGCTGTCGCTGGAGAAGCGCCGTGAGCTGCTCGACCTGGCCGCCGAGTACCACTTCACGATCTTCGAGGACGACCCGTACGCGGACATCCGCTTCCGGGGCGAGGCGCTGCCGTCGATGCTCTCGATGGACACCCGCAACGTCGTCGTGCACGCGTCGAGCTTCACGAAGACGGTCTGCCCGGGGGTACGCGTCGGCTACCTGGTCGGTCCGGCGGATCTGATCGCCGACATCGCCAAGAACGCGACCAGCCTCTACATCTCGCCCGGCATGGTGTCGCAGGCGATCGTGCACCAGTTCTGCGTCTCCGGCGACATCGACCGCTCGATCGAGACCGTCCGGGCGGCGCTCGGCGAGCGGGCCCAGGTGCTGGCCGAGTCGCTGCGCCGGCACCTGCCGCAGGCGCGGTTCGTCGAGCCCGACGGCGGCTACTTCCTGTGGGTGGAGTTCCCCGAGGACGTGCTGGTGGATCGGCTCGCCCCGGCGGCGGCCGAGCGTGGCGTCGCCGTCGTCAAGGGCAGTGACTTCGTCCTCGACGGCGGGCGGCACGCCCTGCGGCTGGCCTTCTCCGCGGTGACGGCCGACCGGATCGACGAGGGCGTCCGCCGGCTCGCCGAGGCCGTCGAGGCCAGCCGAAGCTGAAAATCTGTCGGGTTTCCGACAAAAAGACGATGCCGGCCGTCTCAGGTCTCCCCAGCGGGCGGCCGGCGGCCCACAATGCTGCGAGCGTCATCCGTCAGGTGTAGCGGAGATCACCGCCCGCCCACCTCGGATCACGCGTGCAGCACAACCCCCGCCCCCACGGGCGCCGGGTGGGCCGTGTCGTCCCTTCACCCCCCGATGCGGCCCGGCCCGCCCGGCGCCGCACCCGCGACCGCCGTCACACCTGCCGATGGCCACCATCGGCGTAGCCTGCAAGCCGCAGGCGAGCGCGGGGAGGTGTCGCGATGACGGATCGGGCGGAGCGGGGCCGGACGGCGCCGTTGAACACATCTCGGGTGCTGCGACCCCGAGCCTGGCCGTCCCCGGTCCGGGCGATGACCCGGATGCTCAACGCCGACGGCTCACCACCCACCCCGGCGCCCAGCGGCGCCGGGCGCAGCGGAGTGGTCGACTGCGCGCTGTACATCGACGGCAGGCGGCAGCCCGGCGACTGGTCGTACGCCGAGGCGCTGGAGGCCGCACGTCGCGAGGAGCACGGCTTCGTCTGGATCGGGCTGCACCAGCCCGAGCTGGCCGAGATGAGCGCCATCGCGGAGACGTACGGCCTGCACGAGCTGGCCGTCGAGGACGCCGTGAAGGCCGAGCAGCGGCCCAAGCTGGAGCGCTTTGGCGACGTCAGCTTCCTGGTGCTGCGCACCGCCCGGTACTGCGAGCACACCGAGCTGACCGAGACCTCCGAGGTGGTCGAGACCGGTCAGGTGATGCTCTTCATCGGCCCGAACTTCCTGATCAGCGTCCGGCACGGTGACGCCTGCCGGCTCTCCCCGGTCCGGGCGGATCTGGAGACCAAAGAGGAACTGCTGCTCCAGGGCCCGTGGGCGGTGGCGTACGGGGTGACCGACCGGGTGGTCGACCTCTACCTCGAGGTGGCCGAGCAGCTCGAGGACGACCTGGACCAGTTGGAGGCCGAGGTCTTCGACCGCAACAGCCACGGGCGCATCCAGCGGATCTACCAGATGAAGCGGGAGCTGGTGGAGTTCAAGCGGGCGGTGGTCCCCTTGCAGCGGCCGCTGATGAACCTGACCTCGCAGGTCAACCGGGACGTACCCAAGGAGATCCGCAAGTACTTCCGGGACGTGCAGGACCACCTGAGTCGTACGGTCGAGCAGGTGAACTCGTACGACGACCTGCTGAACTCGATCCTCCAGGCGCGGCTGGCCCAGGTGTCCGTCGACCAGAACAACGACATGCGCAAGATCGCGGCGTGGGCGGCCATCGCCGCCGTCTGGACCTCCATCGCCGGGGTCGAGGGCATGAACTTCGAGAACATGCCCGAGCTGAAGATGACCTACGGCTATCCGGTGGCCCTGGCCCTCATGCTCGGCGTCTCGCTGGCCCTCTACCGCTGGTTCCGCCGCAACGGCTGGCTCTGACCGGCCCGGCAGACGCGCGAAGCGCCGGTGCGCGGGGGCAAGCCCGCGTCGCCGGCGCTCGTCGCGCTGCTGTCAGGGGTCAGCGGCGGCCGTTGGTGCGGGCGGTGTCCTTGCCCAGCGCCTTGGTGAGGTCGTCGGCCGGGCGTCCCGAAACGTCCTTGGCGCCCTCGGCGACCGACGGAACCTTGTCGGTCGGGCGGACAGCGGTCGGCTTGGCCGTGGCGGTGGTGCTGGCGCTGTCGCCGCCGGCCACCGCCGAGCTGCCCGCGCCGGTCATCCCGGAGATGGCGGACCCGTCGGAGCCCTTGGTCGCGGCCGGGGTACGCACCTCGATCGAGTCGACCTCGTCGCGCATCGGCTCCAGGGTGTGGGTCGGGTCGTACTCGGCCCACTCCTGCTGCTCGCGGCGGCGGCGCAGGGCCACCGCACCGACCAGACCGACGACGGCGCCCGCGGCCAGCAGGCCGGTCATCTTCGAACCGCGACGGCGCGGCTGCTTCTTCTTCCCCGTGATCCGCATGGTCTTCGACTTGGCCTTCCTGGTCAGCGGCCCTGCCTGCGCGGCGCCGTCCCGAGCCGCCGCGGCCAGCGGTGCCAGCGTGGTGAGTGTCGTACCCCAACCGGTCGACGCGCGGTCGCGCACCTTCACCGCGGCCGGCCCGACGTAGCCCCGGGCCGCCTGGACCCGCGGGCCGACCGAGGAGCCGGCGCCCTTGGCGGCGTGGTTGGCTGCCTGCATCAGGTGGCTGATGCTCTGGTTCAGCTCTGCCTTCGCGAGCTGGCCCTGGGACTTACGCCGCCCGATTCCAAACACGGTCCTACCTCCTGGGAGTTGTTCCTTCGTCATCCTCCACCTTCGGATGCCTCCGCGATGCCAGATCGGGCACATGGGAGGATCCGCATGGAACTGACCAACAAGTGAGGAGTACCCGTGGCCGAGGCTGTCTACGCCACCCTGCACACCAACGCTGGCCCGATCCGGCTGGAGCTCTTCCCGAACCACGCGCCGAAGACCGTCCGCAACTTCGTCGACCTGGCTGAGGGCAACCGGGAGTACACCGACCCGCGCACCGGTCAGCCGGGCAACGGGCCGTACTACGACGGCACCATTTCGCACCGTGTGATCAGCGGTTTCATGGTCCAGATGGGCGACCCGACCGGCACCGGCCGGGGCGGGCCGGGCTACAAGTTCGCCGACGAGTTCCACCCGGAGCTGCGGTTCGACCGCCCCTACCTGCTGGCGATGGCGAACGCCGGACCGGGCACCAACGGTTCGCAGTTCTTCATCACCGTGTCCCCGACGCCGCACCTCAACAACCGGCACACCATCTTCGGCCAGGTCGCCGACGAGGAGTCGGTGAAGATCGTCGACTCGATCGCGAACACCCCGACCGGCCCGAGCGACCGTCCGCTGCAGGACGTCGTCATCGAGCGGGTCGAGATCGAGCGATCCGCTTCCTGACGACATCGCGAGGTACCTTTGCTCGCATGATTGAGCGCTCCGGAGCATCACGCCGGCCGGCGTCGGTGCCTCGCGCGGTGGCGGACGGAGGGTCGGCCCGGTGAGCGAGTCTCCGCCGACCACCCCGGTCTGCTACCGGCACCCCGGTCGGGAGACCTACGTCCGGTGCACCCGCTGCGACCGGCCGATCTGTCCGGAGTGCATGCGGGAGGCGTCCGTCGGGCACCAGTGCCCGGAGTGCGTCAACGAGGGTCGTCGTAGTGTCCGGCCGGCGCGTACCGCCTTCGGAGGCGGTGCCGCCGGCCGGCACGGCTACGTCACCAAGGCGCTCATCGCCCTGAACGTGTTGTTCTTCCTGCTCTCCGTCGCCTCCGCCCGGTCCTTTACCGCGGTGCTGGGCGGCTCCGGCTTCGGCGGGCTGGCCGGGGACGGAACGCCGCTGACCCGTTGGGGTGGCGTGCTCGGCTACGCCTCGTACGTTGCCTTCGGCCCGGTGCACGGTGTCGCGGCCGGTGAGTGGTACCGCCTGGTCACCGCCATGTTCCTGCACTACGGCGTGTTCCACCTGCTGCTGAACATGTGGGCGCTGTGGGTGCTCGGGCGGGAGTTGGAGGGCGCGCTCGGGCGGGTGCGTTTCCTCGCCCTCTACCTGATCGCGGGGATCGGGGGCAATGTCGCCGTCTTCCTGACCAGTGCTCCCAACGAAGGTCTGACTGTCGGCGCGTCGACGGCCACCTTCGGGCTCTTCGCCGCGATCTTCGTGATCATGCGTCGTCTCGGCCTGAACACCTCGGCGATCGTTCCGCTCCTCGTCATCAACCTGGTATTCACCTTCGCCGTGCCGGGCATCTCGAAAGCCGGGCACATCGGTGGCCTGGTGGTCGGCGGGGCGATGGCGGCGGTGCTCGCGTACGCGCCACGGGAGCGGCGCACGCTGGTGCAGGTCGTCGGCGGCTCGGTCATCGTGCTGATCCTGCTCGCCGCGGTGATCTTCCGAACCGTGCAACTGCTCAGCTGACCGGGCGGGCGGCCCGCAGCGCCGTGGCCACCTCTTCCGGGGTGGCTCCCAGGTCGTACCTGCCGAACAGGTGCAGCGACTCGCCCGCGTCGATCTCCAGGACCTCGCCGGTCAACCCGAGCCGTTGCCGGCGGTCCACGCTGATCACCTCGACCGTCGACCAGGGCAGCAGTCGCCGGCCGGCGAAGCCGTGGATGACGGTGAGCCCTGCCGGGTCGACCGCCAGCCGGACCGGCGCCACCAGGTCGCGTACCGCCCAGACGGCCAGCGCGGCGGCGGCCACGCCGGCCACGACCAGCCGCACCGGGTCACCGTCGGCGAACAGCAACCCGAGTGCGATCAGCAGAACGGCACCGGCGAGCTTCGCCGTGGGCAGGGTCGACGGCACCCGCCACTGCCGAGTTCCGGGAATGTCATCCACCCGCCCAGCATGCCAGCGGTCATGGCCTCCCGCTTCTGCCCACCACCACTCCATGATCGACGCCGGAGAGGGGCGGGCGGCGGCCCGCCGCGTCAGCGTAGGATCGGGACAGCCCAAGTTACCGGGGAGTAAACATGAGTGACGCGGTCATCGTCGGCGCGGTACGCACCCCGGTCGGGCGGCGCAAGGGCGGTCTCGCCGGTGTCCATCCGGTCGACCTGTCGGCGCACGTGCTGCGCGCCCTCGCCGAGCGTACGGGGCTCGACCCGGCGCAGGTCGACGACGTCTTCTGGGGCTGCGTGTCCCAGGTCGGCGAGCAGTCGTGGAATATCGCCCGCAACGCCGTCCTCGCCGCCGGCTGGCCGGAGGCGGTGCCCGGCACCACGCTCGACCGGCAGTGCGGTTCCAGCCAGCAGGCCCTGCACTTCGCCGCCGCGACGGTGCTCTCCGGCCAGGCCGACCTGGTGGTCGCCGGTGGGGTGGAGTCGATGACCCGGGTGCCGATGGGTTCCAGCGTGGCGGACGGCCTGCCGTTCAGCGACCAGCTCCGCGCCCGCTACCGGGGTGTGGAGGGCTTCGCGGACGACGCGCCGCTCCCCTTCAACCAGGGCGTCGGGGCCGAGCTGATCGCCCGGCGCTGGCGCTTCTCCCGTACCCAGCTCGACGAGTTCGCCCTGGCCAGCCACGAGAAGGCCGCCGCCGCGCAGGACGCCGGCGCGTTCGACCCGGAGCTGGCGGCGGTGCCCCTCGACGACGGTGGCACGGTCGCGGCCGACGAGGGCATCCGCCGGGACACCTCACTGGACCGGCTCGCCGAGCTGCCCACCCCGTTCCGCGCCGACGGTGTGGTCACCGCCGGTTCCGCGTCGCAGATCTCCGACGGCGCCGCCGCGCTCGCGGTGACCACGTCCGACTGGGCCAGCCGGCACGGCCTGCGCCCGCTGGCCCGCATCCACACCGCGGTGGTCGCCGCCGACGACCCGGTCACCATGCTCACCGCGCCCATCCCGGCCACCGCGAAGGCGCTGCGCCGCGCGGGGCTGGGCATCGAGGAGATCGGGGTGTACGAGGTGAACGAGGCGTTCGCCCCCGTACCGCTCGCCTGGTTGGCGGAGACCGAGGCGGACCCGGAGCGGCTGAACCCGCGTGGCGGGGCGATCGCCCTCGGGCATCCGCTCGGTGGCTCCGGCGCCCGGATCATGACGACGATGTTGGCGCACATGCGGGACAACGGAATCCGCTACGGCCTGCAGACCATGTGCGAGGGCGGCGGCATGGCCAACGCCACGATCGTCGAGCTGGTCTGATCCGCCCCGGAAATGCTCTCGCCGAGGTCGGGCACGCCGCCTAGGGTGCCCATCGTGACGACGATCGCCGACGAGCGCGCTCCCGACTGGTCCAGCGTGCAGTGGCAGGAGCAGGCCCGGTCCTGGGTCGACGAGCGACTCGCGGGCACCGGCCGGCGAATCAGTGGGCCGGTCGAGCCCCGGGTCCGGCCGTGGTCGCTGGTCTGGCGGGTGCCGACCGACGACGGGCCGGTCTGGTTCAAGGCCAACAACTCCGGCACGACGCACGAGGCGGTCCTGATCGCGACGCTGGCCGCGCTGACGCCCGAGCGGGTGCTGGCCCCGATCGGGGTGGACCGGGAGCGGGGCTGGTCGCTGCTCCCCGACGGCGGGGAGACGCTGCGCGACGTGCTGGGCCGCGACCCCGACCTGACGCGCTGGGAGCGGGCCCTGCCCGGGTACGCGGCGCTGCAACTCGCCACCGCGTCGCGCGCCGACGAACTGGTCGCCCTCGGCGTGCCGGACCACCGTCCGGAGGCGCTGGCCGGGCTGCTCGCCGACCTGCTCGACGATGCCGAGTCGCTGCGCGTCGGCGCGGAGGGCGGACTGACCGTCGAGACGTACGAGCGGTTGCGGGCGGAGGTTCCGGCGTACGCGCGGCGGTGCCGTCGGCTCGCGGACATCGGCATCGAGGCGACCGTGCAGCACGACGACCTGCACGACGGCAACGTCTTCGCCGGGCCGGCCGGGTACCGCTACTTCGACTGGGGCGACGCCTCGGTGGCGCACCCCTTCGGCACGCTGCTGGTGACCCTGCGCTCCATTCGGTACGCCACCGCGCTGTCCGCCGACGACGCCAGCCTGGCCCGGCTGCGCGACGCCTACCTGGAGGCGTGGACCGACCGTTACGACCGCCGCACCCTCGTCGAGGCCGCCGACCTGGCGATGAACCTGGGCGCGGTGAGCCGGTCGCTCTCCTGGCGGCGGGCCCTCGACACGACCGACCCGGCCCGCGCGGAGTACGCCGAGGCGGTGCCCGGGTGGCTCGCCGAGCTGTTCGCCGCTACCCCGCTTCAGCCCGAAAGCTGACCGGCATCCGTCCAGGTCGGAAATCGGACAGGCAGTGCGACGGGCCGGCGTGGAACTTCCAAAAATTCGCCGTGACCCACGTCACCCCGCCGGGCAGGTCGTTGGGCAGGTCATGGACGTCTTCTCCCGAACGTTCCTCCCGGCCGCCACCGAGGCCGGCCTCGCCGTGCAGACCGTGAGCCGGCACATGCCGGTGTTCCGCCGCTGCGTCGGCTCCGGTGACGCGACCATCCTCGTCACCCGTTGTAGCCGCCCCGACCGCCCGGTCACCGGCGACTACCTGCTGCTGCTCACGCACCGCCGACTGGTGGTGACCCAGCAGACCCGACTCCTGCACCGACTGCGCCTGCACCTCAACACCGAGCTGCGCGAGCTGAGCAACGTCACGTGGAGCCCCGACCCGCGGCTGCACTCGGTCGAGCTGGCCGCCACCGCGATCGACGGGATCCGCGAGCGGTTCCTCATCCGCACCACCCACCCGAAGCAGGTGTGGCAGCTCGACGCGCTGCTCAACCACGCCTTTCGGACCCGTCTGCGGGCACCCCGCGAACGGGTTCTCGCCACCATCGGCGACACGCCCGCCCCCGTACGGCCCAGCGTGTTCCGTCCCGCCGTCGCGCGCTGACGCCGTACGACGAGCGCCTTTACCGAACTCGAACACGTACCGATCGCGCCGAGCCACCGGGTCGGGAATCATGGGCCGGTGACTTCGGAACCGCCGCACCGCGGACTCGTCCTCGTGGTCGAGGACGAGCCGGCCATCGCCGACCTGGTACGGCTCTACCTGGGCCGCGACGGGTTCGGCGTCCACCTCGAACGCGACGGTGAGGCCGGCCTGAACGCGGCCCGCCGGCTGCGCCCGGTGGCCTGCGTCCTGGACATCGCCCTGCCCGGCCTTCCCGGCACCGAGATCTGCCGACGGCTGCGCGAGGCCGGCGACTGGACGCCGGTCATCTTTCTCACCGCTCGCGACGACGAGGTCGACCGGATCGTCGGGCTGGAGTTGGGCGCCGACGACTACGTGACGAAACCGTTCAGCCCGCGCGAGCTGGTCGCCCGGGTACGCGCCGTGCTGCGCCGTAGCGCCGGTGGCCCGGAGGGCGCGGAACGCCCGCGCGTCGTCGGCCCGGTGACCCTCGACCCGGCCCGCCGGACGGTCACCGCCGGAGGGCTGCCGGTGCAGCTCACCTCGACCGAATTCGACCTGCTGGCCCATCTCATGGCCCGGCCGGGGCGGGTCTTCACCCGCGAGGAGTTGCTGGCCGGGGTCTGGGGATACGCCGCGCACGCCGGCACCCGCACCGTGGACGTGCACGTCGCGCAGGTACGCGCGAAGCTCGGCCCGGCCAGCGTCATCCGCACCCACCGCGGCGTGGGGTACGCGGTCGATGCCTGAGCAGCCGGTACGCGTCGAGTCGCCGACCATGGCGCTGCCGGTGGTCGGCGACCGCCAGTCGGCCGCCCCCCGTCGCAACCGGCTCGGCCGGACCCTGACCGCCCGCGCGGTGCTGGTCACCTGTGCGGTGGCACTGGTGTCGGTGCTCGTCACGGCGATCGTCGCCGTGCCGCTGGCGATCCGGGGCGCGGAGCGACGCGATCAGGACGCCCTCGCCGCCCAGGCGCGACTCGCCGCCGAGGTGCTGCGGACCCGGCTGGACCGGGGACGCGCCGCCGACGAGGAGAAGCTCATCCAGCAACTCCGTGACCAGGGCATCGACGCGTACCTGATCCGGCGCGGGACCGTCGACCGGGCGGGCCTGCCGCCGCGCGTGGTGCAGCGGATCGGGCAGGGCCGCAACGTGTCGGCCCGCCGGTCGGTCAACGGGCACCGCGCCCTGGTGGAGGGCCGGGCGCTGCCCGACGGCAACGGGGTCGTGCTCTCCCGCGCCACGTCGGACGGGCTGTGGGCGCAGGTGCTGCTCAGCCTGTGGCTGCCGCTGCTGGCCGGCCTGGCCGCCGGTGTGGTGGCCGGTCTCCTGTTGGCCCGCCGCCTGGCCCGACCGATCCGCGTTGCGGCCACCGCCGCCGCCCGGTTGCGCGCCGGCGACCGCGCCGTGCGGGTGCCGGTCGAGTCGCCGGACGAGGTCGCCGACCTGGCCGAGGCGTTGAACGGCCTGGCCGCCGCGCTGACCACCAGCGAGGGCCGGCAGCGGGAGTTCCTGCTGTCCGTCTCGCACGAGCTGCGCACCCCGCTGACCGCGATCCGGGGGTACGCCGAGGCGCTGGCCGACGGGGTCATCGACGCGGACGGCACCGCCGACACCGGCCGGACCATGCTGGCCGAGGCCCAGCACCTCGACCGGCTGATCGGCGACCTGCTGGCGCTGGCCCGGTTGGAGGCCGCCGACTTCCCGCTGGAGCCGGTACCCGTCGACCTCACCCGACTGGCCGCCGACGCGGAGCCCACCTGGTCCGGCCGCTGCGCTGCGGTCGGGGTGCCGTTCCACCTCCAGACGCCCGGCGCGCCGGTGTCCGCGTACACCGATCCGGGTCGGATCCGGCAGGTGCTGGACGGGCTGTTGGAGAACGCGCTGCGGGTCGTACCCCCGGGTGCGCCCGTGGTGCTCGCGGTCCGGCCGGTCGGTCCGGACCCGGCGGCCGGCGGTGTGCTGGAGGTCCGCGACGGCGGGCCCGGCTTCACCGACGACGACCTGGCGGTGGCGTTCGAGCGGGGGGCGCTGCACGAGCGGTACCGGGGGGTGCGCAAGGTGGGCAGCGGTCTCGGGCTGGCGCTCGCGGCCGGGCTGGTGCGCCGGCTCGGCGGGGAGATTGTCGCGGGTCACGCGCCCGAGGGTGGCGCTGCCTTCACGGTCCGGCTGCCCGGTGATCCTTACCGGACCCGTACATCGGCCTGACGGTCCGCTCGTCCTCGCGGGGAAGGCTGAAGGCTCCACGGACGAGAGGGAGAGTCATGCCACGTTGGGGATTCGTCACCGGCACCACGGCACTGTTCGCAGCGGTGGCGCTCGGCGTCAGCGGATGCGGCGCGGCCGAGGTGGCCAGCCAGCCCGCGCGGGACGCGGCTGTCGAGGTCGCCGCCGCGATGGGTGTGGAGGGCCAGGCGCTCACCGCGATGGGCTTCGACGCCAACGACCTGGACGTGCAGACCCTCGCCGCCCCGGCGACGCCCGCACCTTCTCCCACGGCGGCCGAGAAGGGTAAGCAGAAGCGCGGCGAGGAGTTGCGCAAGCGCCACCAGGCCCGCGTGCTGCTGCGGAAGAACACCCTGCACGGCGAGGCGGTGGTGCAGACCAAGGAGAACGGTACGCAGACCGTCGCCGTCCAGCGTGGCGCGGTGACCGCCGTCGACGGCGACTCGATGACCGTCAAGTCCACCGACGGTTTCACGATGACGTGGACCTTCGGCGAGGACCTGCGCGTCGTCGAGAAGCGGTCGACGGTGCAGCCCAGCGAGGTGAAGGTCGGCACGACGGTCGGCGTCGCCGGCACCAAGGACGGGGACAAGGGCGTCGCCCGGCTCGTCCTCATCCCTCGCGCCAAGTAGCCGAAAGCGAGGGCCCCGCACGTCGTACGTGCGGGGCCCTCGCCTGCCGTAGTTGTCAGCGTCCCGGGGGCAGGGCGTAACCGACGTAGTCGCGGAACTCCAACCGCCACCCGGCCGGGATCAGCTCGGCGCAGGCCGGCTGGCTACCGGTGCAGACGATCGCGTCCACCGAGGCCGGGTCGGCGGGCGGTCGCTCCGGCAGGACCGACTGCAACGACACCAGATCCGGGGAGCTGCCGTCCGGCTGGCGCAGCAGCAGCCACCACGGGTACTCCCAGTCGTCGTTCCGCTCGACCAGACCGATCCGGCGCGCGCCGCTCTCGCGGACCGCCGCCGCGGCCCAGCGGAACTCGTCGGCCCACTCGGGTCGGCGCAGGAACCGGGTGTCCCAGTCCGAGGTCGTGAAGACCGAGCCCGAGCCGACGAGCCGGCGCGGAAAGCCGTACGACAGCGCGAGCACTCCGGCCAGCGCCGAGGTGGCGAGCACGACGACGACCGCCACGGCGGCCACCGAGCGTCGCCTCCGATCCGGGTCGGCGGGCTCCGGCGTCCGGTCGGCGTGGCGGCGCAGGAGCGCGTCGAGCCAGAGGCCGGCGAGCGGGACGGCGAGCACCAGGGCGTAGAGGATCAGTCGGTTGCCCCACGGCTGCCACTTGATCATTGAGGTGTGCAGCAGCACGGCGGCCAGCACCACCACGGCGTACGCCCGCAGCGGCCCCGCCTGCGCCGGATCGATCCGGCGCGGGCGGACGAGGGCGACCAGCGCGCCGAGCAGCGCCACCGACCCGGCGATCGGGAACGCCACCCGATCCTCGTCCGGGTACCAGGCCGGCACCGGGAACACCTCCCGGCCGAAGGTGATCGCCCGGTCCTGCGGGTCGACGCCGATCGCCTCCGCGCCGCCGATGATCGCGTCCGCGCCGGCGGTGCGCAGCGGCGCGACCGGCGTGTCGAAGGCCGTGTGCCCGATGCGCAGCGCGTTGACCAGGATCGACGCCGGGTCGTGCCGCTCCATCGGGATCGACTCACGCAGCCGGGGCGGGCCCAACGGGTGCCCGAACTCGGCCGTCACCCGGGCCAGGAACGGGCCGACGACAAGCGCCGCCACCGCCAGGATCAGCACCGAACCGGTGACGACGCGGAACACCGGCCGCGCCCGCCCCGCCGACGCCCCGGCGGTCGCCGCCCGACCCGCCGCTCCGGCGGTCGCCGCCCGACCCGACGGTTCGGCGGCTGATGGCCGAGCCGCCAGGGCCAGCCGGAGCTGGGCCAGACCCCAGAGCACCAGCAGCGGGCCCACCGCGATCAGACCACTGGTCTTGGTCACCGCGGTCAACCCGGTGGCCGCCCCCAGGCCGAGCACGGTTCCCCAGCCGGTGCGTCGGCGCAGACCGTCCAGAGCGAGGGTCGCCGCGCACGCCACCCACGCCGCGCAGACCAGGTCGGTCTGCGTGCTGGTGGCCTGTAGCGCGACCATCGGGGTGCTGGCCAGCACGAACGCGGTGATCAACTGGGCTCGCCGGCCGCCGCCGAGCTGCGCCGTGATCCGCGCGGCCACCAGGAGGCAGAGCACCCCGGCGGCCCACTGCACCAGGTTGTGCAGCGCGTCGCCGCCGGTGAGTAGGCGCAGGTGCAGCAGCAGGTACTCCGCGCCGGGCGGGATGGTCACCTGCCGGTGGATGGCGGTGGGCCAGAAGTCGAGGTCGCCCTGGGCCACCCAGTGCTCGACCTTCGGCAGGTGGTACGTCTGCGAGTCGAAGTTGTTCGGCTCGGCCAAGAGCGCGATCAGCAGCTCCAGCAGCACCAGGCCGCCGATGCCGCCCGCGAGCAGCCGTTCGCCCCGACCCGCCGTACGCCAACTCTCGGTCGCCCGGGTGAGCAGTCTGGCGCGTACTCCCTTGGGCTGGATCGGTGCGGCCGTGCGCCCGCCCACCGGGCCGTGGTCGACGGCCGGGGCGGGTGTGTCCGGGGCGGCGCCGGCGGGCACCGCCGCGCCCACCGGCACCGGCTGCGGCGTCGCGGCGGCGGCCGGTGTGGCCGGGGTGTCGCGTCGCCGGCGCAGAGCCACCGCCGTCGCGGCGGCGAGGAGAAAGAGCAGCCAGGCGGCGACGAACGCCGGCCGGGTCAGGGCGTGCAGCGCGCCGAGCACCTCGACGACGAGCACCGCGTACGCGCCGGTGAGCAGCGCGGCGCGCACCGCGGCGAGCCGGGACGGGGCCACCGCAGACGTCCCGCGCGGCTTCGACGCGATCGTGAGCAGGAGCACCGAGGCGGCGGGGAGCACCGCGAGCAGGGGGCCGGCAGCCGACATGGCGGGAAGTAAACACCATCGGGCTGAAACCGCCACGCCGGCTGTCCGACGGTGGCGGCCACCGTTGGGCTGACCAGCCAGGCTAGGCTAGGCCCGACGTGTTGTCGCCACCGTGGAGATTCCCGTGAAGCTCTCGATCCTCATGCCGGTCTACAACGAGGAAGAACGCATCGCGGATGCCCTCAAGCAGGCGTTGGCGGTGGACTACCCCTGCGAGATCGAGCTGGTCGTGGTCGACGACGGCAGCCGTGACGGCACCGGCGAGGTCCTCGGTCGCGCCGACGACGCGCGCCTGCGGGTGATCACCCACCAGCGCAACGCGGGCAAGGGCGCGGCCATCAAGACGGCGGTCGACAGCGCCGAGGGCGAATACATGGTCATCCTCGACGCCGATCTGGAGTACGACCCGCAGGACATCCCGAAGCTGCTCGCCCCGGTGCTCGACGGGCGGGCCACGGTCGTCTACGGCAATCGCACGTTCGGCAGCCACAGCGCCTACAGCTTCTGGTACGTGATGGGCAACAAGGGCGTCACGATGGCGGCGAACGTCCTCTTCAACTCGTACATCGGTGACCTGGAGACCTGCTTCAAGCTGATGCCGGTGGAGCTGTACCGGTCGCTGGAGGTGCGCTCGCGGGGCTTCGGCATGGAGGCCGAGGTGACCGGCAAGCTGCTGCGCCGCCGGATCCGCCCGTACGAGGTGCCGATCAGCTACCGGGCCCGGGGCCGCGAAGAGGGCAAGAAGATCACCTGGAAGGACGGCGTCGAGGCGATCTGGATCCTCGGTCGCGAGCGCGCCCGCCGTCGCCCGGCGGTCTCCTCCGCGCGTTGATCGCCGGTAACCTTGAGTTGAAGTCCACTTCAACTCAAGGACCCGGTGATGCAGGACGCGTTGACGATCGGTGAGCTGTCCGTCCGCTCCGGCGTGGCACCGTCCGCGCTGCGCTACTACGAGCGCCTCGGCCTGATCCGCGCCGACCGCACCGGCGGCAACCAGCGCCGCTACGCCCGCGCCGAGCTGCGGCGGGTCGCCTTCATCCGGATCTCCCAGCAGGTCGGCGTCTCGCTCGACGAGATCCGCGACGCGCTGGAATCGCTGCCCGAGCGCCGTACCCCCAGCCCGCAGGACTGGGAGCGCCTCTCCGCGAGCTGGCGCGGCCGGCTGGACGAGAAGATCCGGCTGCTCACCAAGCTCCGCGACGACCTCGACGGCTGCATCGGCTGCGGCTGCCTGTCCCTGCAACGCTGCATGCTCTACAACCCCGGCGACACCCTCGCCGCCCAGGGCCCCGGCGCCCGCCTCATGCTGCCGCCCGCCTCACCCGAGGGTGAGTAGCACCTTCCCGACGTGGTCGCTCGACTCGACCAGCCGATGCGCCTCGGCCGCCTCGGCCATCGGCAGCCGCCGGTCCACCACCGGGCGGACCGCGCCAGCCGCGACCAACGGCCACACCTCATCGCGTACGCCCCGCACGATCCCCGCCTTCTCGGCCAGCGGCCGGGAGCGCAGCGCGGTCGCCGACACGCTGGCCCGCTTGGTCAGCAACGCGCCAAGATCCAGCTCGGCCTTGCGGCCACCCTGCATCCCGATCACCACGAGCCGGCCGCCGGTGGCCAGCGCCTCCACGTTCCGCCCCAGGTAGGAAGCGCCCAGAATGTCGAGGATGACGTCCGCGCCGTGGCCGTCGGTGGCCTCACGGACCTCCTCGACGAAATCCTGGTCCCGGTAGTCGATCGTGTGCGCCGCGCCCAGTTCGCGCAGCCGGGCGTGCTTCGTCGTCCGGGCGGTCGCCAGGACCGTGGCGCCGAGCGCCGCCCCGAACTGGATCGCGAACGTGCCGATCCCACTGCCCCCGCCGTGCACCAGCAGCGTGTCGCCGGCGGTGAGTCGACCCACCCCCACCACGTTCGACCACACCGTGCAGGCCACCTCCGGCAGCGCCGCAGCGTCGACCAGGTCCACGCCGGCCGGCACCGGCAGCAGTTGGCCGGCGGGCACCGCCACGCGCTCGGCGTACCCGCCACCGGCCAGCAGCGCGCAGACCTCCTGGCCGACCGCCCACCCGGTCACCTCCGGGCCGACCGCGTCGATCACCCCGGAACACTCCAGACCGAGGTACGCGGGCGCGCCCGGCGGCGGCGGATAGTGCCCCTGCCGTTGCAGCAGGTCCGCGCGGTTGACCCCGCTGGCCCGCACCCGGACGATCACCTCACCCGGGCCGGGCTCGGGATCGGGCACCTCGGCCCAGACCAGCGCGTCGGGTCCACCAGGCTGCGGAACGGTGATGGCTCGCATATCCCCAGTCTCACCCGCCGCGCTCGCCGCCGCAGACGCACCCCTCGCGGCGACGCGGTCCGGCCCTGGTCGGCTTGGTCCCCCCGGCTTGCGGGAAACCAGGCGGTCCGCGGGCTTGGTTCCCCGGCTTCCGTGAAACCGGGCGGCCCGCGGGCTTGGTTCCCCGGCTTGCGGGAAACCGGGCGGTCCGCGGGCTTGGTCAACTCGGCTTTCGTGAAATCGGGGCGTCCCGGCACGCGGGATGCCCCGGTTTCAAGGAAGTCGAGTCGATCAGCGCCACAGTGGACGCTGGAGCTGCCGCCTGGCCGGCGCTTTTCGGGGAGGGACGCCGAGCCGGCCGCCGGGTGCCGTGGCAGACTGTTCACGGCCGCGCACCCACGGGTGGCGGTCCGGGAGGGTTCGCCTAGTGGCCGATGGCGCTGGTCTTGAAAACCGGTAAGGCAGCGATGTCTTCGTGGGTTCGAATCCCACACCCTCCGCAGAACGCCGCGTAGCCGTCAGATCGCCGGCAGATAGCTGGCGATCCAGTCCCTCAGTCGTTTCCGCACCAGCGGATGCACGTCAACCATCTCGATCCGCTCCGCCACCATTGCTGGATCGACGAGCCCGGCCCGGATCAGCGCGTCGGCGAAGGCGTGGTCCTTCTCCCTGCCGGCTACCAGCTTGGACACAACGCAGTCGTGCGGTTCGAGCGTGTAGCCCCGCCCCGGTGGGTGCTCTGAGACTCCACCAGGACCAGCCGATCCCGCCAGCCGTCGGGCAGCCTCGCCGTCGACACGCTCACGCCTTGGGCGTAGTAGCCGTTCGTCTCGTGGAAAAGCGAAAGCTCGCCGATGGCACCGTCGACCTGGTCAGCCTTCCGGTCGTCGGGGTCGTCGAAGAACGCCACGTCGACCTCCATCGAGGCGGTGGCTTCGAGCGGAAGTCTGCTCTCCGGGATGGCCCCCAGGACCGACTGGCTGCCGATGACGAGGACGTCCGGGTCTCCGACAATCTGGCAGGCAGACCGCAGGACATGCTCCAGTTGTTCGCGTCTCACGCCACCCGCCCCCAGCCGCTGCGCGTGAAGGAGTCGAGAACCTTCGTGCGCTGGGGCTGCGAGAGGACCCCGGCGAAGGGCGAGTTCTGTCGTAGCTCCACAGCTTCCGGGTCATCCGAGGTCAACGTCTTGAGGACGGCACCCACACCCTCGTTGATCTTGTCCTGCCAACGCTTGAGCCAGACTTCTGTCATGGTCCCCTGGTGTTGCCGCAGGAGTCGATCAAGATTTTCCCCGGCCTTGTTCAGTACCGCGTCCGGGTCGGTGACCAAACTCCCCGCTATCGCCTGGTGCAGCCACAGCGACTTGAGCTGATCACGGGTCAGTTCCGGCTTGGGGCGCAGCAGCGCCTCGACATGTTCTCGCCGGAGCCGTCGATGCGCGCCGACCTTCACAAACGGCAGTTCGCCACGCTCGCACAGGTTGACCACCTGCTGCCGCGACGTCCCCAGCAGCTTGGCAACCTGACCGGTGGTCAGAAGGTCGTCACCCGTAGTCGACACAGGGGAAGCATGCGTCACAAACGCCAAAAACACAAATAACCTCATCGCGTTCCGCTGGCCAAGCCGCTGTCAGTCGGAGGTCCGGCTCGCACGTCTCGTCCACGCCTCGTAGCCGAGTAGGGCGGCGAGGAACGCCGTCAGCAGGCCGAGGGCGGCCAGGGCCGGCAGATGTCGGCCGACGGGGAGCAACAGCAGCGCCACACCGGGCGCGACGAACTGCTCTGATCGTACGCACCGGACGCTGAGGACGAGGAAGGTCGCCCGGCCCGCGAGGTACAGGGCCGTTCCGCCGAACAGTGCGGTGGCCGGGATCCACCCCAGCGTGCCGTGCCCCAGCTCGGTCAGCACCTCCTCGACTCCCAAGGCCACGTAGATCGTCCCGGCGAGCAGGGGGAGATGGGCGACGCTATAGGCGTTGCCGGCGACGAACCCGCGCCGCAGCCCGGACCGAGTTGTGAGCGCTCGGCCGGCGTTTCCCGCGCTCGTGAAGTACAGCCAGTAGAGGCCGCCCGTCACGCTGAGGGTGAGCAGGCCCGCCACCAGCGTCTGCCCGCGGATCATCTGGGTCCCGACACCGGCGCTGACCGAGATCAGGGACTCGCCGAGCGCGATGATCACGACCAGGCCGTGCCGCTCCACGAAGTGACCGGGGCTGCGTACCGGCCACCCGCTCAGCAGCAGGGCGAGCACCCCGCCGCTCATGTCGACGACGAGCGCAACCGCCCACAGCAGGATCTGCGGGGTGCCGCCGAACGTGGCACCGAGGACGAGCGGGATCCAGGACAGCGCGGTGGTGAGGGCGTAGAGCCGGACGGTCCGCAGTAGCCGGGGATCGTCCGAGGCCACCCAGTGGAAGAGGATGAACTGGATCGTCCGCACCACGATGTACGCCAGTACCAGCGTCAGCCGCGGCATCGCCGTATCCGGGCCGGTCTCCCAGACCTCCGGGATGACGAGCGCGATGAGGAAGATGGCCCCCATCGCCATGGTCACGCCGATGCAGATCGGCCCGACGTCGATGCGGACGGAGTTGCCGAGCCAGGTGTACACCAGCCAGGAGTTCCACAGCAGCATGAGGACGAGCAGTCCCTGCACCAGGGTTACCGGCGCGGGCCGTTCGCTCATGAACGAGGTGACCCGGATGAGCCCGAAGACGAGTACCAGGTCGAAGAAGACCTCGAACAAGGTCGGTCGGTGGGTCTCCGTCGTGACCACTGGCCGCGCCATCCGGTCATCTTCACCGTCCGAGCGGGCGGCGTCCGGTGCCTGGCTCTCCGGTCACCCCCGCGGGTCTGCGGCTACGTACCCTCGGGCTCGTCCCGTCGGGCTTCGCGGATCGTCGTGTCGGCGAGTCGTTCGACGGCGCGTCGACGCTCCTCGGCGAGCGCCCGCTCGTCCGGTTTGCGCAGGACGCCGACGACGGCGACCAGAAAGTCCCGCCAGATGCTGAGCAAGGAATTCCCCCCGTGGAACGCTTCAGGGGCCTCACCCTAGCCCGCTCCCGTGATCCGGCACACCCCGACCAATCGGTCGTTCCATGCCGTGGAAAGGGGTATGAAGGGGCTGGTATCTGCCCACTCCGGAAGGACGTACCGATGACCCTGGAACGACCGATCGCCCCGGACCCGTACGAGCTGCTGCCGACCGTCCCCTCGTTCACGCTGACCAGTGACGACGTGCAGAACGGCGAGCCGATGGACGTCCGGCACATGCACGGCAGCGCCGGCGGTGAGAACGTCTCGCCGCAGCTCACCTGGTCGGACTTCCCCGCCGAGACCAAGAGCTTCACCGTCACCTGCTACGACCCGGACGCGCCGACCGGCAGCGGCTTCTGGCACTGGGTGCTGGTGAACGTGCCGGTCGACGTCACACAACTGCCGACCGGTGCCGGGGGTGCGGCGGGCAGCGATCTCGGCGGAGCGTTCTCGGTCCGCAACGACTACGGCGAGCAGGGGTACGGCGGCGCGGCGCCGCCGCCCGGTGACCGCCCCCACCGGTACGTCTTCGCGGTGCACGCCCTCGACGTAGACCGTTTAGAGCTGACCCCCGACGCGAGCCCCGCCTACGTCGGCTTCAACCTGACCTTCCACACCCTGGCGAGAGCGGTCATCCGCCCCACGTGCCAGATCAAGGAGTAACCCCACCTCGTCGATCTTGCACTTTCTGCGCTGACATATCCCCGCACAAGGGACGTGTCGGCAACCGAAAGTGCAAGATCGACGAGGAGGGGTGAGGGAGAGGGCGGGGGGTTAGGCGGGGACGCGGGCCACGGCGAAGACGGACTGGCCGAACGGGGGGCGGACGACCTGCTCGGCGGCCTTGGTGGCGGGGAGGACCAGGGTGTCGTACACCTTGACCATGGGGCCCTCCTTCGGCATGAGCCGGAAGACCTTGGTGGCCATGAAGTAGCCGATCAACCCGAGCGCGTTCGCGTAGTGGATCTTCTCTACGGTCAGGCCGGCCTCGGTCATCGCCGTACCGAGCGTCTTCTTCGTGTAGCGGCGGACGTGGCCGGTGGCGATGTCGGCCGGGCTCATGGCGAATTGGAACGCCGGCACGATGATGATCACCGCGCCGCCGGGTCGGACCAGGTCACGCATGCTGCGCAGCGCGCCCACGTGGTCGTCGATGTGCTCCAGCACGTTGTACGAGACCGCGGCGCTGTAGTTTCCCCGATCGTTGTGCGGCAGCAGCATCTGCCGGACGTCGACGCCCGCCTGGCTGGCGAGCCGCTCCTTGAGCTGCACGAGCCGGTCGGGGTCGGCCTCCGTGGCGGTGAACCGGGGCAGCCGCTGCGACCATTCCAACGCGTAGTCGCCGAGGCCGCTGCCGATCTCGATCGGGTCGTCACCGAGGTACGGCACCGCCAGTTCGACGAACCAGCGACGGTGGTTGACGGCCATCGCCAGGCCCTCAAGCACCTCGGACTGGACGCGCTGGTCCCCAGTGATTTCTGCCATGCGTCGATTCCTCACGATATGAACTCGACCCGTGCCTGGACCGACAGAGTGAATCATCCGCTTGGATGGCAGCGGAATCGGGGGAGCTGTTGGCCGAATTGCGGGTCGGGGGGGTGGGCACGTGATCGGCGGTCGGCGAACCCGGCACATAGTACGGCAGTACCTCGAAACATGTCACGGCACCGCCATACGCTGACTACCCTATGAATTGTCATGACTACTCCCGAATCGGACGCTCCCGGCGACGGTCCGTCCACCGCGTCGCGGGTGGAGGAGCCCGGCGACGGCGATCGGTTGCGCCGTAACGGGAAGTGGGCCGATCTGGCCGCCGTGCTGAGCTTCGTGGTGCTCGCCTTCTGGATCACCGGGCGTCTCTGGTGGGACCCGGGCAGCGGAGTGCGCGACAACCGTTCGGACCAGTCGCAGTTCGAATGGATGATGGCGCACGGTGCGCGGGTGGTAACGCAATTCGCGTACCCGTTCCACTCGGACCAGATGAACGTGCCGGACGGCGTCAACCTCATGGCAAATACGTCCGTATTATCCATTTCATTGCCAATAACGCCGATCACCCTGTTGTTCGGGCCACGGGTGTCATTCCTGCTCTTTCTCACTCTCGGAATGATCGCCACGGCCACGGCCTGGTACTTCCTGCTCTCCCGCGTCCTGGTCAAGAGCCGGGGGCCGGCCTGGCTGGGCGCCGGCTTCTGCGCGTTCGCGCCGGCCATGGTGTCGCACGCCAACGGCCACCCGAACATCGTGTCGCAGTTCGTCGTCCCGCTGATCATCTGGCGTACGCTGCGGCTCGCCGACCCCGGCCGCTGGCTGCGTAACGGTGTGCTGCTCGCCCTGGTGATCGTCTGGCAGGCGTTTCTCAACCTGGAGATCCTGCTGATGACCGCGATCGGGCTCGGCGTGGTCGTCGGCGCGCTGGCCCTCGCTCGCCCCGCTCTGCGGTCACGGACCCGAGGCTTCCTCGCCGGCCTGGCCGTCGCCGCCGTGGTCGCCGGTGCGCTGCTCGCGTACCCGCTGTACGTGCAGTTCTTCGGCCCCGGCGCCTACTCCGGGTTGTCCAGCCTGATCCGTGGCTACTCCAGTGACCTGGCCTCGTTCGTCGCGTACTCCCGGGAGTCGCTGGCCGGCAGCCCGCGCACCGCCGCCGGCCTGGCCAAGAACCCGACCGAGGAGAACAGCTTCTTCGGCTGGTCGCTGCTGGTGCTGGTGGTCGCCCTCGTCTGGTGGCTGCGGCGCTCGGCGGTGGTGCTCGCGCTGGCCGGGCTCGGGCTGCTCTTCGCGGTGCTCTCGCTCGGCCGGGAGATCCGCTTCAACAATCGCGGCACCGGGGTGCCGGGGCCCTGGGCGGCGCTGGAGAACCTGCCGATCCTGCACTCGGTGGTGCCGACCCGGTGGGCGCTGGCGATCACCCCGATCATCGGGGTGTTGCTCGCCTACGGTGCCGAGCGCGCCCGCGAGCTGGCCCGCGCCCGACCGGCGGCCCGGCTGCAGATCCGCTTCGCCACCGCGACCGTGCTGACGATGGCCCTGCTGCCGATCCTGCCCACCCCGCTGCCGGTGGTCCAACTGGATCCGGTGCCCACCTTCGTGACCAGTGGGGCCTGGCGGCCGTACGTGGCTGGTGGGCGCAGTGTGGTGACCCTGCCGCTGCCGGACACCACCTACGCGGAGCCGCTGCGCTGGGCTGCCGTCACCCGGCTCGACATGCCGCTGGCCCGGGGCTACTTCCTCGGCCCGGACACCCGCCCGAGCGCTCAGCCGCCGAAGGTCGCGCTGTTCACCGCGCCGCCGCGACCCACGAGCAGCTTCTTCGCCACCATCCGCCGTACCGGCGCGGTGCCGCCGATCACCCCGCAGAGTCGGGTCAAGGCGGTCGACGACCTGCGCTACTGGCGGGCCGGCGTGGTGATCCTCGGACCGCACGAGCATGAGATGGAGCTACGTCGCGGTATGACCGAGCTGACCGGTATCCAGCCGACCTTCACCGGCGGCGTGTGGGTGTGGGACGTCCGGTCGCTGACCGACTGAAAAGGGGGTCAGCCCTGGCGGACGCAGCAGCCCTGGCAGACCTTGGGGCTGGGCAGCGTGAAGGCCAGGCAGCAGGTACGGCGCTGGACGCTGGGCTCGCCGGCCGGGCCGGGGACCAGCTCGACCAGGTCGGCCAGGTCGAGCGCGCCGAGCAGGGTGTCGATGCTCTGCACCGTCGAGCCGGGCAGCGCGTCGGCACCGCGCAGGATGCCGTGCGCGATGCCGGAGGCGACCGAGCCGAGCAGCGTCCGGGTGCCCACCCGCACCTCGGCCTGGATCGCCGCGATCAGCGGGGCCAGGTGGGCGTCGAGCAGGGAGGCCCGCAGCTCGGCGAGCAACTCCGCCTCACCCGCGACGACGCGTACCTCCGGCAGGCCGGACAGCGCCAGCGGGTCGCTCGGCAGGACCGCCACGGTGGTGCCGCGGCGCAGACCCAGCGTGATCAGGGGCCGGTGGTCCTCGAAGTGGATCAGCACGTCGGCCGGGTGGAGCAGCGGAACCCGGCGGGCCGAGGCCCAACCGAGCACGACCGGCAGCGCCGTCCAGTAGCTGTACGACTTCCAGGCCAGCGCGGCGCAGGCGTGCGGGGTGCCGCCCCAGCGGACACTCGCGGCGCGCAGCAGCTCCGGCAGGCGGGTGCCGTCGACCAGGGTCGTGGCGGGGGCCCAGCCCAGCTCGTCGTCGACCAGCAGCCCCCGGGCGAGCCCGGGGAGGTCGTCGGTGCCGAACATGGTCCGCAGCGCGGCCGTGACGGGGGCGAGCGGCGTGGCGGTCACGTCCCGCCTCGGCATCACCGCAGTCACCTGAGCCGTCCCCCGTCCGGATGGCCGAGGAGCCTCCCCCGGCGGACGGTCAGATGCCGTCCTGAGCTAAGGCTAGCCTAACCATGCTCGCCGGCATACCCGAGTGTTCTGTAATCCGGGCGACAGCGGCTGCCCTGTTCGGGCAGGCCGAGAGGCCCCGGACCGCGTACCGCGATCCGGGGCCTCGTAAACACGACTTGATGGCCTGTTTCATAAGAGCTGGCCCTTATGAACAGCCCCTAATCGTTCAAGCCGCAGTCCTTGGCCGGCGTGGGCGTGCACGACAGCTTCCGGTACTCGGCCGGAGGAGTCACCGTCACCTTCGCCAGGTTCTCCTTCGTGCGGGGCAGCCACTCGTAGTCGCTGGTGGTGGTGCCGCTGAACACCTTGTTGACGACCCGGACCGGCTGGTAGGACTTCGCGTCGACCCAGATCTGCATGGACTCCTCGGCGGTCTTCGCCGTGTCCATGGCGCTGTCCGGGCCGCCCAGCCACTGCAGGTGCACGGTCTGCCTGCCGTCCAGCCGCTCCTTCCCGACGAGCGTCACCTTCCCGCTGTCGACGGCGCGCTTGAGGTCCTTGGGGTTGAGCGACGGCGGTAGGTACTGGACCTGCTTGGTGTCGGCCGGCTTGAGCGAGGAGACCTGGTAGGTCCACCACTTCTTCTTGTCATGGTTCAGCTCGACGGCGGTGGAGCCGTCCAGCGCCACGGTGTACGAGCGGACGTCGCCGTAGTAGATCTTGTTGTCCTGCCGCTCGCGGCTGGTGGTGCGGTCGGCCCAGAGCTCGATCAGGCTCGCCTGCTTGCCGTCCCGGCCCTGGTGCTTGGCGGTCTCGTGCTGGACGTACCCCGGTAGTTGGCCCAGGGCGGTGGCCGTCTGCTCGGCGACGTAGCCGACGGTGAGCATCTCCGGCGCCTCCTTCGGGGCGCCGCCGCCTCCCACGCCTCCAGGAGCGAACGCCAGCGAGGCGCCCACGGCCACGGCGGCGACCACCGGCGCGGCCACGGCCAGACCCAGTGCCCGGGTACGACGGCGGTTCTTACGGTGCAGGGTCTCGGTGAGATTCGATGGTGCGGTCATGGTGTACGTCTCCTCGTGGAGCCGGTCGCCCAGTAGGCGGCCCAGCTGTTCGTCGTCGAGAGCGGTCATCGCAGGGTCCTTGCCTCTTCGGTTTCGTGAAGGTCGCCGAGTAGTTCGCGCAGCCGCGCCAGCGCCCGGGAGGTGTACGACTTGACCGTTCCGATCGAGCAGCCGATCAGCTCCGCCGTCTGCTCGATGGAGAGGTCTTCGAAGTACCGGAGCACGATCACCTGTCGCTGCCGCACGGGAAGTTGGGCGAGCGCCGTGGCGACCGTCTGCCGCTCCCCGACGCCGTCGAATCCGGGATCGGTGGAGCGGAAGGCGTCGGGGTTGTCCGGCAGCGCCGTCTCGCGTGGGCGTCGCAGCAGGTCCCTGATCCGGTCCCGGGACAGGTTGACCATGACCTGCCGGACGTACGGCTCAGGGGCCTCGCGGGCCTTCGACCAGCGACGCATCGTGCGCAGCAGGGCCGTCTGCAGCAGATCCTCCGCGTGGCCCCGATCCCCGGTGAGGAGGAACGCGAGCCGCAGGAGCGCCGCCGACCGTTGCTCGACGAAGCTGTCGAAACTCGGATCAACTCTCACGGGGATAAGGACTCCAGCCGCCCGGCGGGGGTTGCCACCGCCGGCCGCCGTCACAGGCGGCAAGACATGAGCTGTCAAGCGGTGTGTCGGGAACATGCCAGATGAGTGTGCGCTCGGCCACGGAACGTGAAACTGATACTCCCGGCCGCGAGGAAGCCGATGACGACCTCACCCCTCGAGCGGGCTGCCGAGTCCTTTGCGGCCGAGCTTGCCCGCCAGCGCGCCGGGCGGGGCCTCTCCAAGAAACAACTGGCCGTGCTGATGGGTTTCGACCCGTCCTACGTGAGCCACGTCGAAGGGCGCCGACACCGCCCGACCGAGGACTTCGCCCGCCGCGCCGAGGCCGTCCTGGAGGCCAGCGGCGCGATCTGGCAGCGTTTCCGCGAGTACGACGACCTCCGGCACGCCCGCTCCGGCCAACCGCAGCGCGAACCCCCGCTGTCCAGCCAGTGGCTGCCCCCCGGCACCGGCCTCGTGGTGGAGCGGGAGTTGGCCACCCTCACCCACACCGATGACGGCTACCGGTGCGTCATCCGCCGCGAGCTGTACAACGCGGGCACCGAGCCGGTCACCCGCTACCTCGTCCGCGTCGCGGTGGACCGCTACCCGAACGATCCCGGTCGCTCCAACCGGCACCACCGGGAACACCCGCTCACCTTCGCCGAGCTGCAACTACAGGCCCGACGCGACGACGGCACCGGCGACTCCGAGCCGATGCACTGGCGGGCGAAACACGACCGGGACGCGTTCAAGGAGATCTGGCTCCTCTTCGAGAACGGCGAACGCCGCTTTCCGCTGTACCCCGGCGACCGGACCACCATCGAGTACGCGTACAGCGTCGGCCACGACAAGTGGGGCCCCTGGTTCCAGCGGGCCGTCCGGCTGCCCACCCGGCGTCTCGCCGTACGCCTGGATCTGCCGGCGGCGTTCGATCCGCAGGTCTGGGGCGTGGAGACCTCGCTCTCGGCGGAGGAGGGCCCGCTGCGGACGGCCCCGCAGCGGCACGACGAGGGTGACCGGGCGATCGTCGACTGGCAGACCGACGACCCGCCGCTGAACGCCCGCTACCGGATGCAGTGGCGCTTCCGGGCTCGGCCGGACACCGAGCCGGACGTCGGCCCCGGCGCCACCCGGGTCCGCCCCAGCGACCGCATGCGCGGGATCGGCATCGTGCAGCGCGGCGACGACCTGCTCCGACAGCCGGTGCGACAGTTCGACCTCCCCGGCGAGGAGCAGGCGGCCCGCGAGATCGTGGACCGCCTCATCATGGCGCTGGCCCGACTCGACGAGCTGCACCCGTTCAGCAAGGGGGTCGGTATCGCCGCCCCACAGCTCGCCATCGGCCGTGCCGCGGCCGTCGTCCGACCCCCCGACCGCTCGGCGGAACCGGTCGTCCTGCTCAACCCCCGGGTGGTCGACGCCGACCCGGAGACCGACGAGCAGTACGAGGGGTGCCTCTCCTTCTTCGACCACCGCGGTCTGGTGCCCCGGCCGCTGCGGCTCGACGTCGAACACGCCCAGTGGGACGGCAGCCGGATCATCACGTCGTTCGAGTTCGGCATGGCCCGGCTCGTCGCGCACGAGATCGACCATCTTCAGGGCCGGCTCTACGTGGACCGGATGGCGCCGGGCGTGCCGCTGGTGCCGGTCGAGGAGTACCGGGAGACCGGGCGACCCTGGCGCTACTGAGACAGCGAGGGGACCGGGGCGCGCGCCCCAGGGGGCAGGGGCACGCGCCCCGGTGTGGGGGGAGGAACGTCTAGAGATCGCCGAACGTGTCGTAGCGGACGGTCGACGGCGGCACCTCGTCGGCGGCCAGCACCCGCAGCGTCGACCGGACCATCTGCGCCGATCCGGAGACATAACAGTCGTGCGTGGTCCACGGGCCGTACCGGGACACCACGTCCGGGATGTCGCCCTGCTCGCCGTCGAAGTCCGGGTCGTCGCTGCACGCGGCGGTGACCGACAACCACGGGTGTGTGGCCACCAGATCCTGTAGCGCGGCCAGCGCGTACAGGTCCGTCGCCTGCCGGGCGCCGTAGAAGACGTGCACCCACCGCGTCCGGTTGTAGGTGGCCAACTCCTCCACCAGCGCCTTGATCGGCGCGAGCCCGACGCCACCGGCCACGCAGAGGATGTCCCGCTCGGAGGAGCGGTCCAGGGTCATCGACCCCATCGGCGCCGCCAGCCGCAGCAGGTGTCCGGGCCGCACCCGGCGGACCAGCGCCCCGGACACCCAGCCCGCGCCGGGGCTCCGGACGTGGAACTCCAGCACGTTGTCGTCGTTCGGGGCGTTCGCCACCGAGTAGTTCCGCCACACCCTCGGGTGGAAGCGGGGTAGCTCCAGGCTGACGTACTGGCCCGCCCGCCAGGGCAGCGGGTGTTGCAGGGCCCGGCAGGTCAGCACGGCGATGTCGGGGCCGTGGCGCTCGTGGGTCAGCACCTCGGCGTGCCAGAACGGCGGGTTGTCGTCGTCGGCCGCCCCGGCCACCATCTTGGCGGCGATCGCCGCGTACGCGTCCCGCCACGCCTGGTCGTACTCCAGGTTCCAGCCGTCGCCGGCGGTGCTGCGCAGCGCGTCGAGCAGCGCGACGCCCATCGTGGCGTAGTGCCGGTCGTCGACGTGATACTTGCGGTGGTCGCGGCCCAGCGCGCGCAGGAACTCGTCGAAGCTCTCCGGGTCGTCCACGGTGTGGATCGCCGTGATGATCGCCTCCAGCAGGCGGTCACCCTGGCCGGCCATCTGCACCGGGAAGAGCTGGCGCAGGGCGGGATCGAGCAGGAACACCCGAGCGTAGAAGTGCCCGGTCAGCCGCTCCCGGTCCTCCTCGACCAGGGTCCAGCTCTCCTTCAGCAACCGTGCGACATCGTCCACCGGTGCTCCTTCTCCAGACGGCAGCGGATCGGGCACCCATAGAATCTCCACGGAGCGTGTGCACCGGTCGCACAGAATGTGCGATCGGTTCATGCCGGCCGGTCGGCCCTGCCCGCTGGCCGGTCCGTCGGGCAGAGTGGTGCGGTGACCGTTGAGCTGACCCGCCCGGTGTCCCGCCGGCTGCTGGGGACCGAAACGTTGCTGGTCCTGGGCCTGTCCCTGGGCCAGTCCGCCGTCTACGCGGTGGTCTCGATCATCGCGAAGCTGACCGCCGAGGGCCCGCTCTCCAAGCAGACCGCCGCCCTGAACACCTCCGCGTCGGCCCGCCCCTGGCTGGACCTGACGTACCAGCTCCTCGGCATCGTGTTCGCGCTGCTTCCGGTGCTGCTCGCCGTACACCTGATCAGCCGGGACCCCGGCGACCCGGCGCGGACCCTCGGCCTGGACGCGCGGCGGCCCGGCCAGGATCTGGCCCGGGGCGCCGGCCTGGCCGCGCTGATCGGCCTGCCCGGCCTGGCCCTGTTCTGGGTGGCGGCGCACCTCGGCCTCAACGCGACGCTGGTGCCGGCGGCGCTACCGAAGGTCTGGTGGGCGGTCCCGGTGCTGATCCTCGCCGCCGTGCAGAACGCCGTGCTGGAGGAGGTGATCGTGGTCGGTTACCTGGTCACCCGGCTGCGCCAACTCCAGTGGCGGCTCGCCGCGATCATCGCGGCCAGCGCGCTGCTGCGCGGCAGCTACCACCTCTACCAGGGCTTCGGCGCGTTCGTCGGCAACGCGGTGATGGGCGTCGTGTTCAGCCTCTTCTACCTGCGTACCCGCCGGGTGATGCCCCTGGTCATCGCGCACACCGTGCTCGACGTGGTCGCCTTCGTCGGCTACGCGTCGCTGCCCCGCGAGTGGTTCGACTGGTTGTGACCGCTCAGCGTCGGTGCGGCCGGTAGGCGGCCACCGCCCGCGCCGCCAGCCGATCGGCCGCCGCCGCGTCGCCGAGCGTGGCGGCGACCACCGCCGCCCCCGGCACCAGTCTTGACGCCAACCGCAACGCCACCCACCCGCCGGCCTGCGCGGTCAGCGGCGCGGCGAGCCGCCAGGCGGCCTCCGCCGCCTTCGGCCACGTCCCCTCCACCGGATCACCGGCCTCCCGCGCACCGAGCAGCGCGGCCCGCGCGCTCGCCGCGTCGGGATGCACCTGGGTCAACACCAGCAGCTCCTCGGCCCGATCGGGATGCGCCGGGTCGCGTCCGTACGCCGCCGCGAGGTGCAGCACCAGGTTCGCCTGGGTCCAGAGCACCGACACCAGCTCCGCCAGCGGCGCGAACAGACCGGCCAGCGCCGCCGCCGCCCCTCCCGCGCCCGCCGCCCGCACGTACCGCCGGGTCGCCAGCCGGGCCAGACCGTCCGCCGGAGCGTCCGGG
This sequence comes from Micromonospora sp. NPDC049107, assembly GCF_040648595.1. Classification (NCBI taxonomy): domain Bacteria; kingdom Bacillati; phylum Actinomycetota; class Actinomycetes; order Micromonosporales; family Micromonosporaceae; genus Micromonospora; species Micromonospora sp. NPDC049107. Next base: position 488,734 of record NZ_JBEZEC010000004.1, read on the forward strand.
TAGCGGTCCCGCAGCCGCCGCGTCCACTCGGCCGCGCCGGGTCCGAGCGTCCGCACCGCCTCCATCGCCAGGAACTCCGGAGCGAAACCGGGATGGTCGCGCAGGCGCGCGACCACCGCCGGCAATTCGGGGGTACGCGTCGAAGCCGCCTCGGGGTTGCCCGGGGGGACCGCCGCTGCGGCCGGCTCGGGGGTGATCGCGGAAGCCGCTTCCGGCGCGGGTGCCGGTGCGACTGCGGGTGCGCCCGCCTTCGCCGTGGCGGCTCTACGGGTGGGCGTGGCGCGCTTGCGAGGGGTTGGCGTGATCTCGGTCGGCTCTGGTGTGACGGGCGTCGCATCCGGGATGACCGGCGCTGGCGGAGGTGGTGTCGGTGCGACGGCCGCCGTGCTGGTGGCGGTCTTCCGGGGCCGGGGCGCCCGCGCCCTCGGTGGCTGGCCCGTCGGCTCTCCCGCCGCGCCGGGAAGCGCCTCGTCCTGGGCGGGTCGAGCTGCGCCCTGGGCGGGTTGAGCTGCCTTCTTGGCGGACTTCCTGGTGGGGTGCGCCCCGGTGCCGGCGGGTTCCTCGGTGGGGTGTGCCGTGTCGTCGGCGGGTTCCCTGGTGGGGTGCGCCGCGGTGCCGGCGGGTTCCCTGGTGGGGTGCGGCGCGTCGCTGGCGGCAGCGGGCGGCTTGACCGGGGTGCTCTCCGGGTGGGCGGGGGCGGGCTCTGTCTGCCGGGGCAGGGGACGGTCCGGATCCGGCGGTTGGAAGATCACCGGCGCCGCCTTGGCCCGGCGGGGACGCGGGCTCGCCGGTGCCGCCGGTGCCGTTTCGGCAGGCTGATCGGTCGCCTGCGGCGGCGTGAACGTGGCCCGCGCCGGGCGCCGACGCGGGCGCTCAGCAGGCTCCTGGCGGGTCGGTTCGCTGGGCGGCTGCTCCTGCATATCGATGGAGCGTAGTCCCGATCACGCCCCCGCACAGCGGTGAAATACCGGGGCGCGCTGCCCGGGTCGGCGTACCCCGGAAGTCGTTTTGCCCCCGGTGGGTGCCGACCTGTATCCTCGGGCGCGGTGGTCTGCGGGCCACCAGGGAGACTTCGCCTAGTCTGGTCTATGGCGCCGCACTGCTAATGCGGTTGGGGTCTTAAAGCCCCTCCCGGGTTCGAATCCCGGAGTCTCCGCGCGAAAGCCGGGTGTGTACACTGGCTGAGCACGAGCGCCCGTAGCTCAATGGATAGAGCATCTGACTACGGATCAGAAGGTTAGGGGTTCGAGTCCCTTCGGGCGCACAAGATCAGGGCCGTTTCGGGAAACCGAGACGGCCCTTTTCCGTTCCCGCACAGCGGCGAAGTACCGCAACGTTCTAATCCGCCTCGGTGCCGCTCATCCGCTCGCCCTGGCGCTTCAACGCGGCATGGAGTAGGGCAGGGACAACGCGGCCGCCGTTGTGGCCGCGTTGCGGGCGAGGGCCTCGCGGGCGCCGTCCGGGCCGAGGGCGATCACCGCACGAACGCGTTCGAGGATCTCATCCTCCCAGGCGATCGGGTGCGGGCGGGAACGGTTCAGTTCGCCGGCCTCCTCAGCCAGCGCCGCAGCCGCCAGCGCGGCGTCCCAGTCACCGCGGATCACATGCAGGTAGGCGAGTTCCTCGGCTGCACGTATGTCGGGGTCGGTCAGGCCACGCTCCGCGTCCTGGGCTTCCCACTCCAGTCGGTAAGCGAGCAAGCCCTCGACATCTCCGTAACGGTCCAGGAACGGGATGCCCTCCCGGAGTACGACGTCCCGGATGTCGGCCATCACCGGTTCGTAGCCGGCCAGGGCGTCCGGCTCCGGGAACACTCCCTCCAGCCGCCGTGAGCACGTGTGGCCGTCGGCCGCTGGCACCGCGAGCAACCAGACGATCACCTCGACCTGGAAATTGGGCCGCCGGCGCAGTGGTGGAATTGGTTGCACCGTCTGGGCGGTCCAGCCGACCGGACCCCGCACCAGTCGGCCCTCCGCAGCACGCCAGCCATCACCCAGAGCGGGCAGCAGGTACGCGTCGACGGCCTTCTCCCACCTGCCGACATCCACGTGATCATCCCCTTCTCAGCATCGAACGGTGATCGCCGGAACGTTCCGATACCTTGCTGGGAGCTGGTTCTGTAGGTCCCCGTACCACTTGGTTTCGAGCCCCTTGGCGCCGGTCTTCAGGTCGAGGATGAGTTCCGGTCGCAGTTCGTCCACGCCGAGCACGACATCCGGCGCCTTGGCGCCCTTCTCCCAGCCCTCTCGTGCGGTGACCGGATTCTTCCACCTCCTGGCGAGCAGACCGTTGCGGTAGCCGACCTCCGCGAACAGGTTGGCCGATGCCGGTTCCGCACCGACGAGCTCGGCGAGTCGTTTGTGCACCCGGTCGCCCCAGTGCTGCGGGGACTCTCCGGGCCACCGCTGCACGTCTTTGCAAGCCTGCTTCGCGAGCTGTTCGACGCGGGTCCTCGCCTGCTGCTGACGGGTGTTCAGCGCCGGCGGGTTCGCGCCGGTCGGCAGGTACTCATGAGGCTTGTCCGCCGGCTTGACGCCCAACGTGCCGTTGCGTTTGATCTCGTCGGCGAGGTCAGCGGCCATCTTCTTGGCATCCGCCGTGGTGACCGCCCGGGCGACCGCCGTGTACGCGGCATACACCTGGTGGGTCTTGGGTTTCCGGGCCGGCGGGATGTAGTACGACGCGCGGCACCGTACCGTTTTGGTGTCCTTCGGCTTCATGATCAGGACTTCCGGGCAGGTCTGCACCGGCCTGCCGTCCAACGTCATGGTGATGTTCACCTCGACGGTGACCTGCTTGTCGATCGTCACGTACTTGGATGCCGACGTCACCCTGCTGCGGAGCTTCAGGTTCGCGGTGCAGCCGTTGGTGGTGCAGGGGCTGAGGCTCGCGTCGCCGGTGAGCGACACCTGGACGATGCTGTCGAGGGACTGCGCCAGTACGCCCATCTGACGTTTCACCTCGTCGAACAGCAACTGCCGCTGGTCGTCGGTGAGAACCTGCAGCTTGGCGCGCAACTCGACGTCACTCACCCGGTGCGCGATCGTCTGAAAGCCGCTCCCCGACTCGGCCACCGGGGTGGTGCTCATACCCAACAGCCGTTTCGGTTCGGCCGTACTGATCAGGTACGTGACACCGTCGAGGACCACCGCTCGTGCCTCGACGCCATCCACCGAGGTGACCACGCCGAGTCCGAGTGACTCCTCCTGCTGCGGATAGCCGTTTTCCTCGATGCTCGGCACCATGCCGGTGGCGAGCAGAGCCGGCGCCAGGACGTCACCGAAGTCGAATCCAAAGAGGTCGCCCGCGACCCGCACCCACCGGTTGGCAAACTTTTTCTCGCGCCCGTCGGTGATCCCGGCCTTACGCCAGAACGCCTCGCCGACCTTGAGGAACGTACGATCGCCAAGGTCCAGGATCTCGGCGGTCTGGCCGTCGGTGATCAGCTTGCCTCGCACCGTGCCTTCGTTTGTCACCTGGGCGTCCATGCTGATGCGGTCGCCGTCCGGTCCGGAGAACGACCCCTGGTAGCGGACCGCCGGCGTGGTGAGCAGCCGCTCAGCCGCCTGCCTCAACTCCTGATCGGCGGTATTCACCGCCACCTGCGCCTCAGTGGCCCGTTCCTTTTTGCCACCCGGGTTGCCGGTGAAGCGGGGCACCACGACAAGCGCGCCGATCGTGCAGATCAGCAGGAACGCCAGGGCCAGGCCACCAAACAGCAGCAAAAGCCGTCGCGGCCGTGCCGGTTGCGGCGGCAGTGGCGGTGGCGGTGGGGGCAGAAGAGGCGGTGGCGGCGGGGGAAACGGTGGCGGCGTCGGGTAGTTCATGGCGTCTCGATCCATCGACAGCAAACCGGCGCTGGTCAATGTATACGTTTCGGCCAAGCCCGCGTGGTGCCGCTGTGCACGGCGGACGCGCAAGCGAAATCGGGTTCACCTTCTGCCGCGATCAGTGCGCCGAGGTGTGGCAGATCAGCTGGCGGACATGTGGCGCGCGGCAGTCGGCGGTGGACAATCGCCACCGGTGATTGTCTGGTCCGACCACCCGCTTGACGAATACGTCCCAGGACATGCTTGACGTTCGGTCTGGAACTCTGTTCTGAGGAGGGTTATCGGGCGGTCATATATCGATGCGCCGCTCGACGGCGGTCGGGTCGTCCGGCTCGCCGAAGCGGAGGGTGGCGTGGGCTGGCTTGGTCGGGAAGGCCCGCAGCAGCGGCTCTACAAACCCCAGGCCGCCGAACTGCCGACCGCACGCGGGCGGCGAGTCGGAGGATCGCCGACGGTTACGGCCACTCGGGTATGACGCAAGTCACAAAATGGCCGTCCGTGGGGCTTACCAAGCTCCTGGCTTTCGTCATCTGGGTTGCGTCCCTGACCAGGCTGACATTGCCCAGGAGGGCGGCACGGCACCTTCTGGTTGCTGTCGAAGCACATGGACTATATGGAGGTGGATCGCCTTCTGGGCATGATCAATTCTGGTAAGACGCGGCTCGCCCGGCGGTCCGGCTCTTAATACCGTGACCTCATGCCCGAGTTGATTCTGCCGACTGTCCGCCTGCACGCCGCGTTCTTGAAATGCCGCGACGACTGGGGCCCTGGCCTTCACGAGGACGGCTTCGGCCTGAGGGCTGACGACGATGTGGACTCGCCCGAAGGCTTCGCCGCTTGGGTGCACGAGCGGGTCCGAATGGTCCATCCGGCCGGCGATCCGTGCCCGGACGAACAGCACGGCTCACCCCGGTGGATCGTCGAGAACGGCCACGTACTCGGGGGTATCGCCCTCCGGCACAAGTTCGATGACGAGATCGGCCAGATCGGCTACGGCGTCCGGCCGTCCGCGCGCCGCCGAGGACTGGCGAGTTGGGCACTCGGCGAGATGCTCACAGAGGCTCGCGTCGTCCTGGGCCTAGATCGCGTCCTCATCCCTTGCCTGGCCGACAACATCGCGTCGGCCCGGACGATCGAACACCACGGCGGCGTCCTCGAGGGCATCCGCGACACCGAGCACGGTCCAGTAAGGCGCTACTGGATCGCCTTGGATCGGTGAGGTCACCCGGCCGAAGCCGTAACTAGGAACTACCCGTATTAGGCAAGGGCGGCCCGGGAGGTGCGGACCGTGTTGGATGTGAAGCCGTACCGGTACGCGCTCGCGCTGCCAGGGTTACGGCCGCTGCTGCTGGTAGCGATCCTGGCCCGAGTGCCAGTGGCGGCCACCGCCGTGGTGATGACGCTGCACGTCCTCGATCTGGGCCGCGGCTTCTTCGCCGCCGGGCTGGTCGGGGCCGCGATGACGGTCGGTTCGGCGCTCGGCGCGCCATTGCTCGGCCGGCTGGTCGACCGACGTGGCCTGCGGCCGATGCTGCTGCTGACCACAGCGGTCTCGGCGTTGTTCTGGGCTACGGCACCGGTTCTGCCGTACCCGGTGCTGCTCGGTGCCGCGTTCGTCGGCGGGCTGCTCACCCTCCCGGTCTTCTCCGTGGTCCGGCAGTCGATCGCCGCGCTGGTCCCGCCAACCCAACGCCGTCAGGCGTACGCGCTGGACTCGATGTCGGTCGAACTCAGCTTCATGATCGGGCCAGCCGGGGCGGTGGCCTTGGCCACCAGGGTCTCGCCCACCCTGACCATGTACGCCGTCGGCGCAGGGATCGTGCTGGCCGGACTCACCCTGCTGGTGCTGAACCCGCCGACCCGGGCGCGTGACGAGGCGACGACGCCGGCACCGGCACTGCCGCGCCGGCAGTGGCTGACCCCACGGCTGATCGGACTGCTCGCCGGCGGCGCGGCGGGCACGTTGGTGATCGCCGGCATCGATGTGTCGGTGGTGGCGGTGCTGCGTGATGCTGGCCAGCTCGACTGGACCGGTGTGGTGCTGGCGCTCTGGGCGTCGTGCTCGTTGATCGGTGGCTTCACCTACGGCGCGCTGTCCCGCCCGGTGCCGTCGCTGATCCTCACCCTGGTCCTCGGTCTGGTCACCGTTCCGGTCGGCCTGGGCAGCGGCCAGTGGTGGCTGTTGGCCCTGATGCTGCTGCCGTCCGCAGCCTTCACCGCGCCGACCGTGGCGGCCACCGCCGACGCCGTGAGCAGGCTGGTGCCGGCGAGCGTACGGGGTGAGGCGATGGGCCTGCACGGCTCAGCGATGGTGGTAGGGGTTGCGCTCGGCGCCCCGCTGGCCGGGGCGGTGATCGATGCCACCGTGCCAGCCTGGGGCTTCGCCGCGACGGGCCTACTCGGCGCGCTGATCGCGCTGGCGGTACTGCCGACCCGGTCGAGTCACCAACACCCCGAATCCGCGGCCGGACCCACCACCATCCCCACCGTCGCTCCCTGCTCGATTCCGCCCCCGCTCGACCGTGCTGTCTCACCATCCGCCCTGTCCGCAACCCGCCGGCGACGCGCGAGAAGTTGACCACCACAAGTGCGGTGACCACCGCGGCGTACGCAGCGGACGGCCCGACCAGCCCCAGCGGCGGCGGCCCCGACCAACGCCGCGATGGTGGCCGACCTTCGCGCGGTGGTCGCGGTGACCGCGCTGGGCGCGGCGACGTTCGTCGGTTTCCTGGCGCACCGCTACGGCGAGCTGACCGGTCCCGGCGATGCCTGGTCCTACACCGTGCTCATCGGCTTCGCCGCCGTGCTGGGGACCGCTTACCGGTACGCCCGATCGGTGACCGCGCACCTGGCTGACGCCTCGGTGAGTGATGGTGGTGCTGGCTACGGCTTCTCGGCGACGAACGTCCCGCGCGCTGGAAGCGTCACGACGAGACCCCGTTCCCGCAGCAGGCGGATAGCCGCTCGGACCGTGCCGCGAGCCACGCCGTACTCCTGCTGGAGGTGGGCCTCGGAGGGGAGCGGCTGACGGGGCTTGAGCTTTCCGGACTCGATCTTCTTGGCGAGGAGATCCGCGAGCTGGATGTAGAGCGCTACCGGACTCATCTCGTCGATCATGATCGACACCTTATGGACGCCTAGCACGGGCGGGCCGTTGGGTACCTACCAAACGTTCTGTACTTATAGAAACAGCTATACGAACTGTACAAGTTGAACTAGATTGAGGTCAGACCTTCGCCCAGGTAGGAGGCACCTCGTGAAGCTCTGGCCGTTCGCCTGTCCTGCTCCACCCCACCCGGAGCGGGAGGGGTCGCGGTGAGCGCGGTGCCGTTCGAGGTCGAGCTTTCCTGGACGGTGATCGATTACCACCGCATGCAGAGATGTAGCCGCTGCCACCCGGACGGCTGGTGTCCGAGGGTCGCGGTGGCCCGAGCGCGGATCGGGGCGTGGCGACGGGCGGTGGGGCGTGCGCCCGTTCAAGGGTGGTGACCTGCTGCACCTCACGCCGGCGGCCAGCGTCCAGTTCTCCCGGCCGTTCTACTTCCGGCTCATCCGCGTACTGGAAGACCGGATCACGTACGACGGGTGGGCCTGGATCGAGGGGTACGAGCTGGACACCCGGGGAGATGCGGTAGCCCGGCGGCAACTCTTCGTCCAGCCCGCCGGTCTCCGGAAGCTCGCTCCGTCGCCCCGTCCGGCGGCCTCCCCGGTCCGTAGGGAGCCTGCGCCCGTCCGGAAGGGCTCGGGGAAGACCTCGGCCCGCAGGGTGAAGGGATCTCTGTAGTTCAGATCCGTACAGGGTCTCGGGTGGGGTCGGTTCAGACCCGCTAATCCCGGCGGGTTTTGGTGCTCTCGATCATGTGTTTCCGCTGTTCAGTAGAACTGGTCCACAGGGGACGCCTACGGATCGGCTGGCACCGGTCTATCACCCTGGCCATGCTCGCCTTGGCCGTCCTTACCGTCCTCGCCGTGGCGCTCCCCACCAGAGCGCACCCTGCCCCTGGTCGATCTGGCGACGAAGATCCTCAAGCCGCGCCCGACGAACCCACCACAAGTACAGGCAGGGGAGGTGACGTTGGAGTAGTAGGCGATAATGGCGACCCTTCCGGATCGCGCCCGCAACGGCGGGCAGGCGCCTCGGGTCAGGCGAACAATGCGATCACGGCGAGGATGAGGCCGAGTGCGGCCATCACCATTCCGGCGGTGCGGTACTCGGTAGTTCTTGCGGGGTCGAATTTTACCATGCCGAAGTGGCCGACCAGGCGTGCCATCCCGATCGGGCGCCATGCCAGAAGGGCGCCAGCCACCAGTGAGAACAATCCAACGATAAGGACGATCGTCATCGTCCAAGGGTATCGCGGATTCCGCCGGGGCGCTGCCCGCAGAAGGTCCGGCCGGCGGTCAGCGGCGCCGTCGGCGGTGTCGGGTGATCACGTTGGCCAGCATCGTTGCCAAGGCCGCCACTGCGGCCACCCCCAGTACGATCCCTGCTCCGGCAAGTCCCATAGGGACGATCCTACGTCGCGCCCCGCTTGCTCGCACGCGAGGCCGGATCTGTGGGCGCCTCGTTCGGAATGAGGGCCGGATCCGCTCTGTCAAGAATTGTTTGACAAGGTGTCCAGAGGCGTCCGTCAATGCCAATTTGACAGACGGTCGAGCGGATGCCGAGTAATTCACAAAGGGGTGTTGCCCGTCACTGTTGTGGATATCTTGGGGTCTCCGTTGTTCGCACGAACGAAAGGGAGGACGAGCAATGATCATCAAGGGTATGACGGACGCCTGGCAGAACCGAGGGTCCGAGGAGGCCACGATGCCGGCCGTTCCGGCGGGTGCTTCTCCGCTGGACGAGATGTACCTGGAGTCGATCGTCGGTGGCGCCGCCGACAGCCTCGACTTCTTCACCTTCGTCTGCAGCAGCAGCGTCCCGCCGACGGTCGTCTGCCCGACGACGTCGAACCTCTGCGCCTGATCGCGCGGAAGCGCTGCGCCGAGTAGTCCGGTGCACCGGCCGCCCGTCCCGGCCCGACCGGGGCGGGCGGCCGTCCTCATCCATGACGCGGGGAGGCTCCATGTCGACTGACCTGATGCGGCGCTGGTCCACGGTGCCGCCGTTCCGGACGCTGCCGGAGGACGCACTGCGTACCCGACTCTCCCTTCCCGTCGGCGGCAGCCCACCACCTGCGGGTGACGCGCCTGGATCCGGGCCTGCGGAGCTGCCGCATACGCTGGCGGAGTCGCCGGTCGGCTGGATGACCGAGGAGCCGGTTCTCTGGCCACTGCTGCCGTTGTGGCCCCGGCTCGCCGACCTGCACAGGGCCCTCACCGAGGCGGGACGCGCCGAGGGTCAGGGGGCGGCGGCCACGGTGGCCGATCGCTACCTCCGCGGTCTGCTGGGCGACGTTCGCCGGCTCGCGTGTCGCGCGGCCGCAGAAGATCTCGACGCCCCGGTCGACGAAGCCGGGAAGGCCGGAGAAGCGCCGACTGCCCGGCGGACCGAGGCGGAAGCGGCGAAGACGCTGGCCGTCCGGTACGCGGCCCGCCCCGCCGCAGCCGAATTCGCCGACCGTTACGCCCCTCTGCTTCGCCAGGTGAAGCACATCCTCGACGGATACCTGCGCACGTTCACCGAGATGCTGCAAAGGCTGCGCGCGGACGGTCCGCTCATCACGCCGCTGCTCGGCGGGGTCGAGGCCGGGCAGATGCGAGCCGTACGCGCCGTGGGCGACCTGCACGAGCCGGGCGCGGTGCTGCTGCTCACCTTCGCCGACGACACCCAGCTCCTCTACAAGCCTCGCAGCCTCGCCCTGGAAGTCCAGCTCACCACGGTTCTGCAGTGGCTGGACAGCCACGAGCCGGGACTCGCCCCCCGGGTTCCCCGATCGGTGGACCGCGGTCGCTACGGGTGGCAGGAGTTCGTCGCGTGGTCGCCGGCTCGCTCGGCCGACGAGGTGCGGGCCTTCTATCGCCGCTCGGGAGCGCTCGTTGCGCTGGCGTACCTGATGCGGGCGACCGATCTGCACTACGAGAACGTGCTGTGTGACGGCCGGTCGCCCGTCCTGGTCGATCCCGAGTGCCTGTTCACCACCTCCTTCCGCACCCGTGGCGACGGTGTCGAGGAGATGGGTGGGGTGAAGGCCACCACCGTCCTGGACTCCGGTCTGCTGCCGGAACCCGGCCACCGCGGCGACCTGCCGACGGCCCTGGACCTCTCGATGCTCGGCGCCGTCGGCGAACGGCGGCAGCCCCGGCAGATCCGCGAGCTGCGCGTCGACGAGCACGGCCGGTCCGAGTTCGTGATGCGGTCCCTGCCGGCGGAGGACGCGACGCACATGCCGGTGCTCGACGGCCGCGTGGTGCCGGTGGTCGGGTACGAGGACACGGTCGCCGACGGTTTCGTCGCTGCGTACCGAATGTTCCTGGCCGACCGTGATCACCTCGACCAGCTCCTGGCCGGGTTCGCCGGGGCCCGCGTGCGGCACATCGTGCGACCGAGCTGGCAGTACGGCAAGTTGCTGTACGAGCTGGGCCATCCCGATGCCGCCCGGTCGGCACTCAAGCAAGAGGAAGTCGTCAACACGATCTGGCCGGCGAACGCCCACGAGCGGCAGCTCGCCCTCCATCTGTTCGGCAGCGAACGCCGCGGATTACTGCACGGTTGCATACCGACGTTCGAGCGCCGCGCGGGTGATGTCGACCTGCTCTCCAACGGCGAACTGGTGCACTCGTCGGCTCTGCTGGTCAGCGGGCTGGACCTGGTCCGCCAGCGGCTGCGCTCGCTGTCCGCCGAGGATCTGCGGGTGCAGACCGGGATCATCCGAGCCACCCTGTCACTGTTGCGCATCCCGGCCGATGCACGGCACCGGCAGTCGTACTCCCCGGTCCGCGCTGCAACGCCGGACAGCGACACCGTCCTTCGCGCGGCGACCGACATCAGGGACGCCCTGACCGCCGACATGGCCGACAATCGCGGCCGAGCCTGGTGGCTGGGCGGTGTCGAGGTGTCCAGCGGAATGTTCGGCGTGCGACCGAGCCCCTTCGGTCTCTACGACGGCGTCGCCGGGATCGCCCTGTTCGCGGGGTACCTGGACCTGATCACCGGATCACGCAGCCGGCTGGCCACCTCCGCCCGGTCGGCGATGCTGGTCGATGCCGAGTCCGTGCTGCAGCACAGCACGCTGGAGCAGCTGGCCCGCAACCGTCAGCTTGGCGTGCTGAACGGGCTCTGGGGAACGGTGTACGTGGCGGCGTGCCTCGGCCACTCCGCCGGGGATCCCGGCCTGGCTCGCTGGGCCCGCGACGTCGCTGGCCGGCTGGCACCGGCCCCGCTGCCGACCGACTGCTGGGACCTGCTCGGTGGTTCCGCCGGAATCGCCGCCACGGCGGCCGAGCTTGCCACGGCCTTCGGCCCGGAGGTGTACGCGGCGGCCGCCGACCGGTTCCTCCGATCGACCGCGATGCAGCTGGAATCCGTCCTGCGTGCCGAGGAGATCCCGGCGGGCGTGGCACATGGCATGTCCGGCGCGGCCCTCGCCTTCGGTCGGGGAGCCGGCCTGTTTCCCGGCGCCGGATGGGACACCGCCGCCCGGGTGTGCATCGACGCCGAGCGTTCGCAGCGCCGTCCCGACGCGGGTGGCTGGCACGACGCCCTGCTGGCGCGCGAGGGAGTGCCGCAGGAGGGCAAGCGGCAGAGCTGGTGCCGTGGCGGGGCCGGGATCGGACTGGTCCGACTGGCACTCGGCGAGGAGGCGGCCGGCGGTGGCGCACTGATCGACAGCGAGGAGAAGCGCGACATCGACCTGGCGGTCCGGCTGACCGTCGAGCACGGTTTCGGGTACGACCAGAGCCTCTGCCACGGCGCCATGGGAGCACTGGAGCTGCTGCGAGCCGCCGGATGCGAGCAGGAGTACGGCGTCCACCTCGGTGGACTCCTCGCGGCCGCTGAGCGGCACGGCTGGCGGACGGGCCTGCCGCGGCCGCTGCCGGATCCGGGCCTGTTCACGGGCGTCGCGGGCGTCGGCTTTGGTCTGCTGCGGCATCTGGAACCACGCGCCGTTCCGCGCGTCGTGACGCTCAGCCTGCCGGCCGGCTGCCGGTCGCCGGAGGGGCCCGTCGAGGAAGGAGCGCGGGGCGATGCGTGACAGCGTCACCGATCCGTACGAAGGCGTCGAGGCGTCCGCCGCCGGGGTGGAACGTGCGGCGCTGTGTGGGCTGGCCGCGCAGCGCTCGATCACCCGCCTGTGGGTGGCGCTCGCGGTGTGGATCCTGCTCGCGCTCGGAGTGCTGGTGCTGGTCGTGGACCGGATCGGGAGGTAGCGGCAGCGATGGCGAAACGGGTTCAGACGATCCTGCAGATGTCCCAGTCGGACTGCGCCGCGGCCTGTCTGGCGATGGTCGGCAGCGCTCTCGGCCGCAGCGCCTCGACCGGCTTCTGGCAGCGCGCTCTCGGTAGCGGCCGGGACGGTACGTCCGTCGCCCGGATCTTAGCGACGGCCACCGCCCATGGACTGACCGCGCGGGCGTACGCCGTGCAGGATCTGCGCGCCGCGGTCACCTCGACCGCGATGCCGGCGGTCCTGCACGTGGACGGCAACCACTTCGTGGTGCTCACCCGTGTGCGGGGTGGCCAGGTCGAGATGGTCGATCCGGGGCAGGGCCGGCAACGCTGCGATGCGGAGGCCCTTGCGCGGCGGATGTCCGGGCCGCTGATCGTCTTCGGCGTTGCCGGTGACGGGCGGCAGCATTCGTCGCCGGACGTCGCGTCGCGGTTGTCCCTGCGGGGAGTGATCACGCGGAGTTCTCGCGGGTTGCGCGGTCAGTTGATCGCCGCCACCGCGATCATGGTCGCCGCCACTCTCGGCCCGGCGTTGCTCACCCGCGAGGCGGTCAACGCCGCCGTGGCCCGCGAGGGGCACCTGTCGCCCTGGCTGGTCGGCGTCGCGGCGGCCGGCTGTCTGGGCCTGCAGTTCCTGGGCACTCTGCTGCAGTCGGGACTGGTCCTGCGCCTACGGGCCCGGATCGACGCGCGGTTGATGACCGCCTTCGTCCACCACCTCCTCGGCAAGGACCTGGAATTCCTCGAGCAGCGTGCGGCGGGGGACATCCTCTCCCGGATCTCCGCCAACGCCGCCCTCCGGGATTCCCTGACCCTGCTGCTTCTCGCCGCCGGCCTGCACCTGCCCCTGACCCTGATCTATCTGGCCGCCCTGGTGGCCGTCTCGCCGGCCCTGTCGGTGATCGCGCTGCTGGGCGCCGCGTTGCAGATGGGCGCCGCAGTCGCCTTCGGTCGGCGGGTGGAGGCTGCCCAGCGGGAGGCACTCCGCGCCGATGCCGAGCTTCAGATCAACTCGGTCGACGCGGTGAACAACTACGCGGTGATCAAGGCGATGCGGCTGGAAGCCGGGGTGACCGGACGCTGGCTGCGGACCTTCGCGGCGTCGGCCGCCCGGGGCCTCAAGCGCGACTCCGAACTGCAGACCCTGCAAGCCTTCACCGGCCTCGTGCAGTTCGCCGTCCCCATCACCATCGTGCTAACCGGCGTCTGGCTGGCGGCCGACGGCACCGTACGGCTCGGCTCCGTCCTGGCCATGCTGACCGTCGCGGGCATGTTCCTGGCTACCCTCGGGCGCCTGGTGACCGGGGCGCAGGGCATCTTCCTGGTCCGCGGCCAGCTGGAGCGGCTGGAGGACATCATCGACGGCGCAGCGCCGGCGCCGGTCGCGCATGCCGGCGATACGGCTACCGGCCAGGACACCGCTGACGTCACCGGCGCCGACCGGCAGCCGGCCCGAGCGGCGATCCGGCTGGAGCGGGTCAGCTATCGCTATCACCAGGACGGCGCCGATGTGGTCGACGACGTGTCACTGGAGGTGCGCCCCGGCGAACTGCTCGGCATCGGTGGGGCCACCGGTGGGGGCAAGACCACCCTCATCCACCTTCTCCTCGGCCTGTACCAGCCGCGATCGGGCACCGTGACCCGGGTGCGCGTCGACGCAGGCGGCCGGCGGACGCCCGGCGAATTGTCCTATGCCTACGTACCGCAGGACCCGGAGTTGTTCTCTGGCACTATCCGCGACAACGTGCTGGCGTGGCGCGCTGGCGTGCCCGACCGGGCGGTATGGGAGGCGCTGGAGCTCGCCGCTGTCGAGGAGGACGTCGCGGCGATGCCGCTGCGGCTCGACACTCCGATCGGCAGCCGAGGCATGCACCTCTCCGGCGGGCAGCGGCAACGCCTCGCCCTGGCCCGCGCCTTCCTGGCCCGGCCGGACCTGCTGGTGGCCGACGAGCCCACCAGCCACCTGGACCCGGGCACCGAGCAGACCGTGCTCACCGCGCTGCAGATGATGCCCGGTACCCGGATCGTGGTCGCCCATTCGGCGCCGGTCCTCGGCGCCTGCGATCGGGCGCTGCGGATGACCGCGGGTGATCTCACCCCGCTCACGGTCGTCCCGGGTGGCCCGCGGTCCCTCACCGACGTCAGCGCCGTCAACTGATCAGACTGGAGGTAACGCCATGACGAGCGAGCCGCGCACCAGCACCGACGGCCCGGTCTTCATCCTGTGCTTCGCCCGGTCAGGGTCGACCCTGTTGCGGGTTCTGCTGGACGCCCATCCGGAGCTGGCGAGCCCACCCGAGACGAGCGTGGCCCGGGTGTGCGAGACCACCGAACGAGCCTGGCGGCAGGTCTGCCTCTCCGGTGGTCGAGGTCCGCTGCCGACCGAGGTGATCGACGAGATCCGCACGGCGGTGGACCGGCCGATGCGCGCGTACGCCCGGGCCCGCGACAAGCGCCTCTGGTGCGACAAGTCGCTCGATAACCTCTGGCTGGCACCGCTGCTCTCCGACGTCTTTCCGCAGGCCCGCTTCGTCGCCCTGCACCGGCACTGCCTCGACTTCGTGATGTCCGGCCTGGACGCGAGCCGCTGGGGCTTCGCCGCGTACGGTTTCGAGAAGTACGTCCAGAAGTCCCCCGGCAACACCGTGCACGCGCTCGTGCGGTACTGGTGCGATCACACCGAGGCGCTGCTGAGCTACGAGCGACGCAACCCGGACCGCACGGTGCGCGTCCGGTACGAGGACCTCGCCCGCGACCCGGACCGCGAGCTGCGCCGGCTGACCGGATTCCTGGGCGTCGAGGACGTCCCCGGCCTGTCCCGGTCGGCTTTCGCCGGACAGCACGACATCGGCGCCGGCGACCACAAGCTGCCGTTCACCGACCGGGTCTCCGCCGACAGCGTGGGTACGGGACGACGCGTACCGATCCACCTGATCCCGCCCGACCTCATGCAGCGGATGAACGAGTGCCTGCGACAGCTGGACCACCCGGAGGTCGGACCCGACTGGAATGCCCTGCCGTCCGAAGGGCCGGCGGGCGAAAGCCCGGGCCGGTCTGCCGTCACTGCGCTGGCCGACGTGCTGGGCGGCGACGATCCGGCCCCGCGGCTCTGCTCCCACGAGCAGGACCGCCTGCGGGACCACGTGCTGGTGACGATCGAGGACCGGCAGTCCTCCTGGCTGATCGACCCCGCGACCGGCGAGGCGTCGTTCTGCGACCGGCCGTGCCTGCCGCGGGCCCGCATCCTGACCGACTCGGCCACCCTGCGGGGCGTCGTCACCGGGGAGGCCAACATCGGTGGTGTGCTGCGCACGGGGGCGCTGCGTGCGGTCGGCGGCGTCTCCCGCGTGGCCGACGTCGTGGCCGGGTTGCGCGACCGGCACCAGGCCACCGGCCCACGGGCCCTGGCGGACACGGTCGGTGCGCGATGATCGGTCACCTCCTGGCGTGGTGCTTCCTGCTGCTGTTCTCCGCCTACACCGCGGCCGCGATCATCAGCTTCGTGCCGGCGGTGGACCGCCGGATGCGACAGGTCCGGATCGGGGTCGCAACGCTGCGGTCGATCCTGCCGTTCTGGGGGCTGTTCGCTCAGCGCTTCGGCATGTTCGACCTCGACCTGTCCTACCGGATGCACAGCAGATCGGCGGCGGCCACCTCGGCCGACGCGGACGAGCACCCCTGGACACCGCTGACGAGCAACCGCTGGCGCTGGTGGTCCGCGATGTGGCGGCCCAGCCAGCGCGCCGATCAGAGCGCGCAGATCCTGGCGTACCGGCTGATCAGCGGGGGTGCGGCCGACGGCCGCGACATGCGTGACGACCCCGCATACCGGCGGGTCATGGCGTCGGTACGCCGCTCAGCGCTGCGGACCGCCGACCCCACAACTGCGGACCGGGCCGAGTTCCGGCTGGTGCTGACCCGTGGGTACTGGACCACATCGCCGCCTCGCACGATCTTCGTGTCCGCCCGCGAACCCGTCCTCCCCGCAGCAAGCAGCCGATCGGAGATCCGTCATGACAGCTGAATGGTTCCCGAGCGGTCTTTTCGCCGACGACCTGTTCCCGCTGGCCGCCCGGGTGGCCGGCATCGCCCTGCTGGTGACCGGCGCCGAGCTGACCGCCGCGCTTCCCGGGCTGGCCCGCTGGCGGCGCCCGGACGCCGCCGCCGGCCCGCGGTGGGTGCTCGCGCACCGGATGATCGCCCTGCTGCCGGCCCTGCTCGGCGGCTGGTTCCTCGTCGACCCGCGAGCGTGCCTGTCCGGTGGAGGGCTGGCGGCCGTTCTGATCCTCGGTTACCTGATGGTCGCACTCCAACCGCTCGGTGACGGCGCGGACATCATGCTCATGATCGTGCTGGCCGGCCTCGGCGTGCTCTGGCTGGTGCCGTCGACCGCCCTGACCGACTGGGCGGCGTGGCTGGTCGCCCTGAACGTCTGCCTCGCCTACCTGTGGAGCGGCGTGGCGAAGCTCCGGGTGCCGGCGTGGCGGCACGGACGTCAGGTCGCTCTGGCGGTCAACTCGCCGCGGTTCGGCTCGGCGCAGATCGCCTGGCACATGCTCAACCGGCCCACGATCACGCGGCTCACCGCCTGGAGCGTGATCCTGATCGAGGTCTCCTGCCCGATCTTCCTCATTCTCGGTGGATGGCCGCTCATCGCCTGGATGGTCTGCGCGATCCTCATGCACGTGTCGGTCGCCATCATCATGGGCCTCGGACGGTTCCTGTGGTCGTTCGGCGCCGGCCTGTTCGCCATGGCCGGCGCACGCCTGCTGGTCTGATCACGTGGGACACCGGTGCTGCTGCACGATGTTGCTGAAATGGGCGTGAGCTGCTTGTCGGCTCACGCCCAGCAGATCCCCGATCTGCCGCCACTTGACGCCTCGGTAGCGGGCGTGCGCGACGGCGCATTCCACCATGGTGACCGAGCGCGTCTGCAGCGTCAGCACCTTGGTGATCAGCTCAACCGCATCGGACTCGGTATCTTGCTGGCTGACATCCGCGCACTGGTCGAGGATCGCCTCGGCCAATTGTTCCAGGTCCTGCGAAAGCTGAGCCAGCCGATCGATGGCGACTTCCGGCGCCTGCGGTGAGCCCGCGACCGAGCCGGCCTGAGCGCCTTCTTGCGTGAACTGCTGCCCTGGCGTGTGCGACTGCACGTCCTGTCGTCCCCCGCAACTCATGGAGACACCGGGCCTGATCATCATCTCACCCGGCATTGCGGCGCGGCGGTGGCCGGGCGGCACTGACTCGGCCGCTGAGCCGATCCCCCGTACCACTATCCCCCGTGGATAGTCGAACGTGATTGAAGTATCCCCCGGCCGGGTGACCAAACATGACAGTCTCATGACACTCGCCCGAAACCTCCACAGTGGACCCGTGGTCAACAGGTCGCTCTCCAGGAGCGGAGCTTGTCGGGATTGAGTACGGCCCAGATGTGGTGGATGTGGTCGTCGCTGACGTCGAACGCCATCACCGACACCGGGACGCCGTACCGCCGAGCCACCAGACCGGGCTGGCCGTTGACCGTGCAGTCCTGAAGTGTCACGCCGGCCGCCGCCGTGGGCCGGTCGACGAAGAAGCGGGCTACCTGCTCGGCTCCCTCGATCGGGCGGAGCGCGGCGGTGACGTGCCCCCCGCCGTCGCCGGTCGCCGTGGCGTCGGACGCCAGCAGGCCGATGAGCGCGTCGATGTCCTTGGCCTCCCACGCGCGTTTGAAGGCCCGGACGAGATCGGCACGTCGTGCCGACGAGCCCGCATCGGGCCGCGGCACGTGAATGCGGCGGCGGGCCGACGTGGCGAGCTGACGGCAGGCTCCGGGGGTACGGCCGACGATCGCGGCCACCTCGGCGAAGGGGTAGCCGAAGACGTCGTGCAGGATGAACGCGACCCGCTCGGCAGGGGTCATCGCGTCGAGGACGACCAGGAAGGCCATGCTGACCGACTCGTCGAGGGTGACCCGGTCGGCGGGGTCGGCGTCGCCGCTTGACCGGCCGCTGATCCATTCGGCCCGGTCGGGGAGCGGCTCCGGGATCCATTCGCCCACGTAACGCTCGCGCCTGACCCGCGCCGAGCGGAGCAGGTCCAGGCAGATGCGGCTGGCAACTGTGGTCAGCCAGCCGCCGGGAGCGTCGATGCCCTCCTGCTGTCGGGGGGACATGGCGTACCAGCGGGCGTAGGTCTCCTGCACGACGTCCTCCGCGTCGGCCAGGGAGCCCAGCAGTCGGTACGCCAGGTTGGTCAGCTGACGGCGCTCGCTGATGATCGCGCTGAGGCTCGGATCGGGCCGGTCGTGCAGCCGCTCGGGTGGGTGGGCCATGGGTTCACCGACTCCTTCGAACGATCTGGCTCACCCCTTACGACGAACCGTCGCCGCGAATTGTGCGGTCGCAGGTCGCCTCACATCTTCTCGCGCTGTCTCGTCGTACCGGTCAGAACCGCAGAGGGAGGAGATCGACCGTGGAACCCGTGCATGTCGCGATCATCTACTACAGCTCCACCGGCACCATCCACACGCTGGCGCAGGCCGCCGCCGAGGGCGCCGAGAAGGCCGGCGCCACCGTGCGACTGCGCAAGGTGCTCGAAACCGCACCGGCGGCGGCGGTCAGCGCCAGGCCGGAGTGGGACCGGCACCTGCAGGAGACGGCGGACATCGCCGAGGCCAGCCACGACGATCTGGACTGGGCCGACGCGGTGCTCTTCGGCACCCCGACCCGCTTCGGCAACCCGGCCAGCCAGCTACGCGCATTCATCGACACGACGGGCCCGCTGTGGTTTCAGGGCAAGCTCGCCGACAAGGTGTACTCGGCGTTCACCTCATCCAACACGGCGCACGGCGGCCAGGAGTCCACTCTCCTGGCGCTGGCGAACACCTTCTGCCACTGGGGCGGCATCATCGTGCCCCCCGGCTACACCGACCCCGTCCAGTTCCAGGCCGGCAACCCCTACGGCACCTCCCACGTGGTCGGCGACGGCCCGCCCGGCGAGGTGGTCCTCCAGGCGGCCCGCCATCAGGCCCGACGGGTCGTCGACATCACCGCCCGCCTCAAGGCGGGCGCTGCCGCCTGATCACTCGCGACGACGTACCGGACCTGGTCGTGATAGCGCGCCGTCGGGACCGGTGCGGGGTTGGAACCGGTGGCGTACGGCGAGCGTCTGCGGGGCTCTCCGGGCCTTGCACGACCGGGACGTTCCCGTGGGGCGAGCCGTTCGAGCCCGGGGCCTTTCGGGCTCTTGCCGGAGCCCTGGAGCAGAACGCCGCAGCTCGTCTGAACGGGATGTTCAGAAGGAATCAAGAACTGGCCCGTAGGTTCGTGGCAAATTTCTGCCGGCTATTTCTTGTTGGAGATGACGTGAAGAAGCGCAAAGCTCTCGCGGCTACGTTCGCTACCACCGCGGCCGTCGTGGTCTCGGTGACGGTCGCCCCGACGGCCGCACAGGCGGTGTACAGGTGCGCCGAGAAGTATGTGGAGGTCTGCTTCTACGAGAACTTTGGCTGGACGGGTTCGACCATGGCGTTCCGGACCGTCGATGCCGGTGCCAGCTTCGCCGATTTCCGCTGGTACCAGTACACCAACGGAAAAAACCTGAACGATTCAGCGTCCTCCGTGTGGAACGGCAGTAATCACACGATCGGTGTCTTCGAGCACGGCTTCGCCGCCGGCAGTGGCGGCGGCAGGATCACGTTCGTTCCCGCGCACAGTGGAGTGGATTTCAGGGGTGGCGGAGACGAGATCCCGAACGACTCCGCATCAGCGTTCATCGTGTTCTACGACTGAGCGGAAGCCGGTCTCCGTGGTCCGGACGCCTCGGGTGGTGACGCCAAAGGGCGGCGGTATGTCGTACCGGCCCCGATGGGCCGCCGAAGGTGGTATCAATTCCCAACAGGTGAAGAATCCGGGCAAGGTCGGGCGGCGGGATGTCGACAGGCGCAGCAACGCTGCTTCGCAAGCCGGAGCAGCCGCAGCGGCCGAGCCTCCTGGAGCTCTTCTTCGACCTGGTGTTCGTCTTCGCGCTCAACCGGGTCTCCCATCGGCTCGTCGAGGACCTGACCGAGGGGCGAATGGTCCTCGCCGAGGTCGGCGAGACGTTCCTGTTGCTGATGGCCTTCATGTCGCTCTGGTTCGTCACGGCGTGGGTCACCGATCTCTACAACTCCGAGCGGCCGCAGGTCCAGTTCGTGGTCTACACGGCCATGCTCGGCGCCCTGATGATGGCGGTCGCGGTGCCGGAGGCGTTCGGTGCCGGGGGTCTGGTCTTCGCCGGCTCGTACGTGGCGGTGCACATCGTCCGTGGCCTCGTCATCGTGCCGGCGTTGCGCGGTCTGAAGGCGCAGAGTCGAGCGGCGGGGGTGCTCCTGTGGTTCTCGATGTCCGCCGTCCCGTGGATCGTCGGAGCGCTGCTGCCGGGTGCGGCGCGGACGGTGCTGTGGGCGCTCGCCCTCGCCATCGACGGTACGGCGCTGCTGCTCTTCTACCCCGCGCCGTGGAACATCTCCAGCCGACCGGGCTGGCCGGTGTCGGCGGAGTACATCTCCGAGCGGTACCGACAGTTCTTCATCATCGCGCTCGGTGAGCTGATCCTGACCACCGGATCGGCCTACAGCGACACGTCGTTCCAGGAGGGCGGCGCCGCTGCGGCGTTCGCCGTCTCGTTCGCCACGACCGTGCTGTTGTTCCGGGTGTACCTCTTCAAGGCGGGCCAGTTGCTGCCCGGGGCGCTCACGGCCGCCCGTGACCCGGCGCACCTCATCCGGGAGGCGTTCATCGCCCACATGCTCATGGTCGTCGGCACCGTCGCGATCGCCGTCGGCTACGAAATCGTGATCACCCATCCGTTCGGGCCCACCGGTGCCTCCTGGATCATCGCCATCCTCGGCGGACCGGTGCTGTTCCTGGCTGGACGCATGCTGGTCGAGCACGCGGTGTTCGCGCGGGTGTCCCGCTCCCGGCTGATCGGCGCCCTCCTGCTGGTCGCCGTCGCGCCCGCGATGATCCTCGTGCCGCCGCTGGCCGTGGCCGGCACCGCCGTCGCCGTCCTGGCCGGCATCGCCATCTCGGACGCGATGCGCGCGATGGGTAAACCCCCCGAGCAGCCCTCTCCACCCGACGTCGGAGGTTGACGGGACGATTTCCCGACTATGCTCCAATCTATGGCTTTTTGTCCGTTCGGCCGGGCAGGCTGATGGCCAGGCGGTGGCGCTTCCGGCGGCGGACACGACCGGGGGATGAGGCTGCGCTACAGGACAGCGCTCTCCGGGACCCCAGCCGGACCGTGTTCTTCAGCGACGGCGTCTTCGCCATCTCCATCACGCTCCTGGTGCTGGAGATCCACCCGCCCGAGGACACCTCCAACCTCGGTCGGGGTCTGGTCGAGCTGTGGCCCTCGTTCCTGGCGTACGTGCTGAGCTTCTTCCTGATCGCGTCGATCTGGACCAACCACCATGTCATGTTCGACCAGGTCGTCGCCGCTGATCGAGGGGTGCTCCTGCTCAACACCGTGCTGCTGATGACCGTTGCGTTCCTGCCGTTCGCGGCCTCCGTACTCGCGGCGGCCTTTCGCAACGGGTCGGGTGAGCCGCTCGCCGTGTTGTTCTTCGGCGGCTCCTTCGGCCTGGGCGCGATCTTCTTCAACGCCCTCTGGTGGTACGCGATGCGCGCGCCGAGGCTGTTGAATCCGCGGGTCAGCGCGCACGCGGGCAGGCTCGTGGGGAGACGCTTCCTGGCGGGACCGGTGCTGACTCTCCTCGGTGCGGCGGTCGGTACGGTCGCCCCCGCCGCCGGGCTGGTCATCTACGCCCTGATGATCCCCGTCTTCTGGCTGCCCCTGCCCGCGCTCGAACCGGTTCCGCTCGACGACGAGGATCGCTGACCGCGCCGCTGGGCATGACGGCGCTGACCGGGCAACTGCTCGGACCCGCGTGGCGGTCGTCAGCGGACTCCAGGCCGACGACCGCCACGCGGCTGTTCACGGGCTGGTGCAGGTTGGCGACGGGTTGGTCGGCGTACCGGTGGCGAGGAAGCCGAACGTGGCCGTGCCGCCGGGGGCGAGCGAGCCGTTGTAGGTGGCGTTGCGGACGGTCACTGTCGAGCTGCTGGTGCTCAGCGTGCCGTTCCAGACCTGGCTGATGCTCTGCCCGTTGCCCAGCGTCCAGCGGACGGTCCACCCGTTGACGGCGGTCGTGCCCGCGGTCACCGTGACCTCACCCTGGAAGCCGCCCGACCACGAGTTGACCGTGTGGTAGGCCGCGGTGCAGGCAGCGTCGGAGGGTGGCGGCGTGGTGGGTGGTGGCGTGGTGGGTGGTGGCGTCGTCGGAGGCGGCGTGGTGGGCGGCGGTGTGGTGGGCGTACCCGTGGTGGGTGGTGGTGTCGGTTCACCCGGCGGCACCAGGGGGCAGGTGGCGCTGTACCGCGACACGCCCCGGCTGTCCGCCAGCGGGCAGAGGAACTGGGTGTAGCGGGTGTCGTTGTCGAGGAACGTCTTCAGCCAGGGGATCAGGAGCCGCATCTCGGTCGGGTTCGACCTGGTGAAGGAGAGATGGTCGTTGCCGGCCAGCTCGGCCCAGGCGTGTTCGACGCTCGCCGGCAGGCTGTTGTAGATGCCCTGGACGTACGAGGGCGTGACCGTCCCGTCGTTCTGGCCGGAGATGAGCATGGTCGGCACCTGCGTGCTGGACATGTTCAGGTTGTTGCCGGGGGTGCCGGGCGCGAGACCGACCGCCGTCTTCAGGGTGGGCCGCCGCAGCGAGGCGAGCAGGGTGCCCGCGCCGCCCGCCGAGTGGCCCATGACGCCCAGCCGGTTCGGGTCGACCCGGTTGCGGACCGGGCTCGTCCGGGTGAGGTAGTCCAGCGCGGCGAGCAGTTGGGTGGCCCGCGCGTCGGCGCCGTCGGTACGGCTGTTGGTCTCGATGCCGATCACCACGAATCCGAAGGACGCCAGCCAGGGGCCCATCCAGGCCTCCTCGTTGGCGAACAGCGCGGAGTAACCGGGAACGATCGCGACCGCGCCCCAGGTGCCCAGGCTGGTGTCGGTGGGGTAGTAGACGTACCCGCCGTTGAAGCCGTTTCCGGCCGGCACGGTCGCCTGCGTCGTGGCGAACGGACCTCGGGTGGCGGCCACGCTGGCCAGGGTGGGGTCCGGGCCTCGCTGGTACGGGCTGTCCGCGACCGCCGCGTCCCGGGTCGTCGTGGCGAGCGCCAGGCCGAGGACCACCGCGAGCCCGGCCGTCAGCCATCGTGTCGGCTGCTTCATCGACGGCTCCACTGCTGGTTGGTCTGGCCCGTGCACGTCCAGAGGACGAGCTTGGTGCCGTTGGCGGTGCCCTGGTTGTAGGGGTCCAGGCAGAGGCCGGACTGCACGCCGGTGATGGTGCCGTTGGCGTTGACGTTCCACTGCTGGTTCGTTCCGCCGTGGCAGTCGTAGATGGTGACCAGGGTGCCCGGCGAGGTGCCGTAGCCGGCGGCGTCGAGGCACTTGTTGCCGTACACCGTCAGGGTTTTGGTGGACGTGTAGGTCCACTGCTGGTTGGTGCGGCCGTGGCAGTCCCACAGCTGCACCTGGGTGCCGTTGGTGGTGGAGGAGCCGGGGACGTCGACGCACCGGCCGGACAGCGTACCCACGAGGGTGGTGGTGGTGGTCGGGTCGCCGCCGCTGCTCGGGTTGCCGATGCTGCCGGGGACCGACTGCAACGCGCTGTACCAGCGGGCGGCCATCTTGTCGTATCCGCCGGAGGTGGGGTGGATGCCGTCGATCAGGTCGGCGGTGGTGAGGGCGCTGTGCATGTCGACCAGGTGTACGCGCTTACCGGCGTTGACCTTGCTCTGCACGATGCCGGGGATGGCCGCGTTGAAGGTCCGGGCGGCGTTCTCCTGGTTGCTGTTGGAGAGCGGGATGAGTTGGGCGACGAAGACCTCGGCGGTGGGCGCGGTGGTGGTGATCTTGTCGATCAGCGTGGAGAGCCGGTTCGGCGCGGTGCTCACGTTGTAGTTCTGCAGGATGTCGTTGGTGCCGATGTGCAGCAGGACGGTCGCCGGCCGCTGGGTGTTGAGCCAGTTGACGATGTTCGCGTCGATCTGGTCGATCCGCCAGCCGGGATGCCCCTGGTGGTCGTGGTCGCCCAGGCTGGCTGGCCCGTTGAACTGCGATCCGACGAAGTCCACCGTGTACCGGCCGGCGGCGAGCCGCTGCCAGAGCCCGATGCGGTATCCGCCGGGCACCTGCGTGCCCTCGGTGATGGAGTCACCGAGCGGCATCACGCGTACCCCACCGTTGGACTCTGCGCTGGCGGGACTGGTGGGTGCCACCACCCCGGCGATCACGACACCGAGCGCGGCGAGTGTCGCGAGCCATCGTGCCCTCGTTCGCATGGATCTCCCCTTGGTTGGTAGAGCTGGCCGAGGGCGTTGGCCGATCGGTAGGGCCGCCCGGGGCAGTCGACATCCGAGAGGGGGCCGGCCGGACCGAGCAGCCGCCGGCTGCCGGGCGTGGCCCGGCTCGCGCCGATCGTCGGATCGGCACGGCGTTCTGCCTCAGCACTGGGACGAGTGTGAGCGCTAACAGAGATGAGTGTAGATTCATTGGCCCGATCTGGTCTACCTCGACGGCAGCCGCGCCCTCAGCTCGCCAGGGCGCGGGCGCGAAGCCGCCAGGTGTCGCTGAGCGTGATGCCGACCAGGACGCCCGCCGCGGCGACCGTGACGAGGACGGGGTCGAGCAGCATCAACACGGGCGTCGCGCCCACCAGCAGCGCCAGCCAGGCCAGGCGCGACTTCGGTAGCTGGCCCAGGAGTACGTACTCGGAGTTCATCCGCCCGATCACGAACAGGACCGGCCCACCGGCGATGAGGACCACCCAGCTCGCCGGGGTGGTCCGCAGGGGCTCGTGGAGTACGAGGTCCACCCCCGCCGACGTGGCGATGACCCCGGTCACCACCAGGGCGTAGACGTACGGCGCGAGGTACACCGAGTGGCGTGGGCGCGAGTGCGCCGAGCGGTCGACGAGCTTGTTGCTCTGCAACACGTAGATCTGCCAGAACAGCAGCGCCGTGAGGATCGCGGCGGCGAACGCGACGGCGCGGGCCGGGGTGTACGGGGTGCTGCCGAACGTCAGCGTGGTCATCAGGGTCAGCTCGCCGAGCGCCAGGATCGCGATCTGCTGATAGCGCTCGCCGAAATGGACGCTCAACTGGCTGTACTGCTCCAGCGGTATCCGTCCGCGCAGTGGCGTCGGGTAGCGCAGCGCCGCCGCCAGGTAGTCGATCGCGAGCGCGCCGATCCAGAGGCCGGTACGCCAACCCGGCTCGGCGAGGCCACCAGCGACCCACAGCACGCCGGACACGACGAACCAGAAGAGGAAGCGCTCCTCCCGCGCGTGCGCCCGGCGTGGACGCAGCGCGACGATCAGCATGATTCCCCGGGCCAGGTGGAGGCCGACGTACGCGGCGGCGAAGAGGAGGCCCCGCCCGTCGTAGGCCCCCGGTAGGGCGACCGCGAGCAGGGACACGCCGACCATCGTGCCGACGACCACACCCTGGACCGCCCGGAGCTGCGGCTCGTAGAACTCGGTGGTGTTCACCGTCACCGACCAGGTCCACCAGGCGGCCAACAGCAGGATGAGTCGCTGCCCGAGCCCCGCCCAGGTCGGATCATTGGCCAACTGCATCGACAACTGCGCGAACACGGCCACGTAGAAGACGTCGAAGAACAACTCCAGGAGGGTGGCCCGAGCCGACGAGCTGGGTTTGCGTCGTGGCCCGGTCGGGTCCGCCCTCGTCATGGCTTCGCCGCCCCCGCTGCCGTCGTCCGCCCACGCCGCCGCGACGACGCCGGACATCCGGACCCGGTGGCGCGCGGCACACGGCTACCAACGAGTGAGCCCGCCGAGGGATACCGCCGATGGGGCGCGTACGACGGCGGTGGCCCTGGTCACTGACCCGTACGACCGGTCTGTGGCACGGTGCAGGGCAACCGTCGCCGTACCGATAGAGGGCCCATGCTCCCCAGGACCGCCGAGCCCCACCCGCCGTCTCCCGTCGTCGAACTGTGCGACGTGACGTTCCGGCGGAACGGCAAGCAGATCCTGCACGGCATCGACCTCACCGTGGGCGAAGGCGAGCACTGGGCGCTGCTCGGCCCGAACGGGGCGGGCAAGAGCACGCTGTTGGGATTCTGCGGTGCGCTGACCCACCCGACCTCGGGGACCGTACGGATCCTCGGTCAACGACTCGGCCGCGTCGACCTGCAGCAGCTCCGCAGGGCGATCGGTCACGTGAACCCCCGTCACCCGCTGCGGTCACCTTTGACGATCCGGGAGGTCGTCCTGACCGGGCTCGTCGGGTCGATCGACCTGCCGCCGCGTTGGCAGCCGACCCGGGACGACCGTGACCGGGCGGATTCCCTGCTGGGCATGTTCGGGTTGGTCGACCGGGCCGACGAGCGCTGGCCGACTCTCTCGCAGGGCGAGCGCGGCCGTGCCCTGATCGTCCGGGCGCTCATCAGCCAGCCGCGACTACTGCTGCTGGACGAACCCTCGACCGGTCTCGACGTCGCGGCCCGCGAACAGTTGCTCGAGACCATCGACCTGCTCCGCGAGACCCACCCCAGCCTCGCCTCGATCATGGTCACCCACCACCTCGAGGAACTTCCGGCGACGACCACCCACGCCATGCTGATCAACGGCGGCAGCGTGGTCGCCGCCGGCCCGGCCGACGAGACGGTCACGACCGCGCAGGTCTCGGCGGCCTTCGCGCACCCCATCGAGGTACGCCACGAGGACGGGCGCTGGGCGGCCCGCGCCGGGTCCGTCCGACGGGCGGCGGTCGCCACCGGCTAGAACCAATTCGGGTACGCCTTCGGCGTGAACGGCCGATCAGATCTGGCGGGATGGCGGCGAAGCGGTAACCCACGGCGACGATCCCCCCAGCTCGACAACCGCTGGTACAGCAGGCTGCACTTTCCGCCGCGGACGCTGCCGAGGGTGCCCACCGTGACCTATGTTGGCGCGGGAGGTGGGCGGCGATGGCGTACGTGCGAGGCCGGTTCCGGGCATCCGTCGACGCCCTCGAACACCTCGTCGGCGGGCTCGGCACCGCCCTGCTCGCGTTGGGCGCGCTGCTGTGGGCGGCGGTCGTGGCGCTTGTCTGCCTGACCGGACTGGGCCGAGGATTGGTGCCCGGCGCACTGCGCGCGGTGCGTTCGGTGGCCGATCGGGAGCGCGCCCGGCTGTCCCGCTGGGGCGCGCCGATCCCGGCACCGGGGCCGGTGCAGGAGGGGCTGCGGGAGGCGGCACGTGATCCGTTCGTCCGCCGGGAAGTCGGCTGGATCATGCTGCACTCGGTCATCGGACTGCTGTCGGGGCTGGTCGGCCTCGCCCTGCCGCTCAACGCCCTCCAGGAAATCACCTTTCCGCTCTGGTACCGGCTGGTCGCACCCGAGGACGGCGCTCCGGGGATCGTCTGGTGGCGCGTGGACGAGCTGTCCGAAGCGCTCCTGGTGGGCCTGCTCGGGGTGGGCTGGCTGGTCGCCGCGATCGGGTTCGGTCCGGCGCTGGCCCGGGTCCAGGCCTGGCCCGGCCGGTTGCTGCTGCCTCCGCCGCCGGGGATCGACCTGTCGCTGCGGGTGGCCGCGCTGACCGCCACCCGGGCCGCCGCGCTGGACGCCCACGCGCTGGAGCTGCGCCGCATCGAGCGGTCGCTGCACGACGGGACGCAGAATCGGCTGGTCGCGGTCAACGTGCTGCTGGGGGCGGCGCGGCGGGCCGTGCGGCGTGACCCCGACCGCGCCGACGAGATCCTCGGGCAGGCGCAGGACGCGGCGGAACAGGCCCTCGGCGAACTCCGTACGGTGGTGCGGGGCATCCTGCCGCCGGTGCTTGACGATCGAGGCCTTGCCGGTGCGCTGGCGGGCCTGGCCGCGAGTTGCGCGGTGCCCTGTCGGCTCACGGTCGACGTTGCCGTCCGCTGCGCGGCATCGGTCGAGGCCACCGCGTACTTCGTGGTGGCCGAGGCGCTGACCAACGTCGTCCGGCACAGCGGCGCGAGCCGGGTGGACGTCGCCGTCCGTCGTGAGCAGGGCCAGCTACTGGTGACCGTCGAGGACGACGGGCGCGGCGGCGCCGCCGAGGCGCGTGGCTCCGGGCTCACCGGCATCCGCCGGCGGGTCGAGGCGTACGACGGGCGGATGGCACTGACCAGCCCACCGGGAGGACCGACGAGGATGCGTGTGGAGCTGCCGTGCGGATCGTGATCGCGGAGGACGACCCGCTGCTGCGCGAGGGGTTGGCGCTGCTGCTGCGGGCGGAGGAGTTGGACGTGGTGGCCACGGCGGGTACGCCGGGCGAGTTCCTGGTCGCCGTCGACGAGCACGCGCCGGACGTGGCGATCGTGGACGTACGGATGCCGCCGACCCACACCGATGAGGGCATCGTGGCCGCGGTGGAGGCCCGGCGACGTCGCCCGGGCCTCGCGGTGCTGGTCCTCTCGGCGTACGTGGAGCAGGCGTTCGCCACCGAACTGTTCTCGGTGGGCGCCGTCGGCCTCGGCTACCTGTTGAAGGAACGGGTGGGCCGGGTCGAGGAGTTCCTCAGCGTGCTGCGCCGGGTCGCCGATGGCGGCAGCGTTATCGACCCCGAGGTGGTGGCCCAACTGCTCGCCCGCAACCGGCGGACGGACACGGCGCTGGGCGAGCTGTCGCCCCGCGAGCGCGAGGTGCTGGGACTGATGGCCGAAGGGCTCGGTAACACCGCGATCGCCGAGCGGCTGTTCGTCACCGACGGCGCGGTGCACAAGCACATCCGGAGCATCTTCGCCAAACTCCAGCTGCCGCCGGACGACCGCGCCGACCGTCGGGTCACCGCGGTGCTGCGTTACCTCGACGGCGGGCAGCGGTAGCCCCGGAACCGCCTGCCCGGCGCCCCCGCGATCAGGGCACCGGGCAGGCGGCGGCGATCAGAGGGAGATCCGGTCGAACTTCTCCCAGCTGCTGATCGACGTCCGGTTGGCGATGAGGGGCTTGGTGCCCTTGCTCTCCGCCACCACATATCTGCCGTTGGCCGCGGCGCGCAGGCTGATCGTGCCGTCCGAGTTGTTGACGATGGTGAACTTCTCCCACGTGCTGACCTTGGTCCGGTTGGCGATGAGAGGCTTCGTTCCCTTGCTCTCCGCGCTCACGTACCGACCGTTGGACCGCGAGCGGAGCGCGACGTAACCGCCGCCGGCACTGATCACGTCGAACTGCTCCCACCGGGCAACGGTGGTGCGGTTGGCGATCAGCGGCTTGGTGCCGGCGCTCTCGGCCACCACGTAGCGCTTGTTCGCCCGCGAGCGGAGGGCGACGGGAGGCGCGGCCACCGGCGTGCTGGTGAGCTTGGTGAGCGCCGCGTAGGTGCCGTTGAAGACGTTCTGGCTGTAGTTGCCGAGCTGGCTCGGGTTGCCGGCGGCGTACTGCCAGATGGTCTCCGTGGTCCAACCCGCCGGCAGTGGCGGACGAGCCGTGGTGTAGCCGGCGATGTCCAACGGGTTCGCGCCGAACGACGCGTTCTTGCCGGTGCAGGGGTTCCAGTAGTTGGTGTTCGTGTAGATCATCGGGGGCCGGCCAATGCGGGCCTTGACCTGGTCGGTGAAGGACTTGATCCAGTTCGACATCTCGGTCGGGGTGAGCCCGTAACAGGTGGGCGCTCCGCTCCAGTACGGCCACTCGATGTCGACCATCGGCACGAGGGTCTGACCGTCCTTGGCGAACTTCGCATTGTCGACGAAGAAGTTGGCCTCGTTGATCGGGTCGCGCTTGTCCGGCCGGGTGAAGTGGTACGCGCCGACGAGAAGTCCGGCGTCCTTGGCGGCCGCGTAGTCCTCGGCGAAATACGGATTGAGGTACGTCCGACCTTCCGTAGCCTTGACGTAGGCGAACTTGACGCCGCTTGCCGCGACGGCCGGCCAGTTGATCGGGCCGAGGTTGTGGTCGTGGCTGGAGACGTCGATTCCCCGGACCGTGTAACCCGCTGGGATGGCGGCGCTCTTGGCCATCGCGGAGCTGCGCGCGCCCGGGGCGATGCCGGCGTTCGCCCGGCCACCACCGTCGACGGAGGGGTCGGCGGCCTGCGCCGGCTGTGTCACGCCGAGCGCCGTACCAACGGCGAGACTGGCGGACATCAGCACGCAGAGCAGTCTTCTAGGCATGGTGAGGTGGGGTTCTCCTTGCTCGCGAGGTCAATTGACCATCGGCGTGGGCCCGGAGAGTATCCCTTGTCGACGATGGGTCGCGCTGTCCTGCGCACCGAATTCAGATCATCGGCACCTGCGTCGAGCCGTACGGTGGACATTTGGTTTCGCCTTTCCCCATTCGATTCGCAGGTGATCACCCTGTTCGCGGCACGGGTGCGACAGGACGAGGGCATGCTCGTCATTACCGCGAAGCGAACCAGGGGGAACTCTCTTGACGGAGAACACGGCTGACGGGGAGCACAAACCCGGTGAGCTCAGCACGGTGCTGACCGTCGTGGCCGTCGGGATCGCGCTGGCCGTGGCCTTCGTGGCCTCGTACACCCTGGCGTTGGACCGACCGCCGCCGAACCGCATCCCGACGGCGCTCGTCGGGGACGCGACTGCCGACGCGGGGGTCGCGCAGGAGCTGCGGTCGCGCATGCGCGGCGCGCTGCGGTACCAGAGCTACCCGACCGCCGGAGAAGCCCAGCGCGCCATCGAGCGACAACGGGTCTACGCGGCGCTGGTGGTGGAACCCGGCCGGTCGCGGCTGCTGGTCGCCAGCGCCGCCGGCAACACACTCGCCCAGGTGCTGCGCAACGCCGCTCTACAGCTCAACGAGCAGGGTGGTCGGGAACTGCTCGTGACGGACGTCCGGCCGCTGCCCGACACCGACCGTTCGGGTCTGGCCGCGTTCTACGTGATGATCGCCGCGACCCTGCTCGGCTTCCTGACGGCCCTGCAACTGCGGATCAACGTCGGCCGGGTGCCGCTGCGGACCTGGCTCGCCATTCTCGCCGGCCTCGCCGTCGTGGGCGGGATCGCGCTGGCGGTCACCGTGGGTCCGATCCTCGGGGCGCTTCCGGCGCCCCTGCCGGCCCTCTGGGGTACGTTGGCCGCCCAGATCGCCGTCACCGGCCTGTTCAGCACGCTGATGGTGATCCTGATCGGCCGGTGGGCGGTGGTCCCGACGTGGCTGATCTTCATCGCGATCGGCAACGCGGCCTCGGGCGGTGCCGTGGCGACCGCTCTCCTCCCGCAGCCGTACCGGACCATCAGCGTCATCCACCCGAACGGGAGCGTCATCGCGCTGTTGCAGACCACGTCGTACTTCCCCGAGGCGGTGGGCGTACGACCCGCGCTCGTCGAGGCGGCGTGGCTCGTCGGCCTGCTCGGACTCGTCCTGCTCAGCGCCAGATTGGTGCGCGACGGCCCGCGCTGGAAGTCGTCCTCGTGAGCTGCGCCGCCACGAGGGCGGGCCCGGCTGTGCCGGGCCCGCCCCGCGGGTGGTGGATCAGGTCAGCGTTGCAGGGTGAGCAGGCCGGGGCGGTACGGCAGTAGGCCGTAGTCGACGCCGTTGGAGGAGGGCGATCGGCCCTGGTAGAGCAGTTGGAGGTTGCAGGGGTCGACGGTGAAGGTCTGGTCGGCGCTGGTGCGGATCAACTCGCCGTGGCTGATGTCGTTGGTCCAGGTGGCGCCGCTGTTGGCCTTGCCGGCGAAGGGGTTGCTCTCGGTGGCGGCCTGGGGGGTCCAGCTGCCGTTGAGGCTGGTGGCGGTGAAGGAGCGGAAGTAGCGGCCCTGGCCGCCGATGGCCTCGACGATCATGAGGTACTTGTTCTGGCCGCGGAGCTTGTAGACCTGGGGCGCTTCGAAGAGGTTGTTGGTGGAGTCGCTCATGATGGTCGTGTAGCTGGAGCCGAAGCTGCTGGGGAAGTTCCCGATCGGCATGCTGGCGCGGTAGATCTTGCCGTTGTCGCCGGCGAAGAAGAGGTACATGTTCTGGTCGTCGGCGATCAGGGTCTGGTCGATCGGGCCGGTGCCGGAGCCGGTGATGCTGCCGGTGAACAGGGTCTGGGCAGCGGACCAGCCGTTGGCGTTGGTGGGGTCGGTGGAGGTGCGGTAGGAGAACGCGGTGCCACCCCACTGGTAGGCCAGGACCCAGATGTTCTTGGGCGCGAAGTAGAACAGGGTCGGCGCGACGGTGCCGCTGTTCATGGTGTTCTGGCTGGCCGAGCCCATCTCCGACCAGTTGGTGAACAGACCGAAGTTCATCGAGCCCCAGCGGGTGCCGAAGTCATGGGTCGTCGCGTAGACGAGCTGGCGGCCGTTGTAGGGGGCGACGGTGAAGTCCTTGAGTGACACCCAGCCCGACTTCGGCTGCGCCAACGCCCCGGTCGACGACCACCGGTACGACGACGGCAGGTTGCACGTGTTCGGCGGCGGCGTCGTCGGTGGCGGCGTGGTGGGTGGCGGCGTGGTGGGCGGCGGGGTCGTCGGCGGCGGAGTGGTCGGTGGCGGCGTGGTGGGCGGCGGCGTGGTGGGTGTGGTGCCGCCGTTGCAGGTCACGCCGTTGAGCGCGAAGCTCGTCGGTGCCGGGTTGCTGCCCGTCGTGGAGCCGTTGAACCCGAACGACGCCGTGCCGTTGGTCGCGATCGAACCGTTGTAGCTCACGTTCCGCGCGGTCACCGCCGCCCCGCTCTGCGTCAGGGTGGTGTTCCACGATTGCGTGATCGTCTGCCCGGCGCTGTACGACCACGTCAGCGTCCAACTGCTCACGGGATCGCCGAGGTTCGTGATCGTGACGTTGGCGCCGAAGCCACCCGGCCAGTCGGACGACACGGCGTAGTTCACCGAGCAGCCCGCCGCGGCCGCGCCGGCCGGCAGCGCCACGGCAACCGTCGCCGACGCCAGTAACGCGACACCGGCCGAGACGACCCCGAGATTGGTCGGTCTGAATATGGTCATCGAGCACCCTCCTGACGGGACGGCGGCCTCCACATTCGTGGGAGTGATTGTTAGGTGAGCGTTAACAGCCGCTTCGAGTATGTTACGGGAGCGCTCCCAAACCATCAACCTCGATGTCTCGCCGACACGTAAACGACCTCATCACCTCGCTGACCAGGGCTTCAGCAGGTGGCTACGGTTGCCGGCCGGGCAGGGTGCGGGCACCGGCCACTGCGGACCGGGTGGTCGACAGAGCGGATGATGGGGTGCCGTCGCTGTTATCGATAACATCTGCTCGTCACGCCACCTCAACAACCGGTCGCAGCGAAAACAACCTGCCGCGGCGAGCACAGCGGGAGGTCAGAGCCAGACGACGATGCCGGTCAGGCCGTTGAGCACGGCGGCCACGCCGGCCCGGATGGCGGCCGCGCAGCGCTCGGCGGTGAACGAGCCCGCGTCGTACGTCGAGGACATGCCGAGCCCTTCACCGCGGAACGACGCGCCCTCCCAGTCGACGGCGGTGACGTTGTGGGTGGGCTCGGCCAGCTCGGCGCCCACGACCAGGAACCTCTCGTCCAGGTGGTTCGGTGTGACCAACGCCAGCGGGTCGATCAGGTCGTTGCCCGCGGTGACGATGAGGTCGGCGTTCATGCCGATCGCCTTGCTGATGCCCGCCACGGCCTCGTGCGGATCGCCGACGACGACCGTGCGCAGGTCGAGGTGCTCGTCGTCGGCCCAACTCCGTACCGCCGTCACGAGGGCCTTGGTGGGCGCGTCCGCGCCGGCGGTCAGCAGCACCACCCGGTAGTCCTTCGACGGGTGCACGTCGGCCCACGAACCGGGCTTCGGCGTGATGGTCGCCTCCGGGGCGGGCGTCGCGGCGGTGTCGACGAATCCCGGGCCGAGCGTGCCGAGCGCGCTCGGCGTGGGACGGGGTTGGGACCAGTCGTCGCCGGAGCCGCAGCCGGCGAGGAGTACGGCGGTCGTGGCCAGCAGGGCGACGGCCCGAAACGGGGGGCGCAAGGTGATCGTCCTTCTCCGATGACTGAGGCAGGTGCGGGTACGACTCGTATTCCTATCCCAGATCCGGCGGCCCGCGATCCGCGAGCGGCCGCTGCGGATATTTGTTCGCCATCGGTTCGTCGGCGGGCGGGTTCTTGTTCACCCGCGACGTGCAGCGTGCACTGGCCAACCGAGGGGAACCGCATGCTGGGGCATATCCGTCGTACCGTCGTCGTCGCCGTTGTCGCATTCGCGGCGACGGTGCTTCCGTTCTTCAGCGGTGGAGCGGCGTTCGCGCACGGCTTTTCGTCGACCGTGTACGCGAAAATCTCCGCCGGAGACGAGGGTCACATCCGCGCCGAATTGGGCCTCGAATACGACCTCCTCGTGGTGTCGGCCGCCGACTCCGGCGACGATGACCCACTCTTTCGGGTCGGAACCGCCGCCTTCGAGGCGGGGGACCCGGACGCTCAGGCCGCCGCGCTGAAGGCCCACGCTCCGACGGTCCTGCGCTACGTCGCCGACCGGCTCTCGGTGACCGCCCGTGGCGCGGCCTGTCGGCCCACCCAGGTGGGCGACGCCACGGTGAGCGTTCGGGACGGCGTGCCGTACGCGAACCTGCTGCTCGACTGGACCTGTTCCGAGCGGGTCGCCGAGCACGAGGTGCGCAGTGGTCTCTTCCCGGACGACGAGGCGTACGTCAAGGGCACCAAGACGATCGTCACCTACCAGATCGACGGCCGGTCGGGCAGTGCCGCGCTCGACGCCGCCAACCCGTCCTTCTCGACAGCCCAGACCGCCTACCAGCGGTTCGGCGAGTTCTTCCTGTTGGGGGCCGAGCATCTGCTGTCCGGGATTGATCACATCCTGTTCCTACTGGCGCTGATCGCCGGATCGCGGCGTCTGCGGGAGATCGTGCTCGCGGCCACCAGCTTCACCCTGGCGCACTCGGTGACGTTCCTGCTCGCCGCCCTCGGCCTGGTCGACGTGCCGGCGAGGGTCGTGGAGCCGGTCATCGCGCTGTCGATCGCCGTCGTGGCCGGCTGGCACCTGTGGGGGATCTGGCGGCGTGGTGACCACGCGACGGATCTGGAGACGACCGGACGCGGTCACCTCAGCCTGGACCGCCGGGGGTGGATCCGCCTCGGTGTCGTCTTCTGCTTCGGCCTCGTGCACGGGCTGGGCTTCGCGGGCGCACTCGGCATCGACGAGGCGTGGTCCTGGACGCTGCTGTGGTCGCTGCTGGTGTTCAACGTGGGTATCGAAGTCGTCCAGTTGGCGATTATCGCCGCCGTCTTCCCGCTGTTGTTCGTGCTGCGCCGCCGTGCGCCGAAAGCGGGTCTCTGGGCGACCGGTGTGGTTTCCGCAGGGGTGTCCATCATGGGCCTGATCTGGTTTGTTCAGCGCGTCACCGGCTCGTGAGTACGGCTAACCAGTTCGTGAAGTGCAGCCGCTCGCAAGATCACGTTAATGATCGGTTCACCGGCCGACGAAAGCTTTGGATTCGCTTCCCCGTGCTCGGGGAGGAACAATCCATTTCTCTATTCGAAAAGGGAACAATGTCGATGACATTGAGCACCTCGACACGGGCCGCCGGGCTCGTGCGGCGGCGCGTTGTCGCCGGGGTCGTGGCCGGATTCCTGGGAGTGGGCGTGGCCCTCGGCAGCGGTGTGCTGACCGCCGCCAGCGCCGCCGACCCCACCACGGTGTCCGGCATCGTCCTCGGCGTCGGCGCCAACGAGACCCAGCGCATCGTGTCCTGGTACTCCTCGGCCGACACCGCCCAGAAGATCCAGCTCGCCCCGACCGCCGAGATCGTCAACGGGGAGTTCCCGGCCAGCGCGATCAGCTTCGACGCCGTCGGCGCCGCGAACACCTCCACGACCGGCTACAACCGGCACGCCACGATCAGCAACCTGCGTGAGAACACGGCGTACTCGTACCGGGTCGGCGCCGAGGGAAGCTGGTCGCCCACCTACGCCTTCAAGACGCGGGACTTCGAGGGCGACTTCGACTTCCTGTTCTTCGGCGACCCGCAGATCGGCGCCTCCGGCGACGTCGCGCGGGACCAGGCCGGTTGGGCCGAGACCCTGAAGGTCGCCACCGCGGCGAACCCGAACACCGAGCTGCTGGTCTCCGGCGGTGACCACGTCGAGTCCGCCAACGACGAGTCCCAGTGGAACGCGTACCTCTCCCCGGACCAGCTCCGGCAGTACCCGACGGCCGCCACCATCGGAAACCACGATGTCGGCGGCAAGTCCTGGGAGCAGCACCACTTCACCCCGAACACGGACCGCTCGGCCCAGTACTACAACGGGGACCAGTCGACCCGCTCCGGCGGTGACTTCTGGTACGTCTACAAGGACGTGCTGTTCATCGACCTGAACAGCAACAGCTACGTCAACCCGGCCGACGGCTCGCTCGGCGGCGACGCGGCGCACGTCGCGTACGTCTCGGACATCGTGAAGAAGCACGGCTCCGAGGCGAAGTGGAAGGTTCTCGTCTACCACCACTCCATCTACTCGGCGGCGAGCCACTCCACCGACGCGGACAACAAGAACCGCCGCAAGGACTTCACGACCGCGTTCTCCGATCTCGGCATCGACATGGTGCTGCAGGGTCACGACCACGTGTACACCCGCAGCTACTCGATCAAGAACGGCCAGAAGGAGAACCCGGCTGAGAAGCCGGGGGCCGCCGACGTGTTCCCCGGCCCGGGTGGCGTCCTCTACGTGACGGCGAACTCGGCCTCCGGCTCGAAGTACTACGACATCAAGAAGCCGGACGGCTCCGGCACCGGCGTCGAGGGACTCGGCCCGGACCCGCTGAACCCGAGCAACTACTGGTTCAACTCGGTGGAGAACCAGGAGCACGTCCGCAGCTACGTCAAGGTCGGGGTCAAGGCCGACAAGCTGGTGCTCCAGAACATCCGCAGCGGCACCTGCGCGGCCCCGAACGCGGCCGTCGAGAAGGGTCTGTCCTGCGGCAACACCGCCGAGGGGCAGCCGGTCGGCTCGATCGTCGACAGCACCACGATCCACCCGTACCACGGTGACGGTCAGGCCATCCAGGTCAACGTGCCCAACCCGGCGCCGGGTGAGTTCGGCTGGACCATCGACGGCTACAACGGCCTGGTCGACCTGGGCACCGCGCAGGAGCGCAACGGCAGCTACTTCGAGGCGACCGGCAAGATCAACCCGATCCTCGTGTCGGACAGCCGTCGGTCGCTCGCCCCGTGGTCGATCTCGGCCAGCGTCGGCGACTTCTCCGACGCCGACAAGACGTTCTCCGGCTCGTACCTGGGCTGGACCCCGTACGTCCTCGACGCCGGCGCGGGCGCGGCGGCCGGCGCTCCGGTCCTGTCGTCCCTCGACGACCAGGGCAAGGGCCTCTCGGTCTCCAGCGGTCTGGGCGCGGCCGTGCAGGGTCACCCGCGCGGCGGGGCCAAGCTCGGTGCCGACCTGGACCTGAAGATCCCGGACAGCATCGCGAAGGGCAGCTACCGCACCACCCTCACGATCACTGCCCTGAGCAGCTGATCGAGCCTGTTCCACCGGGCGGGGTAGGCACCTTTCGGGGCCTACCCCGCCGCCGGTTCACCCACCACCAAGATCACTTCGAGGACCTGAGATGCGACCGTCCGTAACGCGCTGGAAGACACTCCTTCGTACGACCGTGCTGTCCCTGCTCGCCGCCGTCGCGGCGGCCGGCGTCGGCGGCGGCCCCGCCCTGGCGGCCGACGGCAACGTCGCCTGGACGGTCCGGACGGCCTCCAACAGCTACGGCGAAGCCCGGTCCAGCTACAGCTACAACGTCAATCCCGGCGGAAACGTCGAGGACGCCATGGTGGTGGCCAACCGCGGCCCGGCGCCCCTGACCCTCGCCGTTTACGCCGCCGACGGCTTCACCACCGACGCGGGGCAGCTCGACCTGCTGACCAGGGACAAGAAGTCCGTGGCGGTCGGCGCCTGGGTCAAGCCGAGCGCCGGCAGCGTCGTGATCCAACCTGGGAAGACCGTCCAGGTGCCCTTCACCATCGCCGTTCCGACCAACGCCACGCCCGGCGACCACGTCGGCGGCATCCTGACCGCGCTGACCCAGGCCGACCAGGCCGAGGGCATCAACGTGGACCGTCGCCTCGGCATCCGGATCACCCTGCGGGTGGGCGGCGAGCTGAAGCCGACCCTCGCGGTCGAGAACCTCCACGTCAGGTACGACGGACCGGCCAACCCGATCGGCAAGGGCGACGCGACCGTCTCCTACACGATCCACAACACCGGTAACGCCGCCCTCTCCGCCAAGCAGTCGGTGTCGGTGTCGGGGCCGTTCGGCGTCCTGCGCGCGCGGGCCGGTGACATCGCCGCGCCGCCGCAGTTGCTCCCGGGCGAGAGCTGGGACGTGACGGTGCCGGTGCACGGCGTCGCGCCCGCCGTCCGGCTCGCGGCGACCGCCACCGTCACCCCACTGCTCACCGACGCGTCGGGCTCCACCACCCCGCTCACGCCCATCGAGGCGACGGCACACGGCTGGGCCCTGCCGTGGACGCTGGTGTTGGCGCTCCTCGTGCTGATCGCCGCCGCCGTCGGCGCGTACCTGTACCGCCGCCGCGGCCGGGCGCGGCGCAAGGCCCGCGAGGACGCCCGGGTGCGCGACGCCGTCGAGCAGGCACTCCGTGGCCCGCAGCCACAGACCTCCTGAGCACTCGACGAGCGGGCGTCGTCCTTGTGGGTGAACGGCGGCTGGCATCCGGTCGGACCCGCCCGTGAGGCGGCATGCTGCGACGGTGACGCCGGCCCGGAGAGGAAGCCCCCATGGTTGACGCGGACGTGCCAGAGCGGATGCAGGCCGCGGCCCTCGACGAGTTCGGCGGGCCGGAGGTGATCACCCTGCGCAAGCTCCCGGTGCCCGAGGTCGCCGCCGACGAGGTGCTGATCAGGGTCCTGAGCGCCGGCGTCGGGGTGTGGGACGCGTACGAACGGCAGGGCCTGTTGGTGCCGGAGGGCTCGTCCCTCCCGATCGTCCCGGGCTCGGACGGCGCGGGGACCATCATCGCGGCCGGCGACCGGGTGACCGGCCTCGCGGTCGGCGACCAGGTCTACGCCTCCGCCACCACCCGGCCCAAGGGCGGCTTCTACGCCGAGTACGCGGTCGTCAAAGCCGAGTACGTCGCGAAGCTGCCCGACGGCGTACCCGCCGAACACGCCGGTGCCATGCCCACCGACGCGCTGACCGCGCTGGCCGGGTTGGACACCGTCACCCTGCCGGCCGGCGCCTGGCTCCTGATCTTCGGCGCGAGCGGCGGTCAGGGACACCTGGCCGTGCAGTTGGCCAAGCGGCAGGGCCTCAACGTGATCGCGGTGGCCTCCGGCGCGGACGGCGTGGCGCTGGTGACCCGGCTCGGCGCCGACGTGTCCCTGGACGGCCACGGCGACCTCGCCGAGGTGCTCACGACGATCCGGGACGCGGCCCCGGAGGGAGTGGCCGGCATCCTGGCGATGGCCGGCGGCGAGACGCTGGACCGGTTGACCGAGACGCTGTCCGACGGCGGAGTCGTGGCGTACGCCCACGGGGTGCGGCCGGAGCCGAGCGAGCGCCCCGGGATGACGGTTCGCGCGTACGACGGCGTGTCCAACCCCGGGCAGTTGCGGCGTCTCAACGAACTCGTCGAGGCCGGCCCGTTCGTGGTGCACGTGGCCGAGAAGTTCCCGTTGGGCAAGGTGCGGGAGGCGCACCAGCGCCTGACGACGTCGTACTCCGGCAAGCTCCTGCTGACGATCGCCTGAGGGTCAGGCGGCGCGCTGCTGCGGCACGCGTACCGACGCCATGCCGGCCGCCGTCGCGGCCTGGATGCCCAGGTCGGTGTCCTCGAAGACCAGACAGGCCTCCGGGGGTACGCCGAGCTGCCGGGCCGCGAGCAGGAACGCCTCCGGGTCGGGCTTGGCCCGCGTGTAGTCCTCGGCGCAGACCAGCACGTCGAACCGGTCCAGCAGGTCGAGCGCCTCCAGGGACGCGGTGACCGCGGCCCGGGTGCTGCCGGAGACGACGGCGAACGGCACCCGCCGGTGCGCCTCGTGGATGTGCGCCACCACCTCGGGCACGGCGGCGACCTGCGGCAACAGCTCCTGGTAGATGCGCTCGCGGTTCTCCACGACGGTCGCCACCGGCATCGCCAGGCCGTGCCGCTCGTTCAACGCGATGATGATGTCGGCGGTCGGCCGGCCACCCCAGGCGTAGAAGAGGTCCTCCGGAAACTCGCAGCCCCACTCGTCGAGGGCTCGCTGCCAGGCCACGTAGTGCAGCGGCATCGAGTCGACGATGGTGCCGTCGCAGTCGAACAGGTACGCGGCGAACTCACCGGGCGGCAGAGGCAGAGTCACCGGGGAAGGGTAACCGTCAGGGACGGGTTGCCCGCGCCGGGTCGGCCCGTTCGTCTCGCCGGTCGAACCGCCGTTCGTACCAGGTGACCGCGATCAGGAGGACGGTCAGCACGGCGAGCGCCGCCAACGGCGCGAGGGTACGACCGACCGGCAGCATGGCCAGCGGCAGCAGCGCCGCGACGACCTGCGCCGGATGGACGGCACGTACGGTCAGTCGACGGAGCACCAGCCTGCTGAGCAGGTAGACGGTGACACCCCCGTAGAGGGCGCCCGTGGCTGCCCAGCCCAGCGGGCCCGAGTCGGAGGGGTCCGCGGCGAGCCGGTCGATCACCTCCTCGATGCCGAGCGCGAAGTAGATGGCGCCGACGATCAGCGGGGTGTGCCCGATGCCGTAGGCGTCGCCGGCCACGTCGGCCCGTCGGTCGGGTGGCACGTCGCTGACGGCCGCCCGTGCGGCGGGAGCCAGCCGATCGAAGTAGAGCCACCACAGGCAGACCGTGCTGACGAGGCCGAGCAGCGCGGCCGCCACCGCCGTACCGACCGGCGTCATCGTCCGTGGCCCCGCGCCGGCGGAGATCAGCGACTCGCCGAGGGCGATGATGAGCACCAACCCGAACCGCTCGGTGAAGTGGTCCACGCTGCGCAGCTGCCACGGGTGGAAGGTGGACGCGAGCCGCGAGCCACCGATGTCCACCAGCAGCGCGGCCGTCCAGAGCACCGTCTGGGCTGTCCCGCCGAGCAGCGCCCCGCCCACCAGCGGAAACCACGCCAGCACCACGGGCACGCGGAAGTAGCGCAGCGTCGGGCGCAGCGACGGGATCGGCACGCTCACCCAGGCGAGGATCACCAGCTGGACCGCCCGGACGACCACGTACGCGAGCGCGAGGGTCAGCGGCGCGTCGACGAGCCCCGGACCCTGTCGCCACGCGTCCGGCAACACCAGGGCGGCCACGAAGATCGCCGCCATCGCGACCAGGGTCGCTCCGCGGACCAGGCCGACGTCCGCGCGGACGAGGTTGCCCACCCAGGTGTACGGCCCCCACGAGTAGAGCAGCAGCAGGAGCAGGAGCAGTCCCTGGGCCAGGGTGAGCAGCGCGGTCGGCGGCTGCGCCATGAAGGC
The DNA here is from genome assembly GCF_040648595.1 of Micromonospora sp. NPDC049107. Lineage (NCBI taxonomy): Bacteria > Bacillati > Actinomycetota > Actinomycetes > Micromonosporales > Micromonosporaceae > Micromonospora > Micromonospora sp. NPDC049107. The sequence goes on from NZ_JBEZEC010000004.1 coordinate 530,313, forward strand.
GATGACCCGGGTGAGCGCGAAGACGAAGACCAGGTCGAAGAAGATCTCGAACATCGTCGTCCGGTGCGTGGCACCCACCACGACCGGACGAATTCCCCTCATCCTGGCATTCTGCGCCCTCGGTGGACCGTCTCGGGTCTCCCCGTCACAACGGGAAGACCCGAGACGTCCGCGTCAGGCCGGCGCGTCCGTCCGGCGCCGGCTCCGCTCGGCCCGCCGGCGCACCTGTTGGTACGTCCCGGTCAGGCCCATCGCCCGGCGTACCTCCGTCAGGGTCTGGCGTACCTCCTGCCGGGTGCGCTCGGTGCCCTCGACGATCAGTCGGTCGACCAGCCCTCGGTCGGCCTCGATCGCTGCCCGGCGTTCCCGGATCGGGCTCAGGAAAGCCTCCAGGACCTCGACCAGGCGCTCCTTGACCGCCACGTCACCGACCTGCCCGGCCCGGTAACGCCGGGCCAGGTCGTCCACCTCCGTACGGTCCGGGTTGAACACCTCGTGGTACGCGAAGACCGGGTTGCCCTCCACCGTTCCCGGCACGTCGGCCCGTACCCGGTTCGGGTCGGTGTACATCCCGCGCACCTTGCGGCGCACCGTGGCCGTGTCGTCGGACAGCGCGATGCTGTTACCCCGGCTCTTGCTCATCTTGGCGACGCCGTCGGTGCCCACCAGGCTGGGGTTGTCGGCCGGGATCAGCTCGGGCACCGGGAAGACCGGCCCGTAGAGGTGGTTGAACCGCCTGGCGATCTCCCGGGTCACCTCCACATGCGCGGCGTTGTCCCGGCCGACCGGGACCACCTCGCCCTTGACGCAGAGGATGTCCGCGGCCTGGAGCACCGGGTAACCCAGCAACCCGTACGGCATCTCCTCCTTGCCGGCGTCGCGGGCCATGTCCTTGAGTGACGGCACCCGTTCCAGTCGGGGCACGGTCACCAGGTTCTGCAGGAGGGTGTTCAGGTCGCCGACCTCGGGAATCGCCGACTGGAGGTAGAACGTGGCCCGCGCCGGATCGACGCCGGCGGCGAGGATGTCGGTCACCATCTCGCGGGCGTTGCCGGAGACCTGGTCGATGTCCTCCCGGCGGTTGCGGGTGGTGAGCATGTGCAGGTCCGCGATGATGAAGAAGCTCTCGTACCGCTGGTGCAGCCGCACCCGGTTGGCGATGCTGCCGACGTAGTGGCCAAGGTGCAGGCGGCCGGTGGGCCGGTCGCCGGTGAGCATGCGTGCGATGGACATGAGGATGTGCCTTTCGGGCAGGTAGGTGGGTCACGCGTTGGGCGCGCGCCGAGCGGGGCGAACTCACCCTTCGGTCGGCGGAGGACAGGGCTCAGCGAGCCGTCCGCCATCGCGCGCCGGCGCGGTACCGCAGACCACCGGCACGAAGTAGGTCCAGAAGTTGCTCCCGGCCGTCGCCGGAGCTGGTCAGGGACGCGGACACGACACGGTGCGGGAGACCGTCGACCACATCGACCGCCTTCGGTACGCAACTGCCCGCCCGGACCACCAGCTCAGATTACCCGTGGCGCTGCTCCGGGGGTGGCACCTGACGGTCCGCGTAGTACCTGCCGACGCGGTCCCGGTACTCCGGATCGAACGACGCCGGGTCGAACGGCGGCGCGTCCCTGATCTCCTGCCGGGTCCGGTCGACGTGCACGACCCGGTCCAGGTGGTCGACGCGCTCCACGGTGCCCGCCGGCACCAGCACCTTCTGACCGAGGATCCACGGCCCGGTGTCCACCACCAGGTGTCCGGCATCCGTGTCGTCGCTCGCCTCGTCGATGGTGCCGATACGTCCGTCGCGGGCCTGCACGTGGTAGCCGACGAGGTCGACCGGGGTACCCGGACCGGGGGCGTCCGGACCGTCGTGCCCGCCGTCCGGGTCCTTCGACGGGCCGGTCGAGGGCGTGGCCTGTGTGTATCCGCCGGCCAGCGCGGACGGATCGCGCCAGGCCCAGGGGTTGAAGATCGAGGGTTGCACGGGTCACCTCCCTGTCCTCCCACTCAATGCCCGGCCCGCGGATGCGGGAAACGAGGGCCGGCTCTCCCGCCGGACGGCGGTCAGTGTCGGAATCGGCGGTGCCACCTCCGCTGGCATACTCGGCAGCCATGGTGCTGTCGCGCGGGTGGTCCGCCTTCCTGGTCGGGGTCGGGGTCTGGACCTGGGTGATCTGGCCGAGGTTCGCGGTCGCGATCTGGCAGGACCCACGGTCGTGGGCGTCCGCCACGGTGGGCGACGGCGCGCCGACCAGTTTCCTGTGGGTGCACGCGCTTCTGATCGCCGCGTCGCTGGCCATCGGCACGACGGTCGGGGTGCTCGGCATCCGCGGTTGGCTGGTCGCTCGCCGAGGCGGAACGTCCTGAGCTGCGTAAACGCGTATCCGGCGCGAGTGTGACGCGGGACGCTACCCCCCGATTTGACGATCAAACCCACGGACGCGTAACTTTCTCTCTGCCAGCGCGGAACGGGGCAAACAGGGCGAAAGTCCTGAAGCCACGAACCGGGCCGGCAACCGGGCCAGCTAGGGGTTCGCTCCTGGAGGCGCGGTTCGGGCGGTGCCCACCTGATCTGCCGGGAGGCGGATTTGGTGCGGCGGAACCGACCGGGTAAGGTTCACGACCGGCAGGGCACCGGGCGCGACTGTGGGAGACCACAGCGGCCGGTCTGCCAAATCCGACGACCTGACGCAGCGGTTCGCTGCTGCGTGAGTGCGCCGGGACCAACCCGCACGAAGCACGACAGACCGGCACACACCGGTTTGACACGGCCGAGACGGTGAGGTAACGTAGTAAAAGTGCCCGGCGCGAGAGCGACGGGGACACAGAACGAAAAGCCCCGGGATGGGGCCCACGGGTTGGGCTTGCTGATCGGTGTGTGGTTGTTCTTTGAGAACTCAACAGGGTGCTTGTAAAGCCAGTGCCAATTATGATTTATACCCCGGACTGGCAGCCTGCTTTTGGTGGG